>CAXTVJ010000016.1:0-43132 GCA_964247715.1 uncultured Acidobacteriaceae bacterium | reverse complement strand
CCCCATGTCCGCTTCTGAGACATGGAATGAACACTCCTGACCTCCACCCTGAGGGCGAACCTTCTTAGAGACCTCACACCTCAGCCGTCCCGCTTTGGCACGTCGCTTGCAACCGGTACAGTGCAGGCCGAATCCGTCTCATCCGAACCAGGGGTGACCCGGACCGTCCAGGCAGGAGAACGCGAACGATGCTCAACCTCATAGGCCCCCGGAACGACAACTTCGCCCTCTTCGCCACTCCGGCGCACGGCGGAATCTACAAGGTCGCGATCCTCTGCGATCGCCCCGAACCGCTCCGCGAACTCTCCGTGCCGGCCATTGTTTTCAGCAGCTTCGCCGCCGCCCGCATGCACCGCATCGAGTTCCCCGAAGAGACTCCGGCCGTCGGCGTCTTCATGGCCGCGCTCACCGCCGAAGACATCCAGGAGCTCGCCAACCGCGCAAAGCTCGCCGGCAACCCCTGCGAGATCCTCGCCCACGCCGCCTGATCCTGCGCCCACAGGCGAAAACACCTCCGCTCCGTCCCCCGAAGGTGCTACGTCCGGATTACCCGCCTGCGCGAACTCTCTACGCCCCCCGCGCCCCCGGCTCGTCTCCATAGACCACCGCCAGCAAGTCACCTGCGATCCGGTGCAGCGGACGAAAGATCGGCAGCCCCGCCAACTGCAGCACCACCAGCAGCATCGTCAGCGTCTTCTCGTACAGCAGCCGCGTCCGCTCCTGCTCCGCACTGCGGTCGTACACCCAGAACAGAATCAGCCCCATCTGGTACATCCAAAGCAGCCGCCCCAGGTACGGTGCCACGCTCTTCGGCAGCTTGACCCCGGACTCCCGCACCGCCCGCTCGAAGCTCCCCACATCCTGATCCCGGATCGCCGCCGTCTCCTTCGAAAACGGAGAAAGCGGATGCTCCGGATCGGTGTGCGCCGTCAGCGCCGCCAGCAGCTTCCGATTGGGCGCAAACGTCGAAAACTTAGCCCCGATAATCGCCTTCAGCCGCGCCTCCAGCGTCTTGACGCCGTCTCCAGGGATGACGTCCAGCGCCGCCTCGATCTCGCGGTGCATCCGCGCCTCTGACCGCTCATAGAACGCCAGCACAATCGCATCCTTTGAGTCGAAGTAGTAGTACGCCGCCCCCACGGCCACGCCCGCCTCCGCCGCAATCTCCCGCATCGTCGCCTTCTCGAACCCGCGCTCGCGAAATACCAAGAGCGCAGCCTCCAGGATCCGGCTGCGCGTCTCCTCCGACTTTTTGCCTTTCGCAATTTCGTCAGCCAAGCAAACTCCCTCTCTGTGCATCAGGCCAACGATCCAAAGCACCCAGCCTATCTTCCCACTTCCGCGCCCAATCCTCCGCCGCAACCTTTTACACCTGGTTACTCGCCGCTCATTGTCCCTCCGACCAGCGGGAGGACCACGCGATGCGTATGAAAGTCACGAAGTGACCGCCCCGCGCACAGCGGGAACACCTCCTGCCTTCCTCGGCACCCGCCCCGGTTTCACCCCCGTTTCCCACCCGCCCTCCTGCTATCCTGTGGCGAAGAGAAAACGAACATGCTGCTGGCCATCCTCGCCCTCGAAGCCATCCTCGTCCTCCTCGCCGTCGCGCTCCTCCTGCGCAGGCAGGCCCCGGAGAACCCGCGACACGCCGCCATCCCCGATCAGCTCACCCGCCTCGACGCCCGCGGCGAAGCGCTCGAGCGCACCCTCGCCCGCGAAGTCTCCCAACTCCGCCAGGACCTCGCCCACGAGGCCCAATCCTCGCGCACCGCGCAATACGAAGCCGCCGCCGGCCTCCGCGGCGAGGTCCTCGCCACCGTCCAGAGCCTCGGCCAGACCCTCACCGAAGGTCTCAGCCAATTCCGCGCCGACAACAAGCACTCCGCCGAAACCCTCCGTACAGCCGTCACTCAGACTCTCGAACGACTCGACCAGCGCTTCACCCTCTTCAGCTCCGAGTCCGCCCGCGCCCAGCTCGACCGGCAGAACGCCCTCAACACGAAGCTCAACGAACTCGCCCAGGCCAGCGTCTCCCACCAGGAACGCCTCCGCACCAGCGTCGAATCCGGCCTCTCCAAACTCAACACCGACAACTCCGCCAAGCTCGAGGAGATGCGCGCCACCGTCGACGAAAAGCTCAACGCCACCCTCCATACCCGCCTCACCGAGTCCTTCGGCCAGGTCACCGACCAGCTCAACAAAGTCCACTCCGGCCTCGGCGAAATGTCCAAGCTCTCCGAGGGCGTCGACGGCCTCTCCCGCATCTTCACCAACGTCAAATCCCGCGGCGGCTTCGCCGAGGTCCAGCTCGGCATGCTCCTCGAGCAGATGCTCGCGCCCGCGCAGTTCCTGCGCAACGCCCGCGTCAAACCCGGCTCGCAGGAGGTCGTCGAGTTCGCCGTCCGCTTCCCCGGCCATACCGGCGAGACGCTCCTTCCCATCGACGCCAAGTTCCCCCGCGAGGATTGGGAACGCCTCGAATCCGCCTACGCCGCCAACGATCCCGACCAGCTCGCGGTGGCCGGCAAAGCCTTTGAAGCCGCCATCCGCACCGAAGGCAAGCGCATCTGCGACAAGTACATCCACCCCCCGCAGACCACGCCCCACGCCATCATGTTCCTCCCTACCGAGGGCCTCTACGCCGAGGTCATGCGCCGCGACGCCCTCCAGGCCGAGATCCAGTCCAGGTGCCAGGTCACCATCGCCGGTCCCTCTACCCTCGCCGCCATCCTCACCAGCTTCCAGATGGGCTTCCACATGCTCGCCCTTCAGGAAAAGGGCGACGAAGTCTGGAAAGTACTCGAACGCGCGAAAACCGGGTTCGGCAAGTTCGGCGGCCTGCTCGAGAAAGTCGAAAAGCAGGTCGGCACCGTCCAGAACACCCTCCGCGACCTCAACAGTAAGACCACCACCATCAACCGCACCCTCCGCGAAGTCAGCGACCCCGCCGCCAGCACCCTCCTCGAGTTCGAAGACTTCACCCACGTAGCCCCGCTCCTCGCCGCCACCGGCAGCGACGACTAGCGGATCCGCGTTACCCCCAGACAAACCGCCTACAATAGTCACAGCCGCAAAACGCACGCGACCAGCCAAACCCGCGTCGTTGTACACGCGAGTCCAGACATAAGTCTCCTCGTTCGAAGACTTTAGGACCCAAAGTACCCCCGGGGGAGACCCCACGCATCGGAGCCCACGCTTGAAGATCGTCCTCGCCGAAAAAGTCTCCCCCGCAACCCTCAACCTGCTCCAGCAGGAACCCGGCTGGACCTGCATCACCGCCGACCAGATCAAGTCCCTGCCCGACGAATTAGCCGACGCCGACGCCCTCGTCGTCCGCTCCGCCGTCCAGGTCGACGCCGCTCTCCTCGAGCACGCCCCCAAACTCCGCGTCATCGGCCGCGCCGGCGTCGGCGTCGACAACATCGACACCGCCGCCGCCACCCATCGCGGCATCGTCGTCATGAACACCCCCGGCGCCAACGCCGTCGCCGTCGCCGAACTCACCCTCGGCCTCATGATCGCCATGGCACGGTCCATCCCCCGCGCCAACGCCGGCATGCACCAGGGCTTGTGGGACAAGAAGACCCTCCAGGGGCAGGAGCTCCGCGGAAAAACTCTCGGCATCGTCGGCCTCGGCCGCATCGGCCTCGAGGTCGCCCGCCGCGCCGCCGCCTTCGGCATGGAACTCATCGCCTACGACCCTTTCCTGTCGCCCGTCATCGCTCGCGAGAATCACGTCATCCTCACCTCGCTCGACCAGGTCTTCAACTCCTCCGATTACCTCACCCTCCACGTCGGCTTAACGACACAGACCGAGGGCATGATCAACGCCCACTCCATCGCCATCATGAAGCCCGGCGTCCGCATCGTGAACTGCGCCCGCGGCGAGCTCATCGTCGACGAAGCCCTCGCCGAAGGTCTCAAGTCCGGCAAGGTCGCCGGAGCCGCCCTCGACGTCTTCCACCAGGAGCCGCTCAAGAACTCCGTCTTCTTCGGCATGCCCAACGTCCTGCTTTCGCCGCATATCGCGGGCGCCACCGACGAGGCCCAGGAAGCCATCGGCATCCAGCTCGCCCGCCAGGTCCGCGACTACCTCAAGCTCGGCGTCGTCCAGAACGCCGTCAACTTCCCCTCGCTCTCGCACGAGGAGTACCTTGAAGCCGCCCCCTGGATCGAGACTGCCGGCCGCCTCGGCCAGTTCCTCGCCCAGACTGTGCCCGGCTCCCTCGAAACCCTCCAGATTACCTACACCGGCCGCCTCGCCCAGTCCAAGACCGATCTCATCCGCAACGCGCTCATCGCCGGTCTCTTCGCACACACCGAAGGGGTCAACCGCATCAACGCGGCATCGGTCGCGGACGAGCGCGGAGTCCGCGTCCAGGAGGACAAGCGCGAGTTCGTCCCCGGAGGCGTCGGCTCCGTCCTCCAAGTCGCCCTGCACGCCCAATCCGGCTCCTCGGGCGCCTCCGCGACCGTCCTCCACGGCAACTCCCCCCGCCTTCTCACCTGGGACGGCATCGACATCGAAGCCCCCCTCCAGGGCACCCTCGTCGCCATCCGCAACCACGACGTCCCCGGCGTCGTCGGCCGTATCGGCACCATCTTCGGCGAGCACGGCGTCAACATCGCCAACTTCGCCCTCGGCAGAAACACCCGCAGCGAGCGCATCCCCCAAGGTCAGGCCCTCGCTGTCGTTCAGGTGGACGTGAGTGACGCAAGCGCCGTCATCCCTGCAATCGAAGCTCTGAAGCGAGTCGAAGCCATCGCGGACGTTCGCCTGATCGAGCTTGAGGCATAAATAAGAAGCGCCACGATCAATCGTGGCGCTTCGTATGGAGCTCCCAGTCGGGATCATCCCTTGCTGCGATCCGTGAAGCGATAGAACAGTGCCGCCTCGGCCACCGGCTTCGCCGCCGCGTCCAGCTCCGCCATCTGGTTATGCGAGAGCGGCGTGAAGTTGCGCGCGATGTGCACGTTCTCCTCCAGCTGCGCGATATTGTCGCAGCCAATGATCACCGTGCTCACCGGATGCGTGAGCGCGTACTGCATGGCCTGCTGCATGGTCATGACGCCCGGACGCGTTGCAATGGCCGAACCCTCCCACGAGTGCTTCTGCGCCTCGAGCGACGGCGGCGTCCAGCTCGAAAGCAGACGCCCGCGCGACGGCACCTTCATGCCGATGATCCCCATCTGCTTCTCCACCGCCAGTGGAAGCAGCTTCTCCTGGAAGCTGTATAGGTGCGGATCGGCCGCGTTCAGGCTCATCAGAAGGCAATCAAACGGGTGCCGGTTGATCGTGTCGATCAGTGCGTCCGGACGATAGTGGCCGGTCAACCCGAGATACCGCACCACCCCCTGCTCCTGCATCTCGATCAGCGCCTCCATCGCACCGCCCTTCGCAAACACCGCGTTCACATCCTCCGGCAGCCCGATGTCGTGCAGCTGCCACAGGTCGACGTGGTCGGTGTTCAGCAGCTGCAGTGATTTTTCAATCATCCGCAGCGAACCGTCGCGCGTCCGCTCCTTGGTCTTCGTCGCGAGGAACGCCTCGTTGCGCCGCGTCGCCATCACCTTGCCGACGTACTGCTCGCTCCAGCGGTCCGGCCCGCCGTAGATCGACGACGTATCCAGGTAGTTGACGCCAAGGTCGAGGGCGCGGTTGATCAGCGGCACCGTCACGTCAAAGTTGTTCGGCTTTTCGATTGCAGCCTGCCCCCCCAGCGAGAAAATGCCGACCTTGTAGCCGGTCTTGCCGAGGTTGCGCGTGGGCATCGCCGCCTGCGTGCGCGGATTGTTGGGCAGCGCCGGCAGGGGCTTGTTCTCGGCATGCGCCGGAGCGGCGGCCTGGGCCAGAAGCCCCGCGGCTACGGCTCCACCGGTCTTCAGAAAGGTGCGGCGGTCACTCTGCATCAACGGCTTTTTCATCGTTTCGATCTCTCCTGAACGTGCGGCATCGGTGCCTGAACCGGATTCTACGCCGCACGGGTCGCCCCCGTCTCCGCGATTCGGCTTTCCCGATTCGCTAAACTAAATCAGAGACAAAAATCATGCCGCTTTACGAGTACAAATGCACTGCCTGCGAAAAGCACACCGAGAAGATCCAGAAGTTCTCCGACCCCGAGATCACCGACTGCCCCTTCTGCGGTGGCCATCTCGAACGCGTCATCAGCGCGCCCGCAATCTCCTTCAAAGGCGGTGGCTGGTACGCCGACCTTTACAGCTCCTCCAAGCCCAAAGCCGCCAGCGCAGGCGGCACGGATGGCAGGGGCAACGAAAGCGGAGCTTCCGCAGGTTCAGCTTCGAGCGACTCTTCTTCGACACCCGCCGCCTCGGCTCCGCCACCCGCGTCAGCAGCCGCCCCCGCCGCAAGCTCAGCCTCTGCCGACAAGAAGTAAGGCTCGCCCATACGAGGCAAGCCTGAAGTGAAAACGGAAACCACCAAAGCGAGCGCAGCCAAACTTCCGCGGCATGAGTCTCTCAGCGGCCAGACTTCTTTGCCGTCGTCTTTTTCGCAACCGCCTTCTTTGCCGACGCCTTCTTAGCCGTCGTCTTCTTCGCGGAAGCTTTCTTAGCGGCCGTCTTGCCCGCGGTCGTCGCGGCGGAAGTCGCGGCGCTCTTTGTACCCACCTTCTTCGCCGAAGCCGACTTCGCCGGCGGCGGCGGAACCTTCTTGCCTTCGGCGCGCGCCTCGCTCAGTCCGATCGCGATTGCCTGCTTCGGGTTTGTCACCTTCTGGCCGCTCCCGCTCTTCAGCTTGCCTTCCTTGAACGCGTGCATCTCGCGCTCGACCGACTTCGACTCTGCCGGCGAATACTTGCGGCCGCTGCTCTTCCTCGTTGCCATCTGGTCCTGCCTCCGACTTCACCATAGTCTGAGACCGACACTGCACCATAAACGTTGCGCTCGATTTCGTTGGCAAGCTTTATTCCGCCAGCCGTGTCACCACATCGTCTATGCTCACGAGACCATGCCCCTAGGAAGGAAGCGCAAGGGTGGAGCCCGCCGGCGTTGAACCCGTGTCTCAAGAAGCCATTGCGGCGACCGGCGCATTCGCGGCACAGCGCCCGACCACAGGCCTCCGCGCCGGCATCCTCTCGCCCACCGAAACACTTGCCCAGTCCATCTCCACCATAGCCCCCACCGCCACGCCCGCCATGACGATCCCACTGGTATTCGCGCTCGCCGGAAACGGCACATGGCTCGCGTATCTCTGCGCCATGGCCGCGGTCCTGCTGATCGCCTTCACCATCGCCCGCTTCGCGCGGCACACCTCCTGCGCGGGTTCACTCTACACCTTCGCGACCTCCTCGCTCCCACTCTGGGCGAGTGGCCTGGCCGGCTGGGCGTTGCTGCTCGCGTACATCGCCACCGGCGCTTCAGTTGCGGGCGGGTTCCTCAACTACGCCAACGTCCTGCTGCAGAGCTTCACCGGCCACACGGCGCCGGTCGTGCTGCTCGCCTGCGTGTGCGTGCTCGTGTCCACGCTCATCGCGTACCGCGACGTGCAGATCTCCGCGCGCCTGATGCTCTGGATCGAAGCCGTCTCGGTGCTCAGCATTGTCGTCGTGCTCGCGCTGCTGGTGCGCCGCAACGGCCTGCATCTGGACCACGCGCAGCTCAGCCTGCAGCATGTCACCGCCTCCGGCGTACGCCTTGGAGTCGTACTCGCGATCTTCTCCTTCGTCGGATTCGAAGCCGCAACGGCTCTCGGTTCAGAGGCTCGCAACCCGCTGCGTACCATCCCCCGCGCGGTGACGCTGAGCGCCTTCTGCGCCGGCCTCTTTTTCGTCCTCTGCGCGTATATCGAGACGCAGGGCATGGCCGCCGCGCACGCCGATCTGGGTACCGCCACCGCGCCCTTTCACGTGCTCGCCGCCTACGCGGGCGCGCCGCTCTTCGGCCCTCTTGTCGATCTCGGCGCGCTGGTCAGCATGTTCGCCTGCACCCTCGCCTGCATCACTGCCGCCGCCCGCATTCTGCTGCGCATGGCCCAGAACGGCATCGCGCACAACCGGCTGGGGCGCACCCATGCCATCAACGCCACGCCGCACACCGCCATTCTCGCCACCGGCCTCGCCACTCTGCTGCCTGTCGCAGTCCTCGCGTCCCGCGGCGTCTCCGGTCTCGACATCTACGGCCGGCTCGGGTCGCTCGCGGTCTACGGCTTTCTCACAACGTACGGCCTCGCCGCGCTCGCCTTGCCGGTCTACCTCATGCGCATGCAAACCCTCGGCCCGGGCACGCTTGCGCTCTCGATCGCGGCCATCGTTGCCATCCTTCTTGCGCTCGCGGGTACCCTCTATCCCGTGCCCGAAGCCCCTTACAACTGGATGCCGTATCTCTATCTCGGCTATCTTCTGCTCGGCCTTCTCTGGCAGACGCTCGCCATCGGTCGCACGCAGCCCGCGTAATCCGCAGAGCCTCTACTCCACCCCGATATCTTCGTTCCAGACCTCTGGATGAGTCGCGATATACCCATCCATCAGCGCCTTGCAAATCGGCGAGTCGAGGTCGATCACCTCCACGCCGATCGACCGCAGCCACTCCAGTCCACCCGCGAACGTACGGCTCTCGCCCACGATCAGCCGCCGCATGCCGAACTGCCGAATCAATCCCGAGCAGTACCAGCATGGCGCCAGCGTCGTCACCATGGTCACGTGGCGATAGCTGCGCTGCCGGCCCGCCCTGCGAAACGCATCCGTTTCGCCATGCATTGAAGGATCGCCGTCCTGCACGCGCCGGTTATGTCCGGAACCCAGCAGCCTTCCATCCGCAGCGAACAGCGCTGCACCGATCGGAATCCCGCCGTCGGCCAGCCCCTTGCGCGCTTCTTCAAGCGCCACCTCCAGCATTGCCCGGCATGCCGTCGCGTCAGTGATTTCTTCGCCTCCTGCGCTCCATCAGCGCCCACACCAGCCCCCCCGCCAGCAGCGTACCCGCGCCGTACAGCAGGTTCCGTATCCGCCGGTGCACGCCCACCTCTTCAACCGTGCCGGCCTGCCACGCCGTATGCACTGCAATCAGATCGTCCGCCAGTCCCGGCACCGTCAACGTCCGCAGCTCTGCGTCCGTACTGCCCACCGGCAGCGAGCCGAAGACCCGCTCAAGCCCCGGCGGCTTGCCTCCGCGATCCTTCGGCAGCGCACGGATCAGCGCATTCACCTCCGCATCGCGCGGGTCGGTAAAGAAGCTGTCCTCCGCCGTATTCGGAAACAGCGTCGTCTTCCCCGTCATCTTCTGTTCGATCGCCGCCACCACATCCTGGCAGACGCCGAACCCGTAATAGCCACCGAACGGAATCGCCGGATGCGCCTCGTGCAGATGCGTATAAGCCCGCACGATCCCCCCCGCAAGCCGCGTCACTTCCACCGCATCCGCACCGGCATAGGTATGTGCATTGCGCCGCATGACCCACACCTGATCCAGCTGATCCATCGTCCGGAACTCCGCCTTACCGTCGATCCCGAAGTAGAACGACACCGCCGCATTCACCTTCGGCCCGCGCACCTGCCACTCATACTCCGCATGCGACACCGGCACCAGCAGTGGACGCCGCAGATGCGGCACCTCTGTCAGCGTATTCACCCAGAACGGCATCAGCACATCCTGCCCGTTCCAGTGCAGATGCCCGAAGTTCGCGAAGAACCGCGAGTCCGTCACCGTGACCGCATGTCCCGTCGCCTGCAGCGCGGCGATCAGCTCCTCCGGCGAATGAATCGCTCTGCTTTCAAACTCCGCCGCAAACGCCTGCACCGTGGCCGGCTCGCCGCTCGACCGAGTATCGCCCTTCGCGGCCGCATCCAGCCCGTTCAGACTCAGCCGGTTCAGCACGTACGCCAGCCGTGCGCTCTCCGCATGCAGCGGCGCAAGCTGCGGATTCGGCCCGTCGCCGCGCACCACGCCCGCACCCAGAGACTTCACGTACTCACTCTCGACAAATCCCTCACCGCTTGCCGGTGCCTCCAGCTTCACCGGCCCGCGATCGCTCAGCGTGTACTGCCCCAGATCGAGATAGGCCGCAATCGTCTTGCGCGCCGCCTCCGAACCCACGGCCACCGGCGCGCCGCCCGCCGTCGCCATGTCGTCGACCTTCGCATCCTTGCCGGCAACATGCCCTGCCACCCGCACCGTCGGGTTGATCTCCCCCATCGTCCAGCCGGGAAACCGGTCCAGCTTCTCCCACTGCTTGCCAAGGATGATCTCGCGCAAGGTGTGCACCAGCTCCGGCGTCAACCGCGCCGCGCCCGCCTTGCGTCCTCCGCCTTCCACCTCAGCCAGAAACGCCTCGGTGAAGCCCGGCTGCGCCGAAAGCGCCTGCATCATCTGCGACAGTGAAACCGTATTCGGCGGCATCGGCCCCGCAGCCGGAGCACCCATCAGTATCACTCCCGCAAGCGCCAACACCCCAACCCGCATACCGCATTAGAACAAAAGAGGCGCAACGCGGTTCAGACGGATGAAAAACAGGACCAGCCGATGAAGCAAACCAACGGAGCTCCGGTCTTGTCAGACTTCTGTTCTGCTCTTCTCGTTCTTATCAATCTCCTGGTTCTAGTTCCTCATCGTCTTCCATACGTCTTATCCGTGTTCAGGCCGTGTTCTGGTCCAGCTTCCGGATCACCAGCTCATTCAACACCGCCGGGTTCGCCTGGCCCTTACTCGCCTTCATCACCTGCCCCACGAAGAAAGCCGCCACCGTCCGCTTGCCTCCGCGGAACTGTTCCACCTGCTTCGGGTTCGCCGCAATCACCTCGTCGATCATCCGCTCAATCGCGCCCGTATCCGAGATCTGCTGCGGCTTCTCGCGCTCGTATACCACCGCAAAGTCTTCGCGGTTGGCGAACGCTGTGTCCAGCATGCCCTTCAGCATCTTGCTCGAGATCTCGCCCGACTCCACCAGATCGGCCGCCAGCACCAGGCCGTCCAGCGTGATCGGTGAATCCTGCATCTCCATCTCCGCCGCGCGCAGACGCATTGTGATCTCACTCGTCAGCAGACTCGCCACACGCCGCGGCGACTTCGCCTGCTTCGCCGCCGCCTCGAACTGCTCCGCAAACGCGCGCGTCGCCGTAAACGTCGCCGCGTCCTGGTCCGAGATCCCGTACTCCGCAATCATCCGTGCGCGCCGCGCCTCCGGCAACTCTGGCAAGTCCTTCAGTATCTCCGCCTGCCACGCCGCCCCGACGATCAGCGCCGGCAGATCCGGCTCGGGAAAGTATCGATAGTCGTGCGCCTGCTCCTTCGACCGCATCGAGTACGTCCGGCCCTCACCCGAGTTCCACAGCCGCGACTCCTGCACCACGCGCCCGCCGTCCTCAATCACGCCAATCTGCCGCTCAATCTCGTACTGGACCGCCGAGCGGATATACCGGAATGAGTTGACGTTCTTCACCTCGGCCTTCGTCCCGAACTCGGTGGCACCCTTGAGCATGACGCTCACATTCGCGTCGCAGCGCAGCGAACCCTCTTCCATGTTGCAATCGCTTACACCCGTATAAAGCAGAATCTCTTTCAACCGCGTCAGGTACTCGAAGACCTCGTCCGGTGTGCGCAGATCCGGCTCCGAAACGATCTCCAGCAGCGGCGTTCCGCAGCGGTTCAGGTCGATATACGTCCGCGAAACCGAATCCGCAAACCCGTCATGCAGGCTCTTCCCCGCATCCTCTTCCATATGCAGCCGCGTGATGCCGATGCGCTTCATCGCTCCGCTGCTTCCGTCGCCCTCCGGCACCTCCAGCCACCCATGCTCCGCGATCGGCTTATCGAACTGCGAGATCTGGTAACCCTTCGGATTATCCGGGTAGAAGTAGTTCTTCCGCGCGAAGACACTGCGCTCGCGTATCTCGCATTGGATCGCCTTCGCCGCCAGCACCGCGAACTCCACTGCCTTGCGGTTCAGCACCGGCAGCGCGCCCGGCAGCCCCAGACAGACCGGGCAGACATGCGTATTCGGCTCCCCGCCATACTTGTTCACGCACCCGCAGAACGCCTTCGACTCGGTCATCAGCTGCACGTGCACTTCCAGCCCGATCACAGGCTGATACTTGCTCACAATCTCAGGCGAAAGCGCGGCTGCAGCGGTTGCGGTCATGCCCTCCATCTTATCAACGCCCGCTTTTCACCCGGACAAACCAGTCCCGAAGCGCGACACCCTCGCCGGTCATCCCAGATACTGCAAGAGGAGACCCGATGAGCCCCGTCCTGACCGCCGAATCTGCCGCCACACATTCAGTCACCGACATTGAAGCCCGCATCGCGCCCCTGCGCGCCCGCCTCGCCGCGCACCCCCTCTACGCCAGCCTGCACACCGAAGCCGACCTTCGCCGCTTCATGCAAACTCACGTCTTCGCCGTCTGGGATTTTATGTCGCTGCTCAAGTCCCTGCAGGCGCGCCTGACGTGCGTATCGTCGCCGTGGATCCCCACCGCCCTGCCCGCCTCCCGTCGCTTCATTAACGAAATCGTCCTTGGCGAAGAATCCGACGAGTTCCAAGGCGAGCCCATCAGCCACTTCGAGCTCTACCTTCGCGCCATGCACGAGGCCGGTGCCCAAGACACCGCCATCCAGACCCTGGTCGCCAAACTGCCCGGCACACCCGTCCTCGAGACCATCGCCCAGGCCGACCTCCCCGAAGGCGCGCGCACCTTCCTCCGCAACACCTTCGAGCTCATCGAGAGCGGCAAGCTCCACGCCCTCGCCGCCGCCTTCACCTTCGGCCGCGAAGACGTCATCCCCGACATGTTCCGTGCGCTTGTCCAGGATCTCAACCAGCGTAACGAAGGCGCCTTCTCCACCTTCATCTGGTATCTCGAACGCCACATCGAAGTCGACGGCGACGAACACGGCCCGCTCTCGCTGCGCATGGTCGCCGACATCTGCGGCGACGACCCCACCTGCTGGAACGAAGCCGCCCAGGCTGCCGAACAAGCCCTCGAAGCCCGCCTCGCCCTTTGGGACGCCATCTACAATGAAGTAAGCTCTGCCGACTGAGCCTCTTGCAACGGCACCTCGCCAAGAGACGCTTCGCCCGCAAGCAGCGCCAGCAGACCCGCCTCATCCAGCACGGCAACTCCAAGCTGCGTCGCCTTTTCGAGCTTCGACCCCGCCTCGTCGCCCACCACCACAAAGCTCGTCTTCTTCGAGACCGCCCCCGAAACCCGCCCGCCCGCGGCCTCGATCTTCTCTTTGGCGTCCTCGCGCGTAAGCGTCGGCAGCGTCCCCGTCAGCACAAACGTCCTGCCCTCAAGCGTCGTCGTGCGCACCCGCTTCTCCGCCGTCATCGCCACGCCGGCAGCCTCCAGCCGCCGCACCAGCTCCAGATTCTTCTCCTCCGCAAAGAACTCCCGCACCGCCTCCGCCACCTTCGGCCCCACCTCGTTCACCTCGGTCAGCTCTTCCAGCGACGCCTTCGCAATCTCCCACACTGACCCGAAGTGCGCCGCCAGCAGCCCCGCCGTACGCTCCCCCACAAAGCGAATCCCCAACCCCAGCAGCACCCGCGCCAAGCCTGCCTTTTTCGACTTCTCGATCTCATCCAGCAGCGCCTGCGCCGACTTCTTGCCCACCCGCTCCAGCGCCACCAGCTGCTCCAGCGTCAACCCATACACATCCGCCAGCGACCGCACCAGCGGCTCCCGCACCGCCTCCGGCGCGCCATCCTCTTCCGTTTCTTCCTCGAGCGTCTGCCCCAGAAGCTGCGCCACCATCGCCTCTCCGAGACCCTCGATGTTCATCACCCCGCGCGAGCCGAAGTGCGTGAGCTCGCCCCGCAGACGTGCCGGGCAGCTCGCGTTCACGCACCGCAGATCGACCTCACCCTCTTCCTTCCGCAACTCCGCGCCACACACCGGGCAAAGCGTGGGAAAGGCGATCTCTCGCGCATCCGCCGCAGCCGAAACCACTGCCGTGATCTTCGGGATCACGTCGCCCCCGCGCTCGACCGAAACCGTATCCCCGATCTTCACTCCCAGCCGCGCCACCTCATCGGGGTTGTGCAGTGTCGCGCGCTTTACCGTCGTCCCGCCGATCAGCACCGGCTCCAGCGCCGCCACCGGCGTCACCTTGCCCGTGCGCCCGACCTGAAACAAGACATCATTAAGCCGCGTAACAGCCGCCCGTGCCGGAAACTTATACGCAATCGCCCAGCGCGGAGCCTTCCCCGTAAACCCCAGCCGCCGCTGCTGCGCGGCCGCATCCACCTTCACCACAATCCCGTCGATCTCGTACCCCAGCGCATCCCGCAGCGGCTCGCTCTTCTCGATAAACGCCCAGACCTCGTCGATCGAGCCAGCCGTCACCCGATGCCCATTCACCCGAAAACCCACCGACGAAAGCGCATCCAGCGTCGCCGACTGTAACGGAAGCAGCACCTCCGCTCCCTGCGCGTTGTAGAGCCCATACGCATAGAAGTCCAGCCGCCGCTGCGCCACGATGTTCGGTTCCAAGGTCCGAATCGTCCCCGCCGCCGCATTGCGTGGATTCGCGGCCGGCTGCTGCCCCGCAGCCTCGCGCTCCTCATTCATCTTCATAAAGGCCGCCTGCGGCATCACACACTCGCCCCGCACCTCGAAGCTCGGCGGCAGCCCGGCCTTCTTCAGCTTCGCCGCGGCCACCGTCAGCGGAATCGAACGAATCGTCCGCACATTCGAGGTCACATCCTCGCCCGTCGTCCCGTCCCCGCGCGTCAACCCGCGTTCCAGCTCCGCGCCGCCGTCTTTCGCCTCGCGATAATGCAGCGCCAGCGAAAGCCCATCCAGCTTCAGCTCGCACGTATACCGAATCTCCTCCGACGCGGCCAGCCCGGCGCGCACCCGTGCCTCCCACGCCCGCAGCTCCTCCAGGTTGTAGGCATTATCCAGCGACAGCATCGGCCGCGAGTGCGCCACCTTGCCGAACCCGTCCGCCGGCTTGCCCCCCACACGCTGCGTCGGCGAGTCCGCCGTCACCAGCTCCGGGTGCTCGCGCTCCAGCGCCTTCAGCCGGTTCATCCGCTCGTCGTACTGCGTGTCCGTCAGCTCCGGCGCGTCCAGCACGTAGTACAGATGCTCATGATGCCGCAGCTCCTCGCGCAGCCGCTCCATCTCCTGCTCAGCCGAAAGCTCCTTCGCCATGGAAGAAGTATAGGAGCCGCCTCACCGTACTTGTCTGCTACTCCCTGCTCCCTGTTCCCTATACCCTGCCTTTATGGAACCCGTCACCCACATGCTCACCGGAGCCGTGCTCGCCCGCACCGGCTTCCACCGCCGCGCCGCGTACGCCACGCTCGCCATGCTCATCGCGGCCGAGTTCCCCGACGTCGACACCCTCTCCAGCCTCGGCGGCCCGCTCACCAGCTTCGAGCACCACCGCGGCATCACCCACACCTTCGTCGCCATCCCCTTCGAAGCCGCGCTCATCACCGGAGCGTTTTTCCTCATCCATCGCCTCAGCGCAAACCGTTCCAACACCAACCCGCTCAAGAAGACTCAGAAGGCCCCCGCCAACTGGCTCCTGCTCTACGCCGGTACCCTGCTCGCGCTCCTCAGCCACATCCTGCTGGACTGGACCAACAACTACGGTATCCGCCCATTCTTTCCCTTCAACCCGCGCTGGTACGCCGGCTCCTTCGTCTTCATCTTCGAGCCCGTTCTCTTCCTCATCCTCGTCCTCGCGCTGGTCCTGCCCGCGCTCTTCGGCCTCATCAACGCGGAGGTCGGCGCCCGCAAACCCGACTTCCGCAGCCCCGGCTGGTCCTGGACCGCGCTTCTTCTCATAGCAGCTCTTTACGTCTTCCGCTTCGACGAGCACGCCAAAGCTCTCGTCCTTGCCCGCCAGAACACCCCCGACGCCCTCAGCGTCTTCGCCAGCCCCCACCCCGGCGACCCCTTCCTGTGGTCCGCCGTCACCGACACCGGCGACGCCCTGCACCTCTCCACCCTGCACACCCGCACCGGCGAAACCGACCCGTCCCACCCGTCCGACACCCTCTACAAGCCGCCCGCCTCGCTCGCCCTGCTGGCCGCCAAGCGCAGCCCGCTCGGCCGCATTTATCTCGACTGGTCGATGTATCCCGTCCTCGCCGAAACCCCCGACGCAACAGACCCCCACCATCCCCTGACCCTCGTCACCTTCGCCGACGCCCGTTTCCTCTACACCACCTTCCTGCTCCGCGACCAGACCCACGCCCCCCTCAGCGGAAGCGTCCTCCTCGACATGCAGGCCCCCGAAGGTCAGCGCATCGTCGAAACGACCTTCGATGGAAAGAAACAGAACTGACAACGACGGACACGGACAGGACGGAGAAGAACGGATAGACACGAAAGGAGCCGAAAAGAAGATGGCGGAAGAATTCAAGGGAGAACATGCTGAACTGACGGACAAGGTTCTTGCCTGCTTCTATCGCGTGGCCAATGATCTCGGGTTTGGATTTCTGGAGCTGTATGTAGCCGATCCCTTCTTATCGCACTCAGGCAGGCCGGATTGCAGGCCGAAGAAGAAGTTCAAATCCCAGTCATCTATCGCGGATTTTGAGTGAGCATCTTCTACGCCGACCTCGTCGTCGAGAACACGGTAGTCCTCGAACCCAAGTCCGCCGACGCAATCACCAGGCTCTTTGAAGCCAAGCTCCTGCACTCCCTGCGCTCATCCCACATGGAAATCGGCTTCGTCCTCGCCTTCGGACAGAAGCCACGCTTCAGCCGAGTCTTCATGAGCAACGACAGAAAACCCAATCTGCATCGCTTGTCTTGATCCATCTTGATCCATCTTGATCCGTCTTATTCGCGTCCGCAGTTGCCTGTTCTGTCCTTACAAGGCATCTCCCGGCCCAACCACCACTTCTTCTTCCACCGGCAGCCGCACACCCTTCTTCCGATCGAACACCTTCCGCGCCACCCACACTCCCAGCCACACCACCACAAAGCCCACAATCCCCAGGGACACGCCCGCGTGCTGGTGAATCAAGCGCAGTCCCGACGACAGGATCGCCGGCCCGTACACAATCACCAGCACCGACTCGATCGCAAACCTCAGAAACTTACCGGCCGTGATCGCCAGAAAGTACATCAGCGGCCGCATCTCAAAGACGCCCGCCGCCAGTTCGAACAGCTTCACCGGCATGGGCGGAGGCATCATCGCCGGCAGCATGATCGCCAGAAACTCCTGCTTTTCGAAGCGGTCGCGCAGCTTTTCATACCGCTCGCGATTGATCCGCTTCAGCAGAAACAGCTCACCGCCCGCGCGTCCGAGATAGTACGGCAGCATGCTCCCGATCGCCGAGCCAACGGCCGCCGCCAGGCAGAACAGCACGCACTTCGCATGGTTGTTCACTCCATAGCTGACGATCAGCGGGTCCATAAACGGAAGCGGAATCGCCGCCGAATCCACCATCGACAGCAGCAGAAGCCCCCAGATTCCAAGCGGCTTCAACAACAGCACAATCCAGATCTTCGCCTTGACGAACCACGCGCCGATCTTCCTCCACGGAATCCCCAGCAGTACGTCCAGCAGGACAGCCTGAAAGGTCACCGAGCCCGGCACCCCCCTCACGAGCGCACGCCCCCGCGTTCGTCCGCATGCTCCACCGGCGCGCCCGCCAGCAGACGCAGCGCATGCGGCAGCAACCCGAGAATCGCCTTCAACGAGGTCTCCGCACCCGCCGGGCTGCCCGGCAGATTCACCACCAGCGTCCGCCCCACGCAGCCGCACACCCCGCGGCTCAGCGGAGCCATCGGCGTCTCATTCAGACCCACCGCCCGCATCCGCTCGCTCAGGCCATCCACGAACCGGTCGCACACCATCCGCGTCGCCTCCGGCGTCACATCCCGCGGCGCCAGCCCGGTGCCGCCCGTAGTCACAATCAAACCGGAGCCGCCAGTCTCTTCGAGTGCCGCCCCATAGTGCCGCAACGCATGCGCGATCTCGCCGATCTCGTCCGGCAGCACCGCCGCGGTCGCAATCGGAAGCCCCGCGGCCTCCAGCAAGCGCTGCACCGCCGGCCCCGAGAGATCTTCCTGCACGCCCTGCGCGCAACGATCGCTGACCGTCAACACCACTGCGCTCATCCCGGCCGCAAACCCATCCATATCGCTCCATCCTAATCGCCCGCCCGGAGCCGTCGGAGCAGACCGGTAAGAATTCCCCGCCAGCGGCATCCCTTTGCGCAGCTGATCGGACAAAAGTGCCTGATCCAATAGAATGAGAGAAGTCAGGCTGCCGCAAACTTTAGTTGTGCGTCGCGCGTCAGACCGTAAGCAGACCGACGTCCCCTCATGCCCACGCTCGAGACTCCACCCAACCCGGCTCCGCCCAGCGCTCCGAAGCCGCCGGTTCGCGTCGTCTCCCGCCGCTTCGGCGAGCTCGAAGAGCATGAGCTGCTCCACCTCATCGATACCCTCGATGCCATCGACGACGAGATTGCCAAGGCCCGCTTCCGCGAGTCCATCTACATCTCCGTCATCATCTGCCTCGCGCTCGCATGGTTCGCCTTCTACGGCCCCCGCTTCCTCTTCCATCAGGGACGCATCGCCAACCGTCCCAACGAGGTCGCGCAGGTCAATCCCAATGAAATGAAATATCTCGACCTGCCAAAAGACCTCGTCCGCAAGCCGCCCCCCAAGACCCGCACCATGAGCGACCAGGACCGCGTCGCGCAGACCCCGCATCCGGTGCCGAAACCCGAGCCGCCGAAAGCTCGTCCGAACCCACCCGGCCAGCCCCTGCCCGACGCCCCGAAACCGCAGCCGCAGCCGCAGGCCGCGCGTCCGCAACCACAGCAGCAGCCGCAACAGGCCCAGCAGCCGCCCGCGCCGCAGCCGCGCCCGCGCCCCCAGCCGCAGAACAATCAGCTCGCCTCCATCCCCGATGCACCGGCTCCCTCCAACACCGCCCACCCCAACTTCAACGCAGGCGGAGCTCCTCCCGGACAGAGCACCCGCAATCTCGCCAACTCGGTCGCCCGCGGCGGAGGAGGCAACTACGGCTCCGGCGTCTCGCACAACGGACCGGCCGGCGTCGAGATCCTCTCCGACACCCTCGGCGTCGACTTCGGCCCCTACATCAAGCATCTCCTGCGCATGCTCTATGAATCGTGGGTGCCGCTGATCCCCGAAGAGACCCGCCCGCCGCTCAACAAGGAAGGCACCACCCTCATCCGGTTCCGCATCGAGAAGGATGGTTCGCTCAGCTACATGCACCTCGACGACAGCTCGCATGACGATGCCATCAACCGCGCCGCGTGGGGTTCCGTCACCGGGGTCGGCTCCTTCCCGCCCCTGCCCGCGAATTTCACCGGACCCAACCTCGATCTGCGCGTGCACTTCATCATCGCCCACGACGCGCCCAAGAACGACTTCTAGCGCACCTATGCGTCGAGCCCGCACGAGCGCCGACCAGAGCCCGGCCGAACACATTGCAGCCCGCGCCCGGGAACGCCGCAGCCAGCTCCGCGGTCTCCTGGTACTCGCCGCCCTTCTCCTGGTCTGGATCCTCTACCGAGCCGACCGCCACGCCATCTTCCATCCCGGCTGGTGGCGGCCGTAGCAAGAGCGTTACCCGTTGTCGGTTGACCGTTGCCCGTTAGCCACCAAACCAACTGAGAACAGTCAACGCCCTACCGCCCCACAACCTGCACAGCATCCGTCTCGCTCGTCGCAAACGGAACCGCCGCGCCCGTATGCGTCAGCTTCCCCGTCGCATCCGACCAGTGCAGCTGCGAAACCGAGAACTTGCCCTGCTCATACGCGTACGTCGTGCCGTCGTCGGTATACAGGTTGAACTCTCCATCCGCGCCCGCATACACCTTCAGCTTCGCGATCTTCTGCACCTCGTTCGTGCTCTCGACCGGCGTCCCCATCGGCAGAATCGACCCTGCCTTCACGAACAGCGGCATGGTATCGATCGGCGCCTGCACCGTGATCGTCTGCCCGCCGTGCACGCGTTCGTCCGTCCAGAAGTTGTACCAGTCCGTTCCTGCCGGCAGATACACCGCCCGCGTCGTCATCCCCTGCTCGACCACCGGTGCCACCAGCAGCGCTGGCCCGAACATATACTCGTCGCCGATATCCGCCACCTTCGGGTCGTTCCCGAAATCCATGAACAACCCGCGCATAAATGGCGCGCCCGTCTCATGCGAGAACCACCCGAGCGAATAGAGATACGGCATCAACTGATACCGCAGACGCAAGTACTTCTCCAGAATCGGCTCCGCCTGTTTGCCGTACGACCAGACCTCGTTCTCCGGCCGCGTGCCATGCGTGCGGAAGTTCGGCTGAAACGCCCCATACTCGAACCACCGCACATACAGCTCCGGATAGTCGTCGTAGTGATTGACCTCCGCCCGCGCGTCCGAAGGATCGATCAGCACCGGCCGATCCGGCGTGTGTTGATACGGCAGAGCCTGCCAGCCCCCGATATCCGTGCTCCAGTACGGCATCCCCGACGCCACAAAGTTGATGCCCGTTGGGACCGACCGTTTCAACGTGTCCCAGTTGCCCGAAATGTCCGAAGACCAGAAGATCGTCCCGTTCCGCTGCGCCCCGAGATACGAGTCGCGCGCCAGAATCAACGCCCGCTCGTGCATATCCTTGCGCATCCCGTCGTAAAAAGCCTCAGTGTGGAACAGCGGATAGACATTGAAGTACTCCGTCCCCGGCCCGATGTGGAAGTAGCTTCCGTTCGGCGGAATATCCGGCTCCGTCTCGTCCGCCCAGAACGCGTCGAACCCTTTCGTCACATAGTTCTCGTTCACCACGCCCCAGTACCACTTCCGCGCATCCGGGTTGGTCGAGTCAATGTCCGACCCCGCCTTGTCGTACGGCAGCCCATTGGTTGGCGTGCCGTCCGCCAGATGCTCGAACCACCCGTTCTTCAGCAACGTCGCGTAGTAGCGATCCTCCGGAACAAAACGCGGCCACACGCTGATCATCACGTGATAGTTCATCGCGTGCAGTTCTCGATTCATCTCCGTTGGATCCGGCCACTTCGCCGGGTCCATATCCATCTGCCCCATCTTCGTATACGTAAACCAGTCGATCACCAGGTCGTCGATTGGCAGATGCCGGTCGCGATACCCCTTCGCTACGCCCATCAACTCCGCCTGCGACGAGTACCGCTGCTTGCACTGGATATACCCGTACGCCGACTTCGGCAGCATCGGCACCGTACCCGTCAGCAGCCGATACCCTTCATAAATCTCGTCGTAGGTCTTGCCTGCGATCACGAAGAACGACACCCGCTGCCCCACCTGCGACTGCCAGTGCACCGTGTTGTTGAAGTCGAACGACACCGTCGTCTTCGACGGGTTATCCCAAACAATGCCATATCCCTTATTCGTCACCAGAAATGGCACGCACACCGTCTGTCCACTCGGAGCGTCGTAGTTGTGCGCGCAGCGCAGCACATGTCCTTTGCGGTCGAGAAAGCCTTCCTGGTTCTGCCCCAGCCCGTACCAGTGCTCGTCCTTCTGCGCCCGGAAGTTCGCGCCGACGCGGAAGTACGGATCGTCCGTCGGCCGGCGGTCGTACAGCACGTCATGGTCGCCGTCCTTATAGTTCGGCACCGACATCTCCCAGCCCTGCATGTCGAGCAGCATCTGTCCCTCCGGGGTCTTGATCGACAACCCCACGTACGGCGCCGAGCCGCTGAAAAACTTCGCCGTCTCCGCCATAGGTCCCGGCTTACCCTGAGGCGCCACCGTCACCACCATCCGCGACGAGCGCAACTGATCGCCACTCGCATCCGTCGCCCGCGTCCAGCCCGCCTCCGCCGGTTGCGCCACAAAGCCCGGTCCCGGCGCACCGGTCGCTGCCGTCTTCTCGAGACTCAGCGTGACCCGCACCACATTCGGCGCATACGGCGTCACCGTCACCGTCGCGTCGTTCCGTCCCAGGTTCAAGCCCTGCGCATCCGCAACCGCGCACGCTCCCAGACACACCGCGACGAGCGCGGCCACTGCTGCGGAAGTAAAGACCTTCGACAGGAAATCAGACATCCAGCACCTCAATGCTGTTACTTGACCAATGCAAACGTCGCCGCAACCGGAAGCTGATCCGAAGACCCGCCCACCTTTACCTCGATCGTCCCCGCATCCATCGCCCAGCTCTGCGTCTTCTCATCCCAGTACCGCAAATCCTTCTCCGCCAGCAAAATTTTCACGGTTGTCGTTGAACCCGCGGCGACGTTCACCCGCGCGAAACCCTTCAGCGCCTCACGCGGCCACTCGACGCTACCGGTCTTATGCGTAACGTACAGCTGCACCACCTCATCGCCGTCGCGCGCACCGGTGTTCTTCACGTCCACACTCACGTCCAGCGTCGCGCCCGCCTTCAACTTCGCCTCGCTCACCTTCAGGTGGGAGTACGCGAACGTCGTGTAGCTCAACCCGTATCCAAACGCGTACAGCGGCTTCTGCTTCGCGTACATATACGTCCGGCCGTCGCGGAGGTTGTAGTCCATCATCGCCGGCAGTTCGGCCATCTCCTTCACCCACGTCTGCGTCAGCCGACCCGCCGGGTTATAAGCACCGAACAGCACATCCGCCAGCCCGTTCCCCTGCTCCTCGGAGTTGTGGGTCATTTCGAGGATCGCGGGCACATGCTCCTGGGTCCAGTTCGTCGTGTACGGAAAGCTCGTCTGCAGCACCACCACCGTGCGCGGATTCGCCGCGTACACCGCCTTCGCGATCTCCTCCTGCTCGAGCGTCATGCTCTTGCGGTCGATCGCCTCTTTTCCATCGCTCGGCGTCGGACACTTCATCCAACCGGCATCGCACGTCGGATGGTTGCCGATGATGACCACCGCCACATCCGAAGCCTTCGCCAGCGCCGCGGCCGCGTTCAAGTCGGAGCCGTCGAGATACCTCACCGTCGCACCCGCACCCGCCATCGCCTTGATCCCCTCATACGGCGTCACCGTATATGGCGGCGTCCCCGAGTACCAATCGATCGCCACCCTGTCCGCCAGCGGCCCGATCACCGCAATCGACTTCACCGCGCCCGCCTTCAACGGAAGCAGAGGCTGTCCGCCGTTGGCCGGCTGATTCTTCAACAGCACAATCGACTCATCCGTCGCCTTGCGCACCAGCGCCTTCGGTGCATCGTCCCACCACGGGTCGGGCGTCTGCTCGTCAAAGCCGATCCGCGCGTACGGCACGTTCTGATTGCCATCCAGCATGCCCAGCTTGATCATCACGCGAAACACCCCGCGCAGATTGCGGTCCATCTCGCTTTCGGTGACAAGACCCTTCGCCACCGCATCCGTCAGCCCCGGCTGGTAGTTGTCGAGAAACTGATTGATGCCTGCATGGATGGCCGCCGCCGCTGCCGTCGTCATATCCGGAAAGCGGTGGTACTCCTTCACCAGATTGGTCAGTGCGCCGCCGTCGGTGCAGATGATCCCGTCTTCGCCCCACTTCGTCTGGGTGATCGCGCGCAGCGCCGGATTCAGCATCATCGGCGTGCCGTTCCACGCGTTATAGGACGCCATGAACGCGTTCGCGTGTCCGTCTTCGATCGCCATCCGAAACGGTACCGAGTAGTACTCGTAAAACAGCCGCTGATCGAAGTTCGACGACGACGAGCCGCGCCCGTCCTCATTCGAGTTCGCCAGAAAATGCTTCAGCAGCGATGCCGTCTCCCAGTACTTCCCCGTGCCCTGCAGCCCGCGCGTAAACGCCGTCGCCAGCGTCCCCACCAGCAGCGGATCTTCCCCGTACGACTCCTCGCTGCGCCCCCACCGCGGATCGCGGCTTAGATCCGCATTCGGCGCGCGCACCACCAGCCCGCCGCGGTGATATTTGCCGAACGCGTACCGCGTCTCGTACGCCTCCACGCCCGCCACCTGCTCGATCAGCTTCGGGTCCCAGGTCTGCCCCAGCCCCCGCGCCTGCGGGAACGTCGTCGTCGGAATCACCGTCTGGCCGTTGTGTCCCTCCCAGTGTCCAGGCCCGCCCAGGGCCAGCCCATGCAAACCCTCCACATGCCCCGTCCCCACCACGCCCAGCCGAGGCACCGTCGGGTCGGTCGAGAACGCGTCGATCTTCTCCGCGACCGTCATCTTCCGCAGCAGATCGTCGATTCGCACCTCCACCGGCGCACCGCGATCCAGGTACACAGGCGTCTTGCCTGGACCCTGCGCGCCAGCCGCCGCCACCAACCCCAGCAGAAGCCCTCCAGTGACAATTATCCCCATCCACACCTTTCGCGGCAACGACCCGCGCTGCGTGCGAGCCCGTCTACCAACTTACCGTACTCCGGGACGCCCCCTCGCACCCGCCCGCTTCATGCCCGCTCGGCGCGATACCCTGTTCCCTGACCCCCATGCGCCCGCTCATCGCCCTCTTCGGCGCAACCGCCTCCGGCAAATCCTCCCTCGCGCTCACCCTCGCCGCACGCTTCCACGGCGAGATTCTCTCCTGCGACTCCGTCGCCGTTTACCGCGGCATGGACCTCGGCTCCGCCAAGCCCTCGCCCGCGGAGCGCGCCCGCATCCCCCACCATCTCCTCGACCTCTACGACCCTACCGAACCCTGCACCGCCGGCGACTACGCCCGCCACGCCCGCGCCATACTCGCCGATCTCGCCACCCGCTCTCCGGAACCCCTGCCCATCCTCGCCGGGGGCACCGGCCTCTACGCACGCGCCCTGCTCGACGGTCTCTTCCCCGCGCCGCCCGTCGATGCTGCCCTCCGCACCCTCCTCCGCCGCCGCGCCGAGACTCGCGGCCCACACCACCTGCACCGCACCCTCGCCCGTCTCGACGCCAGAGCCGCTCAAGCCATCCACCCCAACGACGTGCCCAAAGCCATCCGCGCCATCGAGGTCTCGCTCGCCGCCCGCCGCCCCATCAGCGAACAATGGCAGCAGGGCCGCGACGCCCTCACCGGCTATCGCGTCCTCCGCCTCTGGCTCAACCCGCCCCGCGTCGAGCTCTACGCCCGCATCGACCAGCGCGCCTCCGCCATGTTCGCCCAGGGCCTCATCGACGAGACGCGCCAGCTCATCGTCCGCTTCGGCCCCGACTGCCGCCCCTTCACCTCACTCGGCTACGCCGAAGCCGCCGCCGTCCTCCGCGGCGAACTCACCGAATCCGAAGCCATCGCCCGCGCCCGGCAAGGTCACCGCAACTACGCCAAGCGCCAGACCACCTGGTTCCGCCGCGAAGCCGAACTCCACGAGACCCACATCCTCGAAGGCCCGGGTGACAGCCCGGCCATCCAGCAGCAGGCTGTCGCCCTCGCAGCCGCGCATCTGTCCGCCCGATGCTGAATGCCGGCTGCTACTCTGTCCAGACCGGAGACCCTGAAGCATGCTCGACGTTCACCCGCCGGAACACGCCATTCACGGTACGCGCGACTTCCTCGTCCACCTGCTCACCATCACCATCGGCCTGCTGATCGCGCTTGCTCTTGAAGCCGGCGTGGAAGCCCTGCACCATCGCAGCGAGCGGCGCGAGGCCGAGGCCACCCTCCGCGAGGAACTCACCCAGAACCGCCAGGCGCTGCTCGCCATCCAGAAGCAAACCGACCGCGAACGCGACGGTCTGCGCAAGATGCTCGTGTTCTACGAAGACCTCCGCGACGGGAAGAAAGACGATGCCAGCGTCCTTGGCATGGATTTCAACACCGAACCGCTGGGGAGTGCCGGCTGGCAGACCGCCACCGTCACCGGAGCCGTCAGCTTCATGCCGTACGAGGAGGTGCAGCGCTTCTCGGCCGCGTATCAGCTCCAGCAGCTCTTCGAAGATGCAGTGGCAAAGGCCTTCGACCACTTCGCCCTGCTCGCCACCTTTGGAGGACGGGAACAAACGTCCCTCAATCTCTCCCGTTCCGACACGGAGAATGCCATCGTCGCGGTTCGGCAGCTCATGGCGGACATCGATACCATGTCCGACCTGACGCGCGGCATGCTCGTACTCTACGCCGACGCACTCAAACAATAGCCGACTCAGCGGACCTGTCCCGGTGCCATCGCACCCGGAACCGGCCCGTCTACTGGCTTCGAGCGCGTCACTGTCATCTGCTCGGTGGCCTCGCCCGGAGCCGGCGGCTGTACCACCGTTGTTACGGTCGTGCCGTCCTTCTCCCGCCACATCACCCGCTGCGGCAGCCCGGTCAGGGCCGCCAGCCCCTTCGCATGGTCGAGAGTCGCCTGGTTCCCCTTGCTCAGGTGCGCCTTCTCCGGCGCGCTCCTGCAGCCCGCCATCCCCAGCAACCCCACCAGCGCCAGCGCCCGCAATCCCTGCTTCGTGTTCATCCTCATCCGCGTAATCTCCTCGTGCGACGCCGGCCGCGGGCCTGCAGGTCCATAGCGTGGGATGCCGCTCGGTCGTCCCCTTGCCCCACTCCGCGCGGGAAAGACTAGAATTTCGCTATGTCGACCGCCATCGCCACCCCCGAAGCAGCCGCTACGCAAGCAGCCCCGCGCCCCCAGCTCGCCCACCTCACCGCGGTGCTCGACGACCTCAAGGCGCGCGGCACCTACTTCAAGCTGCGCGAGCTCGAAGACACCCAGGGCCCGGTCTGCACCTACGACGGCAGGCAGGTGATTAACCTCGCCAGCAACAACTATCTCGGCCTCTGCAATCACCCGAAGCTCGCGGAAGCCGCCATCCAGGCCGTCCGCGACCACGGCGTAGGCTCCGGAGCCGTCCGCACCATCGCCGGCACCATGCGCATCCACATGGAACTGGAAGAGAAGATCGCCCGCTTCAAGAACGTCGAAGCCTGCGTCGTCTTCCAGTCCGGCTTCACCGCCAATGCCGGCACCGTCTCTTCCATCCTTGGCAAAGAAGATTTCATCCTCTCGGACGAGCTCAACCACGCCAGCATCATCGACGGCGCACGCCTGTCCAAAGCCAAAATCAAGGTCTTCCGCCACAAAGATGTCGCCCACTGCGAAGAGCTCCTCCAGGAGGTCGCCAGCGAGCCCGGCCGCAAGCTCATCATCACCGACGGCGTCTTCTCCATGGACGGTGACATTGGCCCCGTCGACCAGCTCGCCGCGCTCGCCGAAAAGTACGGTGCCATCATGATGGTCGACGACGCCCACGCCTCCGGAGTCCTCGGACGCAACGGACGCGGCTCCGTCGACCACTTCGTGCAGCAGGGCACTCTGGCTCACGGCAAAGTCGACATCCAGGTCGGCACCCTCTCGAAAGCCGTCGGTGCCCTCGGCGGCTATGTCTGCGGCTCCCGCGACCTCATCGACTTCCTCTACCACCGCGCCCGCCCCTTTCTCTTCTCCACCTCGCACCCGCCCTCGGTCGCCGCCACCTGCATCGCCGCCTTCGACATCCTCGAAAACGAGCCCGAACGCATCGAGCGCCTGTGGGATAACACCCGCTACTTCAAGCAGCAGCTCGAGCACGCGGGCTTCGACATCGGCGGACGTTCTACACCCGCAAGCGAAACGCCGATCATCCCTATCCTCATCTGCGACGGCCGCCGCACCATGGACTTCTCCCGCGAGCTCTTCTCAAACGGCGTCATGGCCACCGGCATCGCCTTCCCCACCGTCCCCGAGGGCAAAGCCCGTGTCCGCACCATCATGACCAGTGAGCACACCCGCCCGCAGCTGGACCAGGCGCTGGAAGTCTTCACTTCTGTAGCCAAACGCATGCAGATCCTCTAACCACGCGAAGCGTGCAATACCCCACGAAGTGACGCCCGCCCGGTGCGTCAGGGCGAACTTGCCTCTGCCTCTCCACTCAAGGAAGGCACTTCTCCGCCGATAACCCCTGAGTCGGCTGGAGTGTCTGCCATGTCTCTTTCGATCGACCCGTCTCCCATCTCGCCATCGCCGGTGGAGGCTGCAGTGCTCCTGCCCGCGCAGACAAGACCTCCTCTACCGCCACAGCCCCGGCGAACCCCGCCGCGGCGCCCGCGAGTACGTCCACGCCCACCCCATCCAGCCAACCGCAGGCAAGCTCCCAGTGGAAATCAGCCGTTTCGGACAGACCGCCCGGGTTTTCGGCTACCAGATCCGCCGCACGCCGAAGCCATCCAATTCGGCATCCGGGCTGACCACCGGAATATCCAGATGAAGAGCCTGCGCCGCGATCATGCGATCAAAGGGATCGCGATGCGCACCGGGCATGCGGCCGGAACGGAGCGCCGTCTCCACCTCAATCGGCAGCAGGACGTACCCCGCAGCGAGACACAACGCCACAAAACCCGCTTCGAGCTTCTCGGCTTCCGGAAGTTTCCCTAGACGAACCTTGGTCGCGATCTCCCAGGCTGACGCCGCTGAGACCAGCACATCATTCGCTGGCTCGGCGATGACCGCTGCAGCGGCCTCGGACAGCCTGACAGTCGAAACCGCCGCCCACAAAAGGGCGTTCGTATCGAGCAGCACTCTCACTCCTCACCCTCCCACAACCGAAGTTCGTCTTCGGGAAGAGGATCCCAGAAGCTGTCTGGAATATCGATTCCGAGATGCTCCAGAAATCCAAGTCGCCGAGGCACCGGGACGGGCTTCACGGGGATAAGCCGAACCACCGGCTTCTTCTCCCGGCCAATCGTAATCACCACCTCTTCGCCGGCCTGCGCCCGCCTCACCAACTCCGAAAGATTGGTCTTCGCCTCAAACATCGTCGCGGTCATCATGTCCCACCACCTTGACTGCTAGCATACCTTAGCTAACACGTACTGGTCACATTTCGCTTGAGCTTCCGCAACTCGCGCCCGTACTCTGTTCCCGTGCCTCGCGAGGCCGGATCCGCCGGCCTCTACCTCGGTCCGCACACCAGACTCGCGGCGACCGGGACGGGGGTTGTCCAGCGACAGTTTTCATCGCAAGGAGAACCCATGCCCGCACTCAAGATCGCCTACCTCGAACTTCCCTCCACCAACGTCACTCGCAGCAAAAACTTCTACGGCCAGCTCTTCGGCTGGAGCTTCGAGGACTGGGGCCCGACCTACGCCGCCTTCGCCGCAGCCGAGGCCGGCCTCGACGGTGGCCTCAACGGAGGAGGCCCAGAAGACCACCCCACCAGGGCCCCGCTCGTCATTCTCCAGACCGACGACCTCGAAGCCATGGAACGCAAGATCACAGAAGCCGGCGGCACCGTCACCGTCCCCACCTTCGCCTACCCCGGCGGCCGCCGCTTCCACTTCACCGATCCCTCCGGCCAGGAACTCGCCATCATGCAGCCGGACGCAAGCTAAGCTCGCGAATCAAACACCATCAGGAACAAGAGAGATTTCTATCGTCCTGATCGTCGTTCATCGTCTTTGATCCGTGTTACGCCTTGTCCTTACTCGACGCATCCACCATCGCCACCAGCTTCGCGACCGTCCGCCAGTTCCTCGCCGTGCTGACGGTCGCAAGCTTCCCGTCGAAGTACGCATTGGTCAGTTTCGTCCGCGCCATCCCCCGCGGCAGACGCAGAAACACCTCACGCCCCACCACCGCAAACGAGTCGCCCGGCGACCGCGCCGGATCGAGTTGCTTCACCGCCGCCGCTGCCGGCCGAGCGGCGAGAAAGTACACATGCAGCGAGTCCTCCGGAGCGCCCGCCCGCGCAAACGGATTCGCCGCATACGCCTCGCGCAGCTCGTCTCCGCTCCGCAGCACGATCCGCCCGGGATAGCCATAGACCCGCTTGATCTCCGCCGTCACCCGCTCGACTAAACCTTCGGCATCTTCCGCCGCAAAGACCACATTCCCACTCTGGATATAGGTCGCGACGTCGGCCGCCCCCGCGTCCGCAAAGATCGCGGCCAGCTCCTTCATCGGAAGCGAAGCCTTACCCCCGACATTGATCCCGCGCAGCAGCGCCAGATACATTGCTAACCTCGATACACGACCTTACCGCCGACAATCGTAGCCTTCACCCGCCCGGTGATCCGCGCCCCGTCGAACGGCGTGTTCCTCGACCGCGACCGCGACTCCGCCGCGCAAAATACCCACTCCGCGTCCGGATCGAAGACCGTCACATCGCCCCACGCGCCCACGCCCAGTGATCCTGCCTGCTTCAATCCAACTACCCGCGCCGGTCCCGCGCTCATCCGCTCCACCAGCGTCGCAAGCGTCATGCCGTGTTCGCAGCGGAGCACTCGCAAGGCCAGTCCCAGCGAAGTCTCCAGCCCGGTAATCCCGTTTGGCGCACGCTCAAACTCGACCTCCTTCTCATGCCGCGCATGCGGCGCATGATCGGTCGCGATGCAGTCGATCGTCCCGTCCAGCAAACCGGCGATCACCGCCAGCCGGTCGGCCTCCGCGCGCAGCGGCGGGTTCATCTTCGCATTCGTGTCGAACTCGATCTCCCCATGCACACCACCCGCCGCAACCGCCTCATCCGTCAGCGTGAAATGGTGCGGCGTCGCCTCCGCCGTCACGTGCAGCCCTTCAGCCTTCGCCGCCCGCAGCGCCTCCACGCTCGCCGCCGCGGAGATGTGCTGCACATGCAGATGCGCCCGCACCCCCTCTGCCGCGAGTTCGCGTACCAGCCCGATATCCCGCTCGACGATCGACGTCTCCGCATGCGCCGGATACCCGCGCAGACCCAGCCGAAACGCCACCGGCCCCGCATTCATGATCGCCCCGTGCGAGAGCCGCGGATCCTCCGCATGCTGACTCACCGGCAGCCCGAAAGCCGCCGCCCGCCGCAGCGCCTCGCGCATCGTCGCCGCGTCCAGAATCGGCTTGCCGTCATCGGTAAACCCCAGCGCTCCCGCCGCGGCCAGCCTGCCGAAGTCCGTCAGCAGCTCACCCCGGCTGCCATGCGTCGCGGCCGGCATGGCGAAGACCCGCACCGCAGCGCCACGTTCCGGCGCAAGCATCCAGCGCAGCGTCTCGACCGAATCATTCACGGGAAGCGTATTCGGCATCGCCACTACGGACGTGAACCCACCCGCCGCAGCCGCAGCCGTACCCGTCGCACTCGTCTCCTTGTACGTCTGCCCGGGCTCCCGCAGATGCACATGAACATCAATCAGACCCGGTGCCACCACGCACCCCGCAGCATCAATCGTCTCCGCGATCTCAACCCCCGCAAAAGCCCCCGGAGCATCCACCGCAGCGACCAGCCCGTCGCGCAGAAGCACATCGCGCAACCCGTCCACCCGCTGCGCAGGGTCGACCAGCCGCCCACCCGAGATCAAAACGCTACTCATCGCGTTACACTCTCCCGATCAGCAAACAAAATCAGTTACAAATCCAGAGATCCCCGCAAAGCGCGCACCAGCAGCGCCGTCCGCACGGCAATTCCATGCGAAACCTGCTCCTCGATCGCCGACTGCGCACAGTCCGCCACCTCGCCCTCAATCTCAAGCCCGCGAATCATCGGCCCCGGATGCATCACCACCGCCTCCGGCGCCAGCCGCGCCAGACGCTCCGACGTCAGCTGATACGCGTCGATATACCCGGCCAGATCGATCTCCAGCCCCGCCAGCCGCTCCCGCTGGATACGCAGCATCATCACCACCTGCGCCCGCGCCAGAGCCTGTTCAAAATCGCGCACGATCTCCACGCCCGCGCCCAGACCCAGTGCCTCGTCCGGCAGCAGCTCCGGCGGACCGCACAGCAGCACCTTCGCTCCCAGCCGCGGCAGAAGCATCGCATTTGACCGCGCCACGCGGCTGTGGCGTATATCGCCCGTAATCGCCACCGTCACCCCGCGCAGCAGCTCCGCGCCGGCCGTCCGTTGCTGCAACCCTGACCGCGAGACGATCGTCCGCAGGTCCAGCAGCGCCTGCGACGGATGCTCATGCATCCCGTCCCCGGCATTCAGCACCGGCAGCCCGCTGGCCCGCTCCAGCAGGAACGGCGCCCCGCTCGCCGGATGCCGCAAAATGATGCACTCCGCGCCCAGCGCCTTCAGCGTCAGCCCCGTATCCTTCAGGCTCTCGCCCTTTTCAATCGAGCTGCTCTTATCCGACACCAGCGTAGTCGTCGCACCCAGCGACTTCGCCGCCAGCTCGAAGCTGGTTCGCGTCCGCGTACTCGACTCATAAAACAGCAGTGCCACCCGCCGTCCCGAGAGCACATGGCACTTTTCGCCCGCCGCCATCGCCTCCAGCCGCGAGGTCAGCTGCAGAATGCTCGCGACCTCCTCCACCTTGAGACCGTCTACCGTGATCAGCGAACCCGCAACCGCCACCGCTACTCCGCCGCCTGGACGGCTGTGTCGTCGTGCAGCTCCACCAGCAGCACCTGCTCGTCGCCATCCACCTCGCGCAGCTTTACCTCGATAATCTCGCGCGAGGACGTCGGAACATTCCTGCCGGTAAAGGTCGCCTGGATCGGCAACTCGCGGTGTCCGCGGTCGATCAGCACCAGCAACTGCACGCTCTTCGGCCGTCCATGGTCGAACAGCGCATCCAGCGCCGCGCGAATCGTCCGTCCCGTGTACAGCACATCGTCCGTCAGGATGATGTCGCGTCCGTTCACGTCGAAGCCGATGGCGCCCTGGTTGACCGTCGGTCGCGCTCCGGCGGTCGACAGATCGTCGCGATAAAACGAGATGTCCAGCACGCCTGTGTCGACCGGACGCTTTTCGATCTTGCCGATCATCGACGCCAGCCGCTCCGCGATCGGCACTCCGCGCCGCTTGATCCCGACCAGCCCCAGATTCTCCGCCCCGCCGTTCTTCTCGACCACCTCGTGCGCCAGCCGCACCAGCGTCCGTTCGATCTCCGACGCTGACATCAGCCGGCCCTTCAGTCGCAGCCTCGGCCTTTCCGTCGTCCCTGCATCTTCCATCCCTGCACTTTCCATCCCTGCACTTTCCATATGGCTCAGCCTTTCAGAAGAGGATCATAGCAGCCAGTACCTGCTCACTCCGCCCGCGGCCCATCCGCTCAATCCAGCCGGTGCAGCCCGCGACGCCGCGTCTGCAGCAGACCCGCGAACGCGCCACCCACGCTTGAAAAAATCAAGATCAGCCCGGCCGTCAGCATCAAAGACGCCAGCACAAAGCCGGCCCGCACCTCCGGCGCATCGACCCAGCCCAGCACATGCTGCTCCACCGCCGGCGGCTGCGCCTGCGCGTGCAGCTGATCCGCCAGCTGCGTCCGCGACACCGCCAGCTGCTCCGAGATGGCGGCGTCGAAGCTCCCCAGCCCATGCACCGCAAAGCGTTCAAGCGTACCCGTAGCCGACATCCCGATGCCCGACGCCGCCACGATCAACAGCCCCGTCAGCAATCCCACCCGCAACCCCACGCGCCCGTCGATCCGCGCCGCCGGCCGTCGCGCGTGGTAGAGCGCCAGCGTAACTCCCGCGCCCCCCAGCACGCAAAGCGTGTTCAGCAGCGTCGCCGCCGGGACCGCCCACGACACCACCGCCAGCAATCCGCTTACCAGCGCCACCGGCAACGCACAGCTCAACGCCGCCGCCCAGTCCAACATCTGCGGCCGCGGCGGAGGGATTGCACCGGTCGTGCGCACTCCCGCTGCCGGAGCGCTCTCCGTTCGCATCCAGTCTGGCAGTGTCAGCTGCGGCGCGCCGCACTCCGGACAAAACAGCGCCCGCTCTCCATCGCCGCCGCCCTCGGGCAAATCAGCATGGCAGCGATGGCAAAAGCGTTGCATCCTTCCATTCTAGACACGCGCAGCGCGGACTACTGCTTCTCGTCGTCGTCCAGACCGAGGTTGCCCGGGAGATCCAGCGCCACCAACCCTATTTTGGTTCCTGATCCCATCGGATCGATGCCGACAATGTGCTGATGCAGTCTGGACCCCGCCTTCAACTGCAGATCCGAGTCCTCTTCAACCCCCTGCACATGCGTGTGCTTGTCGTCTGAGCAGGTCAGCCCGTCCTGGGTCTCGGTCGGTACCCCTACCGCATGATGTCCCGCGCACAGAATGACCGCGCCATAACGAGACAGATCCTTCCTGTAGAACGCCTGCACTTTCTCGGGCGCGTCCTGCGTGGTGTAGCTCAAGGCCTTCACTCCAAGGTGAAATCTGCCAAAGTCCAGATGGATGTCCGCCGCGCCGCTGTCGTGGTCGTGCCCGTCCTTGTCGGTGTGGTCCTTCTTCACCAGCGTTGCGCCCGGATACACGCTCAGCCCTACATTCTGCTGCACCACGTCATCGTTCGTCTTCACCGACATCCCGCCAAACGGGGTCGCGATCTTGACGTTCTCGCTGCCGCCCTCTTCATGCTTGTCCACGCGGCATCCGCTCAGCATTGCAAACGCCGCCATGCATGCCGTGATGACCGTCGCCCTCCGCGCCGGCGCGGCCCTTTTCAACACGCCCATGCCATACTCCTCCACCCAAATGACGAATGACGAATGACGAACGAGGAACGAAGACCGGCGTACCCGTGTACTTGCGCACGGACACGCCTCATCCTCCACACCATACGCCGGAGCCCGCCATTCCGTTCCAAAGATTTCGCATGACGCCATGCGCCCCGTGACTATACTTTCTGCATGGCAACGGAGCAGGGATCCCGCAAGCGCACCGGCGGCGGCCACGCCTCCACGCCCAACCGCGAGATCCCGGACAAGCTCTACTTCCGCATCGGCGAGGTCGCAAGACTCTGTGCCGTCCCCGCCTACGTCCTGCGCTTCTGGGAAAGCGAATTTCCGCAGCTCAAACCCAATAAAGGCGGCACCGGCCAGCGCCTCTATCGCCGCCGCGACGTAGAAATGGCTCTCCGCATCAAAACCCTGCTCTACGACGAGGGCTACACCATTCCGGGGGCGCGCGCCGCCTTCAAAGCCGAGCTGCGCGGCTCCAAAGATCCTCAGCTTGGCATCTCCGGCATCGCCGAGACCGTCGACGCCAAACACCTCGTCGCTCTGCGCAAAGAGCTTCAGGACCTGTACACCATCCTCTCGAGACCAGCCTCCCCGCGAACCGTTCAGCCCATTCGCCGCGCTCACCCTTCCCCCGCACCCGAGAAGCTCTCCTCGGCCAAGCCGCCCGCGCTGCGCGAGTTTCCCAAACCCAAACTCATCCCGGCGAAGCCCCCCGCAACCAGCCTCTTCGACACTCTTCCCCCCGAAGACTAGGCCTTACTCCGCACGCCTCTCCTGTGCTTCCGCGTTGCGGTTGTCCCCGCATGTCTCGATCCGCTTGCCACTAACGGGGGATAGTCACCTGCCCCAGCGCCGCCCACACTCGCAGCTACCCCGCAGACCGGGCTGAAACGAGCGCTCCCGATGCACGATTTCTTTATCGCATCCTGCTTTATCGCCCTGCTGATCGCTCCGTGCCTCATCACGCTGAAGCACAACGACTAGCTGGCGACCGCTGACTCGCCGACAGAAGCCGGGACGATACACTGTGCAGGAACCCTCGCCCGCATCGTGTCCAACATCCTTCAGGCTGACCCCGCGCAACCGACGCCCCTAGCCGGCGAAGGCTCGTCGCCGCGCGTCCCGTCCCGCTTGGGCCGTCCGCAGTCCGCCTTCTCAGCCACCCTCCTGCTCGCCGGATCCTCCATCCTCTCCGGCATCCTCGGCCTGCTGCGCACCAAGTACATCGCCCATGTCTTCGGCGCGGGCCACGCCACGGATGCCTACAACGCCGCCTTCAACCTCCCCGACATGATCAACTACTTCCTCGTCGGGGGAGTCGCCTCCATTACCCTCGTAGCCATGCTCTCGCGCTTCCGCGAGGCCGGCGAGGACCACGCCGCCAGCGACCAGGCTGCCGACCGCGCGCTCTCCGCCATCCTCTGCGCCATGCTGGTCGTGCTCGGCGCCGGCGTCCTCCTCGCCGAAGTCTTCGCGCCCATCTACACCCGCACCTTCTTCCCCGGACTCGACCCCGTAACCTCGGCCCTCTGCACTCATCTCACCCGCATCCTGCTGCCCGCGCAGCTCTTCTTCTTCTCGGGCGGCGTCCTCGGCTCGCGTCTGCTCGTGCGCAAGATCTTTCTCTACCAGGCCGTCACCCCGCTGCTCTATAACCTCTTCATCATTCTCGGCGGCGTCTTCCTCGCCGGGCGTATCGGCATCGATTCCCTTGCTGTCGGCGTCCTCGCCGGAGCCTTCCTCGGATCCACCCTGATCAATGCCATTGGAGCCCTGCGCGGCGGTCTGCGCTTCACCCCCGTCTTCAACCTCCGCCACCCGGCTTTTCTCGAATGGCTCCGCCTCTCGCTCCCGCTCATGATCGGCGTCTCGCTCGCCATGGCCGACAAGTGGATCATCTCCTACTTCTCCACCTCCGACTCCGGCGCGCTCACCCTCCTCACCAACGCCAAAGCCCTCTTCAATGCGCCCCTCAGCGTCATCGGCATGGCTGCCGGAGCCGCCTCACTCCCGTTCTTCTCATCCCTCTTCACCCAGGGCCGTCTCTACGACTTCAACGCCTCCGTCTGCCGCGCCGTCTCCCGCCTCATCGCCGTCTCGCTGCTCGCCGCCGCCTGGCTCATCGCCCTCGCCGAACCCATCGTCGACCTCCTCCGCGGCGGACACTACAGCCACCACGACGCCCTGCTCACCGCGCGCTACCTCGCCATCTTCGCCGTCTCACTCGCCCTCTGGTCCGCTCAGGGCATCTACGCCCGCGCCTTCTACGCCGCGCGCAATACCCTCACGCCCGCTATCTCCGGCACCATCGTCACCCTCGTCTCGATCCCCATCTACGCGCTGCTCTTCCACCGCATCGGCGTCGCCGGCCTCGCCCTCGCCTCCGACCTGGGTATCCTCGCCCACACTCTCGCACTCGCCGTCCTGCTCCAGCGCGCGCGCCTCGTCTCCCTCGCCACCCTCGACTACCCCGAGCTGGCCCGAGCCCTCGCCGCCGCCGTCCTCGCCGGAGCCATCACCCTGCCCCTCATCAGCCGCATCCCCAAACCCCACGGCCACTATCTCGGCGACCTCACCCTGATCGCCACAGGCACCCTCCTCTGGGCCGCCCTCAGCTTCATCACCCTTCACCTCACCGGCTCCAACCTCCCCCGGCAATTAAGAAACAGAAAGGCGTAACACGGGTAAGACAGATGAAAAACCATTAAGAACAATCAGACCAAACAATGCCACTGTCTTATCCGTTCTTATTGCCGTTTATCCGTCGTATCCGTGTTACGCCTTATCTCTGGGTCGCGCCTACAGTCCCTTAGCGTCCTCATATTCTTCATTCCAGGCCGCCTGGATCGCCTCCAGCATCGGCTCGGTCGATTTCTGCGGGTCGCCGCAGAATCCCGGCAGCTCCGTCACATACTTGTGCAGGTCCGTAAAGCGGACGCTGTACGGCTCCATCTCCGGGTATTTCTCCTGCAGCTGAATCCCGATCTCCCCCGCGTCCTTCCAGTCGATCTCACGCGCCATGCTCCCTCACCTCAACCTTTCTTACCTCCACCAGCGTCGAGTAGAACGTCGCCCCGCCGCCGATATCGGTCAATCTCTCTGATGTCAGCGCGTTGACATTCGCACCGCGCCCGCTCCCGTCCGCACTCACTTTGTTCCAGTCCAGCCGAGCCGCCACTACGCCGCGTCCCACCTTGCCGCTCAGTTTCGCGCGCAACCCGATCCGCCCGCGCGCATTGAAGACCTCAATCGCGTCGCCCGCCGCAACCCCGCGCGCCGCCGCATCCTCCGCATGCATCTCCAGCACGCCCGCCGTCGCCTGCTCCATCCGCTGGTGCGTCGCCTGGTTCGCAAACGTCGAGTTCATGAAGTTGTCCGCCTTCCGCGGCAGAAACTCCAGCGGGTAGCTCGTATCCGCATGCGCCCGCGACTCCGTGTTCGCGTGAAACTCCGGCACCGGCAGCAGCTCCGCCTTCCCGCTCGCCGTTCGAAACCACTCCGGCGTGGAAAACGGAAGCACCTCGCCCGCCGCATTCTCCGGCAGAGTCAACGCCACATGCCCGTCCCGTTCCAGCCGTTCCCGGGTAATCCCCGCCATCCACGGCGACGGCGAGTCCAGCGCCTGCTCGATCAGCGCATCTTCCGAGTCCCGAAAGCAAGCCTCCTCAAAGCCCATCCGCTCCGCCAGCGCGGCGAACACCTCCACATTCGTCCGCACCTCGCCCAGCGGCGCAATCGCCCGCTGACTCATCTGCGCAAAGCGATGTCCATAGGAACCCTGCACGTCCTTCTGCTCCAGCCACGTCGGCGCCGGCAGCACGATATCCGCATAGTCCGCCGTATCCGTGAAGAACTGGTCGTGCACCACCGTAAACAGATCGTCCCGCCTCATCCCGCGCAGCACCGCATTCTGGTTCGGCGCCACCGCCGCCGGGTTCGAGTTGTAGACAAACATCGCCTTCACCGGCGGGCCCGCTTCTGGCGAAGCCCCGTCAGCGCCCAGTTCCGTCAAAGCCGTACCCAGCGCGGACATATTCACCACCCGCGCCGGCCGTCCCAGCGAACTCGCAAGCATCAGCTCCGGCATCTCCAGCTTCGCCCCGTTGAAGGGAAATGCCCCGCTCATCGAAAGCAATAAACCGCCCCCGCGCCGCTTCCACGACCCCGTAATCAGAGGCAGCATCGCCACCGCCCGCGCCGCCGTCCCGCCATTCTCCGAGCGCTGCACCCCATAGTTCAGCCGGATCACCGCTGCCCCGCATCCTGCCCTGCGTCCGGCCCGGCGCCCATCCCGCCCCGCCTTCCCGTAATCCCGCGCCAGCCGAACAATCGCCTCTGCCGGCAGCCCCGTAACCGCAGCAACCCGCTCCGGCGCATGCTCCGCCTTCAACGCATGCGCGCGCAACTCTTCCGCGCCATGCGTGCACTCCGCCATGTACGCGACGTCCTGCAAACCCTCGCGGAACAGCACATGCATGATCCCCAGCGCCAGCAGCCCATCGGTTCCCGGGTTGATCTGCAGATGCTCATCCGCCAGCGCCGCCGTCCGCGTCCGGTAGGGGTCGATCACCACCAGCCGCGCACCCTTCCGCCGCGCCTCCTCGATAAACGGCCACAGATGGACGTTGTTCCCATGCACGTTCGCGCCCCACGCAATGATCAGCCCCGCATGGACGAAGTCTTCCGGCGTCGTCCCGATCTTGATCCCGTACACGCTCTTCAGCGCCTCGCCACCCGCCGCCGCGCAGATCGTCCGGTCCAGCTGCGACGCACCCACCCGGTGAAAGAACCGGCGGTCCATCGACCCATACCCCAGCTGCCCGATCGTCCCTGCGTAGCTGTAAGGCAGAATCGCCTCCGGCCCGAACTCCGCCGCGATCGCCTCGAACCTGGCCACGATCTCGCGCAGCGCCTCGTCCCACGAGATCCGCTCGAAGCTCTCCATCTCCCGCCCGCGCACCAGCGGCCCCTTCGCCACGCCCGCCCGCCGACGCATCGGGTTGAGCAGCCGGTCTGGCGCATACACCCGGTCGAGATACTTCGCCACCTTGCCGCACAGAAACCCGCGCGTCACCGGATGCGACGGATCGCCCGCCAACTTCGTCGCTCGGCCGGTCAGTTCGTCCACCGTCACCAGCACCCCGCAGCTATCCGGGCAATCCAGCGAACAGACTGCGTGCACGGTCTTCCCCTGCGGCATCGTGCTCATAGGCAACATTCTAGGCGCGCCATCTTCCTCGACGGAAGCCAAACCGCCATGCCGCGCATGTATGCTGCTTGCACTACCCCTTTGAGACCATGCCCACTCAGCCGTCGCCATCCCGGCTTGAAGCCTTCTCCGACGGCGTCATCGCCGTCATCATCACCATCATGGTGCTCGATCTCAAGGTCCCGCTCGCCAACGGCCTGCCCGGCTTCGTCTCCGTGCTCCCCACCATCGCCGTCTACCTGCTCTCCTTCGTCTTCACCGGAATCTACTGGGTCAACCATCACCACCTCATCGACCGCCTCAAGCGTGTAGACCACCTCATCCTCTGGTCGAACCTCGGCTTTCTGTTCTGCCTGTCCCTGCTGCCTTTTTCCACTAACTACATGGTCGTCAAGCACAATGACAGCTTCTCCGTTGCCCTCTACGCGGCCTCGCTCGTGCTGACCGCCGTCTCGTTCCTGTTGCTTGGCCGCGCCATCGTCCGTCACCTCCTCCGGCAAATCGACACCTACACCGCCGAAGAAGCCTGCGGTCAGGCACAGGAGATACACAAGGGCCTGATCAGCCTCACCATCTATTGCGGCGCGATCCCGTTGGCATACTGGCATCCCTGGGCAGCCTTCGTCGTCATCGCTCTCGCCACCCTTCCCTGGATCGTCCCCACCTTCGGCATCCGCCCGTCACAGCATGACCCGTCGCAGAACACCCTGGAGCCCACATGAGCCTCTCCCGTCTCCGTCAAGCCGTTTTGCCTGCCTTCCTGCTGGCGTTCCTTCCCGTCGCCCCGCTCCTGCACGCGCAGGACGACAAGCCCAGCCAGCCTCAGCTCCGCACCCTCTCGCGCGACGAGCTCGATGTCATCAAGGTCCTCACCCGACAGGAAAGCGCCTGGAACGACGGCAACCTCAACGCCTACCTGCAGAGCTTCAAGGAGTCTCCCGACCTCCTCTTCATCGGCCGTTCCATCAGCCGCGGATACGCCGGCATGGTCGCCGACTACAAACATGGCTACCCCACCCGCGACGCCATGGGGTCACTCACCTACTCCGGCCTCGAGCCCCACATGCTCGACGAGCGCTTCGCCGTCGTCGTCGGCCACTTCCACCTCGAACGCAGCAGGAAAAACGGAGGCTCCGCCGACGGCATCTTCTCGCTCGTCCTCGAGAAAACCAAAGAGGGCTGGAAGATCATCGTCGACAACACCGGCACCTGACTTCCTTCTCGCCGCTACACTTCCCTCATGCCGAAGCTCACAAGCCTCGCCCTGTTCTGTGCCGCCGCGTCCGTCGCCGCGCAGGCTCCCGTGTCAACTCCCGTCCAGACAAGACCGGTCCCGACACCCGCGCCAACCGCATTCTGCGACACCCTCCGCGCCCAAGTTGAAGCCTCCCCGGCCCACTGGGGCCTCTCCGTCACCACACTCGACGGTACCCCGCTCTGCCAGATTCACGAATCGCAGCTCTTCCGCCCCGCCTCCACCGCGAAACTCTTCACCACCTCCGCCGCTCTCGAACTCCTCGGCCCGGGCCGCACTTTTGAAACCCGCGTCACCGGCAATCTCGACCCGTCCACCGGCACCGTCACGGGCGACCTCACCCTCGTCGGCGGAGGCGATGCCAACCTCGACTCCGGCGACCTTCCCTACATGCTCGGGGCACAATCCCACAAGCCCCTCACCTTCCCCGCGCTCGACGAACTCGCCGCGCAGCTCGCCGCCAGGGGCGTCCGCACCATCAGCGGCGACATCGTCGGCGACGACACCCGCTTCCCGCACGAGCCTTACGCTTTCGGCGTCGAGTGGAACGACCTTCCGCTCGGTTTCGGCGCACCCGTCTCCGCCCTCACGATCCACGACAACGCTCTCACCCTCAACTTCGCCCCCGGCCACGTCACCGCGCCCGCCGTCGCTGCTCCCGCCCAGCTCTCGCTCGATCAGCACGGCCTCCCGTACTACACCCTCGTCAACGACGTGACGACCGTTCCCGCGACCTCGCCGGAACCGCGAGGTTTCAGCGTAGACCGCCTTCCCGGCTCCCGCACCCTGCGCGTCTACGGCGTGAACGGCGTGGACGGCAAAGGTGGAACGGGCACCCTTTCCATCGACGACCCCGCCCTCTTCGCCGCCATGGCTTTCCGCCAGGCGCTGCTCGCTCAAGGCATCACCGTCGCCGGCACCGCCCGGGCCAAACACCGGAACCCAAAGAACGCCGGCGATTTCCTCACTCAGCTTCGCGAGTACGGCAGTCTCGAAGAAAAGATCATCAATGGGCAAAACTACGCCCTCGACTGCATGAGCACTCCAGACGACGCTCCCGTCCTTGCAGCACACACCTCCGCACCGCTCGCCCAGGACATCCGGTTCACCCTCAAAGAGAGTCAGAATCTGCACGCGGAACTACTCCTGCATCACCTCGGAAATCGTCTTCCGTGCGAGTACGGTTCCATACTCGACGGAGCCCGTGCTGTCCGCGCATGGCTGCTCCACATCGGCATCGCCGCGGACACCGACGTCACCCTCTACGATGGCTCCGGCCTCTCCGGCCACGACCTCATCACCCCACGCGCCCTCACTCAGCTCCTGGTCTACGACGCGAGACAGCCCTGGTTCCCCACTCTCAAATCCGCGCTCCCGATCGGCGGCACAGACGGCACCCTGGCCTCCCGCTTTACCGGACAAGACCACCCCGAGCTCAAGGGCAAAGTCCTCGCCAAAACCGGCACCCTCGGCGAGACCCGCACCCTCGCCGGCTTCCTGACGGCCGCCTCCGGCCAGACCCTCGTCTTCGCCATCCTCACCGACAACCATCCGCCCGGCAGCACCGCCGACCGCAGCCTTGCCGACCAGTTCGTCGCTCAGATCGCCGCCGCCAACTAGTCTTCCTCTATGCACCTCCGTGCCCTCCGTCCTCTCTGTGTTCGTCCTTGCTTTACCGATGCGAAAATAAAGCGTGACCTCGCGCCTGCACCTCCTCACCTTCGCCGCACTCAGCGCCGTCCTCGCCGGCTGCCACTCCACCCCGCCGCCCACCCCGCTGGCCGATCTCACTCCCCAGCAGGCCTCCGGCCACGGAGTCTTCTCGGCTAAATGTGCCGCTTGCCACTACGACCGCCAGTCCGGCTCGCTCAACGGCCCATCCCTCGCCGGGCTCTTCAAGAAGCCCGCCCTGCCCTCCGGCGCCGCCGCCACCGACGAGCGCGTCTCCGCTACTATCCTCCACGGCCGCAACAACATGCCGCCGATGGGCAATCAGCTCGCCCCCGGCGACCTCGAAGACCTCCTCGCCTACCTCCACACCCTGTGAGCGAGATGCGCGAGACGCCCCCCACACCCGACTCCAAAGCCCTGCCTCCCGCCCGCGTCATCGACCCCGCGCTCAAAGGCAAAATGCCCCCCGGCGTCGCCGGCATCGCCATGTTCCTGCTCTTCCTCACCATGGTCAACGCCTTCGCCGCCCTCCACGGAGCCTACGGCAGCGGTCCCGGCAAACTCGGCATCCTCGCCCTCTGCACGCTCCTCGTCGTCGGCCTCCTCGGCCTGCTGCGCATGCGCCGCTGGGGCTGGGCGCTCGTCACCGGAGCCGCCATCCTCCTCTCCGCCGGCTACTTCTACGTCTTCCGCCTCACCCACGTCCCCTTCTTCCTCGTCCAGGGCTTCTTCATGCTCCTCTTCTTCCTCTACCTCGTCCGCCCCGAGATCCGTGACCGCATGGTCTGAAGGCAAAGGCTCAACAAAGA
>CAXTVJ010000015.1:0-66106 GCA_964247715.1 uncultured Acidobacteriaceae bacterium | reverse complement strand
TCCGGAAACCCGATCCGTCCGCCCGTCTCCTGAATGCGCCCTTCGCGCTCGCCCTCCGGCGTTCCGGCCGTCGCCAGCGCCTCTTCCAGCACTTGGCGCACCGTCAGCCCCGCCGCAAACGCAGACTCCTGCCGTACAAACGCCACCCGCGCCCGCCGCCGCAGCGAGACGTCACCCGCATCCGGATCTTCCTCGCCCGCCAGCACCTTCAGCAGCGTCGACTTGCCCGCGCCGTTCGGCCCGATCAGCCCGATCCGGTCGCCCTCGTTGATCGGCATTGAAATGTCTTGAAAGAGGGGCACCGCGCCGAAGCGTTTCGACACTCCCTGAGCGCTGAGAACTGGAGGCATACTTCCTCAGTCTACCGTGCGCCTCGCCGCACCCCTCACGCGCAGCCTAATCCAGATCGAACTCGCGAAACGGCCGCTCGTCCACCGGACTCTCCTTCGCCTTCTTCATTGCCTCTGCAAACTTCTTCGCCAGCACGTCTTCCGCGTTCTTCTGCGCCGCCACGCTCTGCGCAAAAACCGACTCCCGCCGCGCATCCGACTCCTTCAACGCCTGCGCCGCCTCCGTAAGATCTTCGAACGTCTTCTTCCGCGGAGCCGGCGTATGCGCCACCACCGCCCGCGTCACCGGATCGATCCTCAGCATGCCGCCACACTCGGGACACAACACCTCAAACACATCATCCCGCAGTCCCATCCAGCACCTCCCCACACTGCATCGCCCATCATTCTAAGCCGCGGCACCTGTCTCCGTCGGACTGCGCTCCACAAACCCATTGCAACCCCGAAGACCCAGGTGTACTCTCATCCACAGAATGGGCACGCACTCCATCCCGACCTGCAGCACGCGATTGAGCTATCGTGGCACTTGGTGGCGCCCTGCGGCTCCGGTCGGTGTGCGTGCATCCTCTTGAACAGATAATTTCAAGATCATTCACCGAATGCTCCGAGCCGCGATTCTCATGGATCGCGGTTTTTCCTTTGCAGCCAGCTCTCCACTTGCAGCAGCCGAAAGCGAAAACCCATGCCCGCAGCCCATTCCTCCATGACAATCCAGGCCGCCGCCCCTGCTCTCTCGCCCGCCATCCAGCGCATCGTCCTCACCGGCTTCATGGGCGCCGGTAAGACCTCCACCGGACGTCTGCTCGCCCGCGCTCTTCACTGGGAGTTCCTCGATCTCGACCATCACCTCGAAACTCGCGCCGGCGCCTCCATCTCCGCACTCTTCGCCGAGCATGGCGAGGCCCGCTTCCGCCGCCTCGAATCCTCCGCCCTCGCCAACGCCCTCGGCCATCACCACACCGTCCTCGCCCTCGGCGGCGGCACCCCTGAAGAGCTCACGAACCGCCTCCTCCTCGAGCAAACCCCAGGCACCGTCGTCGTCTTCCTCGATGCCCCGTTCGAAACCCTCTTCGACCGCTGCATGCTCCAGAGCTTCACCTCCCCCGACCACATCCGTCCCGTGCTCGCCTCAGCTGAGGAAGCCGCCGCCCGCTTCTCCCGCCGTCAGCCGCTCTATCGCCGTATGGCCCGTTACACCGTCTCCACTGCAGAGCTCACGCCCGAAGCCGCCGTCCACGCCATCCTGCAAGCGGTCACGAGCTGAAGTTCGCCCCGCGCGGGCAGCCGTTACTTCGTAACTGATCCGTTCGTCGAGCTTTTCTCCCGCTGGTCGCACGGACCTCTCCTGGCGACCAACGGAAGCACCACGCGAAGCTTGGGAAAGTCACGAAGTGACCGCGCCGCGCGCAGTGGGCTCTCGGCATCGACGCACGAACCAGAATTATCTCTATCCCACCATCGAATCCGCATCTCAGTCTTGTAAACACAAGGAGATACGCCCTGCCGGACACTCTGAGCCAGCAAGCCGAGCCCGACCGCAATCTGCCCGCCGCTGCCGCCCCGCTCTCCGCCGTCGCCGCCGAGCGTCGCGCCTCCACACGCTCCAACATCATCTTCGCCGTCGGCATCTTCCTCCTGCTCGTGCTCGCCTGGAAGCTGATGAAGGAACTCGAAATCCTCTACATCAGCGCGCTCTTCGCGGTCGTACTCTCGCCCATCGCCCATCGCATCACGCAGCTCAAAATTCGTAACTACCAGCCCTCCAGAGCTGTGGCCGTTCTGGTCATGCTCGTCGCCGTCCTCGGCGGACTTTCACTGTTTTTCTTCATCGGCCTGCCCCCCGTCCTCAGCGATCTGAACGGCTTCGCGCATGAGCTGCCAAAGCGCATTCCCAGCGCCGTCGCCCGCATCCGCCACCTTCCCCTCGCCGGCGCAATCGGTCTCGACCAGATCGCCGCCAAAGCCGAGAACCTCGCCGGAGCCGTCGGCGCCTACGTCGTCAACGCCATCCCCCTCTGGCTCTCGCACCTCTTCGACATCCTCACCGCCGTCTTCCTGTGCATCTACTTCATGCTCGAAGGCGAAAACGCCTACGCCTTCTTCCTCTCGCTCTTCCCGCAGAGGGACCGCAGCCGCCTCGACACCACCCTCCGCCGCGCTGAAGTCAAAATGAGCAAGTGGCTCTTCGGCCAGGGCCTGCTTATGCTGTCGCTCGGCGTCTGTTCCCTCATCGTCTTCGGTCTGCTCCACGTCCGGTACTTTATTCTGCTCGGCGTCCTCATGGGTCTCTTGAACCTGATCCCCATCGCCGGCGGCGTCATCACCATCCTCCTCGCCGCCACCGTCGCCGCCTTCGACTCGTGGACCAAGATGGCCGGCGTCCTCCTCTTCTACGCCATCTACGTCAACCTCGAGAACGCGGTCCTCACCCCCCGCATCATGAAGTCCTCGGTAGACCTCATGGGCCTCACCGTGCTGGTCGCGCTGCTCTTCGGCACAGCCCTCGGAGGCATCGCCGGCGCGCTCGTTGCGGTCCCCACCGCCGCGCTCATCGTCGTCCTGCTCGACGAATACGCCGTACAGAAATAGGTCACTCCGTGACCCTCACACGCGTCGCGCCATCCTCCCACTGGTCGGCACAGGCAGCCCCGGCGACCAGCGGGAGCATGACGCCAAGCGAATGGAAGTCACGAAGTGACCGCCCGCCTGGCGCAAGGGCGAACTTGCCATTGCATTTAGCATGACAACGTGCCCTCCACCCCCAGCTTCTCCCAGTCCGAACGCCCCTCCATCGTCCTCCCCGGCCTTATCGCCGTCGCGGTCCTCGCCGCCGCCATCCTCATCGCCATCCGCCTCTACCCCGCAACCACGGTCCACGTCTCCGTCCTCAAAACCGAGCTCCTCGCTGAAAAAACCGTGATGACCAGCGACTCCATCGTCGTTGCCCCGCGCGAGACCAACTACACCCTTTTCGTCGTCACCACCATCAAGCTCGAAAACCGCCTCCGCACCGTCGCCAGCTTCGACGACGCCAGCCTCACCCTCACCGATCCCGCCGGCGCGCAGCTCACCGAAAAAGCCCTCCAGAAAAACGACCTCCCCAACGCAACCCTTATGTTCCCCGCCCTCAAACCCCTTCTCGCCACACCTCTCCTCCGCGACACCGAAATGTCCCCCGGCCAGTCCACCCAGGGCACCCTCGTCTTCAGCTTCGCCGTCCCCCAGTCCGTCTGGGAAACCCGCAAATCCGCCTACCTCACCGTCGCTCTCTACCACCAGCCCACCCAAACCATTCCCCTCCCCCACTAAACCGCCCAGCGCCGCACTCCCTGCTCCCTCGTCCCTACTCCCTATACCCTGTACTCATGCGTCGCCGCTGGATCGCTGACACCTTCTCCCCTGCCCCCGGACACCCCACCCACGCCGCCCTCACCGGCGATCAGGCACTCCATCTCGCCCGCGTCCTGCGCGCCGAGCCCGGCCAGATCTTCGATGTGGTCGCCGCCGGCTTCCTCCACCGCGCCGAAATCGTCTCCATCGCCGCCGAAGGCCCATCCCCCCGCGTCGACTTCGTCCTCCACGAAGAGCTCGAGTCCGATGCCGCCCTCCCGCTGCATCTCCTCCTCGCCGTCTTCAAGTTCGACCACCTCGAGTGGGGCATCGAGAAGGCCACCGAACTCGGCGTCGCGAAGATCACCCCCATCCTCGCCCGCCGCACCGAAAAGCATCTCGCGCTGGCCGCCGCCAAACGAGTTGACCGCTGGCGCCGCATCGCCCATGAAGCTTCGCAGCAGTCCCGCCGCACCGCAGTCCCCCACATCGCCGACCCCGCGCAACTAAAGCAGGCCCTCGAAGCTGAGACCGCCGAAACTCGCATCCTCCTCAGTGAAACCGAGCAGGAACGCACCCTCGCCAGCGCTCTCCAACACCGCACCTCAGCACAAAGCCTTTGCGCCCTCGCCATCGGCCCCGAAGGCGGCTGGACCGCCGACGAAATGGACCTCTTCACGGCGCACGCGTGGACCCACGTCACCCTCGGCCCCCGCATCCTCCGCGCCGAAACCGCCGCCATCGCCGCCATCGCGATCGCGGGCACCCTGATCTCCTGACTTGCGCTGATACTCTTCTTCTCAAGAAAATCGCAGAGGCATCGATGGCCCGTATGGTCGAAATTCCCGATGAACTCGCCCCATTCTTCGACCGTCTGATCACTTCTGGACGCTTTCGTGACGACCACGAGGTGGTCTCCACAAGTCTTCAACGGCTGCAGCAGGACGACGAGACCGACAAAGAAAAGATGCTTGCGTTGCGGCTGCCATTGAAGAAGGAGGCGCCAGTGGAGATGCGGAAGGCGATGTCTTCGCCCAGATCCGCCAGGAGTTCGGCCTCCGTCCGCGCGCGCTCTGATTCCTGCAAGGTTTCGAGTAGCAGCCGCTGCCAGATACGATCTCCGCGTTCTGGCGGCTTACACCACCCGGCGAGGGGGCAAAGTTGCAGACGGAGAAGTCTCGAGCTCTGCTGGAGTCGTGCTTTGAGAAGATCGCATTCGATCCGCAACTCGGTCGCGCGTGCGACTACATCAGCATGGGCCCTACCCCGCAGAGAGTGCGGAGCGCACGTCGTGTTCTATCGAATCAGACCTGACTTGGTACGGATTGTGCGGGTACCGCACAATCGCATGCTTCCAATCCGTCTCAGTTCGAGTAGTACCCTACCCGAAGATATCCCGCACCTTCCCAAACAATCCCCGCGCATGCGGAGCATTCTCCACCACCATCGTCTCTCCCAGCTGCCGCATCAGCTCCTTCTGCTGCTTCGTCAACTTCGTCGGCGTGGACACCCGGATCTCCACCACCAGATCGCCCTTGCCCCGCTCGTTCAAGTGCGGCACGCCCTTCGCCCGCAGCCGGAACTCGCGTCCGCTCTGCACGCCTTCCGGCACCTTGATCGTCTCCGGGCCCTCCAGCGTCTCGATCGTCAACTCCGTCCCCAGCGCCGCCTGCGGAAACGAGATCGGCATTACGCAGTGCAGGTCGTCGCCGTCGCGCTCGAAAAATTTGTGCTTCTTCACCCCGAGCACCACGTACAGATCGCCCGCCGGCCCGCCGTACCGGCCCGCCTCACCCTCGCCCTGATAACGGATTCGCGTGTCCTGCTCAACCCCCGCCGGCACCTTCACCAGCAGCGTATGTTCGCGTTCTACCGTCGTCTGCCCGCCGCACGTCTTGCACGGATCGGTCACGATCGTGCCCGTCCCGCTGCACTGCGGACACGTCCGCGCCACTGAGAAAAAGCCCTGCTGAAACCGCATCTGCCCGGAGCCCTTGCATTGCGGGCAGGTCGCCGGCTGCTTGCCCTTCGCCGCTCCCGTGCCGCTGCAATCGTCACACGTCTCCGCGCGCCGGATCGTGATCTCCTTCTCGACCCCGAACACCGCCTGCTCAAAGTCGAGCGAAAGGTCATACCGCAGATCGCGTCCACGCTGCACTCGCGACGCCTTCCGCTGCCCGCCCATGTTGAACATCTCGCCGAAAAGATCGCCGAAGATGTCCCCCACGTCCCCGCCCTGGAAGCCGCCGCCCGCAAACGGATTGCCCCCGCCGCCGCCACCCGCGCCGCCCGAGAACGCCGCATGTCCGTACCGGTCGTACGCCGCGCGCTTCTCGCCGTCGCTCAGCACCGAGTACGCCTCCGAGCACTCCTTGAACTTCGCCTCCGCCTCCGGATTGTTCGGGTTGCGGTCCGGATGAAACTGCATCGCCAGCTTGCGATACGCCGTCTTCAGCTCCTGGTCGCTCGCCGTCCGCGAGACTTCCAGCACCTCGTAGTAATCCGTCTTGGTCACGTTCGCCGTCGCCATCTTCCCAATCTTTCCTTCAGAATCTGTCCGCGCGGAAGACCTCGCCTCCGCGCCTCACGACCTTCTGTCATTCTGAGCGGAGGCCGCAGGCCGCAGTCGAAGGACCTGCATTGCCTGCCGCCACCATCTCCAGACGCTAAGCCTGGTCGTTCACCTGATCCGGATTCACCGCGATCTTCACCAGCGCCGGCCGCAGCAGCTTCTCGCGAATCTTGTACCCGCGCCGCACCTCTTCCAGCACCTGATGATCCGGATGCTCCTTCGTCTCCACGCTGCCCAGCGCCTCGTGCACCCGGGGATCAAACGCCTGCCCGACCGACTCCACCGCACTCACATTCAGCCCGCGCAGCGCGTCCTCCATCTGCTTCAAGATCAGCTCTACGCCGCCCCGCAGCTGCTCGAGCGAGCCCTGCGACTTCAGCATCAGCTGGAAGTTGTCCATCACGCCCAAAAACGGCTCAACCGTCGCTCCCACCGTGTACTCGCGCGCATCCGTGCGCTCTTTCGCTTCACGCTTGCGGGCATTATCGAACTCCGCCTGCAGCCGCGCCAGCCGGTCCGTCAGCGTCTGTAGGTCGAGCCGCGCCTGATCCCGCTCGCCCCGCACCTGCGTCAGCTCCGCTCCATCGCCCGTATCCTGCGGCCCGTCACAGCCGGAGTCGCGCGCGGCATCGCGTCCGCTCCCGTGACCCGACTCCATACCCGCCTCAATCGTCTCCATCGGCGCGCCCTGCTCCTGCTGCACTGCATCTTTCACGTCATTCATCATGCCTTCAACCTCTCGGGACCCTTGCTCGTCCTTCTCATTGTCCCCGATTCCTGCCCACTGCGTCATCCTGCGCCAGCCGCTCCGCATCGCTCCCCACTCTCACCAACGCTTCCCCTAAGCTCTTACGACCGCACGACCGAGCCCTGCCGCTCCAGCATCTGTGCCACATACCCCACCGCGCCGATCGCCCGCTCATACTGCATCCGCTTCGGCCCGATCACCGCCACCGTCCCTGAACCCTCACCCGTCAACCGCGTCCTCGCCGCAATCAGCACCAGCCCCGCCATCTCCGGCGCCTGCTCTTCCAGATCGAACACCACCCGCACGCTCTCCTGGCGCGCATCCACATACGCATTCAGCAGCTCCACCAGCCTCTGCTTGGCCTCGAGCGCCACCAGCATCTCCCGCAGCCGCTCGCGATCTTCCGCGCCACTCATCGGATGCACCCCGACCAGGTTCGCGACGCCTCCGATATACACGGTCTGTCCACCGCCCGTACCCGCCTCCGGCAGCGCCCGCGCCCACAACTGCTCCGCCGCATTCATCATCCGCTGATAGTCGCTGCGCTCCCGCTCGATCCGGGTCCGTAGCTCCACGCGAATCCGGTCCATCTCCCAGCCGCGAAAGTTCTCATTTAAAAACCGCGCCGCCGTCTCCAGCTCGCCCGCCGCAAGATCGTGATCGAGCGTCAGCGCCCGGTCCCGCACCACGCCGCCCCGCGTCACCACCACCGCCAGCACCCGCAGCGGAGCCAGCCGCGAAAAATGCACATGCTCCAGCTGATCTCCGCCCGGCATCGATGCCACCGCCACCCCAACCCCGCTCGAAAGCGCCGCCAGCACATGGCTCGTCCGCTCCAGCAACGCCTGCGTCCCCGCCACATCCGCAAACCGCGCGTCAATCTCCTCGCGCCGGTCGGAATACGTCACCGCGGCCAGCTGCGCCGACCGAATCCCATCCACAAAAAGCCGAAACCCATGCGCCGTAGGAATCCGTCCCGCCGACGTATGCGGCTGCTCCAGCAATCCGGCCTCGGTCAGCGCCGCCATCTCATTGCGCACCGTCGCGGGGCTGGACGCGCCACCCGCAAACCCGGCCGCGATCGTTCCCGAACCCACCGGCTCACCGGAAGCGATATACCGCTCCACCACCGCCATCAGGATCGCCCGCTGCCGCGCCGTTACCTCAGCCATAACTAAAGTCTACGCCGTGCACTTGGTGCCGCATACACGTCGCGCACTCCTCCCGCTGGTCGGCAGAATGCCCTGAGCGACCAACGGGAGCAGTCACGCGAAAGCAACACGGTACGAAGTACCCGCGCGGCAAGCGGGCCCGTCCGGCAGGATACGCTTTTCAGCTGATCTCCAGCACATCCTCCGAACCCGCGTCGATCTTCTCCGCCGCCTCCGCTACCCGATCCGCGACTTCATAAAATGCCCCGCCCAGCGCGCTTCCACGCCCGGCCAGCGCCACCGGCATTCCGGTATCCCCACCCTTGCGCACCGCCGGATCCATGTCCACCGACCCCAGAAACTGCAGCCCGAACTGCGCCGCCGTCCGCTCCGTCCCGCCCGCGCCGAACACATCCAGCATGGTCCCATCCGGCAGCCGCATCTGCGACATGTTCTCCACCAGGCCCAGCACGTCCACCTTCACCTGGTGAAACATCTCCAGCGCCTTCCGCGCATCTTCCAACGCCACACTCGAGCCAGTCGACACCACAACGGCCCCCGTCAGCGGAACCGTCTGCACCAGCGAGATCACTACGTCGCCCGTACCCGGCGGCAGATCGACGATCAGAAAATCCAGCGCCCCCCACTCCACCTGCTGCAGAAACTGCCGGATGATCTGGTGCAGCATCGGCCCCCGCATCATCAGCGGCTTATCCCCCGGCGAGATCAGCCCTACCGAGATGAACTTCACCCCATGCGACAGGATCGGCTCCATCCGGCTCTCATTCACCACATTCGGCTGCCGCGTCACGCCGAGCATCGTCGGCACATTCGGCCCGTAGATATCGGCGTCCAGCAGCCCCACCTGATACCCCGACTTCGCCAGCGCCACCGCCAGATTCACCGCAACCGTCGTCTTCCCCACCCCGCCCTTACCCGATCCAACCGCCACGACATGCGCAATCCCCGGCAGAGGCATCGGCCCCTGCGGCTGTCCCTGTCCATGTGCCGCCATCCGCAATCTCCTATCGTTAGTGATCCTTGAGCCCTGATCCCTGCCCTACAAATGCCAATCCGCCGTCAACTCTTCCCGAATCCTCTTCCTTCTTAGCGTCTCATCCGCCCGCATCTCCCGCCGTCGTCCCGCATCCTCCCACCGGCGCCGCTGATGCTCCGTCTCCAGCTCAAGCTGAGGCACCGCAATCCCCTTCCCGTCCTTATCCACCGCCACAAACGTAATGTATGCCGAGCTCACATGGCGCAGCTTCTCCCGGCGAAAGTCCTCCACCATCGCCTTCACGCCCACTTCCATCGACGTCCGAAACGCCCGGTTCACGCTTGCCTTCAAAATCAGCAGATCCCCCACATGCACCGGCGCCACAAAGTCCAGGTGATCCATACTCGCCGTCACCACGATCGCCCGCGCATGCCGACTCGCCGCCATCGCCCCCACCAGGTCGATAAACTGCATCAGCCGCCCGCCAAACAGATTCCCCAGCGCATTCGCATCGCCCGGAAAGATAATCTCGCTGCGCTCCGACTGCGACTCACTCACCTTCCGCGTCGGGATCGTTTCACTCATTCAGCCAGTTTACCCGCTCCGCCCCATAACACCTTGCGTACACTGGTCGCGGGCCATAGCGAGGCGAAACCATGTCTACCGCGGTGCTGACTTCCATCGACCAGTACCTCAGCACGTCCTACCACCCCGACCGTGAATACATCGACGGCGAGATCGTGGAGCGCCATATGGGCAAGTGGGAACATAGTCGCGTGCAGTTCATGCTGGCTGCCTGGTTCTTCCAGAACGAAGCAGCCTGGCACGTACAGGGCGCGACCGAATGGCGTACCCGCGTAGCCGAATCCCGCGTCCGCATCCCCGACCTCGTCCTCGTCCGCCGCGGCCCGCAGCCGCCGGTCCTCGCCACACCGCCCCTCCTCGTGGTCGAAATCCTCTCGCCCGACGACACCTACGCCGACACCGAGCGTCGCGCCCGCGACTATCAATCCATGGGCGTCGAAACCATCTGGATCATCGACCCCGAGACCCGCACCGGCCGCGTCTGTTCCGGCCTCACCTGGACCCAGACTGACCGCCCCGCCGTCGCCGAAACCCCCATCTACGTCGACCTGCCGGCACTCTTCGCCCAGCTCGGGCCAGCCTCCACGGACACTGACCAGCCCTTATAGTCGAGGCATGGACAAACTCGCCGCCCTCTCCCAGATCCTCGAGCACAACCCCAAAGACACCTTCGCCCGCTACGGCCTCGCCATGGAGCTCATCGCGCAGTCCCGCCCCGATGACGGCCTCCAGCAATTCGACCAGATCATCGCCGAAAACCCCGACTACGTCCCCGCCTACCAGATGTCCGCCCAGACCCTCGCCCGCAACGGCAATCCCGAGCTCGCCATCGCCCGCCTGCACCACGGCATCGCCGCCGCCCGTCGCACCGGCAACCAGCACGCCGCCGACGAGATGGAAGCCCTCCGCGAAGAGCTCACCCCCCGCTAACCCAGGGCCCACCATGCTCGATCAAAGCGCAGCCCGCATCCTCGACTTCCTCCGCGAACTCGGCCTTGAAATCCGTTTCGCAGAAATCGAAGAAAGCTTCCTCCCCGGCATCCGCCTCGCCCCCAACCGCCTCCTCGTCGACCCCGCACGCCTCCGCTACCCCGGCGATCTCCTCCACGAGGCCGGCCACCTCGCCGTCATGCCCCCGTCCCGCCGCGCCACCACCTCCGCCGAAGCCGGTCCCGACATGGGCGACGAAATAGCCGCCCAGTGCTGGTCCTACGCTGCCGCCCTCCACCTCGGCCTGTCACCAACCCTCGTCTTTCATCCCGAAGGCTACAAAGGCTCCGCCGAAGCCCTCATCCAGAACTACGCCCAAGACGGAGTCGGCGTCCCGCTCCTCCAGTGGATGGGACTGACCCTCACCCCGAAACAAGCCGCTGAAGCCAACATCCCACCCTACCCCCACATGCTCCGCTGGCTCCGCACCTCCGAATCGCACACGGAGTAGAGAAAGCGACGATGTTCGAGATCATCGGCCTGCTCTTCGCAACTTCCCTGCTGTTTTTCCTTGCGGCTGTCGCAGGCGCGGTGATCGCCTTTATCGCCTGGATGCTGCTGCCCAGGAGCAAACCACACATCAGGTGGAGCACTGCCGGTCTGGGCGCGTTCATTCCTCTCGCCACAGCCGCATACCTTTGGGGATGTATCTACGCGCTTCCGGGCGAGAGTCTCTTCGATGACCATCTCGGAACCCTTGCCAAACGGATACTCTCTCCAAGCCCTAAGCAAGATGCCTGACTTTGCGCAGATCAGCACCGGTGATATCGAAGATGGCGTTTCCAGCCCCTCGGTTCAGCTATCTCAATGTGTCGGCAGCATCGCAGTCTCAGGTCCGTTCGTAGCCGGACAGTACAGTCATCCGTTCGCGGACTTCTACCCGAATCCCACTGAACCGTGGTTTCTCGTCGACACACGAACTGGCTCGCATAGCGATTTTGCTTCGAAGAGTGCCTTGGAGCAGCAACTGGGCCACGAAGTTCAGCCTGTCTCAGTCATTGCCTTCCACAGCGAGGAGCCCTGGTATCTCGCGCAACAACGAAGGAACCGCCGCATCATGTTCATCCCGCCAACCATCGCCCTCATCGCCTTCTTCGCTCTCGTCCTGCAAGCCCGCCGCGCTGCAACTTCCTGACCGCCCTGAAGTCTATACTTCATCTATGGCGATTCACGATTCCCTGCCCCAGACGCTCGGCGCTCTCCGCACCTCCCAATACACCCCCGAGCGCGTCGCCCGTTCCGTAAAAGACGAGCTCCGCGACAACCTCATCGCCCGTCTGCGGCAGACCGCCACGACGAAAGAATCCCTCTTCCCCGGTATCGTCGGCTACGACGACACCGTCGTCCCCCAGATCGTCAACGCCGTCCTCTCCCGCCACAACTTCATCCTGCTCGGCCTCCGCGGCCAGGCCAAGTCGCGCATCCTCCGCGCCCTCACCACCCTGCTCGACCCCTACAGCCCCTACATCGCCGGCTCCGAGCTCCGCGACAACCCCTACGCCCCGCTCTCCCGCTATTCGAAGAACCTAGTCGCCGAAAAAGGCGACGACACTCCCATTGCCTGGATGACGCCCTTCGACCGCTACGTCGAAAAGCTCGCCACCCCGGACGTCACCGTAGCCGACCTCATCGGCGACGTAGACCCCATCAAAGCCGCCCGCTCCGGCCAGGAGCTCGGCTCCGAGCTCACCATGCACTACGGCCTCCTGCCCCGCGCCAACCGCGGCATCTTCGCCATCAACGAAGTCCCCGACCTCGCCGGCAAGATCCAGGTCGCCCTCTTCAACATCATGCAGGAAGGCGACGTGCAGATTAAGGGCTACCCCGTCCGCCTCGAGCTCGACGTCGCCATCGTCTTTTCCGCCAATCCAGAGGACTACACCGCCCGCGGCAAGATCGTCACCCCGCTCAAAGACCGCATCGGCTCCGAGATCCGCACCCACTACCCCGAGTCCATCGAAGAAGGCATCTCGATCACCGAGCAGGAAGCCTGGACCGCGCGCAGCTATGCCCCCGGCGACAACACCGTTCAGCGCATCCACATCCCGCACTACATCCGCCAGGTCGTCGAAGGTATCGCCTTCGCCGCGCGCGAAGACAAGAAAGTCGACAAGCGCTCCGGCGTCTCGCAGCGCCTCCCCATCTCCACCATGGAGCTCGTCGTCTCCAACGCCGAACGCCGCGCCCTCCTCCACGGCGAGTCCCTCGTCGTCCCCCGCATCGGCGACATCTACGCCGCGCTCCCCGGCATCACCGGCAAGATCGAACTCGAGTACGAGGGCGAGATGAAGGGCGCCGACACGGTCGTCCGCGAGATTATCCGTCAGTCCGTCGCCAACGCCTTCGACCAGCACTTCCCCGACGTCAACACCCAGCAGATCGAGCAGTGGTTCAACCTCGGTGGGTCCGTCCAGCTCAACGACACCCAGCCCAGCGCCGCCTCGCTCACCGAACTCCGCCAGATCCAGGGCCTCTTCGACAAGCTCACCCCGCTCCAGATCAACAACAAGTCCGAAACCGAAATCGCCGTCTCCGCCGCCGAGTTCCTGCTCGAAGGCATGACCGCCCACAAACGCATCAGTCGCTCCGAAGAACGCAGCTTCTCCGCTGCCGACAAGAAGCAGCGCAACGTAGACGCCTCCCAGTTCGCCGAACGCATCCGCGACCGCGAATTCAACACCGACCCCAAATCCCGCAGCCGCCGAGGTTTCAACTAGGCACTTCGTGCCGCACAAGCGTCGCGCATCCGCTCCCGCCAGTCGCCACAGAAGTCTCGAGCGATCAACGGGAGCGCCCGCGCGAAGCAAACACGGTACGAAGTACCCGGCCCCGCGCGGCAAGCGGGGCCGTCCGGCAGGACCGTCTTGCCAAAGATGATCGGGATCACCGCTCAAGTACACTCTGACGATTGTTCCCCCCGGCACGACAGCCGCTAGAGCTCCAGCGTTCGCAATCGCAGCGCATTCCCAATCACCGAAACCGAACTCAGGCTCATCGCCGCCGCCGCAATCATCGGGCTCAGCAGCAGACCGAACACCGGATACAGCACCCCCGCCGCCAGCGGCACGCCCACTGCGTTGTAGACAAACGCAAAGAAGAGATTCTCCCGGATATTCCGCATCGTCCCCCGGCTCAGCCGCCGCGCCCGCACAATCCCCCGCAGATCGCCGTGCACCAGCGTCACCCCGCCGGTCTCCATGGCGATATCCGTCCCCGTCCCCATCGCGATCCCCACCTGCGCCTGCGCCAGCGCCGGCGCGTCGTTGACCCCGTCGCCCGCCACCGCCACGATGCGACCCTCCCCCTGCAGCCGCTTCACCTCATCCGCTTTTCCCGCCGGCGTCACCCCCGCCTTGTATTCGATTCCGAGCTGCCCGGCCACATACGCCGCCGTGCGCTCCTGATCGCCCGTCACCATCACCACCCGCACGCCCTCCGCCATCAGCGCCCGCAACGCCTCCAGACTCGTAGCCTTCAACGGATCTGAAACCGCAACGAGCCCCGCGACGAGTCCATCTACCCCCACAAACACGACAGTCCGTCCCTCATTTCGCAACGCCGTCGCCCGTGCTTCGAGGCCCGGTGCCCCACTCAATGCAGACTCACCGCCATCAACAGGTTCCCCACCCACAAACCCAGCTGTCCCCACCAACACCGCACGTTCACCGACAACCCCACGCACGCCGCGACCGGTCTCCGATCCAAACCGTGAAGCCTGCGCCATTGCCAACCCACGATCCTCCGCAGCCCGCACCACCGCACCCGCAAGCGGATGCTCACTTCCCCGTTCCACGCTCGCCGCCAGCCCCAGCACCTCGTCTTCGCCAAACCCGTCCGCCGCGACGACCTCCGTCACCGCAGGCCGGCCCGCCGTCAGCGTCCCCGTCTTGTCCACCACCAGCGTGTCGATCTTCCCCAGCAGCTCCAGCGCCTCCGCATTGCGAAACAGGATACCTGCTCCTGCCCCACGCCCCGTCCCCACCATAATCGCCATCGGCGTAGCCAGCCCCAGCGCACACGGGCACGCGATGATCAGCACCGCCACCGCGTTCACCAGCGCATGCGCCATCCGCGGCTCCGGCCCCCATACCGCCCATACAACAAACGTCCCCACCGCGGACAGCAGAACCGCCGGCACAAACCACCCCGCCACCCGGTCCGCCACCCGCTGAATCGGCGCCCGCGTCCGTTGCGCGTCGCCCACCATTCGTACGATCCGGGCCAGCAGCGTCGCCGCGCCCACCCGTTCCGCCCGCATCACAAACCCGCCCGTTCCGTTGATCGTTCCGCCCGTCACCGCCGCGCCCGCCGCCTTCTCCACCGGCATCGGCTCGCCCGTCACCAGCGCCTCATCCACCGCGCTCGCCCCTTCGAGCACCACCCCATCCACCGGCACCTTCTCACCCGGCCGCACCCGCAGCCGGTCGCCCACGCGAATCTCCGCCAGCGCCACCTCGTCTTCCCCGTGTTCGCTCACCCGCCGCGCCGTCCGCGGCGCAAGCCCCAGCAGCGCCCGGAGCGCCGCGCCCGTCCGCCCGCGCGCCCGCAGCTCCATCACCTGGCCCATCAGCACCAGCACCACAATCACCGAAGCCGATTCGAAGTAGAGCCCCAGCTCGCCACCCATCCCGCGAAATGCCGCCGGAAATATACCCGGCGCAACCACCGCCGCCACGCTGTACAGATACGCCGCACCCGAGCCAATCCCGATCAGCGTGAACATATTCAGGTTCCACGTCTTTACCGAAAGCCACGCCCGTTCAAAGAACGGCCATCCGCCCCAGAGCACCACAGGCGTAGCCAGCGCCAGCTCCCCCAACCCCGGCCACGCCCCGTGCAGCCGTCCCGGATGCACCAGATCCACCACCATCGCGATCAGCATCGGCACCGTCAGCACTGCGCTGACCCACAGCCGCCGCGTCATGCTCTCGAGCTCCGGGTTCCGTTCCTCCGCCGCAACCTCCCGCGGTTCCAACGCCATCCCGCACTTCGGGCACGTTCCCGGACCGGCCTGCACTGCCTCCGGATGCATGGGACACGTGTACTCCGTCCGCGTGGCCGCCGCCTCCGGCACCGCCGGCTCCAGCGCCATCCCGCATTTCGGACAAGCCCCGGGACCCCGCTGACTCACCTCCGGATCCATCGGGCAGATGTACTCCGCACCCATCTCCGCCACGGTCGGCGCAGGCGCAGACTCCTTCGTCGTCAGGTACTTCTCCGGATCGGCCTCGAACTTCGCGGCACACCCCTTGCCGCAGAAGAAGTACGTCGCGCCCTTGTATGTAAAGCGCGCCGCAGCCTTCGCCGGATCCACCTTCATCCCGCAAACCGGGTCGACCACCTTCTCCACCACCGAAGCCGTGTTCCCGTCACCACCATCCATCGCGACACCTCATCTGTCAGTATCGCGCTTCAGACGACTTACAGCGGCCATGTCCAGTCATTCACCTCCGGCGAATCGATTCCGCACGCATGCGCATACGCAATCGCCTTCACCTGCTCGTCCTGCAGCCACTGCTTCACATGCGCCGCCGACGCCTGCAGCTTCGGCACCCGGTCGATTACATCCATCGCCAGGCTGTACCGGTCGATCCCGTTGTCGATCGCGAGCTCCAGCGGCGTGTTGATGTTCCCGATCTCGCGATACCCATGCACATGGAAGTTGTCATGGTTCTTCCGCTTGTAGGTCAGCTTGTGCACCAGCGACGCATACGCGTGAAAGTTGAAGATCACGGGCTTATCCTTCGTAAACAGCCCGTCGAACTCACGGTCGCTCAACCCGTGCGGATGCTCCCGCTCCGAGATCAGCCGGAACAAATCCACCACATTCACGAACCGGATCCGCAGCTCCGGAAAGCGCTCCCGCAGTATCGCCGTTGCGCCCAGCGCCTCGGCCGTCGGGATATCTCCCGCGCACGCCATCACCACATCCGGCTCGCCCGCTTCGTCGTTACTCGCAAACGGCCAGATCCCGATCCCGCGCGTGCAGTGCAGCACCGCCTCATCCATCGTCAGGTACTGCAGGTGCGGCGCCTTATCCGCGACAATCACATTTACATAGCTGCGGCTTCGCAGACAATGATCCGCCACGCTCAACAGGCAGTTCGCATCCGGCGGCAGATAGATCCGCGTCACCTCTTTGCTCTTGTTCGTCACCACATCCAGATACCCCGGGTCCTGATGCGTAAATCCGTTATGATCCTGCCGCCACACCAGCGATGAGATCAAATGGTTCACACTCGGAATCTCCGCCCGCCAGCGCAGCTCCAGCTTGCTCTTCTCCAGCCACTTCGCATGCTGGTTGAACATCGAGTCGATGATGTGCACGAACGCCTCATACGTGTTAAAGAGCCCGTGCCGCCCGGTCAGCACATAGCCCTCCAGCCAGCCCTCCAGCGTATGCTCGCTCAACATCTCCATCACCCGGCCATTGCTGCTCAAGAAGCCGCCATCCGCATCCTGCGGAATCATCGGCTCCTCCCACGCCTTCCCGCTCGCCTCATACATCGCCTGCAGCTTGTTCGAGGCCGTCTCATCCGGCCCGAACACGCGGAAGTTCGTCATGTTCCGCCGGATCACCTCCGCCAGGTAATGCCCCAGCACATCCGTATTCGAGACCGTCACCTGCCCCGGCTTCTCCACCTTCACCGCAAAGTCATGGAAATCCGGCAGACGCAGCGGCTTCGTCAGCTTGCCTCCATTCGCATGCGGGTTCGCGCTGATCCGCCGATCGCCTTCCGGCGCATACGCCCGAATCTCCGGCTTCAGCGTTCCTTTCTCGTCGAACAACTCCTCCGGCCGGTAGCTCTTCAGCCACGCCTCCACCTGCTTCAACTGATCCGGCTTCGTCTTCGGGTCGAGAATCGGAATCTGGTGCGCCCGCCACGACCCCTCCACCTTGTGCCCGTCCACCACCTTCGGCCCGGTCCATCCCTTCGGAGAACGCAGCACGATCATCGGCCAGCGCGGCCGCTCACACTTCGCCCCCTCGGCCCGCGCCGCCGCCTGGATCGCCCGAATCTTCAGCACGCACGTCTCCAGCACGTGCGCCATCCGCTGGTGCATCTCCTCCGGCACATCGCCCTCGACAAAGAACGGCTCCCACCCATACCCGCACAGCAGCTGCTCCAGCTCTTCATGCGGAATCCGCGACAGGATCGTAGGATTCGCGATCTTGTAACCGTTCAGGTGCAGAATCGGCAGCACCGCCCCGTCCGTCACCGCATTCAGAAACTTGTTCGAATGCCACGAGGTCGCCAGCGGCCCCGTCTCCGCCTCACCATCCCCCACCACCACCGCCACAATCAGGTTCGGATTGTCGAACGCTGCCCCGAAGCCATGCGAAAGGCTGTATCCCAGCTCGCCCCCCTCATGGATCGATCCCGGCACCTCCGGCGTACAGTGACTCCCCACCCCGCCCGGAAACGAGAACTGCCGGAAGAACTTCTGCATGCCCTCCTCATCCGACGTCATCTCCGGATACACCTCGCCGTACACCCCCTCCAGATAGCTGTTCGAGAGCGTAGCCGGTGCTCCGTGACCCGGCCCCGCGACATACAGCACATCCAGGTCGTACTTCTTGATCAGCCGGTTCAGATGGACCCACGTAAATGTCTGCCCCGGATCAGAGCCCCAGTGCCCCAGCAGCCGGTTCTTGATGTCCTCCTTCTTCAGCGGCTCCCGCAACAGCGGATTCCGCAGCAGATACAGCATCCCCGCGCAGCAGTAGTTGCACGCCCGCCAGTACGCATCCATCCCCGCCAGTTCTTCCGCCCCAAGCGGCGTCTTCGCCACGTCCACCATCTGCTCCGCCATGCTGTCTCCCTTAGAACTGCTGTTGCATAACAAGATTCGGGTGCCCTTTCACCGCAAAGCCATGAGTGGGAATGGACTCACTCCGCTCCCATCATCTTCGCCACATGCACCGCAATCATCCAATCCTCCTCCGCCGGCACCACCCAGACCTCCACCTTCGAACCCTCCGCGCTCACGTTCCTGATCCCATCACCCTTCGCTTCGTTCGCGCCCTCATCCAGCACAATCCCCATCTCCTCCAACCCGCCCACCACGTCACTCCGTGTCGCTGCGTCATGCTCCCCAATCCCGCCCGAAAAAATCACCCTGTCCAGGCCGCCCAGCAGCCACGCATACGACCCAATCGCCTTGCGCACACTCCGCGTAAACACGTTCAATGCCAGCCGAGCCTGCGCATCGCCCTTCCCAGCAGCCTCGCGCACCTTGCGCACATCGTTCGGCATGCCGCTCAGCGCGACCATCCCCGCGTCATGATTCAACAGGGTCTCCACGTTTTCCGCCGATCCATTCGGCTCATGTCGCAGCAGAAACAGCACCACCCCCGGATCCAGATCGCCCGGCCGCGTCCCCATCACCACGCCGCCGGTCGGTGTCAGTCCCATCGTGTTTTCGACCGACCTCCCGTCCACCAGCGCCGTCACACTGCATCCACTGCCCAGATGGGCAATCGCGCAGCGCCGCGGAAACTCGCCGGTAGCCGCCCGCACCTGCCGCACAATCGACTCGCAGCTCAACCCGTGAAACCCGTACCGCCGCACCCCCGCCGCGCGATACCGCTCCGGAATCGCATACGTCGTCGCCTCCTCCGGCATCGTCTCGTGAAACACCGTATCGAAGCACGCGAAGTGCGGCACATCCGGCAGCCGTCCCATCATCGTGCGAAGGATCGTCACTGCCTCCGGATCATGCAGCGGCGCAAACTCGCTCGCCCGCTCCAGCTCCGCCAGAACCTCGTCCGTCACCCGCACATGCCCGCGAATCTTCGGCCCCGGATGCACCACCCGATACCCCACCGCATCGACGCGCTCATCCCCCACCGCATCCACCACCGCATGGATCGCGGCCTCGGGCGAACCAGCCTCCGCATCGGACTCTCGCGCGTCCTCACCCTGCTTCCGCAGTTTCAGCCGCGCCCCGTCCCCCCCCACACCGGAGATCTCGCCATCCAGTTGCGCCTGCGGATCGGCATCACCCGCTCCGCTCCCAAACACCGAGAACTTGATCGACGACGACCCGCTGTTCACCACCAAAATCCGCATCCCGTCACCCAGGCTATCCGCCCCAGTGTAGACGCGGACGATCTATCCGCGGTTAACCTCAGCAGAAAGCCCGTACCGACCAACGGGAGGACCACGCGAGGCGATCACCGTACGAAGTACCACGAAGTGACCGCCGCCGCGCAGGGCGCACTACTCCGCCTTCCCCACAGCTCTGTCCTTGTAAGCCTTCTGCAAAACCCCAAACGCCTCCTTCTTCTGCCCCTGATCCGAGATCAACCCCTTGCGGTTGAATCCATCCTGGATCCCCGGCAGCTGCCGCACCGGCGAGCGAAAATCCATCAGCACCCACGGCGTCATTCCCCGCAGCTGCGGAATCTTGTTCAGCATCCCGATCTGGTGACGGTAGATACTCGCCTGATACTCCTCCGTCCAGCGCTCCGTCGCCGGTCCGTGCAGCCCGTACTTCGCGCCTCCGCCAAACTCGCTCACAATCATCGGCTTGTCGTAGGAAGACTTCCACTGCGTCACATCCGCCCGCTCCGGCGGCCCGTCATACCAGCCGATGTACTCGTTGAAGCCGATCACATCCAGCGCCGCCGCCAGCGGATCGTCCACGATCTTAGTATTCCCCTCGGTCCGCACCAGCAGCGCCGCCGTTACCAGCCTGGTCGGATCCTGCTCATGCACATACTGTGCAGACCGCGTCAGAAACGCCGTCCGGGCCTCGCTCTGCGGCGTTTCATTCGCAATCGACCACAAGATCACGGACGCTTTGTCCCGGTCGCGTCGAATCTCCTCGTGCATCTGCTGCCGCGCCTTCGCGAAGACCTCTTCCTTCTCGAACTGCTCGGCCCAGTACACCGGCACCTCGCTCCAGATCAGGATTCCCAGCCTGTCCGCCGCACGCTCCATGCGCTCGTCATGCGGATAGTGCGCCAGCCGCATGTAGTTGCAGCCCAGCTCTTTCACCCAGCCGGTCAGCGTCGCCACATCCTGGTCCGTATTCGCGCGCCCCGTCCGGTACGGAGCCTCCGCATGCACGCTCACCCCGCGCAGAAAGATCGGCTTGCCGTTCAGCAGAATCTCCGTCCCCCGCGTCTCGATCGTCCGGAACCCCATCTCGTCCGTCAGGGTGTCCGCGCCCGCGCCGGAACCCGCTTTGATCGCCACGGTGTAGAGCTTCGGCGTCTCCGGCGACCACAGCGTCAGCCCCGTCGCCGGCATCGAGACAGCAACCCTGCCGCCTCCATCGGTCACGCCCTCCGCGTGGAGGTGTGCCTCCGCGATATCGACGGTCACCCGCTCGCCCGGCTGCCCGCCCTCCACATGCACATAGCCTGTGATCTGCGAACGCGTCGCTCGATCCAGATGCAGCTCGAAATCATCCACAAACGCCTTCGGCACCGACACCACCGAAACATCGCGCGTCAGCCCGCCGTAGTTATACCAGTCCGTCTTCAGCGTCGGCACGCCGTCCGCGATGCGCGTGTCGTCCACCTCAATCACCACCGAGTTATCCCCCGGCTTCAGCACACTTGTAATCTCGCAGTCGAACGGCGTAAACCCGCCCTCATGCCGGCACACAAACTGCCCGTTTACGGCAGCAATCGACCGATAGTTCGCGGCCCCGATATGCAGGAACTCGCGCCGCCCCGTTTGCGCCTCATACGTAAAGTGCCGCTCGTACCACAGCGGCCCCTCATACATCCGGAGCCACTCCTTCTGCGTGTTCCAGTCGCCGGGAACATGAATCGTCGGACTCTTCGCGAAGTTGTACTCGATCAGCTTGTCGCCGCCCGGTCCACCCTCTTCATCCTTGATGTAGCCATCCGGCACAAACTGATTGTGAAAGTTGAACAGCCCCGCCTGGTACGGATCGGCAATGATGTGCCACTCGCCATCCAGACTCTGCGAAACGCGCCGATCCTGCGCCACCAGCAGCGTCGACTCCGGGATTTGAGGCGTTTGCTGCGCCCACGCCAAGCCCGCCATCAACGCCAGCCCGCTCACCACTACACTCTTCGCAATCCGCATTTCGCTCCTCAGCATGTGTCTTACTCAGCGTCCTTCGCGCAACCTCGCGTCCTTTGCGCTCCAGTCTCTGCCTTACCGCTTCTTCTCCAGCACATCCACCGCAAACCGATCCAGCATAACGCTCCGCACCGCCCCACCCTTCAAGACATCCTCAAACTCCCCCGGCAGCGCCACCGTCTGCGGGCCTGAACCAAAGTTGATCAAGATCCAGACGTCCTTCCCCCGGCCCTGCCGCTCATACAAATCCACTCCAGCCGGCAAGTCTCCGATCGGAGCCGTCACCCCGCTCTGAGCCACCATCCACTTCGCCGCGGACGCCATCTGCGCCTCGCCAAGGTCAGCTCCGATATACGTAATGCTCCCCTTCCCCACCTTCCGCGTGATCGCCGCCGGCTGCCCGTCCAACCACCCATTGCTCTTCCCATACCGCATCAGCACCTTCGTCTCCGGGTTCCTCACCGAAAGCAGCTCCGCCCACACCTTCGTCGCGCCAGAACCCCACTGTCCTGTTACCGGCACGTCGCCATCGAGCGCATAATACTGCTCGACACGCCCTCCCAACAGCTCGGCCAGGGGACCAGGCTGCCGCTCCACCTGCAGAGCGTTGTCGTCATCCTTCATTCCGCTGCGCTGCCCCAGCACCAGAGTCCCGCCGCCCCGCACATACGCCACAAGGTTCTTCGCCACCTTATCCGAGATCACGTTCAACCCCGGTGCCACCACCAACCTGTACTGGCTCAAATCCACCTCAGGCGAGACGATATCGACCGAGTGCGCCAGCCCCCGTACCGCCCCGTAGTACTTCACTAAGTCGTCCACCGGATCGAACGCCTGATTATGCCGCTGCCAGTTGATCGCCCACCGGCTGTCGTACGACTGCAGCACCGCCACCTGGCTCACCACGCTCGTCCCTGCCAGCGCCGGCCCGGCCTTCGCAAACTCCGCCCCCACCTGCGCCACCTCGCTGTAAAGTGGCACCGGCGTTCCATCCGCGCCCACCAGCGTTCCGTGGTACTCCTCCTGCCCGTTCAGGTCGCTGCGCCACTGCCAGTAGCTCACCGCGTCCGCGCCATGCCCGATGTCGTGCCATGCCATCGCCCGCACCTCGCCCTTATCCAGCGAATTGTTGTCCTTCGCCCAGTTCACGCTGCCCGGCTGCGTCTCCATCACCCAGAAGTTCTTGCGCAGAAACCCCCGCGTCAGATCGTGCGTCGCCCCATTCCGCACCGGGTCGAGATGTCCCTCGCCCACATAGTCGTCCCAGCTCGCCAGATCCAGATCCTGCGCCACCGTGTAGTGGTCGTACGCGTCGAACCAGCCCATCATGTTCGTCGTGATGAACTGCCGCTTCTCCGCATGCGCCCGAATCGCGTCCAGTTGATTGCGTTGATAGCTTCGCCACTCATCGCTGACAAATCGCTTCCAGCTCAGCAGCAGCCCCGGGTTCCCGTACTTCGTCTGGATCGGAATCTGGTCCCAGCTCTGATACGTCTCGCTCCAGTAGGCCGTCGTCCAGCGCTGATTCAGGTTGTCCAGCGTCCCGTATCGCGCCTTTACCCAGTCCTGAAACATCTTCTTCGTCGCGTCATCGTAGCTCTGGTTCGCGTACTCGTTGTCGATCTGCCACCCGATCACATTCGGATCGCGCCCGAACCGCTCCGACATCTTCTCCGCCATCGCCCGCGCCAGCTCGCGATATTTTGGCGAAGTCCAGTCGAACTGCTGCCGGTTCCCATGGCTGTCCCGCCGCCCATCCTCCATCACCCGCAACGTCTCCGGATACTTCTGGGTCAGCCAGGCCGGCGGCGCCGCGCTCGGCGTCCCCAGCACGATCGCGATGTGATGCTTCTCCGCGGCGCGCACCGCCCGCTCCACCCAGTCAAGATCGTACTGGCCGTCGCTCGGCTCCATGCGGCTCCACGCAAACTCTCCGATGCGGCAGAAACGCACGCCCGCCTTCTCCATCAGCTCCAGATCCGCGTCCCAGCGCGCCTCTGCCCACTGCTCCGGATACCACGCCGTCCCCAGCCAGAGCGCCGGCCGTTCCGCCTCACCCGCCGCGGCCATGCGAACGTCAACCGGCCTTTGCGCCACACTCACGCCCGCGCCCAGCACCATCGCCAGGCCGCACATCGCTATCCACCCAAACCGCTGTCCAAACATCATCCGCTCCTGCTATCCTCGATCGCGAAGAGACGCGGCCGGACCGCTACGGCCTGCTCCTGCAAAGCTCAAACAGCCCTAACCTTAGCCGTACTTCCACCCCCGCGTCCACGGCCCGCGCTCACGGCCGAACGCACGCTCCACCGAGAGGAACCTCCGCCCCATGAAATCCGCTGGCCTGCGTGCCGCCGCCGCTCTGCTCCTCACCCTGCCCTTCGCTCCCGCCGCTCTCTCCAGCCGCGCCCTCGCCCAGGCAGCCACCCGGCAGCACGTCACCGGCCCGTGGATGAACCAGTCCCTCGATCCCGACACCCGCGCCGACCTGATGATCAAAGAAATGACCCTCGACGAGAAGATCCAGCTCGTCCACGGCATCGGCTGGGGTCCCCTCCGCCCCGGCGAGCAAGTCCCGCCCGACAACAACGGCGGCGCCGGCGAGGTCCTCGGCATCCCCCGCCTCGGCCTGCCCTCCATCCAGCTGGCCGACTCCGCAGTCGGCATCCGCATGGCCGCGCCCGACTCCCGCTACGCCACCCTGCTCCCCTCCGTCATCGGCATGGCCAGCTCCTTCGACCCCGCCGCCGGCCGCCTCTACGGCTCCGTCATCGGCCGCGAGCTCCGCGATCAGGGCTACAACATGTCCATCGGCGGAGGCATGGACCTCATCCGCGAGCCCCGCAACGGACGCAACTTCGAGTACGCCTCCGAGGACCCGCTCGTCTCCGGCATCATGGTCGGCAACCTCGCCCTCGGCGTCCAGGATAACCACGTCATGGGCGATATCAAGCACTTCGTCCTCAACGACCAGGAGACCGGACGCAACACCCTCAACGCCGAGCTCAACCCCCGCGCCATGCAGGAGACCGACCTGCTCTCCTTCCACATCGGCGTCCACCTCGCCAGCCCCGCCGGCGTCATGTGCTCCTACAACCGCGTCAACGGCGACTACGCCTGCGAAAACGACTACACCCTCAACAAGGTCCTCAAGCAGGACTGGGGCTTCAAAGGCTTCGTCCTCTCCGACTGGGAAGGAACCCACTCCACCGAGAAAGCCGCCCTCGCCGGCCTCGACATGGAGCAGCCCGGAATCGAGTACTTCGGCGACAAGCTCAAAGCCGCCGTACAATCCGGAGCCGTCCCCCAGGCACGCCTTGATGACATGGTCCACCGCATCGTCCGCAGCATGTTCGCCGTAGGCGTCATCGACAACCCGCCCCTCCCGCGCCGCGTGACCGACCCCTTTGTGGGCAAGGACGACGCCCGCCACATCGAGTCCGAAGCCATCGTCCTCCTGCAGAACAAGAACAACATCCTCCCCCTCAAGCCCAGCACCCGTAAGATCGTCCTCATCGGAGCCCACGCCGACGTCGGCGTCCTCTCCGGCGGCGGCTCCGCCCAGGTCGACTCTCCCGGCGGCAACGCCCTCGACCACAAGCCCGGCTCCGCCGAGTGGCAGCACGAGATCTACTTCCCCTCCGTCCCCCTGCGCGCCGTCCGCGAGCTCGCCGCCCCCGGCACCGACATCTCCTTCAACCCCGGCACAGACCCCCGCTCCGCTGCCCAGGCCGCCAAAGGCGCCGACGTCGTCCTCTTCTTCGCCGACCAGTGGATGAGCGAAGGCATGGACCGCCCCACCCTCTCGCTCCCGCGCAACCAGAACGCCGTCATCGAGGCCGTCAGCAAAGCCAACCCCAACACCATCGTCATTCTCGAGACCGGCGGTCCCGTCACTATGCCCTGGGCCCCGCGCGTCGCCGGCATCCTCGCCTCCTGGTTCCCCGGCATCGGCGGCGCCGAGGCCATGGCCGACATCCTCTTCGGCCGCGTCAACCCCTCCGGCAAGCTCCCCGTCACCTTCCCCGCCTCCGACGCCCAGCTTCCGCACCTCAAGGTCGCCGGCCTCACCTCCTCCACCGAGATGAGCGGCATGAACGGCTCCGTCAAGAACCAGGAAGAGAAAAACTTCCCCGTCGACTACAACGTCGAAGGCATGCTCGTCGGTTACAAGTGGTTCGAGCAGAAGCACGAGCAGCCCCTCTTCCCCTTCGGCTTCGGCCTCTCCTACACCACCTTCGCCTTCTCCAATTTGCAGGTCTCTGCAGACGGAAAGTCTGCCCATATAGACATCCGCAACACCGGCCAGGTCGCCGGTGACGAAGTCGCCCAGATCTACGTCACCCTCCCCGCCTCCGCCGGCGAACCCTTCCACAAACTCGCCGGCTTCAAGCGCGTCACCCTCACTCCCGGCGCCTCCTTCACCGTCTCCGTCGACCTCAACCAGCTCGTCCTCTCCACCTTCTCCACCGACGACAACAAGTGGCACCGCCCCACCGGCGACTTCCACTTCCAGGCCGGCGACTCCAGCGCCACCCTGCCCCTCAACGCCACCGTCACCCTGCAGTAGCTATACCATCAAGATTTGGGGGCGCGACGGGCTCGGGCGGGCGGCATCACTTCACAGAGGTCTAGACCGAGTCGTATGCGTCAACTCGTAGACTCTCCCAGGGTGAACGAGGAGCCATGTAAAGCTCCCCCATTCTTTGGGCTAGCTGGTTGTATCCTTCCCTAGCTCGAGCCTTCATTGTCTCCGAGTCCTGAACACCTATCACGGTAGCGAGGTTCTTGAAGTTTCTCCGCTGTGCAGCTCTTATCAGGAACGGGAACTCACTATTGCTTGCATAGAAGAGCGTCTGCGGATACCACCGAAAATCTTGAGAGGTTATAGCTTTGAGAAAAACGATCAGATCGGCTTCAATCAGACTTGTTAGCGGCAGATCACTTCGGTCAGATTGCCTTTTTAGGAGCTCAGCGGTCGGACTATACAAGCGCATATTCTTGGCAGCTAACACTGATTGGAAAAAATCTGAACAGTCCAGGAACAGATCAACTCTTCCGAACTCGCTCTTCTCATATCGTGCCGTGCGGGGTTTCAAATAGCTGGAAGAGAGAACATCGCCGAGCAAATCATAGGACGCGTTCTTTAGAAGTGCAGCAACGATGTACAAGAAGGTTTCATAGGCGAAGAATCTGATTCCTTCAAACCAAGCATCTGACCCCGCCTGTATGTACGCTGGCCTGGAGCCCATTTCCAGCAAGTGCTCGAGGAACTCAAGCAGAGTCTCAGTAAATCCGGTACCCTCCCCGAGGCTCGATTCAAAAAGTACCCAATCGACGATGGCGTTACGCAGAGTCTTCAGTTCTCCAACATCCCCGAGGAGTTTCTCCGCCAAAGCTTCCGCTTTGGTCGGCGACGTCTGCTCACTGCGGTAAGGCTCAGCAAAGGAAACGCATTCAGCCACAGAATCTTGTCTAGCTAGTGAAGTAGTCCGCGACTTTGACGTGAGCGCCTGCCTGAGAGTTGCTAGTTTGCCGAGCAGGGGCGATGCCGAAGTTGTGGGTGTTTCTGAGAGGTAGGCGGGAGGAGAACCGAGCGATGGCTTCACATAAGCCGGCTTTCCATAGAGATGCCGCACTAAGCGCTCCCAGTTCTGGTTGACCATCTCCGCAGAGGAGAAATCGATCCAGATAAGTGCTTGCATGAAAGCGGGAAGGTAAGGATCGTTGCTCTCAGAGAACTCACAAACGATCGGAACAAACTTCGATTGAGAAACTCTTCCATAGATTTCGCTTGAGATGATTTGTGACTCAGTACCAACCCCCGAAACTCTCCGATTGGCCTTCTCAACGTATTGCCGATCTGAAAGAACCAGGACGTGTGTGACTGCCGGATTGACAATCATCTGTTCCATGAAGTGAAACTTGTCATGTCCCTCTTTCAGGTCGAAAACGTCAAGGATCACTTCGACGCCATCGGAAACCAGACGCTCCGCCCATTGAATGACCTGCTGTTGATGCTTTGGAGTCGACCAGCTATACGAAATGAAAACCTTCGGAGCTACATTGCTATCCGGCATTGCGGAAGTATAGACGAGCCCGCTCCGAAAGTGGTGCGATGTGCATTGATCTAGGCTGGAGCTATTCGTTCCGCAACCGAACTTTCGGCCCCCTCGCACCCTCTCTCAAGCATGCACACCCCAACCCACTCCAAGGAGGCCACACCCCCCGACCACACCCTCCTCGTCCTGCTCGCCCAGACCGGCGACCGGGCCGCGCTGGAAGAGCTCCTGCACCAGACCTACCCGCCCCTGCGCCGCTACATCACCCGCCTCGCTGGCGCCGCCCTCGCCGACGACATCCTCCAGGAGACCTCGCTCCAGATCTTCCGCAAGCTTCCCTTCCTGCGCGAGCCCTCCGTCTTCCGTCCCTGGACGCTCCGGATCGCCTCGCGCATCGCGTTCTCTCACCTGAAACGCGCCCGCCGCTGTAAGCCCCTCGAAGACGCTCCACCCGAGCACTTCGCCACCGCAATCCCCGACCTCGGCGAGCCCACCGACGCCGCCTTTCTCGCGCTCATCGATCACGTCTCGCCAGCCGGCTGAGCCGTCCTCCTGCTCCGCTACCAGCACGATTTCTCCCTCGAAGAGACCGCCGCCATCCTCGAAATCCCGATTAACACCGCCAAGTCGCGCCTGCACTACGGCGTCACCACCCTCCTCAAACTCCTCAATCCCGACCCCAACCCTGAAAGGAACCCAGCATGAGCACCCAGCCGCCATTCTCGAGCGACCCCAACGCCGAACTCGCCTTCGTCCAGCAGGCCCTCGCCGCCGCCGACCGTTCTGAGCGCTCCTCCCGCATCGTCGTCGCTATCCTTGCCCTGCTCGCCCTCGTCGCCTTCGTCTGGGTGCACCTCCACCTCGGCCCGCCTCAGACCCTCGCCAACCTCCTGCACATGCTCCTGCGAGTCGACCTGTTTTTCCTCATCCTCCTCTCGCCGTCGCCATGTACCTGCGCCATGCCATGACCCAGAACACCCGCACCATCCTCCGCGCCCTCGCCAACCAGTGCCAGCGTTAAGGAAGAATGGGAGCTCTGTGATCGCCCCAACATCGACGGCGACCATAGGGCTCTTCCGCAGCAACGAACACGAACCGCTCGCCTTGAGCCCTCAACGATTGCAGCGACGGGCGACGTGGCATGTGTGACGTCCCCATTTACTGCCCTCCATCCCTCTTATCCCTCGTATCCGTGTTGAGCCTTTGCCTCTTCGGCTTCAGCTCATCCCAGCAGCCAGTTCGCCACCCAGATCAGCCCGGCCCCCGCCACCACTCCGCCCATCAACAACCCGCGCCGTCCCTGCCGAACCTCCGGCAGAAAGTCACTCGTCGCCATTTGCAGAAAGAACCCACCCGCCAGCGCCAGCAGCACCGCCGCTCCACCCGAAGAGACCGCCCACCAAACCGTCGTCAGCCCGCCTAGAAACGGCGCAATCGCATCCGCCACCAGAAAGCCGTAATCCGACCACCGCGCCTTCGCCCCGCCCGTCGTCAACAGCACCGTATTCATGCCGTCGCCAAAATCATGCGCCGCAATCCCCACTGCCACCGCATACCCCGCCGTATGCGACGCCGCGAACGCCGCCCCGATCGCCATCCCGTCCCGGAAGCTGTGAAACACCAGCAGCCCGCCACCCACGCGCCCAGTGGCCTGCCGTCCCGCGCCGTCCTTCCACCCGTCCAACCAGAGCTCCAGCCCGCTGAACAGCAGAAAGAACCCCAGCGTAAGCCCCAGCACCTCGGCCGGCTTCAGCCCTGCCGTCCCGCCAAGCTCGATCCCTTCCGGCAGCAGATCCAGAAACGCCGCCCCCAGCAGCAAGCCCGCACCCACCGCCATCAACCCCGCCCGAAACCGCGCTCCCCACACCGCCAGCAACCCGCCCGCCAGTGTCGCCACCACCGGAATCGCCAGCCACAAAACCGGTACGCGCCCCATCCTCCGAGCATACCCGCCGCAAGCCGTCAGCGATCCTCGCCAAAGTGCGGGCACCAGAAACGATGCAGTCACCAACGCACCCAGGTTCAGACCTAACCTGCCTGAATGGAATACTTTAGAACCTTAAGTACGGGGGGGGGTACTCCCTCACTCCGCCGCCCGCCGCCGCGGCTGAGCCATCCAGAGCAGCGGCTGCCGGATCGGAAATGCCCGCAGCAGATCCGCGTCGCCGGGGAGAACGCCCGGCCCGCTCAGCTTCAGAAACAGCTCCGCATATTCCGGCTGCGCGTACGCCCGAGCCGCAAACGCCAGCGTCGGACGCCTTCCCGGAAGCTCGGCAAAGTGCGCCGCATCCGCCGGATAAGGCCACGTCACCGGCTTCGCGCAGTAAGGTGCATGCCGCGCCACCGCCGCACGCATCCCCGGACCATCCTGCAGCTCCACCTCCCACATACTCTCGAATCGCGTCGAAAGCAGCTGGCACACCCCGCCCAGCAGATCCAGATTCATCAAAGAGTTGCGGAACGGATTCGCTGTCCGCAGCTCATGCACGAAGAAGCCTTCCGCATTCAACTCCGCCCGCAGCGTCGCATGGCGATAGAGCTTCCGAGCCGCCTCGGTCTGCGCATCGTCTCCGCACAGCCGCGCAAACGCCGCCACCTGCAGCAGCCAGCTCGACCCATTCCGGTCCTTGGCATCCCGCGCCAGCCCCGCCTCTTCGCTGGTCGTCAGAAATGCGAGATAACGCCGCATCCACGTCACAGTACCTGCGCGCACCTCCTCATCCAGCGGCAGAAACGGCAGCGCTACCGCCACCTCCGCCAGCTGCGCAAAGGCCAGCAGATCCTCCCAGCCGGCGATCTCCAGCTTCAACCCGCTCTTCTGCCCCGCCTTCCCAAACCACGTCGCCAGTGTCCCGCTCGCCTTTGCCGCATACTTCGCCTCATTCGCCGCGTCGATCTGCACCGCCGCCGCCAGCGCCGGCACATCCAGCGTCATCTGCAGAAACGCATCGCTCGCCGCATCCGAGCTCGGGTGCACCGTCCGCCCCAGCGCGGTCGCCGCACCCGCCAGAATGCGCTCCCGGTCGATCTTCGCCAGATCCAGCCGCGTCGTCGTCGCACTTCCACCCACGGCAAACTGCGCCACAGCCCGCGCACCCGCGGCACCTGCGCAGCCTGCGACAAATTCACGCCGCGAGAGCCGCATCGCTACACCTCACCTGCCAGCAGCTTCGCCCAGAGCGTCTCATCGACTGGGACACCCAACGTCAGGTTCTCCCGCCGCACCCGCAGCGTCTCCTCGCCGGGATAGCGCACCGGCTTGGCCGCATTCGCCGGTGTAGCCCCCGCGAGGCTCGCCATAACGCCTTCCAGTGCCGCCTCCGCGTGTTCAGCGCCGTTCAGCTTCGCCGGATAGAAAGCCAGAAACACCTGAGACAAACCCGTCTCCTTCATAGCGTCCGGCTCGATCTGCCACGTCGCCAGTCCGCCGCCCAGCATCGCCGCAAACAGGTCCAGCATCACCGCCAGCCCCGAGCCCTTCCAGTAGCCGATCGGCAGCGCCGCCCCGCTCGCCTCGATCGCCGCCGCATCGGTCGTCAACCTGCCCTCACCATCGAAGCCGCCCGGAACCGGCAGCGCCTCGCCGCGTAAGGCATACCCCGCCAGCGCCCCGTACGAGAACTGGCTCATCGCCATGTCAAGCACCACATGCGCGCCATCCCGCCGCGGCGCCCCCATCACCAGCGGGTTGTTCCCTATCGCTGGCTCCGCCGCGCCCCACGGCGGAAGATTCGGCATGGTGTTGGTCCAGCAGATCGAAAGGCACTCCGCATCCGCCGCCTGCCACGCATAGCTCCCGCCCCGCATCCAGTGGTTTGTGTCTGCCAGAAAGACGGCACCCACGCCGAAGTCTCGCGCGATCTCGACCGCTCGCCCCATTGCCCGCGCGGCGTTCAAATTTCCCGCGCCCCGATGGCCGTGCCACCGCTCCATCGCGCCGAAGCTGCAGGCCATGCAAGCCGACGCACCCGGATCGACTACGCCGGTCCGCACCATTGCAGAAAACCGAGGAAAGCGCGCCAGACCGTGCGTGTACACGCCGTCCCGCGTCGTCTCCGCGAACAGCCGTGCGCAGGTCCGAGCTGGCTCTGCTGCAAAGCCCAGATTCCCCAGCGCCACGGTCAGCGCGTCTTCCAACTCCAGGTAGGCAACCCGCTTCATCGTGCAGACATGCTACCGCCTGCCGGCCTCATCCTTCAGTTTTTCCGAGTGCTCGTGCGCCTCGCGGGAGCGTTCGAGCGCCTCTTGCGAGAGTTCGTGCGCCGAAAGGTGATCGTTCTGCTGATGTGAAACCGCGGCCCTCTGGTGAGCCTGCGCGGCGAGGTTGTGCAACTCCGCCGCCCGTACACTTCCTGTCTGTGGCATGTGGTCTCCTGTCGTTTTCGATTGGATCCCTTCCGGGTCTCCCGTAAACTGGACGCATGGAACTGACCGTTTACACCGCGTCCTGGTGCCGCGACTGCCGCGAGGCCAAGCGTTTTCTTACTCAGCACAACATCCCCTACAAAGAGATCGATGTGGAGCATACGCCCGGCGCCATCAACGAGGTGCTCGAGAACGTCGGCAAGAGGGCCATTCCGCAGTTCGTCATCGACGGCAAGTGGGTGCAGCCGTATCGTCCCGGCTCGGGCTTCCTTCACGCTGAGATGTCGAAACTGCTCGGCGTCTCAAGCTAAGCACGTACGCGAAGCGTCGAACATCGCACGAAGTGCCGCCCGCCCGGCGTCAGAGCGTTGTTGGAGTTAGAGACCCATGATCCCTCGCTACACCCGTCCCGAGATGGGCCGCATCTGGTCCGATGAGCATAAGTACCGCTGCTGGCTCGAAGTCGAAGCCTCGGCCTCGCAGGCGCTCGCGAAAGCCGGGCTCGTTCCGCAAGCCGCCGCCGACGCTCTCTGTGCTGGCGGCGACTTCACGGTCGAGCGCATCAACGAGATCGAGGCAGAGGTCCGGCACGACGTGATCGCCTTCACCACCACAGTGGCCGAGCACATCGGGAACCCTGAGCACTCGCGCTGGCTGCACTACGGCCTCACCTCCACCGACGTCGTCGACACCGCCCAGGCGCTTCAACTCAAGGAAGCCTCGGCGATCATCCGCAACGGCGTTCTGCGGCTCACGGCGGTGCTCAAGAAGCGCGCGCTTGAGTTCCAGCACACGCCTTCGATCGGGCGTACGCACGGCGTCCACGCCGAGCCCACCACCTTCGGCCTCAAGCTGCTGCTCTGGTATTCGGAGATGCAGCGCAACCTGACCCGCTTCGACGCCGCCGCTGAGGACCTCCGCGTCGGCAAGCTCTCGGGTGCAGTTGGCACCTTTGGCCACCTCAAGCCCGAGCACGAGGAGGCCATCTGCGCCGCCTTAGGGTTGCGCCCAGTAGCGGTCGCGACGCAAGTGATCCAGCGCGACCGCCACGCCGCCTACATCGCCACGCTCGCCGTACTCTGCTCCACGCTCGATAAGATCGCCACCGAGATTCGTCACCTGCAGCGCACCGAGGTCCGCGAGGCCGAGGAGTTCTTCTCCGAGAAGCAGAAGGGCTCTTCGGCGATGCCGCATAAGCGCAACCCCATCACCTCGGAGCAGATCTCCGGCCTCGCCCGCGTCGTTCGCGCCAACGCGCAGGTCGCGTTTGAGGATATCGCCCTCTGGCACGAGCGCGACATCTCGCACTCGTCCGCCGAGCGCGTCATCCTCCCCGACTCGACGATTCTCGCCGATTACCTGCTGGATAAAACCGCTACGCTGATCGAGCGCCTGCTCGTCTACCCGGCGCGCATGCTGAAAAACCTTGAATCCACGGGCGGCCTCATTTTCTCAGGACAACTCCTCCTGGATCTGACTGAGTCCGGCATGAGCCGCGAAGACGCCTACCGCCTCGTACAGTCGCACGCCATGCGCTCGTGGAAGGAAGACCTTATCTTCCGCGACGAGGTCGCCAGAGACCCTGCCATCACCAGCCGCCTGAGCCCTGAAAAGCTCGTCCGCGCCTTCGACTACAACCGCCAGCTCGCCAACGTCGACGCGATCTTCAACCGCGTACTCGGGTGAGTGCAGTCGCTGAATCTAAGGCGGCGATCGTGCACGAAAGCTTACTCCACATCCTCGACCAGGCGCTCACCTCGGCCATCGCGCGTTCCGGCCCGCATCTCGCCTGCCATCCCGGCTGTTCCCAGTGCTGTCACGGCGTCTTCGAGATCTCCGCGCTCGACGGCCAACGTCTGCGCGAAGGCCTCGCCGCAGCGGACCCGCTGCTTCACGCCCGCATCCAGGCGCGCGTCCAGCAGGCCCGCGAGCAGCTGGCGCCGTTCTTCCCCGGAGACCTGAACACTGGCGTCCTCGATCCCGATCCGGAACGGCAGGAGCTGTTCGAGGAGCGGGCCAATGCGGATCCCTGCCCTATCCTGGATCCCGTGACGCAGACCTGCGACCTTTATGCCGCGCGTCCGATTCTCTGCCGCACCTTTGGACCGCCCATCCGCAACGACCCGAACGACCTCTCGGCCGGACTCGCCATCTGCGAGCTGTGCTTCAACGAAGCATCGGAGGCGGAAGTAGCCGCGGCAGAGATCGATTCGTTCTTCCGAGCGCGTCAGGACCACGACGAAGCCGAATACGAGCGCGCCCATCCGGGCACCGGCCCCACGGTCGTTGCGTTCGCCTTCGGGCCGGGGCACGAAGGCCACCGCTAACCCTGACGGCAGATTTACTTGCGGCTGTAGAGCATCTCGCGGATGGCTGCCCGTCGCGACTCGTTCATCTCGCGCTCACTCTGCGCCTCGGTCGCATCCCGACGCTGCCCGCCGGCTTCGCCTTCCTTCTCCGGCGCGCTGCACTCCCAGCACCGATTGGCGAAGCCCGGTTTATCCGGCTTCAGCTCGAACTCTTCTCCACACGCTACGCACGTCTTGATCGGAAAGGCCATCTCTTCTCCATGTTACCGCCGTTGCCCGGCAGTCCTCGTCTGATGCGGACTTCACCGTACAGGAATCGAGGACCTGGCCCACGGCATGGGTTCGTCCCGGGCGGTAGTCTTGCAGAGATGGCTTCCTCTTCCGACTTCCCCAGGACCGTGACGCTCGCTATCACCGGTGCGAGCGGCTCTCTGTATGCGCGCGAGATGCTGCGTCTGCTTGCAGGAGACGAACGCGTCGGGCACGTCGATCTGGTCGTCTCGGATGCTTCGCTGCGGGTGCTGGCTGAGGAGCTTGGTCTCTCGGGCCGGAACCAGCTTGCAGAGAAGCTGGTCGATTCCGGCTGCGCGAAGATTCAGCAGCATGCGGATGAAAATATCGGTGCCAACATCGCCTCGGGCTCCTACCCGACCGATGCGATGATCGTGCTTCCGTGTTCCATGGGGACGCTCGCCGGTATCGCGCACGGGCTTGCCTCCACGCTCATCCAGCGGGCGGCGGACGTCTCACTCAAGGAGCGGCGGCGGCTGGTCCTGTGCGTACGCGAGACGCCCTTGAACCTCGTCCACCTTCGCAATATGACGCTGGCCGCGGAGGCCGGCGCCACCATCTATCCGGTGATGCCGACGCTCTACAATCATCCGCAGACAATGGACGAAGCCGCCGGCGCCTTCGTCCGGCGCGTCCTCGCGCATATTGGCCTGGCACAGAAGGACGCGTTTGTCTGGACCGGCGAGTAGCCTTACTGCGCCTTACCGTTGACGATCGCCTCTCCACCTTTGAGGGCAGGATGCGCCTCCAGGAAACGGAGCGTCGCGTCGAGCACGGGGACCCGGCATTCGCCGGGTGCGAGATGCCCGCACCCCGTCACCAGCAGCATCGACGAGCCCGGGATGCGCGCGTGCATGCGTTCTCCGACCGACGGAGGAATCAGGCGGTCCTCCGCTCCCCATACGATCAACGTCGGGCGGTCGATCCGCGCAAGCTTGAAGTCGACCAAGTCGCGTCCGGCCTCCATCGATGCCACACTGCGCTTCAGCACCCAGGCGTTCTCCTGCAGACGACGCACCGCAGCGCGCGCCACAAAGCCCGGCAGCGGCCTGGGATGGGGGGTCAACATGGCGGTCAACCGGGACAGACCGGCAGGATCCACGGGCGTGAACAGCGTGGCATCGAAGGTTGGCGGAAAGTAAATGCCGGCCGAATCGTAAAGGATCAGGCGCCTTACGAGCTCGGGATGCTCGATGGTCAACTTGAGCGCAATCCACCCGCCCATCGACCAGCCGCCGATGTCGGCATGATCAAGGTGCACCGCCTGGGCGAAGTCGTACACCGTCTTGGCTTCAAGAGCGATCGAGTAATCGACGTTCGGTCGGGACGATCGCCCATAGCCGAGCAGATCCGGCGCATAGACGTGAAAGCCGGCGGCCGTCAGGCCCGGGATCAGGCCCGACCAGTCCTCGCCGCGCGATCCGAGGCCGTGAATCAGAATCAGCGGTGTGCCGTCGTCCTTGACCCGCAACCGCGCCGGCGGAAGCGCCTCGAAGTAATGGATTTTCCAGCCATCCACCTGGACGTACTTGCTCTGTACCTTCTGCTGCCGCAGATGAACGCGGATGAGCTGGTCATTGACCCACAGCGGCTGCAGGAAGAACGTCGCGCCGCCTGCAACTCCAAGCAGAACGGCAACCCCCGTCACCCATGCAAGAGCAAGCAACCACGGACGCATTGTGCCGATATTCCTCCACCCCGGCTGCAGCATGCACCGCAGGACTGTGCGGTACCTACTTGTGCGTCAGCGGACGGCCATACTCCTCGCCGAAGACGGTGTGCGCGAGGCCGAAGCGCCCGCCGTCGAACTTATCCGCACCCCTGAGGTGACCGACCGCGAGCAACGCCACGACCCAGTAGCTCATCGGCAGGCGCAGCGCCTCATGCACGCGCTCCTGCTCGAAGCCTTCCATCGGGGCGGTGTCGTACCCAAGCACCTCGGCCATCAGCATCATGTGGGTGTACGCGAGCATGACCTGCTTGTTCAGCCATGCTTTCATCTGCTCCGGCGAAAAACTTGAGAGATACTGCGGGACACTCGAGCGTGCCTGCGCCGCGTAGCTCTCGGGCATGCCGCCGGCGCGACCCATCTCCAGTACCTCGTCCAGATCCCTGCGCCATCCGTCCGTGTCGCCGCACGCAACGATCACGACCGAGGCCTCCTCGACCTTGGCCTGGTTATAGCTGGCTGCGCGCAGCTTTCTGCGGCCCTCCGGCGACTGAACGACCACGAACCGCCACGGCTGCATGTTGTATCCGCTGGGAGCGCTGAGGCCTGCTTTGAGAATGGCCTCGAGATCGGCGGGCGGCAGGGGAGCGCCGTCAAATGAGGGCGTCGAACGCCGGCCTGCGATGGCTTCGCTGAGACTCTTGATTGTCTTCTCCGATGTCACTGCTGATCCTCCTGCCCCCGCTCGCATTCTGAACATCAGCGACGCTGTCGATGCGCTCAGGCCTTCACTGCGAAAAGACGATGCTTTGCCTGCGCCCAAACGCTCTTACCATAGCACCTGCGGCGCGACCTCGACCACAGGCTTTCAGGAGGACTTCGAAGGGCTCAACACAGGCACGGTCAAAGCTCTACTTCAGCTCTGACATCGCCACTTCGGTGCCGTATGGATCCTTCCCCGGCGCATCCGAGAAGATCCAGACCCCGTGGAAGCTCTTGCGCAGTTCCGGATGGAGATCCACCAGCGCCTCCGCCGCGGCGAGGTTTCGGTTGCGTGCCGCCGTGGGATCGCCCACCGCATCGACTTTAATGTGCGCCGCGACATCCAGCCCGAGCGAATCATCCACACCGAGCGAGGTGATGCGGAACTCCGCTCCATCCTGCGCTTTGACGACCAGCGGCGCATCCGCGCTGATGCCGTTCGAAACGGGGGGCGGCGCGGCGGCCTGCAGTTCGGTCTGCAGCTTGTCGAGATGCGTCGTGGTGATGAAGCTTGCCGGAGTCACCAGCGTGCGTGCCTCCTGCAGGTACAGCCACGACGCCCAGCTCTGCTTTTCCGCGCCGAGCGTGCGCGCCTGGCGCCAGAACCACAGGCCGTCGTGTCCGTCGGCGGTCAGCGATTTGGGATAGAGACCGGCCAGCAGCCAGCGGGCATTATCCTGGCGGAGCAACATCGAAAGCCGCCACGGCGTCGCCGCGTTCATGCGAACGATCGCAAACGCATAGCGGCCAGGCGGAAGTTGCGGGATCGAGAAATCGGCCTCGCTGGTGGAATTGCTCAGGAGGCAAGAGAACTGCGCGTCCGGGTTAGCGCCGCCAGGCGCAGGCTTGCTGCCGGAAGCATCCAGCAAGTAGAGTTGCTCCACCTGAGCCTGCGAGCCGGTCAGATGTGGTGCCGTCGCCGACACCGTGTTTCCGATTCCGGTGAAGTCGCTCTGGAACTCCGCGATCGTGGCCGCGCGCACGCCGGTCTGATTGTTGTCTTCGATCAGTCTGGCCATGGATTCCGCCGCGGCCGCAAGCGACTCCCGTTCGTCCGGTTTCATCTGCGACTGCGTCGTGCAGGTCTCGGCGGCATGCGCCGGAACTGCAAGCGGCGCGAAGCCAATCACCGCGAATGACAACGCCGCGTAAAGCGAGGCGACGCATGGCCGGAGATTCTTCTGCTTCATGCTGATCTCATCCTCTAGTCAAGAGCTGGCTGGATCGCCGCGGTTCCAGGGTTGACTTCTACGAAACTGAATTGGTCAGCCACCGCGAATGTCGCGATCAGATGCGTACACTCTTTAGACTGACCTTACCGGGGCAAGGTCGTCAAACCCTCGTACTCCGGAGAAGCGGAACCAATGCCGCAATTTTTCCGCAAGCCGAGCCTTCGCACGAGAGTCTCCGGAGCGGCACTCCTCGTCTGCGCCCTGGTGCTCCCTGAAACCCGTGTTTTACGGGCGCAGCCGCCGCCCACCCCTGCCCGCCCCACTATCCTGCCGGCAACCGCTCCGACGACACCGATCGCTCCGCCCACGCCGGCCGGTCTACCTCAGACGCAGACTGCTCCGGCAGCATCCGTCTACGTCGCATCCGAGGCTCATCCCGCACGCCGCCCGGTCATTGAGTACGCGCAAGGCGAACTGGTGGTGAACGCCGAGAACTCTTCGCTGAATGAAATTCTGCGGGCCATCTCGCGGCAGACCGGGATGAAGATCACCGGGGGAGTTGCCGAGGAACGCGTCTTCGGCACCTACGGCCCGGACCGGGCTCAGGCTGTGTTGACGAGGCTGCTGGATGGGACCGGAGCGAATGTGCTCATCTTCGAAAATGCTGACGAAACCGTGCGGGAGCTTGTACTTTCCACCCGCACCGGAGCAGCGAGCCCTCCGAACCCCGACGCGCTCCGCAGTTCTCCCCCGGAAACCGACCTGCCGCCGCAGGTTGTCCGTCATCCGGAACGTGGCAATCGCAATCTGCAGGACCGCGCAGAACAGGAGCGTTTGCTCGAGAGTCAGGCTCCGAATCAGACTTCCACGCCGGACAGACAGACGCCTTCGGGTTTGACGACCGAGCAGTCTCCCAACGGAGTGAAGACCCCGCAACAGCTTTACAATGACTTGAGCACCAGGCAGCAACAACCTGGCGAGAGTATTCCCCAGGGCGCGGGCACACCAGCGCCTCAGTAGCGGCTGCGCCGTAAGGCCTAGCTTTGAAGAGTCGGTACTGTGACTGCTTTAATGGCCCGACCTGCGGCAATCTGCCGCGCGTGGATGCGGAAGACGTGGAACAACACGGTGACCAGCGCCTGCGCCACAAAGATTCCCGCGGCAAGTGATGCCACCACGGCACAAATCAGCAATACGGAAGCCATCTCCGCGATCCCCCGCCCTCTTCCGCTGACCTCATCCTACCCGATCCGGTGGTAAGCGACGGCACAGATAGTGTGCGTGAGTTTTAAGTCGGCGCAGCGGATACTTTTGCAACACTGTTGCCGAGTCGGATTCTTTCGACGCAACCATTTGTCCCTGCATTCCGTTGCAGGTGACATCGCCTGCTTGCGGGCTGGAGGTAGCGTTTCGGTTATCCTGAAACTTGCTCTAACGGCTGGCTCACTCACGCATGAACTTTACTCCGCAAACGTTCGAAGAAGACACCACGCACTCCCCCGCCGAGCTTGCCGAACCTTCCGCTTCGGCGGCCAGCGGCACGACACCGCCCCGCAAGGGCATGTTGCCCGCACGCAAAGGGATCACCGCAATTACCGTGCGGGGTGCGCGGCAGCATAACCTGCGCAACGTCTCCGTCTCTATCCCGCGCAACACTCTCACCGTGGTCACCGGGCTCTCCGGCTCCGGCAAGAGTTCACTCGCCTTCGACACCATTTATGCCGAGGGCCAGCGCCGCTACGTCGAGACGCTCTCCGCCTACGCACGGCAGTTTCTCGACCAGATGGAGCGGCCTGACGTTGACTCGATCGAAGGCCTGTCGCCCGCGATCTCCATCGAGCAGAAGACGACCTCGCGGTCGCCACGCTCGACCGTCGGCACCATCACCGAGATCTACGACTACCTGCGTCTGCTGTACGCCTCGGTCGGCCAGCCGCACTGCCCAAACTGCAACCGGCCCATTTCGCGTCAGTCGGCCGATCAGATCGTCGCCCGCATTGTCGACCGCAGCCGTGAGCTCGCGCCAGGCGGCGAACGCATCACGGTCTTCGCGCCCCTTGTGCGGGGCCGCAAGGGCGAGTTCCGCGAGGAGCTCGAAGCGCTCGATCAGCAGGGCTTCCGGGCACGCATCGACGGCGAGATGACCGAGCTTACCGAGGGCATGCGCCTCGAAAAGCGCAAGAACCATACCATCGAAGCCATCGTCGACCGCATTATACTCAAGCCACTCGTGCCCGATCCGGCCGACCCCGCTTCGGTCAACGCCACGCTCGCAGACGCCGGTTTGAAGTTCGATACGCGCCGCCTCGATGCTTCGGTCCAGAAGGCGCTCCAGATGGGGAACGGCCTTGTCCTCATCGGCCTGCAGAATCCCGAGACCCGCGCCGTCGAGGAGACGCTCTACTCCTCCACGATGGCCTGCCCCGATTGCGGCATCAACGTCGCCAAGCTGGAGCCGCGCTCGTTCTCGTTCAACTCCACCTACGGAGCATGCCCCGAGTGCCACGGCCTGGGCTCCATCTACGACTTCGATCCGGCCAAGACGATTACAGACTGGTCGAAGCCTCTGCTGGATGGCGCGATGGGCCCGGGTTCGGGCTCCGCGTACCTGCTCAAACTCATCAAGCTTGCTGCCGACAAGTACAAGATCAACCTCAAGCTGTCGTTCAGTGAGTTGACCAGACAGCAGCAGGACCTGATGCTCTATGGCCCGCCCGCCGGCGAGGTGGGCCGCACGGGCTTTCACGGCATCTTCGCGTACCTGCGGTCGAATCTCGAAGAGACCAAGTCCGAGGGCTATCGCGAGTACATGATGCAGTACATGTCCGCGACCACCTGTCCCGGTTGCCAGGGCCGCCGCCTGCGCCCGGAGTCGCTCGCCGTCACCATTCCCATCCCCGTCGCCAGGCCCAACGAAGAACGGTCAGCTGTCAACGGGCAACCGACCAACTACTCCATCGCCGACTTCACCGGGCTCTCGCTGGAACGCGCGCTCACCGGCGCACGCGCCATGGCTTTCACCGGGCGCGAGCGGCTGATAGCGGATCGCCTGCAGCGCGAGATCATCGAGCGGCTCGAATTCCTGAACGCGGTTGGCCTGAGCTATCTTTCGCTGGACCGGTCTGCAGCGACCTTGTCCGGTGGCGAAGGCCAGCGCATCCGGCTCGCCACCCAGATCGGCTCACGCCTGCGCGGGGTGCTGTATGTGCTCGACGAGCCGTCGATTGGTTTGCACCAGCGCGACAACCAGCGACTGATCGCCGCGCTGGAACGGCTGCGCGACCTCGGCAACACCGTGCTCGTCGTCGAGCACGATGAAGACACCATCCGCAAGGCCGACTACGTGCTCGATCTCGGCCCGGGCGCGGGCAAGAACGGCGGCTTTCTCATCGCCGACGGCACCCCTGCAGAGATCATGGCGAACCCGGCCTCCATCACAGGCCAGTACCTCGCCGGCAAGATCGAGATCGTCACCCGGCCCTCCAGAACCGAAGCCGATGGCAAGACCACCACCGCGCCGCGTCCGCTCACCGGCAAGTGGATCACCGTCGAAGACGCACGCTCGCACAATCTGCGCAACGTCACCGCACATTTTCCTGTCGGCGTGATGACAGTCGTCACGGGTGTCTCGGGCTCGGGCAAGTCTACCCTCGTCAACGACATCCTTTACCGCGCGCTCGCCAGGGAGCTCTACGGTTCGCGCGAAGAGCCGGGCACGCACGGACGCATTCTGGGGGCGCCTCAGCTCGATAAGGTGATTCAGATCGATCAGTCGCCGATCGGACGCACCCCCCGCTCGAATCCCGCCACCTACACCGGCGTCTTCTCCGCCATTCGGGACTTGTTCGCAATGCTGCCGGAGGCGCGCGAGCGCGGCTACAAGCCCGGGCGTTTCTCCTTCAACGTGCAGGGCGGCCGCTGCGAGGCCTGCCACGGCGAGGGCCAGCGCCGCATTGAGATGAACTTCCTGCCTGACGTCTATGTGCTGTGCGAGGTCTGCAACGGACGCCGCTACAATCAGGAGACGCTGCAGGTGCGCTTCAACGGCCTCTCGATTGCGGACATCCTCGATTTGTCCATCTCGGACGCCCTGCCCGTGCTCAAGGACATTCCGTCCGTCGCGGTCAAGCTGCAGACGCTGGAGGACGTAGGCCTCGGCTATATCCATCTGGGGCAGTCCGCGACGACCCTTTCAGGCGGCGAAGCTCAACGCATGAAGCTCGCGCGCGAGCTCTCGAAGCGGCAGACCGGACGCACCCTCTACGTGCTCGACGAGCCCACCACGGGACTGCACTTCGACGATGTGCGCCGACTGCTCGACGTGCTCCACCGGCTGGCCGATCTCGGCAACACCGTCCTCATCATCGAGCACAATCTCGATATTATCCGCAACGCCGACTATCTGATCGACATGGGCCCCGAAGGCGGAGAGTTCGGCGGCACAGTAGTCGGCCACGGCACTCCTGAGCAGCTCGCCACCGTCCCGGCCAGCCATACCGGCACGTTTTTGCGGCCGCATTTCCCCGGCCTGCACATCATTGACGCCAACAATTCCAATGCCGGCCCGCAAGAGATAGCTTCCACGCCGGATCCGGTCAAAGCAGTGAAGGCGAAGTTCGTGCAGCCCGAACGCAAGACGGGGCGTGCCGCAGTGAAAGCGCCGGCGGAAAGGGAAAAGAGGGAAAAAGGAAGAGGAAAGAGCAAGCCTTAGAAGGCTGCGTCCCCTTTCTCTTCCGTTGCCTCTCTTCCCTGTCCTTACGCCGCTCCCACCAGCTCGGTAAGGTTCTGCACCGCATGCTTTACGGCATCGCTCTGTTCCGAGAGCTCGGCGGCCGATGCTGCGGTCTGTTCCGCTGTGGCGGCCGTGCTCTGAGTCACGCGCTCCATCTGCTGGATCGCGCCTGAGACCAGCTGCAGCCCTCTCGACTGCTCCTGGCTGCCCGTGCTGATCTCATCGACCAGCTGCTTCATGCGCGCGGAGTCTTTGATGATGGCGCGAATCGCCTGGGTCGCCTCATCCACCTTCGCCGAGCCCGCCTGAGCCTTACCGATGGAATCCTCAATGAGCAGCGAGGTATCCCGTGCCGCCTGCGCCGAACGCTGCGCCAGATTGCGCACCTCGTCGGCGACCACCGCAAAGCCCATGCCGGCGTCGCCCGCGCGAGCCGCCTCGACTGCCGCATTCAGCGCGAGAATATTAGTCTGGAAAGCGATCTGATCGATTTCGCGAATGATCTTTGAGATCTTCTCGCTGGCCGTGCTGATGCCCTGCATCGCCAGCACCATCTCGTCGAGCGTGCGGTTGGTGTGGCCGAAGCGCACGTCCGTTTCGCCCACCATGACTGCTGTCGCACGCGAGTTTTCAGTGTTGCGCCGGGCCATTGAATTGATCTGCTCGGTGGAGGCCGAGGTCTCCTCGATCGAGGCCGCCTGTTGCGAGGCACCTCGCGCCAGCGTCTGGCTGGACTCCGAGACCTGCCCGGCAACCGCCGCGATTTGATCCGCGCCGTCGCTCAGGACGTGCACTGTCGCCCGCAGATCGGTGTTGACCCTGCGAATGATCCAGAGCACCAGAGCTGCGATCGCGATCGAGGCCACGCCCGCTACCGCCGTCAGCCAGAGTGAAAGCGTGTAGTTACGGGCGGACTCGCTCTCGACCAGAGCCAGTGAATTCTTCTGCTCCTCCACCAGCGCCTTTGCAGCCGTATGCATAGCCGCCGAGACCAGCTTGTTCTTATTGCGCAGCTCGTATGCGTCCTTGATTTTGCCGGCCGCGGAGAGCTCCGCCATCTCCGCGAAACCGGGAGCCCACTCTTGCCGCGCATCGCGTACGGTCTTCAGCGCCGCTTGTTCGGCTTCGCTGGCAGCCAATGGCTCCAGTTCCGCCACCAACCCGTCCAGACGATTGCCAGAGCGCTCGTACAGCTCCACAAACTGCTCCGCGGAGGCGCCGTCCTTCATTGCGTAGACCAGTACCAACCCACGCTGTGCGCCCTGCATTTCGGTGGTTGCCAGTTCGACCGCGTCGCCAATCGCGAGCTTGCGGTTGAAGGTGTGGAGCACCCGCTCCAGCTGCTGGTCGCTTTGCCGCGTCTGCAGCACGTACAGCGTCATCAACGCGCCGATCAGCAGAAACGTCAGGGAAAACGCAATCAGAAATCTCTTACCCACAGTCCAGCGTTGCATTTGGTCTCCTCTGTCTGGTGTCCCGGCTCGCCGTGCGAGGCGAACCGGGCTGTTATCGCACATGCGACTAGAACACGCGCTTTTCGCTGTTTACCAGAGCTTTGAGGTTGAAGTTGAGCCCGGCATTCATGCCCTGCTGGTTCAGCGTCACCTGACGCTCGCCCACCGCATGGGTGTAGAAGCCAAACGCAGTGATCACTGAATTGACCTTGTACGACACATGGGTGAATGGGCGTTTGCCGAGCCCGTACGTATCGCCGTTCAAGCTGAAGCCCACTGCCTGAATCGCAAGGCTGCCAGGATAGACCCCGTAGTTTTCGTCCACGCTGTCGAAACCAGCGTCGCCGCTGAGGCGGTCCGTGATCTTCTTCTCCGCGACGATCGCGAAACCGGAGCCGCCCGCGACAGGGGTGCCCTGCAGGTTGACACTGTTCACGCGCTGGTATGCCTCGAACCGGATCTGGTCCGCCACCTTCAGCTCCGGCGTACTGACCACAACCGCCTCGCGCAGGGTGTCGGTACCCACTTGCCAGGTGTACTCTCCGGAGATGCCGAGGCGCTTATTGAGTTGTTTCTTCGCGAAGGTTTGCCGGTAGTTGTCGTGTTTGTAATCGGAGCCGCGGTCGAACACATTCACGGTCGCGATGGAGCCGAAGTATCCGGCGGTAAAGCCGACCTCATCGAAGAAGAGGTGCTTCGGATCGCGTACCCGCACACGTTCACCGGTCAGATAGCCGTCCTCATCGAAGGTGGTGATTTCACTCGAGTAGCCGCGCTCGAAGCCGAAGGATCCAACCTCAACCGTGACTTTGTCGACAGGCGTCGCGCTGAAGTAAAGTTCGCGTACGTAGTACTCCCAACCCGCGGACTGGCACGCTACAAGCACGGCTGCGCCGGCCGGATCCTTTGCGAATGAACCAAAAATGGTGGCCAACTGCGACGGGGTATAGGTGTAAGCGAAGAAGTTGGGATTGGCAAGACTGGTCTTGAAGGTCGGCCCAGCATAGTCCGCATACGCCCAGTTGAAGTAGCGGCCGGAAGATGCGCGGATGCCGATCGTGTAGCGGTCATCCTTGTCCAGCTTTACCTTGCCCTCCAGCAGCGAGCGCTGCTGACCGTCCTCGAAGACATGAATGCCGCCATTGTTGTACGCATTTCGGTACCGCTCCGCATGGGAGAAGGTGGTGAGGTCAAGCCAGCGTCCGACCAGCGGGTGCGCTTCGCTTGTGACCGAAGCCGCCGACGCGACCGCAGTGGAAGCGGGAGTTTCGCTGTCCATGGCAACCAGCGTCTGCGCAGGCTCCTGCGCGAACAGCGAAGGCAGTGCAGCAGAGAGGAAAAGCGCGGAGGCGCTTAGAAGAAGGTTTCGGGAGATCATGCGCGGAAGGTGCTCCTTAGTTGAATTCCTGACGAGGGAGTCGCAATACGCCAAGCCCCTCACACGTTCACATCGGCGCATGCGCACGGAACATCACTGCGGGACAACTGTTCACGCAACATCGGCGATATCTCCCGGCCATGGCTGCCTGCGTGTTCGCTTCCCGCACTCCTCCGTAGGAGAATTGAAGCAGCATGCCCAGCCGTCTCCCGAACCTCTGGCACCTCCTGCTCTTCTTTGCACTCACGCTTGCCTCGCTCCTCGCAGCCGAGGCGCTGCTGATTGCCCTTCATCCAAGCCACCTCTTCGACGTCCTGCAGGACCAGCGTCTGCAGACGGAGGTCAACGCCGGGGCGTACCTGCTGGTCATTCCGCTGGCTGCAGCAATCTTTCCCCTGCTGTGGAAGCGTCCCTTTCTCACCGGCATCGAGTGGAACGCCCACGGAGCGCAACCGGTCACCCTGGTCCCCCTCGGCATCGCGCTAGGCTTCGTGTTCCAGGGTCTCTCTTCCCTGCTGCCGACCCCGAAGGAGGCGCCACCGATTGAAAAGATCTTTCATGTGCCCGGGATACTCTGGATCATGGCGTTCTTCGGGGTCGTTCTCGCGCCGGTATTCGAAGAGATTGTCTTTCGCGGATTTCTCCTTCCCGGCATTGCGCTCATTGTCGACTGGATGCGGCTTCCGCGTTCGCTCGAAGCGCTCGAGGCATGGCGGCTGGCGGAGGGCTTTTCCTCTGTCGCGCTGATCGTCTCCGCGATGATCACCAGCCTGCTCTTCGGTCTGCTGCATGCTGCGCAGGAGGGCTACTCCTGGCCCGCCGTTGCGCTGCTCTTCGTCGTCTCCCTGGCTCTCTGCTGGATCCGCCTCCGTACGAAGTCGGTGGCTGCGTCCACCCTGGTGCACGCCTCGTACAACTTCTCGATCTTCCTGACGCTCTTCATCCAGACCGGTGGCTTCCGGCACCTCGACAAGCTCTAGGAATCTACACACATACTCCGCACATGTGCGCTACAATCCTCCTATGCCGAGGCAGGGTCCCAAACCCGAACGTGCCATCCATCGCACCGTCGTTCTGCTTCGGCCCAGCGAGAAGCAGAAGCTGGAACGCATCGCCTCCGAAGAAAACCTCACCACCGCCGAGGTCATCCGCAGGCTCATCGCGCAAGGTGATTCCACCTTCAAGAACCAGCAGGAAGAGGCGGTGATCGAAGCCGCGCTGCACATTATCGCGACATCCGCCCGTGAGGCAAATGAATCGATGACGCGCACGATGGCGCGGGTCGACGCGCTCCACGAGGAGTTCGCCGCGCGAAGGACCGCATGAGCCTCGCCGAGAGCTTTCTGAACACCGCCCGCGAGGTCCTGATGATCACTGAAAACATCAAGCGCATGGACACGCGCCTCGATGGGCTCACAGACGATCTGCACGACGTCGACCGCCGCGTGATGAAACTTGAAGTCATGGTCGAAATCGCTCAGCGTCCCGCGCGAACCCGCCATCGCCAGGAACTGCCCTGACAGAACTGCCCTGAAGGAATCCATGGAACCGGAAATTAAGGAACCCCGCGCCGCTCTGCTCGACCTCTTAGCCAGGCTCTCGTTCACTCCGGGCGACTTTACTCTCGCCTCCGGCCAGCGCTCGGACTACTACATCGACTGTCGCATCACCACGCTGCACGCCGAGGGCGGACGCCTTGCCGGCATTGTCCTGCTCGACCTGATACGGGAACACTTTCCGGAGGCCGAAGCGGTAGGCGGACTCACCATGGGTGCCGACCCGCTGGTCTCGAATGCCGCCTCCGCGAGTGCGTGGGAGGCGGCCGACCATCGCGAGATGCTCGAACTCGATCCCGACAGCATCTCCGACCAGGAACCCGCGCTGCTGCACGGCTTTCTCGTCCGTAAAGCCGAGAAGACCCACGGCACCGGACGCCGCCTCGAAGGGTTCCTCAAGCCCGGCGCTTCGGTCGTCATCGTCGACGACGTCTGTACCACCGGTGGCTCCACCATCACCGCCATCGAAGCCACCCGCGAAGCAGGTATGAACGTGATCGGCGTGCTTTGCCTCGTTGACCGCGAACAGGGCGGCCGCGAAAACATCGAAGAAGCACTGGCGGAGATCCCCATCGATGACGAGACCTCCGCCCCGGAATTTATCCCCGTCTATTCGGCGACCGAGGTGCGTTCTGCCCGCCGCCGCATCGACGCCCGCTGAGGGCCGCTTTGCCAGGCCGACTGCGAAGACAGATCCCGCTCGGCGGGGGCTTTACACTGACAGAGACATGATTCCCACCCTTGAATGGACCTCCGCAGGCGTCTCCTTCCTCGATCAGACCAGGCTTCCCCTGGAGGAGACCTACGTACTCGCCCGCAGCTGGCAGGATGTCGCCACGGTCATCCGCGACATGATCGTGCGCGGCGCGATGGCGATCGGCGTCTCCGGTGCCATGGGGGTTGCACTGGGTATTCTGCACAGCGAAGCCACCTCGATCGAGCAGCTCAACGCCGAGGTCGCCACCGTCTGCGACGGCCTCGCCGCCACCCGCCCTACCGCGGTCAATCTCTTCTGGGGCATCGGCCAGATCCGTGAGTTGTACAACCGCCTTGCCGCCGCCGGCACCCCCCTTTCCGCAATCAAAGACGCCGTGGTCGCCCGCGCCTGCGAGATGTATGACGAGGACATCGCCGCATGCCGCCAACTAGGCGCGCTTGGAGCCGATCTGCTCCCGCAGGAAGGTACCATCCTCACCCACTGCAACGCCGGTGCGCTCGCCGCGTGCGGCTACGGCTCCGCCCTGGGCGTCATTCGCGCTGCCGTCGAGCGCGGCCATAAGCTCGACGTCTTCGCCGACGAGACCCGGCCCTACCTGCAGGGCGCGCGCCTCACCGCCTGGGAACTGATGAAAGACAACATTCCCACGACCGTCCTCTGTGACAACATGAGCGCCTCGCTGATGAAGCAGGGACGCATCCAGGCCTGTATCGTCGGTGCCGACCGCATCGCCGCGAACGGCGACACCGCCAACAAGATAGGCACTTACGGCGTCGCCATCCTCGCCAGAGAGCACGGCATCCCGTTCTACGTCGCCGCTCCCTGGTCCACCATCGACGTCAGCACACCCCACGGCGACGCCATCCCCATCGAACAGCGCAATCCGCGCGAGGTCACCCACTCCAACGGCGTTCAGATGACCCCGCATGGCGTCGGCATCGAGAACCCGGCCTTTGACGTCACTCCCGCGAAATACATCGCTGCCATCATCACGGAGCGCGGCGTTCTCCGCGCCCCGTTTACAGAGTCCATCCGGCGCGCAGCGGAAGAAAACGTGCTTGCTGCGGTCTAGCGTGCGAGACTGTTTCGGCGGGGGCAGCGTCTGTCTGGTCAGAACTCCCGCAGATTCAGTCCGGCACCAGTCCGAACCCGAGAGGCATCCGCCATGAAGCTCCTCCATTTCGCGCTCGCGCTCGCCATGGCACCGCTCGCTCAGACTTCGGCGCAAACCTCGGCTCCGTCCAACGACGACGCTTCGCTGCCGACCCTGCGAGCAAACGCCCGCATTGCCGTCGTCGACGTAGTCGTCACCGACCGCAATCACCACGCCGTGCACGGCCTTAAGCGCGAGGACTTCACCGTGCTCGAAAACAAGCAGCCGCAGCATCTGCGCGTCTTCGAGGAACACGCCGCTGCCAGCTCCGAGGAGGCGGCCAAAGCGCCCTCCCTGCCGAAGCTGCCGCCCGGCATCTTCACCAACTACACGCCCGCGCCGCCCGGATCCGCCGTCAACATCCTCCTGCTCGACGCCCTGAATACACCTCTGCAGGATCAGGCCTACCTCCACCAGCAGCTTCTGAAGTTCGTCAAGAGTGAAAAGCCCGGCACCAGTATCGCCATCTTCGGGCTTTCGACCCAACTGGTCATGCTGCAAAACTTCACCACCGATCCCAACATCCTGCTGCAGGCCATCGAGCACACCAGGCTGCGTGGCTCCGAGATGCTCGACGACCCAACTGGCGGTGGAGGCGTCAAGAACTCGCAAGCCGACACCCTCGAAGACACCATCGCCATCACGCAGGGCGGAGCGCCGCCCAGCAGCGGCAACGGCGGCCAGCCAGCACCGGATCCCGTGTCCAACCTTAGAACCTTCGAGGCTATCCAGAAAGCGTTTCAGCTGAATGTCCGCATGGAGTACACGCTCGACGGCATCAACGCACTCGCCCGCTATCTTGCCGGCCTGCCCGGGCGCAAGAACGTCATCTGGTTCTCCGGCTCATTTCCACTCAACATCCTGCCGCAGTCCGACGGAGGACGCGATCCCTTCGCCACCGCCATCAGCAACCAGAAGGAATACCGCGAGACCGTCAACCTTCTCACCCGGGCACAGGTCGCTGTCTATCCGGTAGACGCCCGCGGTCTGCAACTCGACACCGGCATCAGCGCCGCGAGCGACGGCCAGCGCTACGCCAACGCCGGTCCGGCCCGCGGCAACCAGGATCGCCAGAACTTCTACGAAAATCTTCAGGCTGAAGAAAGCACCATGATCGAAATGGCCGCGGACACCGGCGGACGCGCCTTTACCGGTCAGAACGATCTCGACCGCGTCACCTCGCAGGCCATTAACGACGGCTCCAGCTATTACACCCTCGCCTACACCCCACCCGCCTCCAGCAAACACGACGATTTCCGCCACATCGAGGTGAAGCTCGCCCCCAAGGGCTACACTCTCAGCTATCGCAAGGGGTATTACGCCGACGATCCCCCGCTGCCCACCACACCCGGCACGCCCGGCTCGACCGATCCCGTCAAAGCCGCCTCCCCAGGTCAGATGCTGGTCGAGCGCGCCGTCCGCCATGGCGTGCCCGGAGCGACCCAGATCGTCTATACCCTGCGCATCCTGCCCACCGACGCAGCCGGCATCACCCACGACGCCCTCGCTCTCGACAATGTCGCCAACCAGCCCGGCTTCCTGCACATCGACCCGCCCTACCGCGAGTACACCATCGACTACGGGGCCGACCCGCGCATGATTGAGTTTGATAAGGGCGTCGACGGCAACTATCACGGCGCGGTCGACTTCCTCACCTTCGTCTACCAGCCCGACGGAAGCCTCGTTAACCGCCTGCTGCGTTCTTACCACCTCAGCCTGTCGCCCGAGCGATACGCCGGTCTGCTGCGCAGCAGCCTCACGCTCACCCAGCTCATCAGCGTCCCGGCCAAAGGCGACTACTTCATCCGGACCGCTGTCCACGACCTCACCAGCGATCGCATCGGTTCGACCGAGATCCCGCTTGCGCTGGTCAAAAATCTGCCGCCTGCTCCTGTACCCGCTCAATCTCCCGCCGACAATGCCGCTCCCGGCGGCACCTCAGGTCACTGACGCCCGAGCACGAACGGCGTATCTTAAGCGGGGCGGGACAGTCCCGCATCATCGCACGGGAGGCCTGAACCACTGCATCTGCCAGACGCCTTCAACCCGCGCCACCGCTCGCTGGCCCGCGGCAATGTGCTGGTCTGGACCAGTGTCATCGCCGCCATTCTGCTCTCGAACTTTCCGCATAATCGCGCCACCCTGCTCAACATCATTCCCGCGACGGTCGCGGTTGCCGGAACGCTCGACACGCTGCGCTGCATCCGCCGCCGCTGGAGCTTCTACCACGCCGGCGTGATCTTCTGCCTCTACATGGATCTGATGGCAGTCTTCATCATTCTCTTTCTGCTCATCTACCCCTATGCCCGCTTCATCAGCAGCTCCAGCTAAGCGGAATCACTCCGGCCTTCTGAGATATACTCGCGCAAGTTCCCCGACATCGACTGATACGTATCCGTAAGGAGAAGAAGATGGTCAAGGGCTTTCGCGATTTCATCCTGCGCGGCAACGTCGTCGATCTCGCAGTCGCCGTCATCATCGGCGCGGCTTTTGCGGCCATCACCAACTCTCTTGTTGCCGACATCATCAATCCCTTCATCGCCGCCATTGTCGGCAAGCCGGATTTCTCCGCGATCGTCTGGCATCTGAACTTTCACCCGGCGCTTGCAGGCGGAAAGCCGGACGCCACCGCCGGTGTCCTTCAGGTTGGCAAGTTCCTCAATAACGTCATCAGCTTCCTGCTGAACGCCGCAGTGGTCTACTTCGTCATTGTTCTGCCCATGACCAGGCTGCTCAACCACCTGCACCCGGCCGCCACGACGGAAATCACCACCCGACCCTGCCCGCAATGCCTCGCCGAGATACCACTAGCCGCCACGCGCTGCCGGTTCTGCACTCAGTCTGTCGTTCAGACTCCCGTTCCAGAGCTGCGCTGAGCCCGCTCATCCGGCGGTGCCCTGCCGAGATCCCACTTCCGCGTCAGCACCCCGCCTGCTGAAGTGGGATGTTCGGCGGGCAACCGCCTACAGCATGCTTGTCTCATCAGACGGCGAGAAACGCCGCTCCTCTGGAGGTTCTCCCCACATGGTTCACGATATGGTGCTCGCCCTGGTTTTCCTGTCCATGATCATCGCTCCCGCGATCGTCGCCATGCGCGCCGACGACGAACAGCCGGAGCTCTAAGCTCGGACGAAGACGTTCGCCCTCCCCGTCCAGGGTTGTGCCAAAGGAGCAAAGGCCGTATCCGGCGCGGGGAGGCCCTCGTCCATGCAGCGCGCAGTTCGACTATCCCCGCAATGCCATCTGCTCGGTCACAATCTGCGTCAGGTCTGGCTTTTTCAGCCCAAACTGCTCTTCGTTGAACTTATCCACCTTGCTGGACCAGTTCATGGAGCAGAATTTCGGCCCGCACATCGAGCAGAACGCTGCTTCCTTGTAGTAATCGTCCGGCAGCGTCTCGTCATGCATGCTCCGCGCCGTCTCCGGGTCCAGCGACAGCGCAAACTGCTTATCCCAGTCGAACGTGTAGCGCGCATGGCTGATCGCGTCGTCGCGATCCCGCGCGCCCGGCCGGTGCCGCGCCACGTCCGCCGCATGCGCCGCGATCTTGTATGCGATGATACCGTCCTTCACGTCCTTTTCGTTCGGCAGCCCCAGATGCTCCTTCGGGGTCACGTAGCAGAGCATCGCCGCGCCATGCCAGCCGATCATGGCGGCACCGATGGCTGACGTGATGTGGTCGTACCCCGGCGCGATATCCGTCACCAGCGGCCCCAGCACATAGAACGGAGCCCCGTCGCACAGCTCCACTTCCTTCTCCACCTGCAGCTTGATCTGGTCCATCGGAATATGCCCCGGCCCTTCGATCATCACCTGCACATCGGACTGCCATGCGCGGCGAGTCAGCTCGCCGAGCGTCTTCAGCTCCGCAAATTGCGCCGCATCGGAGGCATCCGCCAGACACCCCGGCCGCAGCCCGTCACCCAGCGAGTAGCTCACGTCGTACCTCGCCATGATCTTCGTGATCCGGTCGAAGTTTTCGTACAGAAAGTTCTGCTTGTGGTGGTGCGTCATCCACTGCGCCAGAATCGCCCCGCCGCGGCTCACGATCCCGGTAATACGCTTCGCCACCAGGGGAATGTACTCGACCAGCACGCCCGCATGAATGGTGAAGTAGTCCACTCCCTGCTGCGCCTGCTCCTCGATCACTTCGAGGTACAGATCGATGTTCAAATCTTCCAGCCGCTTCACCCGCGAGAGCGCCTCATACAGCGGCACCGTCCCGATCGGCACCGGCGAATGCCGCAGAATCTGCTCGCGAATCGCGGGAATGTCGCCTCCTGTGGAAAGGTCCATCACCGTGTCGGCCCCGTAATGCACGGCCGTATGCAGCTTGCGCAGCTCCTCGTCCACGTTCGAGGTCAGCGCCGAGTTGCCGATATTCGCATTGATCTTGCACAGCGATTCCACCCCGATCGCCATCGGCTCCAGCTCCGGATGATTGATGTTCGCCGGGATGATCATCGTTCCCCTGGCGACTTCAATCCGGATCAGCTCGGCCGCGATCTTCTCGCGCTGCGCCACATACAGCATCTCTTCGGTGATCTGGCCTTTGCGGGCGAAATGCATCTGCGACATGTTTTCGTCGCCCGTGCGCGCCGCCTCTGCCTTGCGCGTCACAATCCAGTCCGCGCGTCCGGTCGGCACGCGATACCCGTTGCCGTGCGACTCCATCCCGTTGCCGTCGGCGTGATGCCCATTGCCGTTTGCGTGATTCCTGTCATTCGCATCCATGCTCGAATCCCCCACAGTGCGCGCCCTTGCAGCGCTTCGCGATACCGCGTTCGTTCCCGAAGTATACGCCGGGTTGCCCGTGTGCGCCGCTGCCGACATGCGGCAAACCTGCATGAACAGCGGGCATCCATATGTATGGAACGGCTGAAGCAGAGCCGCTGAAGTACCCCGGGGAGATGGCTATGAAGCTGATGTCCGCACATATCGAAGACCTGAAGACCCTCTACATCTCGAACCTGAAGAAAGCGCTCGACATGGAGCAGAAGATCACCGACTCGCTCCCCGACCTCATCAAGAGCTCCACCGATCCTGAACTTTCGAACGCCTTCTCGACTCACCTTGAAGAGACCCGCGGCCACGTCAGCAAGGTAGAGTCCCTTCTCCGCAAGCACACCGGCGAAGCCGACACGGAGACCTGCAAAGTCATCAATGGCCTCTCGACGGAAGCCTCCGATACCATTAAAGATGTCACCGATCCCACCATCCGCGACATCGCTCTCATCGGTGCCGGCCAGCAGGTTGAGCACCACGAGATCGCTGTCTACGGCACCCTCCGCAACTGGGCCATGATGCTCGGCCTGCAGGACGACGCCCAGATCCTCAAGATGATCGAGCAGGAAGAGATGGCCGCCGACGAACTCCTCACCTCCATCTCGCGCAACGTGAATACCCAAAGCGCAACCACCGGCGAACTCGCAGGCGCGTATCGCTAACTGCAGCAACCGCAGGAATCGGATGCCCCGCGTCAGCCTGTCTCACGGCTTACGCGGGGTTTCTCATTTTCCTTTTCAGCTGCCGCCGTCCGGCGCTGAGTGCCCCTCGTGGCACCCTGTCAGTCTTCCACTTGCGTACCGGCATCGCGGGAGAAATGCTCCAGGAATTGCCGAGCAGCACGTTAAGCTCGCCCGCCTCGGCGATCATCGGTTTACCCAGCCGCCAGTTCAGTCGGCGGGATGTCGTGCGTGAGCCAGCCATACCGGGGCAATCTGGTTTCTATCCGACCGCTATCGGCTCGAGAGACGACCAGGAGCCGTGGACCTGTGGGGCGCTTAGCTTTCGCTCTGCGGGAAGTCTCCGCATGCCCGCTGCTAAACTAGTCCCAACATGGCAAGATCCACCAAACCCACCGGAATCGTCATCGCCAGTCTTCTCATCGTGGGAGTCGTCATCTGGCTCGCCTTCGCCGCGGCCGGAGACAACAAGAGCTACTACGTCACGATATCCGAGCTCCAGGCCATGGGCGGCAAGGCCTACACCCGCCATCTCCGCGTCGCCGGCAATGTTAAGCCCGGCTCTATCCAGCGCGTTGGCACCAACGCACATTTCGCTCTGCTCGAACAGGGTAAGGTGCTTCAAGTCGCCTATCAGGGCTCCGAACCGCCTCCCGACACCTTCAAGGATGACGCTCAGGCACTGGCTATCGGCACCTATGGCCGCGACGGCATTTTTCACGCCACCCAGTTGCAGGCCAAGTGCGCCAGCAAATATGCGCCGGCTCCGGGCGCGCGCCCCGGGGTGCAGCCTGCTTTGCCGTCGACTCGAACTACCGCGGCAGCAGTACCCGCTGCGTTGCGGTAGAGATCAGATCTGTAGCGGTTTGGGCCAGACTGGAAGCGCTTCGAATGCCGGACGGGCAAAAAAGTATCCCTGCATCCGCGTCACGCCCAGTTCGCACAGGGTCTGCATCTCTTCTTCGCGCTCGATCCCCTCGGCGATGACGATGGTATTCAAGTCCCTGCATAACTCGACCAGCGAACGTACGATGGTACGGCTTGCGAAACGCTCGTCTATTCCCTCGATCAGGGTGCGATCGATTTTGAGTTGATCGGGCTGAAAGGTGGCCAGCAGACCGAGACCGGAGTGTCCCGAGCCGAAATCGTCGATCGCCACACGCAGGCCATGCTTTTTGTATTCCTCCATGATGTTGCGCAGATGATTCCGGTCGCGAGCCTCTTCGACCTCCGTCACCTCGAAGATGATGCGACTCAGCGGAAAGTTCACCGCACTGGCGGCGTTGAGAGTACGCTGTAGACACTGCTTTGGCTCGTACACCGCGTTCGGATAGAAGTTGATGCTGAGATCCGCGCCCGTCTCGAGGATGCCCAGCGATGAGGAGATCGCAATTGCTTTCTCCCGGCAGCGCTGATCGATTGAGTAGCGGTTGTTGTGCAAGGTATGATCGAGCACTGTACTGGCGGGCTGCCCCTGAGGTCCACGCGCCAGCGCTTCATATGCAATCACCCTGGCTTCGACAACATCGACGATAGGCTGAAATGCCATGGAGAACGGCACGTGCGGGCCTGCATTGCAGAGCTTGCAGTCTTCTCCGCGATGAGCCGCGATGAAGCGTTCGTCGGCCTCACGGACCGCGTCCTCTGCGTCAATCATCTTCATGGTAAAGGGCGTTTCCTGGTTCATACGGTTTGGCCTCGAACGAGTACGGCCCGTGTGCGTTCAACCCTGAGACACAGACTGGGCCTAAGGCTAACCCGCCGCCGCTCTGCAGGACCAGTTAAAAAGCGATATCCGGCTTCTTAGATTCTGCTACTTATGAACTACACCCGAGCCCGGCAGCTGCCTGGGATCACTCAGCCGTCAGCGCTTTCATGAAAAGAAATGTAAACTCCACACCCTTGTAGAAGCTTTCGACTCCCAGCCGCTCGTTCATTCCGTGAGCGCGTACGTCGTTCTGGTCGATGGCGAAACCGTTGAGGCCGTAACTCGGCATGCCTGCGGCCGTCGTGTAAATCGAGTCGCTCGCTCCCGGCTCCATCGTCGGCACGATCGGCAATCCAGGCCAAAGCTGGTTTACCACGGTGTGAAGCGCCGCTTCGACGGTCTTCTTTACCGGAGGCGGCGGCGCGGAGGTACGCTCCTCGCCCTTCGGCAGCACCATGCCGGCATCGGTGACGTACTCCACCGTGATCGCGGGATCGTTGAAGAGGTGGATCAGGTCCTGCCGGATCTCTTCGCCGGGGTGGCCCGGCAGGATCCTGCAGTTGACATTAGCCTGTGCATGCTGCGGCAGGGCGTTGGGAGCGTGACCAGCCGACATCATCGTGGCCACGCAGGTCGTCCGCATGGTCGAATTCCACTCCGGCACCGCCGACAGTCGCGCCACCACCGCCGGGTCGTGCGAGCCGTCCGAGAAGGCGCGCATATCCTGCGCCATCTGCCCGGTCTCTACCTTCGCCATCGCGGCAAACTCCGCACGCGTAACCGCATTCAGTTCCAGCGGAAAGGGGGTCTGCTGCAGACGTCCAAGCGCATCGGCAACGTGGTAGATCGCATTGTCCGGGGTGGGGAGCGAGCTATGTCCGCCCTTGTTGGTCGCGGTCAGGCGGAAATCCGCGTAGGTCTTCTCCGTCGCTTCCACGTCGAAGACGGTTGGTTTCCCGTTCTCGGCGAAAACGCCGCCCGCATCCGGATTGATCACAAATTCCGCACGCATCAGCTCGGGATGGTGTTTCAACAGCCAGTCGACCCCGTTCGACTGCCCACCCTCTTCGTCTGCGGTCAGAGCGACCACCAGGTCGCGATCCGGCACATATCCTTCCCGCTTCATGCGTAGGAGGGTGTAGATCAGGCCGGCGTCGCCTTCCTTGATGTCCTGCGTGCCGCGCCCATAGAAGAAGCCGTCCTTTTCGGTGAACACGAAGGGCGGCGTGTCGGACGTCCAGTCCTCCTTCTTCGCCTCAACCACGTCAAGGTGACAGATGGCGAGAATCGGCTTGAGGGGGGAGCCCGGCCTTCCGTGCAGGATGACGACCAGGTTCATCTTCCGGTCGTTAGGGCCGAGCAGTTGGAGATCGTCTGGCGCAAAGCCCGCTGTAAGCAGGCGCTCCCGCATCTCCGTGGCCGCAGCAGTGACGGAGCCGACGGAATCCGTCGTGTTGGTTTCGATCAACTGCTTGAAGAGGTCATGGGCTAACTGCCGGTCTGCCGGCGAGAGCTGCGGTGTCTGCTGGGCGGAGCCGGTAGAGGTCACGGCGGCGGCGAAGATGCCGCTGAGTGCAAGCTGTCGGATCGTCATCGAAATCCTTTCATCAGAGCCTTATCGTCGCACGGTTCCCGAGTCACAAGAAGTTTGGCACACTGCCGTTCTCGCCGGCGACGACGAGATCGACCATGCGCGCCAGCGGCTCATCTGCTGTTTCAAGGCCCGCATTTCTTGAGCAGCCGCTCTGCGGTGCACCGCAGTCGCGGCGCGCAGGTCGTTCTAAGATGGAGACATGCCGCTCGCTCCCGCTTCCGTCGCGTTCCCGGAAACTGAGGCGCCGGTGCCTGCGGTTGCACAGCTTGATGGAGTGTCCAAGCTGTTCGGTTCGTTTGCTGCCCTGCGCGGGCTCTCGCTTACGCTGCAGGCCGGACAGATCTATCTGGTGCTGGGTGAAAATGGCGCGGGCAAATCTACTCTGTTGCGCCTGCTGGCCGGGTTGGCGGAGCCGACGCATGGCAGTCTTACCGTCTTCGGGAGCGATCCGGCGAGTCTGCTCAGCGAGGATCGCGGCCGCATCGCCTACATGGGGCACGCCTCGACTCTTTACGATGAGCTGTCGGCAATTGAAAATCTGCGCTACTTTGCCTCGCTGCACCGCATCGGGGCGGATTGCGGCTGCTCGTCCGGCTCGCCCGAGATGGCGCTGCGTGCGGTCGGGCTTGATCCGACGCTGGAACGGCCGGTCGGGCAATACTCGCAGGGCATGCGCCAGCGTGCTTCACTTGCGCGCGCACTGCAGTCGGATCCGGGGCTGCTGCTGCTCGATGAACCCTTCTCGAATCTGGACGCTGGCTCCGCGAAAGCGATCGTCGACCTGCTCGCGGATTACCGGACGTGGCCGCATCCGCGCAGTCCGGGTGGACGAACGATTGTGCTGACCACGCATCAGGCTCACCTGGCAGAGCGGATTGCCAGTGTCACGCTCACGCTGGACCGGGGAGCACTGGCCGACATACGAAAAGGACAGACGGTGAAGGCAGTCGGAGCGCGCGCATGAAGATCGTGCACAAGACGAATGCAGCCCGCGTGTTGGACGCACTGGCGATCTCCTACGAACTGCGCGGCTATCCCGTTGACCCGGACGATCTCTCGGCGATTACCGTGGCTGGCAAGATCGGCATGCCGCCCGAACAGGTCTTCAAGACGCTGCTGACGGAGTCGGCGGTGACCAGCGGCGAAGCGCATTATGTTTTCGCCGTCATCCCCGGCAACGCAGAGTTGGACCTGAAGAAGCTCGCCACCCATTCCGGCAACAAGAAGCTGGAAATGGCGCCGCTGAAGCAGGTTGAGCCGCTGACAGGCTATCTCCGCGGCGCGGTGACACTGCTGGCCGCGCGCAAGCCGTTCCCGGCGTTCGTGGACGAGACGATCCAGGTGTTCGATCGCATCAGCGTCTCCGCCGGGCAGCGCGGGTTGCAGCTGATTCTTGCGCCTGAACATTATCTGCGGGCGACCGGTGCTCAACTGGCCGACTTGACGAAAGCCGTCCGCGAGCCGGCCGGAGTATGACGTTCCTGCGACATACGCTTGCGCACCTCGCCAAAGATCTGCGGCTTGAGTGGCGCTCGCGTGACTCCATCACCGCGATGCTCTTCTTCTCGCTGCTCGTGGTGGTTGTCTTTTCGCTTGCGTTCGATCCGACCGCAGCCACCTCGAGGCAGATCGCGGGCGGCATTCTGTGGGTGGTGCTGCTGTTCGCGGCAACCACGACGATGAACCAGTCCTGGCTGCGCGAGCAGCGCAATGGCGTGCTCGACGCCCAGCGTCTCGCGCCCTCAGCCGCCGCAGCTCTCTTTCTGGGGAAGGCACTCGCCAACCTGGCCTTTGTCTCGGCGGTGGAGATTCTTCTCGCGCCCCTGTTTGTGGTGTTTTACAACTTGCATGCGCTGGGACAGGGATGGCTCCTGCTCGCGGTGCTTCCCCTGGGCACGTGGGCGCTGGTAGCGAACGGAACGTTTTTCGCCGCGCTCTCGCTGCGCACGCGAAACCGCGAAACCATGCTTCCGCTGATTCTCTTCCCTGTCGCCATCCCGGCGGTACTGGCCATGGTGCAGGCAACCACTGCAATTTTGACCGGCGAATTCGAACCCGGACTGTGGATCCGACTGCTGATCGGTTACGACCTCGCCTTCACCACCGCCTGCCTCACGTTGTTCGGAACCGTGCTCCACGCGGAGTAGATCGGTTCCAGAGTGGCTTCCTTTCATTTGCCGCATGCGACAGCGGTCAATGGCCGCTCGCAATGGCGAAATCGGAGCGCGTAAACTGAGAGCATGGCGTCTACCGCTCCTTCTTCGGCTCGATCGCGCCTTCCTGTCCTCGCAGGCGCGCTCTGGTTCACAGCTACGATCGTGATGCTTACCATCGGCTTTCATCAGGCTTTGTTTGTCTCGCCGCCGGATGCTGAGCAAGGCAACATCGGGCGCATCCTCTATTGGCATGTGCCCTCGGCCATGCTCGGGCTGGTCTTTCCCTACGTCAACTTCATTGCGTCCGTCGTGTACCTGGCACTTCGCCGCCGCCGACCGACGGCAGCGCTGATCGCGGACGCCTGGGCGGTTTCGGCTGCCGAGGTGACGGTGGTGTTCACCTCCATCTGCCTCGCCACCGGCATGCTGTGGGGGCGGGCTGCGTGGGGGATCTGGTGGACCTGGGATGCGCGCCTTACCTCCCTGCTGCTGCTCTGGTTGCTGTATGTCGCCTACCTGATGGCGCGGCGCTTGTCGGCCACTGGCCAGACATCCACCGTCGCGGCGGTTCTTTCGGTCTTTGCCGCGATTGATGTACCGATCGTCTACATGTCGATTCGCTGGTGGCGCACACAGCATCCGGCACCCGTCTTTGGAGGAGCGCAAGGGTCCGGCATGGATAAGTCCATGCTTCCGGCGTTCTTCTGGAACGTCGCCGCGTGGGCGATGTGGGGCATCTTCATCCTCGTCTTCCGCTTCGCCGTCGAACGGCGTCAGCAACGGGCGGAGTCGCGGGCGATCCAGTCAGCCCTCGATCTTGCCATGGGTCTGGATCTTGCAGCGGCGCCGTTCCGCAGTTCACGCCCGTCGCCCCTGAGCGCACGAACGGAGGCCGGACATGCGTCTTGATCCAATATCGACGCTGGAAGGGCGAAACCTTGCGCTCGCGTACGCGGCGGTGATCGTCCTGCAGGGGGGATACTTTCTCTGGTTGCTTAAGACCTGGTTGCGAGGGGAGAAAGAGGACGTTACTCGGGAAAAATCAACGAGGCCGGTCTAGCCCACCGTACCTCGTTGTCCGAGGAGTCCTGCAAGACGCGTCGATCGCCCGCAAGGGACGGTCCACGTCTGCGGAAGTGACGAAACTGCGCGCGACAGAGTTTCCCCCCTGCAGCATGTTTCTTCGAAGCAGCGTCCGCATGCATGCTCGGGATCGTTGCTCAATTCCGCCTGAACCCCTACCCTCAGACAGTGACCTCTCGCTCTCATGCAATCCGCTTTCGGGCGGGTCTTGCGCTCGCCGCGCTGGCGATCTCCGGCTGCCATCGTCCAGGGTTCCCCAGCTATCCGGCCAGCTTTCGGGAGTTTGCCTATATCGCCAACTCCGGCTCGAACACCGTGACGGTTCTCGATCTGGTCTACCTGCGCGTGGACCGGACACTGCGGGTGGGAGAGCATCCGATCGCCATTGCCGCCAATCCGAGGCGGAACGAGGTCTACGTGCTGAACGCGCAGCGTGACGGGTCTTCGGGATCGCTCAGTGTGATCAACACGGGCACGAACGAAGTCGAGGTGACGATCCCGCTGCAGCGGGATCCGGCTGCGTTATCTGTCGACAGCGAAGGTCGTCGGGCGTTTGTGGCGAACAAAGGGTCGAACACCGTGTCGATGATTGATCTAGACGCACAACGTGTCGTTGCCACAATACCTACGCCCGCTCACCCGGCCTCGGCGGTCATCTCTCCTGATGGACGCAGTTTGATTGTCGTTTTTCCGGACAGCGGGTCGGTCGGGCTCTATGCCGTCGCCGTGTCGGGCACCGCGTCTCCGGACAAGGCTCTGCGGCAGCGCTCGGTCTTCAACCAGTGTGCGGCGGCGACAAATCCGGTTGTCCTTCCGGACGCGTCCAAGGCTTTTATCGCCTGTCCTGGCACGAACCAGGTACTCGTGCTCCAGCTTGCTTCGGAGCCTGGATCCTGGGCGGCGCGGCAGAATGTGAACAGCCTCAGCGATCACGCACTTGCGCTGCTCGATGTAGGCCCCGACCCCATGCACCTCACCCTGAAGCCCGACGGCGGCGAGATCTTCACCTCGAATGTGGCTGCGGGCTCAGTCTCCGAGGTCTCCACCTGGACAAATGAAACTTCGAACACGTTTCCGATCGGCGACGACCCTGCCGAGGGCATCGTTTCGGCGGACAATTCCGCGCTTTGGATCGCCAACACAGGCTCGGACTCGGTCTCGCTCTACTCGATCGAAGACGGCAAACTGATAACGAGCATTCACACCGGCGCTGGTCCTGACGCTCTCGCACTCTCGAACGAGCCGGAGGGTGCCCAGAATCTGCTGCTGGTGGCGGATAAGCGCTCCGGAGATGTCGCTCTGATCAGAACCAGCAGCAAGCTTGCTCCCGGACTGATGACCATGCTGCCTGCCGGACAGGACCCGAGTGCGATTGCGATCAAGTCGACCGCGCCGACACCCTGATCCGCCCGCCTGGGTATAGCGGAGCTTATTCCGTCTTCTTATCGGCCGCGGCGCGGGCCACTCGGAGCGCATAACGCGATGCAGAGAAATGCGCGCCCGCGAGCAGCAGCAGGCCGGAGAGAAATGCCCACATCATCAGCCCGACGGTCACCCGGAAAGGGCCATAGACCGACTCGAAATCCAGCTTCGGCAAGGCCAGCACATACAAGTACTTCGCGACCTCCCAGGCCAGACCGACGACTACCGCCGTGGGCAGAACCGCCATGGCGGGGATCTTGCGGTGTGGGAGTATCCAGTAGATAAGAAAGAACACCAGGATGCTGGCGATAACGGCACAGATTCGGAGGACGACACCGCCCACGGCATTGAAGACGATGTTTTGAGTGTGTCCGAAGAAGATCCACGTCAGCACGGTACGCTGCACGGCGGAAAACCCGACTGAAGCGAGAACGAGCACGCCGACGGAAGCCGCCAAAAAAAGGGAGACCGCCTGGTTGGCAAGATAATTTCGATTTTCCCTGACGCCCCAGACATTATTGAGCGCGACCTCCAGCGGAAGGAACACGCCGGTTGAGGTAACGAGCAACATGAAGACGGAGAAGAACTGCGTTCCCTTGTGCGGGTGCGCGAGTACGGTCATGCTGCGCATGACGAAATCCTGGCTGACCGGCAGCAGGCTATGCATCAGGTCCCAGAGCACCGCGACCATCGCCGGCGAGTGGAAGACCCGCTCTGCCAGCTCGAGCATGAGCACAATGAATGGAAACAGTGACAGGATGACGTTGGCCGCCACGCTGAATGCGTAGGTGTGCACCTCGGTGCCGGTCATGAACTTGAGGAAGTCGAGCGTCTGCGGCCACCAGCCACGCTCGAGAACGACTGGGCGAACGTGACGAATGGGCACCGGCTGCGGATCGTCGGTTCCGGCGCGCGGCTCACCAGAGCCGATCTGGGGATCGCGGTCCCGCTCTTGCACGCTAGACTTGCCGATACCCAGGTCGTTCTCGTTCCGGAACTTCGCCGCGGTGCCGCTGGAAAGTGGCCGTTCCGGTTCGCTGGTCGAAAGCGGCCTGCCGCGCTCAACGGTACCCGACTCACCGACGGCCGGCTCGCCTGCTTCAAGGTTCCGCTTGAACGGCTTCAGAATCGACATCGACAGCGCCAACCCCCGCTGGCTCTGATGCTAGCAGGGCTCCGTGACGGTCTGCGCTTGGCGTCAGCCGTGTAAGCGCCCAGGCGGCCGACTCCGCAAGGACGGGATCCGCACTCGCCGTCCAGGCCTCCAGTTGCGCCCGGAAGCGCTGGTCTCCGCTGTTGCCCATGGCAATGGCTACATTGCGCTGAATCCGACGGCGCTTTGTCCGTTCAAGGGGCGATCCCTTGAACTCATGCTTGAAGCCGACATCATCGAGCGCGCCAAGCCACGCGAGTGACGGGTTCGCCAACTCCTGGCGAACGCTCAGCGTTTCCTGCTGCATCAAGGGAGCGCGGCGATTCCACGGGCAGACATCCTGACATATATCGCAGCCGAAGACCTGGCGCCCCATGCCCTCGCGCAGTGCGACCGGGACTTTCCCTTTCAGTTCGACGGTCAGGTAGGAGATACAGCGCGAGGCATCCATCTGGCGAGGAGCAATCAGCGCATCCGTTGGACATGCATCGATGCAGCGGGTGCAGCTTCCGCAGCGGTCTGGTGCGGACGGGAGTGCGGATGCGAGCGCGACGGCCTCCGGCAGATCAAGCGAGGTGACGATCACACCCAGTAGAAGCCAGGAGCCGACCTCCTGGTTCAGCACGCACGTATTTTTACCGATCCACCCGACACCGGCGCGCTGGGCAAAGTCGCGTTCCAGCAAAGGGCCGGTGTCAACATACGAGCGCGTCTCGCAGGGGATTCGCGCACGCAGGGCTTCCTCGATGTTGCGCAGGGGCTGGAGCAATGCGTCGTGGTAATCAGCGGGTCGACCTTGCGGCGTGCCGAGCCATGCATAGCGCGCGATCCAGCCCTCATCCTTACCGGCCGGATCCATGGAATGCGGACCGTCGCCGTGGTAATTGAACGCGCAGACAAGGACGGAACGAGCCCAGGGCATCGCAACCCGAGCCGAGCGCCGCAAAAGTTCCCCGCAATCATCTCTCCGTTCGAGATACTTCATCTCGCCCTGACGGCCCAAGTCCACCCACTCAGAAAATCGCTCGGCAGTTTGTTGCCCGGCGGGTTCGCTGGCCGCCGGAGCCGCCGCCACACCCGACAGCTCAATTCCCTCGGCCCGCGCACGCCCGCGCACCCAGGCGATCAGTTCCGGACTCCAGAGGCCGCACATGTATTCAGGCTACGCGCCCGTTGAACTATCTATCCATCCTCGCTACACTTGAGGGAGCCCTGACGAAGGCAATGCGGAGAGGTGGCAGAGCCCGGTTGAATGCACCTGACTCGAAATCAGACGTACCAGTAATGGTACCGGGGGTTCGAATCCCTCCCTCTCCGCCACACTCCCCGTTAGATCCTTTGTCATGAATGTAAAGCTCCTCAAATGAAGGGTTTGCGTGATTTAGGGAGTGTACCGAATGTGCCGCCCGTACCGTCTTTATCGCCGTTGAGCGGCTCGGAATCGTACAACGGGCAAATCTTCTTACAACGGGTGCCAGTCGCTGAAAAGAAAACGAACGCCCGCGCCAGATGACCTTGGCGCGGGCGTTCTTTGTTGGTGGCGGCGGTCAGAACAGATCCTTCAGGGCCTCGCCCGCGCTAAGGATGGCATCCGATCCGCATCGGCCTGCTCCCCGGACCCAGCGATGACCCCCGGCGAGCTCGTCTGGGATCCAGATGCGCAGGCGAGTCCTCCGCCTTTCGATTACCTCGACGACCGCTGTCCGCACTCTGCACGTCCGCGCCGTGGCCCTCGCCAACCTGCCTAACGACAATTAATGGACCCCGAGTTCCGGGGCTCCGGTCCAGTCGCATCCTCCGGTCGATGATCAGCACCATGCTTGCGGCGGCGCCGAGGCGGGGAGAAGGTCTCACCACCGATTGGTTCACAACATCGTCGGGTACCTGCTCGCACACCTATTCCCACGCCCACCGACTGATAGAGCTTCGTGTCGGCGTGGATTGCCATCCGGTTCATACATCGACGCAGCCTTCCATCGATGGATTCTCAGGGCAGTATTTCGCCTTTGCGCCGATTAAGCACGACGGTTGCACGTTTGACTGCGACGGCTTGCGGCTGTTGTATATATCGCTTGCCTCATAGAACCCAGCGCCCCAGCAAATCCGGAGTTGGGT
>CAXTVJ010000014.1:66822-70563 GCA_964247715.1 uncultured Acidobacteriaceae bacterium | reverse complement strand
TCCATCCGCTCGTCTGCACCGCCTTCAACGCGGACTTCGACGGCGACCAGATGGCAGTGCACATCCCGCTCTCGCCCGAGGCCCAGATCGAAGCCTCGGTCCTGATGCTCGCGTCGCACAACATCCTCTCGCCCGCCTCCGGCCAGCCCATCACCGTCCCCACGCAGGACCTCGTCCTCGGTCTCTACTACCTGACCAAAGCCAAGGTGAATGCGAAGGGTGAGGGCCGCGTCTTCGCCAACATCGAAGAAGTCCTCATGGCACTCGAGGCTCGTCAGGTCGAGACCCTCACGCCCATCCGTCTGCGCTACACCGGCCCTGTCCTCGACATGACCACCGCGTACGACGACCAGGACCTCACCCACACCGAGCCCGTCGAGTACAACAACCAGTTCATCTCGACCACCGTCGGCCGCGCCATCCTCAACGACTCCCTCCCCGAGGGCATGCCGTTCGTCAACGGCCTGCTCAAAAAGAAGGGCATCGGCCAGCTCATCAACTACTGCTACCTCAACCTCGGCCTCGAAGTCACGGTCAAGACCCTCGACCGCGTCAAGGATCTCGGCTTCACCTACGCGACCCGTTCCGGCCTCTCCGTCGGACTCGACGACATGGTCATCCCCGACTCCAAGTACACCGTCGTCGCCGACGCCGAGAAGCAGGTCATCAACGTCCAGCAGCAGTATCTCGACGGCGCCATCACCAACGGCGAGCGCAACAACAAGGTCATCCAGCTCTGGTCCGGCGTCACCGAACGCGTCGCCGACGAGATGTTCGGCAACATGAAGAAGGCCGACAAGGAAGGCGCCATGAACCCGGTCTACATCATGGCCGACTCCGGCGCCCGCGGCTCCAAACAGCAGATCCGTCAGCTCTCCGGCATGCGCGGCCTCATGGCCAAGCCCTCCGGCGAAATCATCGAAACCCCCATCACGGCCAACTTCCGTGAAGGCCTCACCGTGCTGCAGTACTTCATCTCCACCCACGGCGCACGCAAGGGTCTGGCCGATACCGCCCTCAAGACCGCCGACTCCGGTTACCTCACGCGCCGGCTCGTCGACGTCGCCCAGGACGTCATCATCTCGCACGTCGACTGCGGCACCGTCGAAGGCATCTACGTCACCCCCATCATCGAAGCCGGCGAGACCATCGAGCCCCTGCGCGACCGCATCATCGGCCGCGTCTCGCTCGAGAAGCTCAAGGACTTCGAAGGCAAGACCATCGTCGAGATCAATCAGGAGATCGACGAGGATCGCGCCTCCGCCGTCCAGGCCGCGGGCATCGAGCGGGTCAAGATCCGCTCCGTCCTTACCTGCGAGTCCAAGCGCGGATGCTGCATCCTCTGCTACGGCCGTAACCTCGGCTCCGGCAAGATGGTCGAGATGGGCGAAGCCGTCGGCGTCATCGCGGCCCAGTCCATCGGTGAGCCCGGTACCCAGCTCACCATGCGTACCTTCCACATCGGCGGCACCGCGTCGCGCGTCCACGACGCCTCGCACCTCGAGGCCAAGAACGCCGGCGCCATCCGCTTCATCAACCTCGTCACCGTCCGCTCCAAGGATGGCGGCCTGGTCGCCTTCAACCGCAACGGCTCCATCGCCATCGTCGACGAGAAGGGCCGTGAAAAAGAGCGTTACGCCATCGTCTATGGCGCCAAGCTCAAGGTCGAAGACGGCACCGTCGTCAAGCTCGGAGACGTCATCGGCGAGTGGGATCCCTACACCTTCTCGCTGCTCACCGAGATTGCCGGAACCGTCCAGTTCAAGGACCTCCAGGAAGGCGTCACCCTCAACGAAGAGGTCGACGAGGTCACCGGCCTCTCGCGTCTCGTCGTGCAGGAATCGCCCGACGAAAAGCGTCAGCCCACCATCCTCATCAAGGGACCGACCGGCACCAAGCGCTACCTGATGCCGTCCCGCGCCAACCTCATGGTCGTTGATGGAGACGAGGTGCACCCCGGTGACATCCTCGCCAAGATCCCGCGTGAGACCACCCGCACCAAGGACATCACCGGCGGTCTCCCGCGCGTCGTCGAGCTCTTCGAGGCACGCAAGCCCCGCGACCCCGCGATCATCTCCAAGATCGACGGTGTCGTCCGCTTCGGCGATGTCGCCAAGGGTCAGCGCAAGGTCTACGTCACCGGCGACAACGGGCAGGAAGAGGAGTACTCGGTCCCGCGCGGCGTCTACGTCAACGTCCAGGAAGGCGAACGGCTCCGCGCCGGCGATGCCCTCATCGACGGACCGCGCAACCCGCACGACATCCTCGAGGTGCTCGGCGAGCGCGCGCTCCAGATGTATCTCGTCAACGAGATCCAGGAGGTCTACCGCCTCCAGGGCGTCACCATCTCGGACAAGCACATCGAGACCATCGTCCGGCAGATGTTGCGCTGGGTAAAGGTCGAAGAGGTGGGCGATTCCACCTTCCTCATCGATCAGCAGATCGACCGCTTCCGGTTCAACGCCGAAAATCAGCGCGTGCTGATGGCCGGCGGACGCCCGGCGATCGGCCGCTCACTCCTGCTCGGCATCACCAAGGCCTCGCTCTCCACCGACTCCTTCATCTCGGCGGCGTCCTTCCAGGAGACCACCCGCGTGCTCACCGAAGCCAGCATCAACGGCTCCATCGACACGCTCCGCGGCCTCAAGGAAAACGTCATCGTCGGCCGCCTCATCCCGGCCGGCACCGGCATGGAGTACTACCGCAACGTTCAACTCTCGCCGGAACTCGAAGAAGCCGCTGCTGCCGTCCAGCAGGAAGTCACGGCCGCCATCGAAGCCGAAGAGCGCGAACTCGAACAGATGCGCATGGAAGGCGAACAGGAAGAACTCGCCGCCGAGTAGCACTTCGTGCGGTCTTGGACGCTTACGCGTGAAAACAGAAGGGCGGACTCCAACAGAGTCCGCCCTTTCTTGTTGACCCTCCTGGTGCGTGAAAGCTAGGCTAGGTCCATGCAGGTCACCCTCCAATACGCCGCAGAGCACTTCGAGGAGCTTGCCTCGGTAGCTGGCAGCGGCGAAGAGGTGAAGATCGCCCGCCCGGAAATGCCGCCGCTGAAGCTGTCCGTGACGCGCCTGCGCCGCGCAGTGCTCTGAGTAGTCGCCGCATCTTGGGTGCACTCCGGGGCAAGATCGTCGTTCCCTCGGAAGAGGAGTGGCGCAAAATGGACGAAGAGCTTGCGGTATTCATGACCAACGATCCACCTTCTTCGCCTAAATAATGGCGGTCTACGGGACGAACACGCGCGAGTGGCACTACGCGCAACTTCGAATTTCACGCACGGCATGACGACGCCCTTCAAGCGTTGACCTGTTTGCTAGCTAGGGTTTCGAATAGGAAGCTGAAGCCGAGTTTTCAGAGGAAATCAGAGACTATTATGCAGATCTATGGACAAGTCATCGCACTGCTGAATGAATCTTATCTGCTCATTGAAGTCACCGAAGAATTCGTTCGAAAGGTCGAGCCGGGAATCAAGTTGACTGTTTTTGCGTCGATCGAGACGTCTTCGATAGCGAATATACCCGTACCTAAGATCTATGCTCCCAAAGGGGAGGTTCGCGTTGTTTTACAACAATCAGAAAGCCATTTCTTAGTGGAACGCTACAAGGAAGGCGGCAAGACAGAGCGTCGAACCCTTCCCGCCTTCGAAGATATGTTCACTACTGAGGTGACCGTTGGCGCAAAGTGGTCAGCCGACCTAGAGTCGGCGGAGGTTCTAGGACTCAGTTTCAATAGGAGCCA
>CAXTVJ010000014.1:25174-66722 GCA_964247715.1 uncultured Acidobacteriaceae bacterium | reverse complement strand
ATGCCTCTGAATGTCGGAATCGTCGGCCTCCCCAACGTAGGGAAGAGCACCATCTTCAACGCACTCACCTCCGCAAAAGCGCAGGCCGCGAACTACCCGTTCTGCACCATCGATCCTAACGTCGGTGTCGTCCCCGTTCCCGACGCGCGCATGGACCGCATCGTCCAGATGGTCAAGCCCGACTCTATCGTCCCCACCACCATGGAGTTTATCGACATCGCCGGCATCGTCTCCGGCGCCAGCAAGGGCGAGGGCCTCGGCAACCAGTTTCTCGGCCACATCCGCGCGACGGATGCGATTCTGCACGTGGTCCGCTGCTTCGACGACTCCGAGATCATCCACGTCGCCGGCAAGGTCTCGCCGCTCGACGACATGGAAGTGATCAACACCGAGCTGCTCTTGGCCGATCTCGACACTGTCGAGAAGCGCGTCGTCAAGGCCGAGAAAGCCGCTAAATCCGCCTCCGCCTCGCCCCAGGCCAAGACCGAGCTCTCCGCCATCCAGAAGCTGCGCGAGGTGCTGAACGCCGGCAATCCCGCCCGCACCGCCGAACTCACCGACGACGAGCGCCTGATCGCCCGCGAACTCTTCCTCATCACCATGAAGCCCATGCTCTACGTCGCCAACGTGGACGAAGCCGGCATCGCCGCCGGCAACGAGTGGACCGCGCAGGTGGAGAAGCGCGCCGCCGAGGAGGGCAGCGAGGTCGTCCGCATCTGCGGCGCGATGGAGTCCGAAATCGCTCAGCTGGAGCCGGCCGAGCGCGCCGAGTTCCTCGCCGAGATCGGCCTCGAGGAGCCCGGCCTCACCCGCCTCATCCACGCGGCTTACCGCCTCCTCGGCCTCATTACCTACTTCACGTCCGGCGTGCAGGAGGTCCGTGCCTGGACCATCAAGCGCGGCACCAAAGCACCCGGGGCCGCCGGCGTCATCCACTCCGACTTCGAACGCGGCTTCATCAAGGCAGACTGTTACAGCTGCGAAGATCTGTTCACCTACGGCTCCGAGCAGGCGGTGAAAGAGAAAGGGCTGCTCCGCTCCGAAGGCAAGGAATACGTCGTCAAGGATGGCGACATCCTCTTCTTCAAATTCAATGTATAGCGCAGATACCGATGGGCTCGCCACTGGCGAGCCCATCATTGATCAAGCAATCTACTTCTTGCTGCTGTTCTTTTTCACTGACTTTTTCGCAGCGGACTTCTTCGGAGCGGGTTCTTCATCCTCATCTTCGCCGTCCTTTTCTTCGCCTTCACCCAGTGCCTCTTCGTTCACGCCGTGCGAGACCTCGGTGAGGCGCTCGTCGGTCTGTTTTTCCTCCTGCAGCGTCTCCGCGAGGAGTCGATGTAGCTCTTCCCGGCCCAGCGCTTCGGCAAGCGTCGCGGCGGTTCCGTAAGCGGCTATCTCATAGTGCTCTACGCGCTGCAGGGCGCCGATCAGCGCGGCATCGAGCACCGCTCCCTTTTCAATCTCTTCAGCATGCTCATTCGCCTCTTCGAGCAGCCCTTTCATGCCCTCGCAGGTCTTGCCGCCGGCGCGCTTGTCGAGGATCTCGAAGATGCGGTCGAGCCGCTCGATCTGGCCTTTCGTCTGCTCGAGATGTTGCTTCAACGCCTGCTTCAGGTCTTCCGACTGCACAGTCTTGACGAGGCGCGGGTAGGCCTTCACCGCTTGCTTCTCCGCCGAATAGATGTCCTTCAACTCCGAGACAAATAGTTCTTCCATCGTTTCGATCGCCATGATTCTGCTCCCTTTTTCTCTTCCGAGTCATCCGTTGTGAGTACCGGAGTGTGATGCCGGGGCGAGCTTCCGAGACGCCTACCTGCCGGAAGGTGTGATGGCGGGTGTCACGCGTGGGTAGTAGCCGCTGCGGGTGCGTACGTCGAGCTTGCCGAAGGTCTTGCCTTTTGCCTCGACATGCACCTGGCGATATCCTCCATGTTCCGGCGGATTGGTCGACCGATAGGCAATCGTGTACTGGGTGCGGATGTCTTCCGCGACCTGGCCCGCGATTCCGTCCACTTCCTTCAGCGATCTCGGAAAGTAGGCCTCGCCGCCGGTCTGTTCCGCGATTTCCTCCAGCACACGGCGGGCATGCTTGGACTCGCGCCGGTCGGTATCCTCGCCGAAAAGCAGACCGATGCAGTAGACGATGGGGCCATCCAGATCCTGGATACGCCGGATCGCCTGTTCGAGAGTGGCACTTGACGCGTTGTCCTCGCCGTCGGTCACAACGATCAGGACCTGTTTAGGATTTTTCGCGTTCTTGGCGAGGTAGTCTGCGGAGGCAACCAGGGCGTCGTACGCGGCTGTGCCGCCGCTGGACTTGATGTAGCCCAGACCCTGCTGCAGCTTGTCGACCGAAGAGGTGAAGTCCTGATCGATGAAGGCCTCGGAGGAGAAGTCGACCAGGAACTCTTCATCCTGCGGATTCGAGAGCCGGACGAGATCGACAGCGGCCTTATCGACGGCGGGACGCTTGTCGTACATCGATCCGGAGCTGTCGATCAGAAGACCGATCGAGACCGGTAAATCCTGATGACGAAAGCCGAGAATAGTCTGAGGGACGCCATCCTCGTAGACCCGGAAGTCGCTCTGCTGGAGCGTCTGCACGGGACGTCCGCTTCCGTCGAGCACGGAGACATTCAGACGGACCTCGAACGCGTCGCGCGTAAGCGTGTACAGGCCGCCGGCCCCTCGAACCACCTGACCCGGAGCACCGGCGGCCTCCGGCGCAGTTACCTTGCCGGCTGGGGCGTCGGGATCCGGGGAAGGAACTGGATCGCGGTCGAGGTTGAGCGGAAACTGGGAGCTCTGTACCGGCGTCTGGACTGAACTCTGAGCTGGAATCTGGGCGGTCGTCTGGGCATGAGCTCCCCCCAGGCCAAGACAGATACCGCTCCAGATGAGACGAGCCGCAAGCCTACTGCGAAGCTGCATAGTACCCCTGGCGAAAATGAACCGTCAGCGCCGGCAAGCCCGGCGGAGGCACGAGACGCACCTTCAATTTACGCCAGTTGCCGTCCTTCTTCATATCGGACGGACGATAGCCCACGACGTATTCGTTGCGCAACTCCGCACTGATGCGGGTGGCGATATCGGACATTTCGTCGAGATTCGTGACTTTGAACATCTGGCCGCCCGTCGCTTCGGCCATCTCTGAGAGCAGGACCGGGCCGAGCTGCTCTTCCTCGGTCGGCGCATAATCGTCGAAGATGCCCATGGCAAAAATCTGCACGTCACTCTCGCGGATCACGCGGCGAAGTTCGCCTTCCGTGTAGCGGCTGCGATTGTCGCCTCCGTCGGAGATGACCAGAAGCGCCTTGCGGTCATACTTGGCTTGCTTGAGTTTGTCCACTCCCAGGTAAACAGCATCGATCAGAGCGGTGCGGTTTTCGGGCCGCAGCATCACCATGCGAGCCTCCACATCGTCCACGTCGGAGGTGTAATCGACCACCACGGCGGGCCGATCGTTGAAGCCGACGACGAAGAATTCGTCTGCGGGATTGGAGGTGCGGAGAAACTCCGTCAGCGCCTTGCGGGCACGGGCAAATTTATTCTGCATGCTGCCGCTCAGGTCGAAGATGACGCCAATGCTGACCGGCGCGTCATCGGTGGAGAAGCTCTTGATCGACTGCCCGACGTTATTGTCGAACACCTGGAAGTTCACCGCCTCAAGGCCCGTGACCAGACGGTTGCGCGGATCGGTCACCGTCATCGGAACCAGCACCAGATTAGCCTCCATGCGCAACCGCGGCAGCCCGGACACGGGCATTCTGACTGTTCCCGGCACCTGCCCTGAAGAATCTGCCTTCCGCGTCGCGGTCGATGAAGCGCCGTCGGCCGTCGCGGTATCCGTCTTCGCGGAGCTCTTCACCGGCGTGGGCGTCTCCACCTGTCCGAGCGGGTTCTCCTGAGCGCGGGCAGGGACACCCGCGCCCACCCACAAGCCGAAGAGCAGAACGGCGGCGATCCACGCCTTCAACATGTCTCGACGTCCGCTGACCAGAGCTGTCGATCCCAGAGTTCCCATGGAAAACACCACCTGAGGCCGCATGCGTAAGCGCAGCTTACAACGTACGGTGATCAATTGGATGCCGGGCAGGCAACCCGCGTCATCTGCATCAACAAAGCCGTTCAAATGACGAAACTATCGCATCCTCTGCTCGCAGATTCGCGTCCGAATGCCGGATACACCTGCTTTCGGCATCAACACGAGACGGAGAACAAGACAGTATGGCTCGCATTTACCCCTTCCGCGCACTGCGCTACGACACGGATAAGGTCCGTATGGAAGATGTCGTCACCCAGCCTTACGACAAGATCACACCGCTCATGCAGCAGGCCTACTACGACCGCTCGCCGTTCAACCTCATCCGGGTCATCCTCGGTAAACGGGAGCCGGACGATACGGACGCGTTCGCACCGCATGCCGCCAACTCCGCCCCGCACAACGTCTATACCCGCGCCGCCGAGACGCTGCAGGCGTGGCGCGACGAGGAGATCCTGCGCCCGGAGGCTGAACCCGCTCTCTACGGCTATTCGCAAACGTATGTCGTCCCGGGAACGGAAGAAACACGCGAGCGGCGCGGCTTTATCGGGTTGGGACATCTGTATGACTATGCCGAAAAAGTCGTCTACCGCCACGAGCAGACCTTCCCAAAGCACAAATCCGACCGGCTGGCGCTGTTCAAGGCGACCCGCGCCTACTGCGAGCAGATCTACATGCTCTACTCCGACCCGGCGTTTACGGCGGAGCAGCTCATCTTTCAGTCGAAAGACGGAGAATTCGAGAAGCCGGCCGATCTTGCGATCACTGACGAGTACGGTGTCGTGCACCGGGTGTGGCGGCTCACCGATCCGCAGCTGCTCAATCTGCTGGTGACCGCGATGGACAACAAGAAGCTCCTGATCGCCGACGGCCACCACCGATACGAGACCTCCGTCGCCTACATGAAAGAGCGCGCGGCCGAGCTCGGCATCCAGCCGGAAAGCTCCTCGGGCCGCCGCTCGAGCAGCGACAACGATGAGGACGAGTCCTCGTCCAACCTGGCCGACGAGCCTCACGCGCTGCTTCCAAAGCCACGCTTTCCCGAGGCAGCCATGATGATGACCTTCGTCAACATGGAGGCCCCGGGAATCACCATTCTCCCCACCCATCGCGTCGTCTTCGGTCTCGACGGCTTTTCGGCGGAGCAGTTTCTGGCGGCGGCGGAACCCTGGTTCTCGGTCAGCCGGCTGTCGGAACCAGACGTTAAGGCGCTCTCGGACGTCCACGGCGTTGCCTTCCTGGCCGTGACCCGCGACGGCAGCTTTCTACTCTCCGCAAAGGCGGACGCCGTCTCGGCGGAGTTGAAGCGGCTGCATCCGGAGATCACCGCGCGCCAGGCCGAGCTGGATGTCGTTCAGCTGCACCGCATCCTGCTCGAACAGACTCTGGGGCTTTCCCATGAATCCATTGCGCGCGCGGAGAACATCCGCTACCTCCGCGAGTCTGACGAGGCGATCCGGCAGGTGCGCGACGGCGAGGCGGAGATCGCGTTTCTCATCAAGCCCGTCACGCTGGAGCAGCTTCGCGACATCTCGCTTTCGGGCGACGTGATGCCGCAGAAGTCCACCGATTTTTACCCCAAGCTCTTGAGCGGCCTCGCCATCTACGCGCTGGACTGATCTGGCAAGAATCCTGCAGGGATCCGGATCGATCCTGCATTGATCCTGCAAGGTTCCTGATCGATCTCCGGTGCATTTGCGGCGGGAGGGCAGCGGGCAACCCGCTACAATCACCGAGGACCCTCCCGCCCTTGAACGCGCACGCCACAATCCGGACCATTCTTCTGCTTGGCGCGGCTGTGCTGCCCGCACTCGCGCAGAACGCATCCCCTGTCGCTCCGACGGCACCGTCGCCACACCGGCCGAAGCCGCATCCGCACGCGTATCAGGCGCCCTGGAATGCGAGTGTCATCCTGCTCGATCCGGCGCATGGGGGTGCGGACGACGGCGCGAAACTTGGCTCCGCGAGCTTGGAAAAGGACTTCAACGCGGCGTTCGCGGAACGTCTCCGCGGTCTGCTGGCGGCCCAAAACTTCACCGTCGTGCTGACGCATGCGGCCGCAACCGATGAGGTCGCGCCCGACGCCCGGGTGGAGATCGCGAATCGTTCCCGCGCGGTCGCCTGTCTGCTGCTGCATGCTTCGAACGCGGGCCATGGCGTGCATCTGTTCGCGTCTTCCCTTACGGAGCCCTCGAGTGCGGGCGATGCGCGTCCCGACACCTACATCGCCCCGTGGGACTCCGCCCAGGCGGCCTCGCTGCCGCGCTCCCAGCAGCTCGCGAATGAGCTCGCCACCTCGTTCAACGGGCAGCGCATACCGCTGGTGGTCGGGCGGGTCTCGGTCAGCCCCATCGACTCCATGACCTGCCCGGCGGTCGCGGTTGAGATTGCGCCCGAGAAGCCGGGCGTGAGTCTCTCGGCGGATACCTACCTGCAGCAGGTCGCCGAATCCATCGTGACGGCGCTCACCTTCTGGCGCCAGCATGCGCAGGCCCAGATCGCCGCCGCGGAAGCTTCCACGTCGAACGCTACCCCCGCGACGGCCCAGCCGGGAGCCCCGGCCGTTGCGCCGAAACCAAGACCCAGGCCGAAGCCGGCCCCCATCGTGTCCCCCGAAGAAGAGCCGCTGTCGCCCGCGGACTCCACCAGGCCCGCGCCTATCGTGCGCCGTCCTCCTGCGGCGACAACCCCGGGCACCGCCACTCCTCCACCGACGGTGCCGCAATGATCCCGCGTTATCTCCGCATCGTCTACTGGGTGCTGGTCGGCGGCATCGCGCTGATGCTGCTGCTGCTGATCTACGGCTGCGTGCAGAAGCAGTCGCGCATCTCCGCCATGCGCGATGAGTCGCGGATCGCCGCGCCTTCCGATCAGCCGGCCGAGCAGGTCTCGATCGCGCAGGCCAGTGATGCCGATGCCTCCATCCTGCTGGACGATGTCACCATGCCCCTGCCCGCCGAGCCGTCGCTGCGTGCGCGCGTCATCCTCGAGCGCATGTTCTCGGACTTCGCCCAGCCGGCCTCCACTCATCCGCTGCCCGCCGGCAAGGTCGTCACCGACGTGTACATTCTGCCCCTGCCGCTCTCCAATCCCTCCTCCAACTCCGACGACAGCGCCGAAACCCAGCACACTTCCCCCTACGGACACATCCACATGCCCGACGATCAGCTCGCCGTGGTCAACCTGACGAAGAGCTTCGCCGACGCGCATCCCTCGGGCATCGAGGTCGAAGACCTGACGCTGCGGGCAATCATCGCTACCCTGCACGCCAATCTGCCGCATGTCACCGAGGTGCGCTTCCTGGTGGACGGGCAGACACGCGATACGCTCGCCGGTCATGCCGATCTCACGCGGCCCTATGCGGTCGTCGACCCGACCCACTCGATCCACGTGCTCTCCGCCTTCGGCAACCCCATGTAAGCTGCATCCTGAGAGCCGTATCCGACAGCCGTATACCGAAAGCGCCAATGCAGGTCTCCACCCCTCCCACCATTGCAGTCTTCGACTCCGGATTCGGCGGCCTCACCGTCCTGCGGGCGCTGCTGCCGCTGCAGCGCGGCGCGCGTTTTCTCTACCTCGGCGATTCCGCGCGGCTTCCCTACGGCGCGAAATCACGCGCAACCGTAGCTCGCTTCGCCCTCTCGTCGGCCGAGTTTCTGCTGGAGCAGGGCGCGGAGATGCTGGTGGTCGCGTGCAATACGGCCACGGCGCTCGCGCTGGACAAGCTGAAAGCCGCACTGCCGATCCCTGTAATCGGCGTCATTGCGCCGGGCGCAGCGGCAGCCGCCGCGAGCGCAGGCGAAGACGCCTCGGTGCTCGTCCTGGCAACCTCGGCAACGGTGCAGTCCGCCGCATACTCGCACGCCTGCGCCGCGCTCGGCCTGCGCGCGTACGAGAAAGCCTGCCCGCTGCTCGTGCCGCTGATCGAAGAAGGCTGGACCGACCACCCGGTCACTGCGGAGGTGCTGCGCATCTATCTGGCGGAAGCGCTGGCCGAAGCGCCCGGAACGACCACTCTCATCCTCGGCTGCACCCACTATCCGCTGATCCGCCCGCTCGTCGAGCGCACGCTTGGACAGCTAGGGCACCGGCTCCACATCGTGGATTCGGCCACGGCAACCGCTGCGGCGGCATGCGCCCTGCTGCCCGCCCGCATGACCGAGACAGGCGAAAATGCCTGCACCTTTTACGCGACCGACTCGATCGACAAGTTCCAGCGCCTTGGTTCCACATTTCTGGGCCATACGTTGCCGGCGGTTCAACTCGTCGATCTGGGCGGCTAGCCCCCTTGGGCATGGCGACGACCGTGCTCGCGCCGGGCATCTGGTTCACAGGCGCGGCTGGTCGCTTTACCGCGCCAGCCCGCGCCGCACTCACCACCGCGCAGCGGGCAGCGTTTACCCTGCTGCTATGCCTTATCTGCTCAAAACCGAACCGGACAAATACTCCTTCGACGATCTGCTGCGCGACGGCGAGACCGTCTGGGACGGCATCGCCAACAATCAGGCCCTGTTCTACCTGCGCGGGATGAAAAAGGGCGAGAAGCTGGTCCTCTATCACTCGAACGTCGGCAAGGCGGCCGTCGGCACGGCAAAGGTCGTGTCGGTCGACGCCGCCGACCCGAAGAACCCGAACGTCACGATCAAGCCGGGCAAGCGGATCACCCCGGAGAAGCCGCTGGACGCGATCCGCGCCGCCGGCGTCTTTAACGATTCCATCCTCTTCCGGCAGTTCCGCCTTTCGGTCGTCCCGCTCACCGACGAGCAGTACGACTGGTTGACGACGTAGCCCCGCACGCGCTGCTATCCTGTGGGACGGGCTGGACTGGAGTTCTGGCCCCGAGTTTCAGGGGAGCATCATGATTGATCTCAAGGGCAAAGTCGCCGTCGTCTTCGGGCTTGCAAACAAGCGCAGCATCGCGTGGGCGATCTGCCAGAAGCTCTCGGAGGCGGGCGCCACACTTGCCATCTGCTATCAAAGCGAGCGTCTGCAGCGCGACGCCGCCGCACTCGCCGCCGAGCTGCCCTCGGCCAAGACTTTCCAGTGCGATGTCGCGCTTGACGCCGACATCGACCGCGTCTTCGAGCAGCTCAAGAACGAGTACGGCAAGCTGGACATCCTGGTCCATTCCATCGGCTTCGCGCCCAATATTAGGAACACCGTACTCGAGACCGCGCGCGAGGACTTCCGCGTCGCTCACGACGTCAGCGTCTACTCGCTCATCGCGCTTGCACGCGCCGCCGCGCCCCTGATGGCCGACGGCGGCTCCATCCTCACGCTCACCTACTACGGCGCGGAGAAAGTCTTTCCCAACTACAACATCATGGGCGTCGCGAAGGCCGCGCTCGAGGCCGCCGTACGCTACCTCGCGGCGGATCTCGGGACGAAGAACATCCGCGTCAACGCCATCTCCGCAGGCCCCATCAAGACCCTTGCCGCCCGCGGCATCAGCGACTTCAGCACCATCCTCACGGCCGTCGAGCAGCGCGGCCCGCTGCATCGCAACGTCGACGCGGTGGAAGTCGGCAACACCGCGCTTTTCCTCTCGAGCGACCTCGCCAGCGGCATCACCGGCGAGATCACCTTCGTCGACTGCGGCTACAACATCACCGGGCTCTAGCCAGACTCCTGAGGGCACGAAAGGCCTGCGATATCCGTCGCAGGCCTTTATCGTGCAGCCCACTACTTCGTGCCGGCCTGGTCGTTCCGGTAAACGGTTCCGTTCTTCATCACAAAGCGCACCCGCGTTGCCGCCGAGATGTCCTGCGCCGGATCCCCCTGCACCGCGATCACGTCGGCATAGTACCCGGGCTTCAGCTCGCCGATCTCACCCTGCCACCCCAGCAGCTTCGCGCCGTTCAACAGGTCGGCGCGCAGCACATCCGGCGCCGACATCCCGTACTGCGCCATCAGCTCCAGCTCGCGTGCCTGGGTGCCATGCGGGAACGGCCCGACGTCGCTCCCCACCGCCATCGGCACGCCCGCCTCAAGCTGCTTCTTGAACTCAGCGGCATGGAAGGCCTGCTCAGCGCGCTCGCGCTCGGCTGCAGCCGGGTTGGACGCATGGTCCGCAAAGTACTCCGCGATCGCGAACGTCGGCACCGCATAGATCTGCTTCTCTTTCATCATGCGCATCGTGGCCGGGCTCAGCTGGTACGCATGGTCGACCGACATCACGCCCGCCGCCGCCGCGTATCCCGTGCCCGGCTCGCCCGTCGCGTGCACCGCAACCCCGTGCCCCGGGCCGCGTCCGAACCGCGCCGCTTCATCGACTGCCGCCTTCAGCTGCGCTTCTGTGTACTGGTAAGGCGTGGTAAAGACACCGTCGACATACCGGTCCGGGCCGGTCTCATACACCTTCGTAAAGTCCGCACCTTCCTTGCGCTGCTCCCGGATCACCTCGACGATCTGGTCCGCGGAGTTGGCATAGTCGGCGTTCGAGAGCACATGCTGCGCGGGATTGTAGCGATTCGCGTCCTCATGCCCGCCAAGAATATCGGTCGCATTGCCGCTCATGCGCATGCGCGGTCCGGGAAAGAGCCCGGAGTCGATCGCCTGGCGCACTGCCGTATCTGCCGAGCCCGCACCCTCGGTGCCCATATCGCGTTCAGCGGTAAAGCCGCCCATCAGGTCCAGCCGCGCGGCGTCCATGGCGATCAGCGTGCGCTTCGGCACCGACTCTTCCACCGTCTGCAGGTCCTCCGCACCGGGATGCAGAAACAGATGCACATGCGCGTCGATCATCCCCGGCATCAGCGTCAGATTGCCGAGCTGGATCACCTCAGCGCCAGCCGGTGCCTGCCCGCCGATCGCCAGGATCCGACTACCCTTAATCACCACGATGCCGGGTGACACGGTGCGGCCGGCCGTCACGTCCAGCATGCGTGCCGCTTCGAGAACGATTGTCTTTTCTCCCGCCGCCACCTCCTGCGCGAAAAGCAAAGAGGGAGAGACGAGTGCCGCAACGGCGGCCAGCGCGAGCAGGGAAGCAGTACATGTCATCGTGAAAGCAGCATACAAGAAGAAGCCCCGAGCCGGAGCCCGGGGCTGACCGCTCTCCTGAGTCCTGCCGCTATTCCTGATTGCCGGGGCGCACATCCGTCGGATAGCGCAGCTTCAGCTTCGGCACGCTGGTACCCATCTTCAACCGCACCAGGTGCTCGCGCCCGCCGGCGCTGGCGTCCGCGTTGAAGGTTGCGATGTAGGTCTCCGAGATGTCATGCGCGAACTGCTGAAAATAAGGCGTGAGCGAAACCGGGTTGATCGGCCCGAGGTTGTACAGCTCGCCCCCGGTGGACTGCGCCACCTGCTGCAGATAGTCCTGCCCACTCAGCGAGCCGCGTCCGCGAAACCCCGCGTCCGAGTAGTAGACCGACGAGACCGCCACGCCTGCCCGTTCCGCATCCACCGCCGCCGAGGCGACATACGGGCTGTCCTGGTTCAGGATGGAGGTCGAACCGTTATACGGGTCCACGCCGTTCGTCACCATCATGACGAACCGAGCCTTATGCGGCGCGCCTTCATCCGCCGGAGTGGCTCCCGGCCAGTGGCGCACGAACTCCGACAGGCAGAAGTAAGGGCTCGCCGAGATGCCGGGCAGGCCGATCGGGATGCGCACCTTGCTCGCGGCATCCTGATGGTCGGTCGTGAACGGCGACGCCGTCTCCACCACGCCATTGCGCATGTAGCCGATAAAAACCTCTACTCCCGGCGGAAGGTCGTTTGCGAACGCCTTCAGGTCATTCAGCTGGATGGCCGCATTGCGGCTCAGGCCGTCGTCGATCAGCAGCGCCACCTGGACCCCATTCGGCTGCACCGGCACAAACGAGGTAAGCTGCGCGGGTTTGCCGTTCAGCTGCAGCGTAACCTGGTCCATCGTGGGCACGACCGGCACCTTGGAAGCGGCGCGGACCAGCGTTTGCGTCGGCAGATTGCCTTCATTCTGAGCAGCCGCTGCGAGCGGAAGCAGCGCCAGTCCGGTGAACAAAGTCGTAGTGCGAAGGTTCTTCGAAACTCTCTCAGTCATCGTTTTCAATCCCTGAAGATTAGACACGAATCAAGAGAGTTAGTTGCATCCGCATTACTCCCCGCCCAACTGGATGCGCAGTCCGGCGCGCGCCAGAAACGGCGTCGAAAGGTAGCCGAACGGCGCGATACGCCGCGCATCGGTCAGGTTCGCCAGCTGCGAGACCAGCGCGATCTTGCGCGTGAGCTGGTAACTCAGATGTGCGTCCAGCGCCGCGTACGCGGGTGAGAGATTGCGGTTCGGCAGCAGCAGCGCCGGCGTCTGGATGAGCTCGGTCGAGCTGTCGGACTTCGAACTCAAAGCGCCCTTCAGCGCGGCATTCAGCTTGCGTCCGCTGTACTCCACCGCGAAAAACCCCGACTGCGGCGGACGCTCAAACGGACGCTGGCCCGCCAGCGCGGAGAGCGCGCCGATGGCGATCGTCGGAAACACCGGGTTGAAGGTGGCTGGCTCCGCCGATTGCTCCGTCAGCGCGGCCAGATAGGTATAGCCGCCCGCGAACAGCACCCGCTGGAACGGCTGCCAGCGCACCTCACCCTCGAACCCCTGCGTGCGCAGCGCCAGCGTCTGGCTGAACACCGGGTGCTGCGTCCCCGGCTCGATCCCGACCGGCTCGAACTCATGCGAGAACTGCGAGTGAAAGTACGTCCCGCGCAGCGTCAGCTTCTCGCCCAGGATCCTCTGGTCCACCGAGAGATCGAGCGTACGCGCCCGAGGCTGGATGCGTGCCGCCGGATTGTCCTGCTGCTCCAGCAGCGAGAGCTCGCGCGTCCCGCTGGAGGCGGTCGCATGCAGACTGGTCCCACGCAACCTGCGCCGCCCCGGCAGCACGGGAACATACGTCAGACCCAGCCGCGGGTTGCCGCTGAAGCCGAAGACCGAGGTATGGTCGATCGAGCCCGAGGCCTCGTAGAACACCCGGTGCAGGAACTCGCCCTGCAGGCTTCCCCCGCCGCCGACCTCGCGCCGCTCCAGCGTCGTCTTCGTCAGCCCAAGCGAGCCCGTCAGAATGTCCGCGGCGTGATCGTCCTCATAGCGAAACTCGCCCGCCGCGCGCAGCCACGGCTTCCACGCGTAGTCGCTCTGCCAGCCAATTTGGTCGCGGTTGGTCACCTGATCCTCGCGCGGCGGCAGCGCCAGAAACGCGGCGGTTCCGGAAGCCGTAGAGCCGTTTGCGCCCGTGAGCGTGACGGGAAGACCGGTCAGGGGCGTCGCATAGTCGAAGGTCTGCTCGCGCGTGCGAGCCAGCCCGTAATGCACCAGATTGTGCCATCCCCGCCCCGTGCGGGTCTCGAAGATGCCTGCTCCAAAGAGATTCTGGTGCGCGTCCCGGCCCGCAGGCGCCACCCGGAAGATCTCATACGGACTCGCCAGCCCGCCCGCTGAAAGATCGTCGCGAAAGACCACGCGCAGCGAGGTCGATCCCGAGATGTGGTACCCCACGTTCGCCGTCCACATGACCAGGTGGTACGGCGTCGCGGGCAGATCGTTCGCCGTATCGAAGCGCGCGAAGCCGCCCAGCAGATCGAAGCGTCCGCGCGTATCCGACGCCAGCACTTCATTGTGCAGCGCATTCAAAGTCCCCGCATCGCCGGTATAAACCAGCGTCGGCCGCAGCGCGCTCGAGTCCGCCGAGTGGAACGCCGCCGCGCCTCCACTCGCGTTCAGCAGGTCGACAGGCTGGGCCGTCGGCGTCACCTCCATCGCAGGCGCTCCCGATACCGCGTCGAAGCCCGAAGCAGACAGGTTAGAGAAGTCGAAGGCGCGTCCCAGCGGGTTGGCCGTCACGCCGTTCACAGTGGTCAGCACGGTGGCGGGCGGCGCACCCCGCAGAAAGAGATAAGCCGGCATGCCATCCTCGCCCGGCTGCACAATGCGTGTGCCGGGAGCGGCGCGCAGCTCAGGCAGCGGCGTCCAGTCGGTCAGCAGCTCGTCCTGCGCCACCTGTGTAGTCGGCGTGGCGAGCTGGGCCAGCGGCGTCTCCAGCAGTGTGGGCTCAGCCGACTGTTGCGGCGTCAGTCCGGCGTGGTTCAGCGTCACGTCCACCCTCACCACATTCGCCGGGCCGCCGTAGAACGGCTGGCTGATCTGCGGTGCATAGTCGGTCGCCAGTATCGAAGGCGACGTGAGCAGCAGAAAACTTCCGCCCAGCGCGCTGCGAATCTCGAAGCTGCCGTCTGGACCGGAAACGCCGTCCGCCACGCTGCGCGGGCCCTGGATCAGCTGAACCCGCGCGCCGGCGAGCGGCTGGCCCAGAGGGCTCAACACACGTCCGCGGACAACAACGGCATGGGCGGGAACCGCGGCCAACATGCTCGCAAGAGCCGCGGGAAGGAGAAGACGACGCATCTGAGTAGGATAGCGGCTCGACGGAATAGTGAGCGTACCGGACCGCGAGACTTCAGCGTGCCGGACCGTAAGGCTCTGGCGTGCCGGTCCGCTGGACTACGGCAGCAGCAGCAGCTTGCCCGTCGTCTTGCGACCCGCCAGATCAATCTGCGCCTGCGCGGCCTCGGCAAGCGGATAGGTGTGCGCGATGCGCAGCTTCAAGCTCCCATCCGCCACCCACCTGAAAACCTCGCCGGCTCGCCGCTCCAGCTCGGCGCGGGTCGGGATGTAGTCCTTCAGCGTGGGCCGCGTCACATACAGCGAACCCATCGTCGAGAGCCGGATCAGGTCAAACGGCGGCACCGCGCCCGATGCCCCGCCAAACAGCACCAGCACGCCGCGCGGACGCAGGCACTGCAGTGATTGATCGAAGGTCGTCTTCCCCACGGAATCGTAGACCACCGGCAGCAGCTCGCCGCGCGTGATCTCCTTCACCCGCGCAAATACATCTTCCTCGGTGTAGCGGATTACATCGTCCGCGCCGGCCTCACGCGCCAGCGCCTCCTTCTCGGCGGTCGAGACGGTCGTGATCACGTGCGCGCCCAGCCGCTTCGCCATCTGGATCACCAGCAGCCCGGTTCCCCCCGCGCCCGCATGGATCAGGATCTTGTCGGCCGCCTGCACGCGGTAGCTGTCGTGGACCAGATAATGCGCCGTCATCCCCTGCAGAATGGCCCCCGCTGCCTGCTCGGTCGAGAGCGCATCCGGAATCCGAACCAGCCGCTCGACAGGCGCCAGCGCATGCGTCGCATAGGTGCCCGGCACGCCGCACCACGCCACGCGATCGCCTGCTGCAAACGACGAAGCGACGTCTCCCACCGAGACGACGGTGCCCGCCGCCTCCTGGCCCAGCGTGTACGGCAGCTCGGCCGCGTAGCGTCCCTCGCGAAAGTACGTATCGATGAAGTTTACGCCGGAGGCCTCGATGCGGATCAGAGCCTGGCCAGCTGCCGGCTGCAGGTCCGGCAGCGTCTCGAACTGAAGCACTTCCGGCCCGCCTGTGCGGTGAATGCGAATCGCTTGCATGGCTCGTTTGGATGCTAGATTGAGGGGACCGGAAGCGCAAAGGCGCGTCTCCGTCCCGGAGGATGATCTGCCACAAGCCTTGCATGGAGTTGCGCTGTTCGCGTGTGTCCTCTCAGCATCTGCCGGGCTGCTTGCGGCCCAGACCACGGACTCGGACCGCGCGCGCTGGCACACCGAAGCCGCACGCGTCACCATCGTGCGCGACGACTGGGGCATCGCGCACGTCCACGGCACCAGCGATGCCGACGCCGTCTTCGGCATGATCTACGCGCAGTGCGAAGACGACTTCAACCGCGTCGAAACCAACTTCCTCACCTCGCTCGGCCGCACCGCCGAAGCCGAGGGCGAGAGCGCCCTCTGGCAGGACCTCCGCCAGCGTCTCTTCCTCGATCCCGAAGACCTGAAACGCGACTATGCTGCCAGCCCGCCGTGGCTGCAGGCCCTGATGAACGCCTGGGCGGACGGCATCAACTTCTACCTTGCGTCACACCCGGACGTGCACCCAAAGGTCATTCACCGCTTCGAGCCATGGATGGCTCTCTCGTTCACCGAAGGCTCCATCGGCGGCGACATCGAACGCGTCGACCTGCATCGGCTGCAGGCCTTCTACGACGCGCGCGCCGTCCACGCCCTGAGTGCATCCAGCGTGAGCGAGGCCGATTACATGCCGCTCAGCGAGAACGGCATTGAGCATGAGCCGAGCGGCTCCAACGGCTTCGCCATCGCGCCCGCCAACACGCTCGATCACCACGCGCTGCTCCTCATCAACCCCCACACGTCTTTCTTTTTCCGCAGTGAGCTGCAGATGGCCAGCGACGCCGGACTCGACGCCTACGGCGCCGTTACCTGGGGACAGTTCTTCGTGTACCAGGGCTTCAACGATCGCGCCGGCTGGATGCATACCTCGAGCAACGTCGATGCCGTCGACGAGTACCTCGAGACCGTCATAAAGCACGGCAGACAGATCAGCTACCGCTACGGCAGCGCCGAGAAGGCCTTCACGACAAAACAGATCGTGCTGCAGGTGAAGACGCCGCAGGGCCTCGCCCCGCGCACCTTTACCGCGCTCTACACGCTGCACGGCCCGGTCATCCGCCAGCAGGGCGACAAGTACGTCACCATCCAGCTGATGAACATCCCGGTACCGGCGCTCGAGCAGAGCTATCTGCGCACGAAAGCGCGCACGTACGCCGAGTACAAGAAGACCATCGAGCTGCGCGCCAACTCCTCGAACAACACCATCTTCGCGGATGCCGACGGCGACATCGCCTACTGGCACGGGAACTTCATCCCGAAGCGGGACCCGCGCTTCGACTACACCAAGCCGGTCGACGGCAGCGACCCCGCTACCAACTGGCAGGGCCTGATGACGGTCGACGAGGTTCCGCACCTTTTCAATCCGCAGAGTGGCTATCTTTTCAACGTCAACGATTCGCCATGGAATGGCGCCGGCGCAAGCTCGCTCCGCAAGTCCGATTACCCCGCCTGCGTGGAGCAGGGAATCGAGTCGGCGCGCGGTCTGCATGCCATGCGCGTCCTCGCCCCGAACGGCACGCCGCGCAAAGACTTCTCCGTTGACACCCTGATGCACGCCGCTTACGACTCTTACCTGCCATGGTTCGCCCGCACCGTCCCTGCGCTCACGGCCGCATACGACGCGCTCCCGCCAGGCGCGCCGATGCGGCAGCAGCTCACCAGCCAGATCGCCCTGCTGCGCACATGGGACGACCGCTGGTCCGCAGACTCAACCGCCACCACGCTTGCCGTCTACTGGGGCACCGCGCTGCTCAAGACCGCGGGCCGTCCTGCGCGTGAGGCCGGCGTCCCCAGTGAAGACTGGGTCGCGACAAAGCTCTCCGGCGACGCGCTGCTGACCGCGCTTGCAAACGCCTCAGATAAGCTGACCGCCGACTTTACCTCGTGGCAAACCCCCTGGGGCCAGATCAACCGCTTCCAGCGTGTCACCGGCGACATCGTCCAGCCATTCACCGATGCGGGCCCGAGCCTGCCCGTGCCGTTTACCTCATCTCTCTGGGGTTCGCTCGCGTCCTTCGGCGCACGACAGTACCCCGGCACAAAGCGCTGGTACGGCACCAGCGGCAACAGCTTCGTCGCGGTCGTCGAGTTCGGCCCCAGGGTACGCGCCCGCGCCGTCACCGCGGGGGGCGAAAGCGGCCACCCCGCCTCAAAGCACTTCGACGACGAAGCCGGACGCTACGCCGCCGGCGATCTCCGCGAAGTCTACTTCTATGCCGATCAGCTCAAAGGACACACCGACCGCACCTACCATCCCGGCGACTGAAGCATGTGGTCATCCGCGCATGACTCCGGCTAAACCGTCTCGTCCAGATTCAGCGCCTCCAGCCTGCTCTGGAAATCCGCATCCATCGCCGTCCGCTTCGCCTGCAGATCGGCGATCTCGCTCCGCAGCACGCCCAGCCGATCCTCCTGGCTGTTCAGCTGCACCGGGCCCGTGTGCTCGAAGAAGTCGACGCCAGGCACGCGGAGAACGCGGCAAACGCTGCGAGTGTTGCGGAGCTGGAGGCGCATAGAGTCGTTCTCCAGATGCGACTTCGGTCTTTCCACGTGGATAGACCGGAGCCACCCCCGATTTGTTCACGGCCCGACGAAAATAAACTGCAGGTCGACCGGCAGAGCCCGCCCTCAAGGCGCGATCGCGGTCACATTCTGGTGCGCCTCCGCACCCGCGGCCACGAATACCGGCGTGCCGTGCGCACGATACTGCGCGACCGCATCCGGGTCGCGATCGGAAGAACTCCAGCCGTGATCGACCGCTACCAGGATCCATGAGCCCGGCGGCACCTGCGCCAGCACGAAGCTTCCATCGGTATTCGACTGCGCCCGCAACGGCGCCGCCATCGCGCTTCCGGCCGCCATCAGCAGAATCATCGCCCCCGCATCCGGTCTCGACTGGAAGCTGACCACGCCTGAAACCGCGCCCGGTGCCTTCGCCGCTGAGGGCGTGGCCCGCGCCACCGCCGTCGACAGGTCCACCGTGTGCGGAGCATCCGGGCCAAGCGTCAGCACCTTCGGCTGCGGCTCGTCGCCCGAGTCGCTGTTCCGGGTGCGTCCAAACGGGGAATCGCCCACCAGATACGTGCTCGGAGCGAGCCCCGCAATCTCCAGAGCTCCGTCGCTCATGTCGCTCACCAGATTCGTCCGGAACGGGATATCCCCGAAGGGCGTCACCCGCTCGAGCGTCGGTGGACCCAGCCGGCGGACTCCCGCCGCCGCGCTCGGGATGCGCAGGTGGATCGAAGGTACCGGCGTCAGGCGCACGTCCGCCTCCTCGCGTGCCCCCGAGGCGAGCGCAATGCGCGATGCCGCACCTGCATCGGCGGTGCCCGGAAAGTACGTCAACGGGTACGCCACATCGAGCTCGGGCTCAAGCGGAGGCGCGGACTGGCCGGCCCCGTTGACCTGCGACCGGCGCACCGCCGCCGCGTACCACGGAGTCGTGTCGACGGCGACCACCCACGCGCCCGGCCGCACGTTCGCAAACTCATACAGCCCGCGGTCGTCCGTCGTCGCGGCAGCGTAGCGTCGTCGCGTCCCGCCCGCCGGCTGCGGACTTTCGGTTTGCGGACGGTCGACTGGCAAAGAGCCCGCCAGATCGGCTTCGAAGAGCAGCACCCGCCCGTTGCGGACGGACTCGCCTCCCTCGTCGGTGACGAATCCAAAGATGGAGCCGGCCGCAGCCACCGCAAACGTCACCTCGAAGGTCGGCGCCGCGGGGGTGAGCACCACCCCGGTCGAACACTCGCCGTGCGCCTCGTAACGCTGCGCCGGCAGGTCGGCTCCACGGGCGGTTACCCGCCACGTCCCCGCGCACGGCACCGCGATCGAGAAGCGGCCATCCGCCCCGGTCACGGCAGGATGCCGCGGCGGCCCTTGCGCCGAGCACGGCTTGTCCGCCTCGATGCCGACCCCCACATGCGCCATCGGCGTCAGGTCATTCGCGCTGACGACGGTGCCCGTAATCCGGTACGGCGTCTTCGGCGCCGGCGATGCAGCGTTCTGCTCGTTGGGCGAGAGCGGAGGCGGCGGTGGAGGCGGCGGCGGCGAAGGTACCGGGAGAGGCGCAGTCAAGACGATCGGCGGCGCACTCTGCCCGGCACCTGGCAGCCACGCCGCGCACACAGCGCTCAACACAAACGCTGCGCCCCCGCACCTCATTGCGGCAGCTCCGAATCGGGTACCGCTTCGAGCGTCACGGTTGCCGCCTGCGCGGCGTCGGCGGCCACGCTCACAAGGCGCGTACTCCACGGGTCGAGCGCTCCGGCTTCCGTCGGATCCAGCGGCGGCTGATGTTCAAACGCGATCGCCCGCCACGTTCCAGGCGGCAACCTGATGGCTCCCAGCGTGCCGTCCGCCCTCGACCGCGCGGACACGACCGGCTGCAGCGTCGGAAACGCAGCCACGAATAAAACCGTGCACGCCGCGGGCTGGCCGTTCAGCGTCACCATCCCCGAAACCGAGGCGGTCTCGCTTGACACCGTCAGCAGGATCGGCGCGAACGCCGCCGCACCCGCAGCGATCGTGACATCGTGCAGCATCAGGTCGGTCCCGCCGTAGCTGGCCGCACGCGCATACCAGAGGAAGGAGCTCTGCGCCCGCAGCCGCCACGTTCCCGGCGGTACGCTGAAGATCGCCGCACCCCCGCCCTCGCTCACCGGATACACCGCCGCCTGCTCCAGTGAGGCCGTCGAGCCGACCGGCTCGAGCCTCAGCCCGAGCGCGCGCGTATCGGGCGGAGCCGTGGGCATTGCCTGCTGTGCTGCACTGGTGCCGTTCGCCGTCGACTGATCCACCAACACCTCCACCGGGAGCGACGCGGCAGGCAGCGTGTGCAGCACCAGCGTCTGGATCTGGGCACCCCCGTCCGCAGTCACCGTGATCGACCCCTGCTCGAGATCGTCCGAGCGCCCCCGCCTCGCACGGATCGTCCACGTTCCCACCGGCAGCGTAAGGTGCTGCTCCCCCGTCTGCCCGCGCCCGCCGCTCAACGGCGCCAGAAACGCCGGCCCGTCCGCCGGGATCACCTGCAGGGAATTCAAGCCTCCCGGCTGCACGGAGTCGTCACGCACCACCACGTCGGCCACCGGAACCACCGCCGGATGCAGATCGGCCGAGAGCTGCTGGCCCGAGCCCAGATGCAGCGACGATGCGCTCACCGATGCGCCTGCCGGTGGAAGAATCTCCGGCAGCACCGCTTCGCCCGCACCTCCTTCGTCTGCGCTCGCCCGGCGTTCAAAGCCGGACTGCAGCCGATATTGCCCAGCCGGCGCCGGAATGCGAAACTCGCCCCGGCTGTTGGTGCGCGCAAACCCGCTGGCCATCCATCGCACGCCGGCGGCATTGTCGCTGCTGTAGCGGAGCAGGTTGATCGTAAGGTTCGCCAGCGGCTCGCCGCCGGGCGAGGTCGCCACTCCCTTCACAATGCCTTCCGCATACATCCGCAACACGATTGGCGCGGCCAGCTGCGCCTGTGTCAGATTCATCTGCTGCGGCTCGTTCGCCCCCACCCGGAAAGAGAACCCGGGCTTGATGGCCATAATCCACGCCGCCGCAGGATTCAGCCCGCTGAAGGCGAAGTGGCCGTCCAGTCCGGCCAGCGTCGCGCGGTCGCCCATCTGCACCAGCACCCGCGGGATCGGCTGGCCGGAGATCGCGTCGACCACCTGCCCCGAGACGTTGAGGGGATCGGACGTGGAGACCTGCGCCACGGCGGTGGTCGCGCCGCCCGCACCCGGCTTGGACTGAGCATGCAGCGACGCTGCCCACACGCCCGCAATCAGCAGCGGCAGACCTTGCCGTACGCTGCATGCAAAGCCTCGCAACCTGGGTCTACACAACTTGGGTCTACACAACCTGGGTCTACACAACCTGGGTCTTCTCATCGGCGATCTCTTCGTCCGCCGGCTGTTCAGGAAGGGTTCGGCGGACGTTTCATCAGTTGGACGAATAAGCGGGTGAAACGGTCGAGATTGAGATCCACCTGTACGTGAACCGGCTGCAGATCCAGATCGGGCCTGCTGGCCGCGGTCCACGCCAGCGTGTCGCCATAGGTCGCGCCGCGCGAGAGATCCACGTCCAGATACAGCACCTGCTCGGCCGTGATGATCGCGGGATCGAGCCACGCCGCGGCCGCCAGCTCATCCCACAGAAAGTACCGCTCCCCGGACCAGTGCGCGATGTATTGCGCGGCCGGCGTCTTCGCCTGGCTGATCTCCTTCAGCATGGCTTCAGTGAACATGGTCTTGATCGAGATATCCACGTCCGTCAGCTCGATCCGCGGCCAGGGCGCGGTCAGCGTCATGTGCGCCGCCTCGGGGTCGAACCAGAAGTTGAACTCATGCCGCGGATCGGTCGCGAACTCCGCGTCCGTCGTCGCTGGATGCAACGCCCCGCCCATGATCACGATCCCCTGCGTCAGCTCCGCGAACTGCGGGTCCAGCCGCAGCGCCAGCGCGATATTGGTCAGCGGTCCGGCTGCATAGATCGTCACCTGATGCGGATGCGCATGCACCTGCCGCACCAGGAAGTGAGCCGCGTCTTCCTTGAGCGGCTTCAGCGCGGGCGAGCCCTCCGGCATCGGCGGAATCACCTCCGCCGCATGGTAGTCCGCGGAGCCCGTTCCCTTCGCATGATCGCCCCACGCCCCCAGCCAGGCCGGCGCGCCATACAGCTTCATGTACAGCCGCGTCTCGCGCTCGCTGCGCACCAGCGGCAAGACCGCTCCCGGCGCCACCGGCACATCCGCCCGGTGGATCAGCTCCAGCATTCGCAGCGTATGCTGCACCTCTTCCGGCTCCCACGCGTTCCCCGAGACCATCGTGATCCCGAGCACCTTCACCTCCGGCGACTGCAGCAGCACCATCATGGCCATCTGGTTCGATCCGCCCGGCCCGGAGCCATCCTGATCGATCAGCACCAGCCGCTGCGCGTGCAGCGCAGGACACGCCAGCACCATCCCGCAGAGCAGCACGCGGGCCAGACGCCACCGTTCAGTCATTGTGGTCCGCGCCCGGCAGAAGCCCCTGTTCCACCAGCACCGGAGGGTGCCGGTGGTGCGTCGCCTGCTCGTACGCATACGCCCAGCCCAGCAGGTCGCCATCGTGCCACGGACGCGCCGAGATCTCAAGGCCAAACGGCAGCCCGCCCGGATAGAAGCCGCCCGAGACCACCACCGCCGGCACGCCCAGGATATTCACCCACGACGTGTCCGAGTGCGGTCCGCCCGAGAGATTGCCCGGCTCGCCCGTCTGCGCCATCGTCTCGTCCGGCGGCGGCATCTGCGTCGCGGGATAGACGTACCCGTCCAGATGCAGCCGCTCGAGCGTCGTCACATACTGCGCCAGCGCGCGCTCACGCGGCTCGGTGTAGGTAGCACCCGCGTGCGGATCGCCCTCGATCTTGGTCTCGACGATCCGCGGACGGTCCTTCCGCGAGCCGTCATTCATGCCGTTGAGAATCGTATCGGGCAGGGGAGAGCCTACCGCCGCCCTGTACTGTTCAGCCGAGTGGTACTGCGCCGGTCCGTAACCCGCCAGAAAGCTGTTCGTGCCCTCGGCGATATACGGCAGCGTGCACACATGCGAGGCCCTCTCCGCAAACGAGTCGGGCAGGATGTCGTCCGCAAAGACGATCGTCGCCCCCGCCTTCCGCATCCCCTCGAGCGAGGCCAGAAAGGCCGCGCGCGTCGCCGCCGTCAGCGGAATCTCCGCCGCCTTGCGGTCTTCGGCAAACTGCGCCGGCGTCTCCGGGCAGATCCCCTGAAACGGGATCCCCGCACCCGCCAGTACAAACGCCGGCACCCCGAAACGCTTTCCTTCAAGCGCTCCCGGCTTCAGATACTGCGTATACGGCCCGGGCTGCGCCTTCGCCGCTGAGCCCAGCGTACGCGGATCCGCCGGATCCGCCGTCGGCGAGCCCCCGCCGGCTCCCGCCATCACCGTCAGCGCGATCGCCGCCGAAGTCACATCCCGCGCGATCGGCCCGGTGTTATCCAGCAGCCAGTCCAGCGGCGCAATCCCCGCAATCGACACCAGCCCGCGGGTAGGGAACACCCCGATCACCGCCGACGTAGCCGCCGGCATCCGGATCGAGTTCCCGGTATCCGTCCCATTGCCCAGCACCGCCTCGTTCGACGTCACCGCCGTCACCGTGCCGCCCGACGATCCACCCGGTGAGAAGCGCACGTCATACGCGTTGCCGGTGCGTCCGAACGACGTCGACCGGTTCGTATCCGACGCGGCGAAGTCCGGCATATTCGTCTTGCCCAGAATCACCACCCCCGCTGCCTTCAAACGCGCGACGATCGTCGCATCTTTCGGCGCGATAAACGCATGCCCCGGCAGCGTGTAGCCCTTCCAGCCATCCGTCATTGGCAATCCCTCAACCGACGTGTTGGCCTTGATGACGATGGGCACGCCCCAGAGCGGCGGACGTGGCGCGCCGGGATGCCCGGCGAACTCCTCGTCCAGCCGCGCGGCCGCAGCCAGCGCCCCGGCCCGGTCCAGCGTCTCCACATCGCGATACACGCCGTTGTACCGCTCGATGCGCGCGAGGTACCAGCGCGTCACCTCCGTCACGGAATAGCGATGCGCGGCATACAGCGCCTCCAGCTGCGGCACCGAAATCTCCATCAGATCGCGATCCATCTGGCTCGGCGCCGAGGCCTGAGAGCGAAGCGCCGCTCCCGTCTGCGCTCTCGCGGCGGAGAGCGGAAGCAGCAAGCCGAGGGAGGCGAGGCAGCAAAGGCGGGTACGCATCGTCTGGCGAATCTCCTGTCAAATCGATCGGGTCGGTGGAATCCAGAGTACACGGCCCTCACACTTCGTTCTGCGCCCGGGGATGAGGTAGCATCGCTCGCATGAACGTTGCGACCTGGGTGCCGGCGCTCACCTATACGGGATTGGACGGAGAGGTCACCGTGCTGCTCGACCGCGAGAGCACCTCGCTCGGCCGCTCGCCCGACAACGACGTCGTCCTCTCCGAGCCCTTCGTCTCGCGCCATCACGCGCTGGTCACCCGCGAGGGCGGAGCCTTCTTCGTGCTCGACCGCACCAGCACCCACGGCACCTGGCTCAACGGCCGGCGAGTCGAGCGCGCGGAGCTCAAGGCCGACGACGCTCTCCAGCTCGGATCCACCAGCGCGCCGAAGCTCCGCTTCCACCTGCAGCGGGCTCACGAAGAGACGCGCAGCGACACCACCTACCGGGTAGACCTCCTCGCCACACTCAGCGGACTCATGCCACTCGAGGAGGGCACGCCCGCCGGCAAGCCCGCCGCGCGCGAAATCGAGCAGCTCAACTTCCTCCTGCGCGCCGCCCGGCAGCTCAACTCCGGAGGTGCCGTCGAAGACATCCTGCACGCGCTCCTGCAACTCACCCTCCAGCTCACCGGCGTCGAACGCGGCTTCGTCTTTCTCTGCGAAGCCGATCACATGCGCCTGGCCCAGGGCCTCCGCTCCGACGGCACCCCCGTCTCTGAAGACGCCACCGTCTCCCGTCGCGCCATGCAGCGCGCCATCGACAGCGATCAGAAGTTCATCATGACCGACACCCTCGCCAGCGAAGACGCCGCCGGCTGGCAGAGCGTTCTGGTCAACCGCATCCGTTCCATCTACTGCATCCCCCTGCGCAAACGTATCTCCGCCACCGGCCCCAACGAGCTGCTGGGCCTGCTCTATCTCGACAGCCAGGTAGGCACCGGCGATCTGGGCGAGATCGACCACCAGCTGCTCGATGCCATCGCCGCCGAAGCCTCCGCGCTGCTCCACAACGCGCTGCTGGCCGAAGAAGAATACCAGGCGCGCCAGGCCCGCGAGGAGCTCGCCGTCGCCGCCAGAATCCACAGCGGCCTCATGTCCATGACGCTGCCCGTGCTGCCCTACGCGGTGCTCGAAGCCAGAACCGTCCCGTGCCTTGCCATCGGCGGCGACTTCTTCGACGCGGTTGGCCTCGAAGATTCGGTCTGCGTCACCGTTGCCGACGTCTCCGGCAAGGGCGTCTCGGCAGCTATCGTCGCCGCCACCCTGCAGGGCATCATCCACGCCCAGCTCATGGCGCGCCAGAGCCTCGCCGATATCGCGGGCCTGCTCAACCAGTTCCTGGTCACCCGCAACGTCGGCAAGTACGCCACCATGGTCATGTTGCGGCTCTTCCCCGATGGACGCGTCGAGTACATGAACTGCGGCCACATCCAACCGGTCGTCGTCTCACCCGACGGCAGCCTGCGCCGCCTGCCCGACAACAACCTCATCGTCGGCCTCATTGCCTGGGCCCAGTACCGCTCGAGCGAGATCCATCTTCAGCCCGGCGAGCGCATCCTGCTCGCCACTGACGGCGTCACCGAGGCCGAAGACCCCGAAGGCACAGCCCTCGGCGACGACGGCTGGAGCCGCATCGCCAGACTCGACAGCCTCGACGCCATGCTCACCGAGGTCTCCGCCTACTACGCCCCCAACCACGCCACCGACGACTGCACCATCGTCAGCCTCCGCTACGCAGCCACCCAGGCCTGAACAGGCGACCCGCGGAAGCTCCACGCGAAGCGACAAAAAGAGCGTGCAAACGCCCGCCCGCGCGCAGCGGGCCCGTCCGGCAGGACACTGCTGGCGCGAATCCCCCGGGAATGGCATTCTATCCAGACACCCGGAAAGCTTCTGCCTCTGCTGCGCACCGCATCCACGGCGCGACGGGTGAGCTCTATCCACGAACCACCCAGGAGAAAAGCCCATGGCAGCCGAGACTTCTACGACCCCGACCACCCCCTCCGGCGAGATGAAGCCGACTCTCGGGCTCACCGGCCTCACCAGCAACGCCATGGCCCTCATCGCTCCCGGCGCCTTTCTCTGGCTCACCTTTTACATCCAGTCCACCACCAAGAACACCGGTCCCGCCATGTGGATGGGCATTCTCGGCGCGCTTCTGCTCTGTCTCTCCACCGCCGTCTGCTACGCCGAGATGGCGAAGCTCTACCCCGGCACCGGCTCCTCCTACTTCTTCGCCGAGCAGGCCTTCCTTAAGCGCGACCATGCCTGGAGGTACGCGCGCCTCTCCAAGTTCATCGTCGGCTGGGCCTCGCACCTCTACTACTGGATCTACCCGGGCGTCATGGTCGGGACCACCGGCATCGTCTGCGGCTATGTGGTCGGCACCATCTGGCCCAACTTCATGAGCGCCTCCAGCCCAGGCATTCTCTTCATGATGCTGGTGGCTGTCGTCTTCTCCTTCGCTATCGCGTACATCGCGTATCGCGGTGTCAACAGCTCCACGTCCATCAATGTCGCGATCAACGTCATTCAGATCACCGCGCTGCTGATCTTCTCGGTGATGGCGCTCAAGTATCGCATCGATCACAAGCCCGGCTCCCAGGCTTGGCAGTTCGACGCCACCTCGGGCGAGGCCTACACCTGCGAGTTCAAGACCACGTCCTCGCTGGTCGCGGGTGTGCCGACCGAAACCATCGTTCGTGATGCCGGCGGCGTTCCACTGCCGAAGCTCGATCCCGCGGGCAAGCCCGTGCCTTACACCGTCACCTACCCGGAGTACGACGCGCAGGGGAACTTCCTTACCCACACGAACGCCGTCTCTGTCGTGCGTCCGCATAATTGGAACTGGGTCTTCGTCCAGGCGACCATCGCCATCCTCATCCTGGTCGGCTTCGAATCGGTGACGGCTATGGGCGGGGAAGCCCGCAACGCGAAACGCGACATCCCCATCGCCGTCATTACCTCACTGCTCGTCCAGGGCGTCCTCTTCTACAGCTTTGAATACTTCGCCGCCAACTACTTCCTCAACAGCGGCTACTCCATGCAGAGCGCCTCCGGCTCCGCCGCTCCCATCGGCGACATGATGGTCATGGTCGGCGACGCCGTCTTCGGCCAGGGCCACGGACGCGCCTTCATGCTCGCCGAGGCGTTCACCGTCTTCCTCGCGCTCATCGGCACCACCCTTTCCTGCATGAACACCGGTGCCCGCGTCACCTACGCCATGGGCAAAGATCAGGAGATCGCCGGCCATTTCGGCGCGCTCCACCGCCGCAACGCCACTCCACACCGCGCCATCTGGACGCTCGCCGCGATCTCCGCCGTCATCGGCTGCATCGCCGTCTGCGTACCCTTCGGCGATGGCGGGGCGCTCACGGACGCCGCTATCAAGGCGCTCCCGCAGGGCCTCTTTTCGAGCTTCGGCTATACCACGCACGACAAGCTGGCTGCGCTGCCCAATACGCTCCTGATGGTCACCCTTGCCTCCAACTTCGGCACCTTCGTGCTCTACGCTCTCAGCTGCATTCTCTGTATGGTCGCCTACCATGGGCACCCCCGCTACAGTGCCGTGCGCCATCTCTTCATCCCCGGCTTCGGCCTCATCGCCAACCTGGTCTGCATGGCCTTCTACATCATCGGCCCGTTTGCCGGCTACGGCACAAAGATGGAGCCGCTGCTCGCCCTCGGCATCGCGGCCGTCTGGGCTCTCTACGGCGCCGTTCACTTCCTCATGACCGGACGCCGCCAGGGCAAGACCGTCCTGCTCGAGCAGCGCAACGCCGTCTAGAGCTTCCACGATTACCGGCCGGTGATGTGGCGGGCGGGATGGATGCATAACGTAGAGGTCTGCTTCCATTCCGCCCACAAGGATCCCGCCCCTGCTCCGTCAGCTTCGTGTGAACGCTCTGCAGTTCCTCATCGCCGCTTTCGTCGTGTGCCTGGCCGGGAACGTCACACACGCGCAGCCCGCACCTTCGCGCGCCACCGTCCTTCTTATCTCGATGGACGGCCTCAAGCCGGAAGCCGTCCTCGACGCGCAGGCGCACGGTCTCCAACTCCCGCATCTCCGCGCCATGATGCGCGACGGCAGCTACGCCCGGGACGTCCTCGGCGTGCTTCCAACCCTTACCTATCCCGGCCACACCACCATCCTCACCGGAGCCTCGCCCGCGCATCACGGCATCTCCGCCAGCACCACCTTCGACCCTCTCAACCACAATCAGATCGGCTGGTACTGGTACTCCGAGGACATCCGTGTCCCCACCCTCCGGGATGCCGCCCACTCCGCCCGAATCCCCACCGCGAACGTCTGCTGGCCGGTCAGCGTCGGCGAGCGCGCCATCGACTTCAACCTCCCGCAGATCTGGCGCGCCGGCACCGCGGACGACCTCAAGCTGCAGCGCGCCCTCGCCACCCCCGGCCTCGAGCCCGAACTCGTTAGCGCCCTCGGCCGCTATCCCGGCGGCGAGGAGGAGTCGGTTGCGGACGATGAGATCCGCACGAAATTCGCCGTCCGCATCCTCGAAACGAAACACCCCGGCTTCATGACCATGTACCTCACCGGCCTCGACACCGAGCAGCATGCCTCCGGCCCGTTCAGCGCCAAATCGAACGCCGTCCTCGAACGTCTCGACGCGCTGGTCGGCACGCTTCGCGACGCCGCCGAAAACGCTGCGCCCGGCCACACCGTCGTCTGCGTCATCTCCGACCACGGCTTCGCCAAAGTCGATCACGACGTGAACCTCTATACCGCCTTCCTCGGCGCGGGCCTCCTCACCCTCAAGCCCGACCACACCACCGCCGACTGGACCGCCACCGTATGGCCGGCGGGCGGCGCCGCCGCCATCATGCTCAAAGATCCGCATGAAGAAGCCACCCGCGCCAAAGTCGCCGCCATGCTCGCGCAACTCGCCGCCGATCCCGCCAACGGCATCGACCGCATCCTCACCCAGCCCGAGATCGCGCACAAGGGCGGCTTTCCCGACGCCGCCTTTTTCATCTCCTTCCGCATCGGGTACGAAGTCGGCTACAAGTTCACCCCGCCGCTCGTCACCGGCCCCACCAACCTGGGCATGCACGGCTACCTCCGCTCCAACCCGGAGATGCATTCCTCTTTCTTTCTCGTCGGCCCCGGCATCCCCGCCGGACGCAACCTCGGCGAGATCGACATGCGCAGCATCGCCCCCACGCTCGCCAGCCAGCTCGGCATCACTCTCTCCGGCGCGGAGCTGCCGGCCCTGCGCCTGCCCTGACCCGGCCAGCCTGCCCTGCTCCGGCCTGCCCTGCTCCGGCCGGCCCCGCGCGAGAGTGGTATGGTCCGGCAACCCTGGCCGGGGTACTCTCATCCGGTACCGCGATCCCGTCTCAGGAGGGCCCGTTGAATCACCTTGTCTACTTCTCCTATGGCCACGGCCCGCATGAGATGGAGGCGCGCTACTCCATCCTCTCCGCCCGGCAGGCTCTCGCCAGAAGCGGCGGTGACGTCCGTATCCTCCTCTACACCGACGATCCCAGAGCCCGGCCCGGAGACGACGTCGCCCTCCGCCTCGTTCAGCCCGAAGAGTTGCTGGCCTGGACCGGCCCGCACGGCTTTCACCACCGTCGCAAGCTCAGCGTCCTCCGCGACGCGCTCAAGACGCTGCCCGGCCCGGTCGTCCTCATCGACAGCGACACCTACTTCCGCCAGTCTCCCCTGCGCCTGTTCGACCGCATCGCTCCCGGCCGATCCCTCCTGCACCGCAGGGAAGGGCATCTCGACAAATGGAACGCGACTCCTTTCGCCGATCACCTCGCCGCCAGAACGCCTCCCGTCAGCCGCGACGGAACGCCCTGGGATTGCACCGCCGACACCCCCATGTGGAACTCCGGCATCATCGGCATGCATCCGCAGGACGTCGCGCTGGTGGATGAAATGCTCTTCCTCCTCGACCAGATCCTCGAACCCGTCCGCTTCCATGGTGCCGAGCAGTTCGCCGCCGGCGTCGTCCTCATGCAGCGCACCCGCCTCGCCGAGTGCCTCGACATCGTCTTCCACTACTGGCTCATGGAGCGCCGTCTGCCCTTCCGCGCCGCCATGCAGCAGGCCTTCGCGCAAGAGACATCGCCCGAAGGGATCCACCGCACGCTAAAGCCGCTCCAGCCCGTCGAGCCGGCCGTTGAGCTCGCAAAGCTCCGCGTCAAACGTCTCCTCGAAGCCACCGGGCTCTACAAAGAACGCCGCCGCTCCTGAAGCTCTCACGGCTCACTGCGGAGCAGCCGCCCCGGATGCGCGTCCAGCACTTCCTTCATCTCCTCGACCTGCTGCTCGCGATACGCAATCTCGCGCCGCAGCGACGCCGACTCAGCCGCGCCATAGCATCCCTCCGCCTCGCGCAGCAGGTCGATCAGCTCCTCGAACTGCGACAGCGCCGTGCCGAGCGCGCGCTCCACCCGGTCGGTCTTCTCGCGATCATCGTCTTCAGCCCGAAGGGATGGCCGGTATGGCAGCTGTACTCATGCAGGCCGCCGTGCTGCGTCAGCTTCATCAAGCCGCCGCACTCCGGGCAGGCCTGCGCCGTCGGCAGCATGGTTGCCTCCCCGTTCGCGCGAGCCGATCCGGCCGCATCGCCTGCGCTCAGCGCGTCAGCAGGGGTGCCAGCTCCGCCAGTCGGACGTTATATGGCACGTTCACCCCGCGAATGGCCGTCTCCGGCATCGACCGGAACGCCGCCTCCTCGGGATCCTGCGCGATGGTCGCTCCACCCTGCTGGCCGATCTCCCCACAGACCGGCCGCTTCATCGTCCAGCATCCCCGTCAGCACCACACCCGAAACGCGCGGCCCAGTCGCCGCCGCCGCCGAACGAAACATCGTGTTGATGCACGGGCGCTGCAACTTCTCCCGCGGCCCGTGACTCAGGTGAACCTTCCCGCGACCTCTTCACCACCCTCGACCGCAAGTCAAAGATCTACTCCAAGCCCGGCATCTCGGGCGTCAGTGCCGTCGCCCCGCTCAGCTTCAAGGTTCCGGAGATCCCGGCGCGCGCCACCGGCCTGCCCGCCTCGCCCGTGCCCGCATGGCCGGAGCTCGAGCTGCAGTGCGCCGCCGACCGCCTCAGCCTCGCCCGGTACGGTCCCGCAGGCTTCGTCATCGACGACAAACATAACGTCCTCCAGGCACGCGGACAGGTCTCGTCCTGCCTGCAGCCGCTCTCCGGCTCCGTCAGCTGGAACCTCACTCGCGTGCTCCGCCCCGTCATCCTGCAGGAGGTCCGCCCGATCGTCGAGCAGGCCCCTCCGCAAACAGGTTCCCGCCGCCATCCTTGATGACCTCGGCCTCTCCTCCGCGCTCAAGGCCCTCGTAGACGAGTTCGGCAAACGCGAAGCGATGCCCGCGACCTACATCAGCCGCGATCTGCCCGCGATCCTCCGCAGCCGGCCGCCACGGCGCTCTACCGCATCGTCAGGAAGCTCTGCGCAACGTCTCCCTGCACGCCGGCAAGACCCACGTCGAAGTCATCCTCAAGGCCGTCGAAAACCGCCTTCGCCTCGAAATACGCGACTCCGGCCACGGCTTCGATCCACAGGCCGAGTTTGCTCCGCAGGCCGAGTTCGGAATGCCGCGGCAGGCCTCGGGCTGATCAGCATGCAGGAGCGGGCCCGCCTCGCCGGTGGCACCATGTCGATCCAGTCGGCTCCCGGCGAAGCCACATCCATCTCCGCGGATCTCCCCTTCCGGCCCGCCACGCAGCCCGATTCCACGCAGCCCGATTCCACGCCGCCGGATCCCACGCCGCCGGATCCTGCCGGCCCCGCCCGCTAAACCGTCTCCGGCGCATGGCCGGCCGGCGGCCGCGCCGCCTTCTTCACCGGCGCGGTCGACTCCCGCACCACCAGCTCCGGATCCACCACGATGCGGCGCGCCTGCGAGCCCGAGCCGGCACCCGCACCCGCACCCGGCTCAGGCCCCGACGCTTCAATCTGCCGCACAATCGCCTCCGCCGCCAGCATGCCCATCGTCCGCAGCGGCTGGCGCACCGTCGTCAGCGCCGGATTCTGGAACGCCGCCGACTGCACGTCGTCGAAGCCCACGATCGAAACATCCTCCGGAACCCGCAGATCCGCCTCATGCAGCGCCCGCACCGCGCCAATCGCTGAAATATCGTTGAACGCGAAGATCGCCGTGAACGGAGCCTTGGACGCCAGCAGCCGCTGCGCCGCAAAGTAGCCCGGCTCATGCGATGGCGATTCGCCTTCGAGCTGCACCACCAGCGCCGGGTTGATCTTCATCTTCGCCCGCGCCGCCGCCTGCTCGATCGCCTGCCAGCGCCGGTCCGTATCCGAGCTGAAGCTCTGCCCCTTGATGAACGCGATCTGGCGATGCCCCAGCCCGATCAGATGATCCATCGCCAGCTCCGCCGCGCGCCGCTGGTTCAGCACGATGCTCGTCACCGCCTCGCCTTTACCCGAAAGTCCTGTCTGGGGGATCTCCGGGCAGGAGATCGTCACCGTCGGCAGCTGCGTCGGCTGGTGCACCACCGTGTCGATCGCGATAAACCCGTCTACCGCCCGCTCGATCATCATCGACTGCGCCTGCTCCAGCAGGTCGGCGCGGTGGTGGTGGCTCACCAGGTTGTAGAAGTAACCCGCCTGCATCAGTCCCTGCTCCAGCCCCGCCAGCACCAGCGTCGCAAACCCCTCCGACAGCTCCGGCACCAGAACTCCCACCGTGTGCGAGCGCCCCCGCCGCAAAGACCGCGCCAGATGGTTCGGACGATAGTTCAGCTGCTGCGCGGCCGCCAGAATCCGCTCCTGTGTCGCCTGCGGGATTGATCTCGCCGCCGGCGAACCGGAGAGCACCCGCGACACCGCCGCGGAGGACAGCCCCACATGTTCCGCCACCATCTTCAGGCTCGCCGTTCGCCGAGCCGGGTCATGCTTCATCGTTCCACTCACGTGCCCAGTCTCCCACAGCTCCAGCCATATCGTTCAAAATCGACAACTCCGCGTGCCTCGCGGGAACGTCCCCGCCTGCGGTCGACCCTGTCGAAGGACGGCATCACGCCTGCGGCTCAGGCCGGCTTCCCATTCAGCCCGGCTCCCGGCTCCAGCGCTTCAGCGGGCTCACCACCGCAAGCGCCAGCATCAGCAGTGTCCCCGCAACCGGAACCGCAAGCCCCGTCCGCAGCGACGCGCTGCGCCCGGAGACCAGACCGGTAAGCCACGGCAGCAGCGCCGAGCCCACGCCCGCAAGGAAGAACAGCGCCCCATCCCGCTCATAATCGAGCGCCCACGCCAGCAGCAGCGGGTACGTCGGCCCGATGCCGAACCCAATCCCGAACGCAGCCGCCACCCCCATTCCCGGCGAAGGTGCCCGGATCAGCAGCAGCGACGCCCCGGCCATCAGCGCAATACTCCCACGCACCACGCTTCCCTGCGCGATCCTCACCCGCGCACGGCCCTCGATCGTCGACCAGAACAGCCGGCTCACCAGCAGCCCCGCCCAGAACGCGGTCGAGGCCGCAATGGTCCCGGCCACGGAATCCCCGCCCCGCCGCACATAGGTCGCGAGCCATCCGCCCGCCGCAGCCTCAATGCCCGTAATCAGCATCAACATCGCGATCAGCGCCGCCGGAAGCGCGCCCAGCGCCCGCAGCCAGTGCTTCGTCGGCGGCGCGGCCGTCACGCACACCGGCACCAGCTCTACCTCCGTCTGCACCGCAACCCAGCTGGCGAACAGCACAAACAGCCCCGCCACCGAGAACAGCAGAGGCCGCACCGCGCCCGCCTCCAGCGCCTGCACGCTCAGCAGAGGACACAGGCACGCGCCCATCGCCCACACCAGGTTCAGCCGGATCATCTCCGCCCCCGCCCGCTCCGTCTGCTGCCGCCGGATCAGGCTGATCGCGGTCATCGAGATTCCCAGCCCCACGCCATACACCAGCATCCACGCACACGCCCGGCCCGCGCCGCACAGCGCCAGCCCCGCCGCCGCTCCCGCCAGTGCCAGGCTGCCAAACACCAGCAGCCGGCAAAGCGCGCCGCGCACCAGCGCCGCACCCAGCGAAGACCCGATCCACGCCATCAGAAACAGCCGTCCCGCCTGGGCATCGCTCAAGTGCCAGCGCAGCAGCAGCGCCGGCAGCAGCGCTCCCGGCAGCGCCACCCCCACGCCCGTACCGGCAAACGCCAGATACAGCGGAAGCGCCGCCGGCCGGGCATCCCCAGCCTCGTCTTCCGGTGCGTGCGTTGTCGTCGAGAACAGCATGAGGATCGCCTCATGATAACGAGACCAGCGACGAAGGAACGATAGCCCCGGCGTATCAGTCCGGTTCGCTCAGCTTCAGCTCAACCCGTTCAGGGCGGCTGCCACCCGTCCACTGCAGGTGCCGAAACCGATCCGCGGCAGCCCCTCACGCTCCGCAAACGCCCGCAGGATGATCTCATCGCCATCCTCCAGATACGTGCGCGTCTCGCCCGAAGGCAGCGTGATCGGCGCAGCCCCCATCCGGGTCCGCTCCAGCAGACAGCCCAGTGTGCTCTCCGACTCGCCCGAGATCGTGCCTGTGCCCAGCAAATCCCCGGCCCGCAGATTGCAGCCGTTCGAGCTGTGGTGCGCGATCATCTGCGCCGGCGTCCAGTAAAGATCGCGCAGCGTGCCCCGGCTCAGCACATACGGCACCAGGCGTTCATCGCGCATGCGCGACGAGACGATGCGAACCTCAAGCGTGAGGTCGAACGCCCCCGCCTCGGCATCGCGGGTCGACGTCAAGTACGGGAGCAGCTCAGGATCGCCCTCGGCGCGCCGCGCCGCTGCCACACGATACGGTGCAAGCGCCTCCAGCGGCACCACCCACGGAGACACGCTGGTCGCAAAGCTCTTGCCCAGAAAAGGTCCCAGCGGCTGATACTCCCACGCCTGAATGTCGCGCGCCGACCAGTCATTCAGCAGGCAGAAACCGAACAGATGCCGCTCCGCCTCTTCAAGCGCAATCGGCACGCCCAGCGCATTCCCCTCGCCGACGAAGCAGCCGATCTCCAGCTCGTAGTCCAGCGCCCGGCTCGGCCCAAACTCTGGAACAGAAGCCGTCAGCGGCTTTCTCTGCCCGCTCGGCCGCTGCACCGGCGTCCCGCTCACCACCAGCGAGGAAGCGCGCCCGTGATAGCCGATCGGCAGATGCCTGTACGCCGGCACCAGCGGATCGTCCGGCCGAAACAACCGCCCCACATGCGTCGCATGCTGGATCGACGCATAGAAATCCGTATAGTCGCCGACCGCCGCCGGCAGCTTCATCGTGACCTCACGCATCGGCACCAGCATCCGCTCGACGAACTCTCTCTCCGAAGTGTCGCTCAGTAGCTGCGTGATCCGCCGCCGCAGACTGCGCGCGGCCTCCGCGCCAAGTGACATCAGACCATTCAGCGCAGGCGCTTCGCAGCTTCGGCGCAGTGCAGGCGACAGCGCATCCAGCAGTCCGCTCGACCCGCACGCATGCAGGTCGAGCACCAGATTCCCGATCGCCACCCCGATCCGGTCGCCCTCTTCCTGCGCAAACACCCCATACGGCAGGTTCGCCAGTGGGAAGTCGCACCCCGGTTCATTCGCCGACTCCACCCAGCTCTGCCCGTCCGTCAATCCCTACTCCGCCTTCGGTTTGAAGTGCTTCTTCAGCCCCTGCCAGCATTCGAAGTACTCATGCTGCCGGATGCGCGTCTCCATGGCGAACTTCGTCGGCCGCACCACCCACTGCGTCTCGAACATAAACGCCAGTGTGTCCGCCAGATACACCGGCTTCAGCTCCGCCTCGGTCGCCTTCGCAAACGATTCCGTATCCGGTCCATGACCCGACATGCAGCAGTGCAGGCTCGCCCCGCCCGGCACAAAGCCTTCCGCCTTGGCGTCGTACGCCCCCCGGATCAGCCCCATAAATTCGTTCATCGCGTTGCGGTGGAACCAAGGCGGCCGGAACGTATGCTCAGCCACCACCCAGCGCGGCGGAAAGATCACAAAGTCGCAGTTCGCCATGCCGTCCAGCCCCGAGGGCGCGGTCAGCACCGTGTAAATCGACGGATCGGGATGATCGAAGCTCACCGTATTAAGGCAGTTGAACGTCGCCAGATCGTACTTGTACGGCGCGTAGTTCCCGTGCCACGCCACCACATCCAGCGGCGAGTGGTCGATCGCCGCCGACCACAGCCCTCCCTGGAATTTGGCGATGATCCGAAAGTCGCCGTCCCGGTCTTCATACGCGGCCACGGGATACTGGAAGTCCCGCGGATTCGCCAGCCCGTTCGCCCCGATCGGCCCGAGATCCGGCAGCCGGAACGGCAGTCCATAGTTCTCGCAGACGTACCCGCGCGCATGTTCGCCCGGCAGCACCACGCGAAACTTCGTCCCGCGCGGAATCACCGCAATCTCGCCCGGCGCGACCTCCAGAATGCCCAGCTCCGTATGCAGGCGCATCGCGCCCAGCTGCGGCACAATCAGCATCTCGCCGTCAGCCGAGTAGAAAAACCGGTCCTCCATGCTCGCATTGCACGCATACCAGTGGATCCCGACCCCGCACTGCGTCGCCGGATCGCCATTCCCGCCCAGCGTCACCATCCCGTCCACGAAGTCCGTCTTCTCCGCCGGCAGCGGCAGCGGATCCCAGCGCATCTGGCTCGGCGTTGCGGGCGCCTCGTTGAACGGCCCACTGCGTATCAGCCGAGCGTCGATCTCCTCGAACGGCTTGTGCGTCACCGAGGGCCGAATCCTATACGTCCACGTCCGCCGGTTCTGCCCGCGCGGCGCCGTAAACGCGCTTGCGCTCCACTGCTCGGTGTAGAGCCCCAGCGGGTGCTTTTGCGGCGAGTTCTGCCCGACCGGCAGCCCGCCTGCAACCGCCTCGGACGCAAACTCATTGCCGAACCCAGTCTGATATTCCAGCTTTTTCAATTCGCTCATAGAAGTTCTGCCGTCCTTACGCGCGCCGTACCAGCGTTCCGTTGCCCAGACGCCGCTCCGCCTCGCCCATCGCCTCGTAGATCTGATCGAAGCTCTCGATCGCGAACAGCAGCGTGTGCATCTGGTCCACCTTCACCTTCGTCGCCAGCACCTCGTCCAGGTTGAAGTCCCGGATCGCGCATCCGCCGCCGATCACGTGTGTGCACTCGCCATGCGAGCTGATCAGCCCGCTCCCGTACACCTTCACCCGCCCTTCCTGCCGCATCACCCCGAACTCCACCGTGTACCAGAAGATCCGCCCCAGCAGCTCCAGTGTCGGCTCGTCCTCGACCGACGCGCACACCTGCCCGTACTTCTGCAGAAAATCCGCAAACACCCGGTGCGCATGCATCGGCACATGCCCGAACACGTCATGGAAGATATCCGGCTCCGGCGTGTACTCCAGCGACTCCCGCGACCGCAGCCACGTCGTCGTGGGGAACTGCCGCGCCGCCAGCATCTCGAAGAACGCCATCGACGGCAGAAACCCGGTCACCGCCCGCGAACGCCACGCCGTCCGCGGCTTCAGCCGCTCGCTCACCGCGTCGAGCCTCGGAATCCGGTCCGCCTCCAGCCCGATAAACCCATACCCGTCGAGATACTCCCGCGCGGCATGCTCCTCCAGTTGCGGCATCCGCCGTTCCACCAGCGTCGCCCACACACCGTGCTGCTCCGGCGAATATGCGTCCCAGTCCTGTGCCGTCAGATACTCCGCCGCATGCGGCATGGCAGCCGCATCCGCGGCACTCACCACGGCCTCCAGACTCGCCTGCGCGCTCACAGATTGCCTCGCGTCTGCTGCTCCCGCTCGATCGCCTCGAACAGCGCCTTAAAATTTCCCTTGCCGAACGACCGGCTGCCCTTGCGCTGGATGATCTCGTAGAACACCGTCGGCCGGTCTTCCACCGGGCGCGTAAAGATCTGCAGCATATAGCCTTCGTTGTCGCGATCCACCAGGATCCCCAGCTTCTCCAACTCCTCCACCGGTTCGTCGATCCGCCCCACCCGCCCCTGCAGCTCCGCATAGTACGAGTGCGGCACCCGCAGAAACTCGATCCCCTGGCGCTGCATCTGCGTCACCGTCGCCACGATATCGTCCGTCGCCAGCGCGATATGCTGGATCCCCGGCCCGCCATAGAACTCCAGATACTCCTCGATCTGCGACTTCCGCTTACCCTCCGCCGGCTCATTGATCGGGAACTTCACATACCCGTTCCCGTTCGCCATCACCTTCGACATCAGCGCCGAGTACTCGGTCGAAATATCGCTGTCGTCGAAGTGCTGGTACAGCCCGAACCCCATCACCTCGGCATAAAAATTTACCCACCGGTTCATCTCGTTCCAGCCCACATTCCCCACCATGTGGTCGATATGCAGCAGACCCACGGGCCGCGCGACCGGGTCGCTCTCCATCGCGCGAAATCCCGGCAGAAACGCCCCGCGATACTCCCCGCGCTCGACAAACGTATGGATCGTATCCCCGTACGTGCGGATCGACGAGAGCACCGCCCGCCCCTGCGCATCCTCCAGCACCCGCGGCTCGGCAAAGCTCGTCGCCCCGCGCTTGGTCGTCTCCTCCCACGCCTTCCGCGCATCGTCCACCCACAGCGCCACCGCATGCACCCCATCCCCGTGAACGCGCACATGCTCGGCGATCGGGTCTCCATCCCGCAGCGCCGTCGTCAGCACAAACCGCACTTGATTCTGCTGCAGCACGTACGAAGCCCGATCCCGCACGCCCGTCTCCGGTCCCGCATACGCCACCAGCGACATGCCGAACGCGGCACGATAAAAGTAAGCCGCCTGACGTGCGTTGCCGACATAAAACTCAACGTGATCCGTACTCTTCAGCGGCAAAAAGTCGACCGCCGTCTCCGGCGCGAACTGGACTGCTGTGCTCATCGTCTCGCCTCTCCGCGTCCGGCACTCCGCCGCGCACGCGCAGACACACGATACTCCCGCACGGGGACGCCCGTCATCGTTCCGCACCCGGCGGCCCGTAAGAACACGCGGAGAAGACGCAGGGAACCGGGAAACATGGCTCTCGAACCCCACGCGGCGAAGGAAATGCACTTCGGAAATCGCTTTCCTGCCGGCCGTCCAGGTTTATCCGTTTGCCCGTCCTGTCCGCGTCCGTCTCTGCTGCTCTTTTCTTCTCCCGCAAAAAGCCTTCACCCGTCTCCGTCTCGCCACCCACCTCATCGAGGCTTAACGCGACGCCGCCCTCAGCTTTCGAGTACCCTGAAGTACATGCGGATGTAACAGAGAAGCCCCTTCAAGGCTTGTCGCTACCATTCCGTGCCCGCTCGCCTCCTCGGAGCGGAGTTATCTCAAGTGGCAAGGTGAGGCCGATGTCTGAAACGATCCAGGATCGCGCTCTCCGCGTGATCGCCACCAAGCAGGGGATTCCCCTCGCCTCCGTGCACCCCGAAGACACCTTCGAGCAACTCGGCATCGATTCGCTGGACCGCCTCAACATCCTCTTCGAGCTCGAGGGCGAGTTCGATATTCAGATCGACGATCAGCAGGCCAAGCAGGTCACCACCCTGCAGCAGATGATCGACGGCATCACCCTGCTGGTCGACGCGAAGGCGCAGCCCTCCGCCGCCCACTCACAGCCCGCGCAGTAGAGGCCGCCCCGTGAACACCCGCGTCGTCATCACCGGAATGGGCGTCATCAGCGCTCTCGGGCGCGACCGCAACGAATTCTGGACCGCCCTCCAAAGCGGCACCTCGGCCATCGCGGAACTCTCCTCCACCGACGCTCCGTACGGCGACCTCTCCCAACTCCGCTTCAAGCACGCCGCCCAGGTCCGCGGGTACGATCCCTCCGCTGTCTTCCCTCCGAAAGAACTCGCCTTCCTCGACCGCTTCGCCCAGTTCGCCCTCATCGCCGCCGCCGAAGCCGTCACCCAGTCCGGTCTCGACTTCAACGAAGACCTCCGCGAGCGCGGCGCCATCGTCACCGGTTCCTGCCTTGGCGGCCGCGGAGCCGAAGAAGCCGGCTACTGGGAGCTCTTTCACCACAACCGCACCCGCGTCCACCCGCTCACCATTCCCCTCAGCATGTCGAACGCCGGTGCCAGCCATATCTCCATGAAGTACGGCATGCACGGCCCCGCGTATACCGTCTCGACCGCCTGCTCGTCGTCCGCCCACGCGATCGGCCAGGCCTTCTGGATGGTCCGCTCCGGCATGGCCCCCATGGCCATCACCGGAGGCAGTGAAGCGCCGCTCTTCCTCGGCGGCCTCAAGGCCTGGGAGGCCATGCGCGTCGTCAGCACCGACACCTGCCGCCCTTTCTCCGCCGATCGTTCCGGCCTCATCCTCGGCGAGGGCGCCGCCATGCTGGTCCTCGAGCCCCTTGAAGCCGCCCGGGCCCGCGGCGCGAAACCCCTCGCCGAAATCGTCGGCTTCGGCATGTCCTCGGACGCCGGCCACCTCACCCAGCCCTCCCCCGAAGGCGCCGCCCGCGCCATGCGCAGAGCCATCGCCGACGCCGGCATGGTCCCGGAGCAGTTCGCCTACATCAACGCCCACGGCACCGCGACCCAGGCCAACGACGTCTCCGAGACCGCCGCCATCCGCGAAGCCTTCGGCCCTCACGCGGGCAGGCTCGCCGTCAGCTCCACAAAATCCATGCACGGTCACACCCTCGGTGCGGCCGGAGCTCTTGAGGCCGTCGCCGCCATCCAGACCCTCCAGCACGGCGTGCTCCCGCCCACGGCCAACTACACCACCCCCGACCCGCAATGCGATCTCGACGTCATCCCCAACGTCGCCCGCCCGCTCGATGTAGAAGCCTGTCTCTCCAACTCCTTCGCCTTCGGCGGCCTCAACGCAGTGCTCGCCTTCCGCAAAATCGCCTGAAGCCGGATACGCCGGATCACCTGTGTATCCAGCAAAACGATCGCCTGTCTCTTGAGCCGGCGGTCGCGTTTGCTGCCGGATATCGAACCCAGAGGGCCTAGTTCTGCACCGTCACGGTCGCGATGTTGGAGAGGTACGTAGTATTCGAAATGTCATGCGCCCAGATCTGGACCTGATGCGTACCATTTGAAAGCTGCGTCGTGTCGAGGGTATAGCGATACGGAGCGCTCGTCCTGTGAGTGCCGGGTACCTGCTGGCCGTCGACCATCAGATAAGAACCCGCGGGATCGAGAGTCAGGCCTGAGGAGCCCGTCGCCGCAATGACCCCGCTGATCGTCTGGCCTGTGGTCGGAGACGTCAGCACCATCGGCAGGTTCGGCAGCGGAGCCGGAGAAACTGGGGCAGGCGTCGGAATCGGCGAAGGCGTCGGA
>CAXTVJ010000014.1:0-25074 GCA_964247715.1 uncultured Acidobacteriaceae bacterium | reverse complement strand
GGCACCGCGGCAACGCTGATCGCGCTCGACGTACTCGTCAGATAATTGGTATCCCCGCTGTACACCGCGGTCAGCGTGTGCGCGACCATCGGATCGAGGGTCACGGAGTAGCTGGTGTCGCCGTCGTTCAGCGCAGCCGTTCCCAGCAGGGTAGAGCCATCATAGAAGCTGACGCTCCCGGTCGGGTCCGCCGACTGTGCCGCCGACTGAGGCACCACCTCCACCGAGAGCACCGTGCCGCTCAGCGTCAGCGCCGTCGTGCTGGCTACCGGAACCGGCGCAGTCCCCGTATACGCATACGCGCCGATATCGAAGGCCTTGCCCTCCAGCCGCGCGTTGCCCGCGATGTCCGTCGGAACCGACGAGGCCAGCGAAGACGGAAGCGGTGCCGCCGCAATTAGAGGCGAGCCCGCAGCCAGCTGGAAATCATCCGCCGCCTGATTCAGGAAGCCTGGATTGCCCGCGAACGAGCCGTGATCGAAGCCCGCCGACTGCCACTGCGCCAGCGAACTGTCGGCCCAGTCGAACGCGCCCCCGACAAACTGTGCGAACGTCGAACCCGGCGTGTAGAAGTTGTACGCGGACTGGCTCAGCGTCGTTCCCAGGCTCAGACCCTCGTCCCACAGCGCGAACGCACGCTGCGGCGCCAGCAGCGCATTCGCATACATCTGGAAGTTCGACTCCGCGCTCAGCAGAGCAACCGCCGTATTGCTTCCGGAGGTCGGGTCCATCACGATCGTACTGAAGCGAAGCACGTTGTTCGTCCCGCGCGAGAGGATCGCCGTCTGGTACCAGGCGCTGCCCAGATTCGTGCCGTACATCAGCACGTTCTGCAGCGTCGTATTGCTCGAAGTCACGTCGATCGTAGCCGCGGGCCCGGTCAGCTTTACTCCGTCGATCAGCAGACCCGTTCCCGTCAGCACCAGACGAGCTTTCTTTATGTGACCGCCCGTCATGATCACCGTCTCTGCCGGATTGTCGCTGTTCGACAGGTCCACCTCCGCGCCATGCGACGTAAGCTGATCGACCAGCAGGGAGCTCATCGCGGCCCCGTGGTTGACGAACGCATCGTAAACGGTCGCGTCCTGCGGATCGTCCATGTTCCCGGCGATGACGTTGTGCCACGCCGAAGTCTGGTTGTACAACCCCGTACTCGTGTCGCCATAGGACACATACGCCGAGGCATTGCCCGCGCCCTGTCCCGGAGCCGCAAACGCGGCAGTCAGGTTCGAGCCCACGAACTGCGTGCTGTTGATCACCCCGAAGTTGTGCCTGCCCGCCCGATACGCCTCGCATCCGTTCAGCTTTACGTCGGTTGAGCCCATGATGCGGAAGCCATAGCCGCCGTTATCGTCCAGCCGCGCACTCTCATCCGTCACCAGATTCGTGAAGACCAGATGATTCTGGTAGTTGCTGTAGATCACATCGTCCCGCTCGACTGCGGTATAAAGCTCTCCGTCCGTGATCGGATTCGCATTCGGCGAATTGACGTAAAGGTTGGTGCCGTCGTACGACCACGACCCGGCCACGTCGCCCGCAAACTGTCCGTTCGAATAGTTGAAGAACGCATGATTGGCCAGAACGAAGTAGACCGGAGTCGCCGAAGGATACGCATAAATCCCGTTGCCGAGCGGCACGAAGTTCGCGTTGTTCAGCACCACGCTGCCCCAGAACGTCGGCTTCGCGCCGCTCCCGTAGTCCGCGAACGTGATCGGGTTGTCGGCCGCGCCGCTCGAAGGCGCATCGAGCGACTCATACCACTGGCTGCCACGCTGGAACAGGATCGTATCGCCGTGGTTGAAGCTCGACGAGTTCACCTTCGCCACCGTCTGCCAAGGGCTGTCGGCCGAAAGACCGTTGTTGCTGTCGCTGCCGCTGTTGCTCACGTAGTAGGTCACGCCCTGAGCGCCAGCCCGGGCAGGAGAAACCAGCAGCAACGCAGCGGAAGCCAGCAAGAAAACGAACGCAGTGCGAAGGGCAGACAGGGGACGAATCATTGCAGGTGTCGGAGCCTCTTCAGACATCTCTCCTCAACCGTGCTTCACGGGCCGCCGCTCCGTCGAAACGGTGCGTATCCGCGGAAAGAAGATTGCCTGACGGTAAAAGTGCGTGACGCGTATACCTCGTTTCCGGCGGCGGACGCGGAGTTCTGTCCTGTGCGCGGGAAAAGGCCGATTGTCTTAGGGCAGGCAAAGGCCGCTTGACGCGGCAAGGAAAAACAATCGGGACGTCTTCTCGTCTGTGCTTCGCCGCTTTGCGTTCTAGTTCCTCTGGGGAGGGGCCGCAAAGACGGGCTTCATCTCAAAACGAAGCGCGGCTGCCGCGCTGGCTGGACGCAGAACGAAGCGGAGATGACCATGCTTCCCCTGCCTCATAAAGCATACCGGCAGCCGGTAAGATGCGCTCCGTTCGCAGCCGACTTGCCTGAATTTGTCTCCTATAGCCCGCACTCCCTGTATCCACGCAGACTTATCCGTAAACACAGGATCCACGGCGGATCATCCTCACCGAAGCTGGCACCGGGCGCAACTTCTCGCCTATGCCCACGGCGAGCCATCCCGCCATCTCCGCCGGCCCCGCGGGCAGTTAAGCTGTCTCGCATCTAAAAGCCGCTGGCGGGCGCCGTCCCGGCCGGGACAGCCGGCGCCGGTGCACTGATCCGCAGCGCCATTCGCGGAAAGCTGAACGATCCGCCCGCGTCATCGACCACATTCACCTGGCAGATATACGTTCCCGGCTTCAGATTCATCAGCGGCACATCGAACTGGAACGCCACAGCCCCTCGCTGCGGGGTATTGATCTCCGTCGCCGCCACCAGCGGCGTCTCATACACCTTCACCCCGCCCAGCAGAAATTCGATCGACGTCAGCACCCGCACCCCGCTCACCGAAGGCCGCCTCGTCAGCGCCGTCCCCGTCGCCGCCGGAGCCTCACCCTTCTGGTGCGCCGGGTCGTACACCTCATACAGAAAATACAGGTGCTGGTCCGTCCGAAACACATGCGGAATATTAGGGATCCATTCCTGCCCATCCCGCACCAGCGGATTCACCGGGTTCTTCGCCGCGTTCGGCACCCGCTGGCTCGCCAGCACCACCGAGCTCAGCTTCAGCGGAATCTTCTTCAAATCCGGAACATGGATATCGGCCTCGAAGCTCCCCATCTGTCCGGTCTGGTTCTCCCGCACCACAAACTTCAGGTGGTACCGCCCCGGTGCCAGCATAAAGCCCGTTGAATACTGGATATTCCGCTGCTTCACTCCCAGCGCTCCGTTCAACGCCAGCTTCACCGTCTCCCGCACATTGCCGACGACGATCCCTTCCGCGTTCTTCACCTGTCCCATCACATCCAGGTTCGCCTTTTCCTTGTCGCCGTTCTTGAGGAAGGGAATCGCCGACCCCGGCACGATCAGACTCACCGGCACGAAGAACTGCCCGTTCTCTTCGCGAAAGTACAGTGCCTCCAGATACAGCGGCACATCCGTCGCCGCCAGATCGCTCCGCATCTGCTCCTGCAGCTGCGCCTCCCGGTCCTCCGTCTTCGAGTGCTGGAAATCCGCCGGCGCATAGTACCCCGGCCTGTATTCCAGCTTCACATCCGACCGGTTCAGCTTGATCTGCAGCTTCCGGAACCGGCCATCACGCCCCGGGTCAGTCGAGCGGAACCCCAGAATGTAGTACGCCTCCGTGTCATGCTGCACCTGCTGAAACGCCGGCGCGAAATCGTTCGAGTCCGAGAACAGCTTTCCGCCCGTATCCGACGCCAGCGTCCCCAGCGTCTCCTGCGAGTTGAAGTTGCTCAGCAGCCCCGACTGCACCGCCGCGCCGCTGTACGCTGCCGTCCCGCGCAGGCTGCCCGTCGACGCATCGCCTACCGGCGGAATCGCCTGCAGCCCGCGTGTATCAATGCTGTAGATCGCCATGTTGGCCTTCACCGCTTCGTTCGTCGCCGCGCGCATGCTGGCCTGGTTCTCGATCCCCTGGCGCGTCAGCCCGCCCGAGAAATACAGCATGCTCTTGCGCGAGTCCACCCGCTCCAGCGACCGCGCAATCTGCTCGATCGCAAACAGCTCCCGATCTGTATTCAGCGCCGCATACTCGCTGTCGTCCGCCACAAAACTCGACGCATCGTCCGCCGTCCCCGCGCTCGACCCAGTCGTCCCGCCCGCCGTAAACCCCGTCCCTTCGGTCCCGTTGTACTTTCCCAGCCCGCGCAGCAGCGCCGCCTTATCCGCCGTAAAATCCTGGTCCAGTGTCAGCGACGTATCCAGACTGATAAGCGCCACCAGATCCGCCGGCTGCATCTTCTGCTTCACGAAGTCCTGCGCGCTCTCCACCGCCCGATCGACATCCTCCGGCTGCATGCTCGTCAGGTCGAAGAAGAAGATCATCAGCCGGTGATCGTGCAGCAGCTTCGGGTCTGCCGCCAGATCGTTGTTCAGCATCTTCGCGATCGTCGCCTGCCCGCTCACCGTAGTCTTCTCCGCCAGCACCGCCGCCTCGTCCACGTTCTGGTAATCGAAACTCACCACATGCTGTGGCTTGCCGTTTTCCAGCACCGTAAAGTCCGAAGCCTTCAGCCCCTTCACGACCGCGCCCGTCTTCTTATCGCGCACCACCACATTCGTCAGCACGATATCCGACTGCACCCGCAGCGTATACGTCTGCCCCGCGGCCCCGCCCTGCTGATTCGGCGGCGGAGGCGGCGCATCCTGCGCAACGGCGCACGCACTCAGCAACGCGCTCATCAGCGCACCCAGCGCAAGCCCCGTCACCCTCCGCCGACCCACCATCCCGCCGCCCCGTCCGCTCATCAGAGATCTCATCGTTAGAACCGGTACCGCGCCAGCAGCGTCACGGTCCTCTGCGCGGCCGTCCCGATCACCTGCCCGTACGTCGCCGACGTCACCGTCGTATCGATCGACGAGTACTGCACTGTGTTGAACACGTTATTCGCATTCAGCCGCGCCTCAAACGATCGCGTCCCGCCCATCGGCACCGTCCGGCTGAACGACATATTGTTCGAGATCGTTCCCGGTCCCTCGATCGAGTTGCGCGAAGCCGTTCCATAGCCGTTCGCCGGCGTCGTAAATGCCGCCCGGCTGAACCAGTCCCCGATCGTCTTCGCCCCCGCAAGCGGTGCCGTGAACACCCGGTCGGGCCGCAGCGTGTACGTCCCGCCCGCCGCCAGCTCCGCCGCCGCGTTCTCATACACCGGCGTAAAGTAGCTCCCCGTCGCGAACGTAAACGTCCCGCTCACCGAAAATCCGTCCAGCGCCTTCGACCAGAAGCCGCCCTGATGCAGCAGCGCCCGGTTCGGCCCGAACGGCAGCTCGATCACATAGTTCCCCGACACGTGGTGCCGCACATCGAAACTGGAATTGCCTTCCTCCAGATTCAGCGCCCGGCTGTTCTGCACCGTCGAAACCGAGCTCCCCCCGATCGACGAAGCATTGTCGATCGAGTGCCCGTACTGATAGGTCGCCTGCAGCGCAATCCCTTTCTGCAGCCGCTTGCGCGCCGAGATCACCAGCTGCTGATTGCGCGACTCCGCCAGCGATGTCTCATACGTAAACGCCTGCGCCGCCGCCGTCGTCACCGAGTTCGGGGTCGCATTCGGCGCGGTCACGATATCCAGATTCCCGCCCTTCGACCCGTTGTACCCCACATTCACCACCACGCCCAGGCCGAAGCTCCGCTGCACGTCGACGTTATAGACCTGCACATGCCCCAGCCGATAGTTCTTATCCACGGCATAGTTGTTCGTAACCGTCTTAATCGAGCAGTCGAAACCATTCGCCAGCGTCAGATTGCTCGCCTGCGTCGGCCTCTCAATCACGCATCCCGTATCGTTCGCCGTTGTCGAAAGTGTATTGTTCTGCGTTACCGCGAACGGCGGCTGGAACGCCAGCGACTGCGCGAACGTCGCGAACTGCCCGGTGTTGAAGTTGATCCCGTATCCCCCGCGGATCACCGTCTCCTTCAGCCACTTCGGCCGGTACGCCAGGCCGAAGCGCGGCGAGAACATATCCCGGTCCGGGTTCACCAGCGACCGCGGATATCTGCCGCCAAACTCCCCGGTCCCGCCCGGCTCCACCGGGTCCACCACCGTAAAATTCGCATTGTGATCGAGGTTCACCAGCCGGTTGTTCTTCTCGAAGTACGGCCCGAAGTATTCATACCGCAGCCCGTAGTTCAGCGTCAGCCCCGGCTTTACCCGGTAGTCGTCCTGCGCGTACCCGTCGATCACATTCGCCCGCAGATACGTCTTGAACAGCCCCGCCTGGATCTTCGTCTCCTGCGGCTGCCCCAGCAGAAAGTCCGCCAGCGAAGCCCCCGTCCCCGGCTGGCCCGTCGTGCAGTTGGTCGCCGTCGACGGATTCAGCGTGCAGTTCTGATCGGCTGCACTCTCCGTCACCAGCCCCGAAAAATCGAAGCTCCCAATCGGATTGTTCCCGCCCACCTGGTCCGAATGGATTCTCCGTATATCCGTCCCGAAGCGCATGTTGTGCTTCTTGTGGCTGTAGCTCACAAAGTCCGAAAACGAGATCGTCTGCTGGATCCGACTCTGCGGCGTCTGCTCGCTCAGCGACGTGAAGTTCGTCAGCTGGATATTCGGCACGCCGTTATAGAAACCGTTCTGCGCCAGCTGCGCGCTCTCGCTCGGAATACTGATCCCCGCCGACGTCGCGGGGTTGATCGCGCCTCCAGTGAAGTAGTTCGTCGTCAGCGTGCTCGACCGGTTCCACGAGAGCGACGCATTGTTGGTAAATCGCCCGTACCCGATCGTGTAGCCCGCCTGCAGGTTGTACCCGTTCACCGCCTGCTTGCCGCCCAGCAGCGGAATGATGTTCCGCAGATCGTTCGCACTGTGTGAATACGCAAAATTCGCGTTCAAATTCTGCCGCAGCGTCTTCGGCCCGTTCTGGCTGCGCCTGCCGAACCCCGAAAACAGTGGAGCCTGCCCGAAGTTCCGCACAAACCGCAGCGACGCCGTCGTCGAATCCTGTCCCGCGGTTGTGATCGTCTGGTAGTTCTGCTGGTTGACCCCACCCACATTCGGCAGCGGATAGTAGTTCAACAGCGCGCGCGCCTGCGGCGTAATCTGCGCCGAAGGAATCACGTTCCCCCCGAACTGCGCACCGGTCGCCGGGTTATAAATTGCCGGCGTAATCAGCACGCCGTTCACGCTCTGCGCAAGTCCGGAAAGATTCGCGTCCGTATTCGTCAGCGTGCCGTCCGCCGCCTGCATCTGCCCGCGTTCGGCCAGTGTCGGCACGGTCCCGGTGAAGTCCTCGGGCGTGATGTTCCGATTGCCGGTCAAAGTGAAGAAGATAAATTGCTTCGTGCTCGGCTTCGTCAGCCCCGGAACATACGGGGAGCCGGTAAACGTCACCCGGAATTGGTTCTGCTGCGAGCCCAGCGCCGGCTCCGTCGTGAGAAACGGCGTACCCGTCGAGAGCGCATACAGCGCCGCGGCCGACGAAGCCTGCGCCTGCAGGGCGGGGAAGCCGCCCTGATAAGAAATCTCCCCATGCGGCTGCGTCGGATTCATCCCGCGGAAGCCGCCACCACCGCGTCCGCCACGCCCGCCGCCGCCTGGCCCGAACCCGCCCGGGCCGCCCATCATCCCGCCCAGCATCCCCACCACCGCGTTCATCTGGTCCGCCGCCGCCCCGCCCTGCAGCTTCGCCTGCGCCATCGCATTCTGGATCCGCTCGCGAATCTCGTCCTCGCTCAGCCCGCCCAGCGCATTGGTCGAGCCCGTCTGCCCCGCGATCGTCACCGAATCGCTTCCGTTCGCCGCCGCATCCCCCAGCGCCCCCGTCGAAGGAAGTGCCGCCCCCGTATTGCCCATACCCGAGCCCGCCGCCGTCAACCCTTCTCCTGCGCCCGCCGCCGTCAGCGCCTGCGTCCCGCGCCCCAGCGCCGCCGCAATCGCCGCCGCCGCGCCGCCGGTCTCCGCACTGGAAGCCGCCTCCTCCGCCGCCGCCCGCGACGCAAGCTGCATCGTGAACGCCGCCGTCTGCTGCGCCGCCTCCGCCGTGATCCGCACCTCGCTCGTCAGCGGTGCGAACGCCGCCAGCTCCGCCCGCACCACATAACGCCCGGTCCGCGGAATCGTCATCTCATACGCGCCGTTGATGTCCGTCGTCGTCGCGTACTTCTTGCCCGTCAGCGTATTCGTCGCGGTAATCGAAACCCCCGGCAGCGGCACCGCGCCCGCCTTCACCGTCCCGCGAATCGTCCCGCCCGCATTCGTCGCGGCGCGCGGAGCCTGCGGCAGCGTCGGCGACGCACCCGGCAACGCCTGCCCCCGCGCTAAACCCAGCAGAGCGCCACCCGCCAGCGCCAGACCCGCTAGACTTCCGCGTCGCCTCATCGAACCCACTATTGCGGCCCCGCTGGAGCCGCCGCCCCATTCGCCTCAACCGGCTGCCGGTGCCGGCGCTGCGTGGGATCCGCCACCATCAGCGTCGTCGGCACGAACACTCCGGCTTTCAGCGAACCTTCCCCCGCAACCACATCCCCCACCTTTACATCCGCCAGCGTAATGCTCTCGCCTGCCTGCCCGCCTGGTCCCGCCTGGCCATGCGCGCCGGCGGTCTCACCCCCGCGCCGCATCCCGCCGCCACCCTCCATCGCCATCGCCATCCCGCGCCCACCGCGCTTGAACGACGTATCTTCATCCACCGCAATCGTCTGCGCCACCTTGTCCGAGCGCATCACCGTAATCTTCAGCTCATCAATCCCCGTCACCTTCCCCGAGATCCACGTCTTCCCCAGGCTCTCGCGCATCTTCTTCACCTGCTCCGCATCCACCGTCGATACGAACAGCGCGTGCACCGTCTTCGTCGCCGGGTCCATCTCCCCCATCGCGCCGATCCCGTCCCCCACCTTCACCTCCGCCAGCTTCTCCGGCTGCCGGTCCTTCATCACCCGCGTATTCGCCGAAACCGCCACCACAAACGTCTCGCCGTTCTCCGCCTTCACCGTAATCGTGTCTGCCCCAACCGCAGACACGGTCCCCCGCACCATCCGCCCGCCGTTGCCCATCGCAAACGCCGGACCGTTCCCGTCCTGCCCGAGCTCACCCTGCCCCTGCTGGCCGTTCGCCACACCCGCCAGCACCAGCCCAAGCGACACCAGCGCCGCCACTCGTCCGCATCTCATCCGTCGCGCTCCCGTATCTCTACAGACGAGACGATACGCCGAAAGACGCGCCCAGCCAGTCCTCAAAGGTACCGCCTCAACAAACCGGGCGCCCCATCTCCGCGCAGCGGAGATGGGAGGTAAACAGCGTGCAGTCAGGGTGTTTCCTGTACTCCGGGCACCTCATCTCCGCGCAGCGGAGGTAGGGATCAACTCTCCTCGGCTCACTGCGCCACGAACCCCTTCTCCAGCTCCACATGCGAAAAGGCAGCTGTCACCACTCCGTCCGCATCGTGCGCGCACACCCCCATCCCGGCGTACACCTCGCCCGCCAGCGGCACCGTCACCGGAGCCGACACCGTCATCGGCCCGCCTACCGGCCCCGCCGCTACGGTAAATGTGTTTCCCCTGCGCTCGATCCGCAGCCGCGCCGGCGTTCCCGGCGTCGCCGCGAAGGTCGACGTGGTATCCACCGTCTTCGCGCCCTGCGCATCGCGATACTGCAGCGTCACATGACCGTCCGCATGGATCGCCACATCCGCATACGCCGACTCCGGCGCCAGGCTGTCCCGGAAGATCAGCACCGCCTTCGCCTTCGGCTGCGAGCCCCCCGGCGGAAACACGATATCCGCCTCCAGCGTCGCGTCTCCCTTCACCTTCTTCCACGTCAGGTGAAAGTCGTCGTGTGCCCCCCACATATCCTGCCCGCCGCCGGTCACGCGATACGCGGACTTCTCATACACGGTAGCGCCCGGCTTCACCGACCCGATATCGGTCGACCCGGCAAACATCCCCACCTTCCCCTGTGCAAACAGGGAAGAGCAGACCAGAAACGTGGAGGCGAGCGTCAGAGAGCGAACAAACTTTGCATTGTGCATAGACCGCGCTACTATACCGGACGACACACGATCCGCACAAAACGAAGCCTCACTCAACCCGCAGACTGGCCGCAGAGCCGCCGCGCGTCCGGTGCATCGAAGTTGATTCGAGTCGTCGCACAGCACGCCGACATCCAACCGGTCACCCCCCGCACGCATCCCACGGGAGTCCCGCAACACATCGGAGTCAATCCACATGGCAACCCAGGCGACCATCCCGACCGAACTCCCTGCCTGTACGCTCGCGATCCCGACCTTGCTGGCCCGCTTTCGCCAGGTCCGCGCCGCCACCCTCAGCTTTACCGCGCCGCTCTCCCCCGAAGACATGATGGTCCAGTCCTGCGCTGAGGCCAGCCCCGTCAAGTGGCACCTCGCCCACTCCAGCTGGTTCTTCGAGACCTTCGTCCTCACCCCGTACGTCGCCGGCTACCAGCCCTTCCATCCTGACTTCGCCTGGCTCTTCAACTCCTATTACAACTCGCTTGGCGACATGCCCGCCAAGAGCCTCCGCTCCAGCTTCTCGCGCCCCCCGCTCGATGCCCTCCTTCAATACCGCACCCACGTCGACGCCGCGATCGAGCAGCTCCTCACCTCCGATCTCGCCGGACCCGACGGCGAAGACATTCTCCGCCGCATCGTTCTCGGACTTGAGCACGAGCAGCAGCACCTCGAGCTCATCGCCACCGATATCAAGCACGCCCTCTACACCAACCCGCTCCACCCCGCCTACACCGAACCCGCCAGCCACGCGCACCCGAGCCAGCCGGCACCCGCGAACTTCATCTCCTTTGAAGGCGGCCTCACCCAAATCGGCATCAACCCCGACCCCGCCGACCTCCTCGGCTTCGCCTTCGACAACGAGACTCCCCGCCACACCGTCTACCTCCAGCCCTTCGCCCTCGCCTCCCGCCTCGTCACCGTGCAGCAGTACCTCGCCTTCGTCAACGACAACGGCTACAGCCGTCCCGAGCTCTGGCTCTCGGAGGGCTGGAGCACCATGCGCGCCGCCGGCTGGCAGGCTCCCCTCTACTGGACCCGCGACCCCCACGCCACCAGCACCGCCTCCGGCTGGAAGCTCTACACCCTCCACGGCTTCCTGCCCCTCGAAGAGCTCGCCGACACTCCCGTCTGCCACCTCAGCTTCTTTGAAGCCGACGCCTTTGCCCGCTGGTCGGGCATGCGCCTTCCCACCGAGTTCGAATGGGAGCACGCCTGCGCCACACAGGCCTCTCCAGCCCAAACCGCCAACATGCTCGATTCCGGCGCCCTCCACCCCGTCCCCGCCGCAGCCGGTGCACCCCTGCAGCAGCTCTTCGGCGACGTCTGGGAGTGGACCAGCTCCGGCTACACCGGTTATCCCGGCTACAAAGCCCTCCCCGGTGCGCTCGGAGAGTACAACGGCAAATTCATGTCCTCCCAGGTCATCCTCCGCGGCGGCTCCTGCGTCACCCCCGCTTTTCACATTCGCGCCACCTATCGCAACTTCTTCTCCCCCGGCACCCGCTGGCAGTTCTCCGGCCTGCGTCTCGCACAAGACATCGCCCCGGCGCGCTAACTTACGTCCCAACCGCTTCCTCAGGAGCTCAGGTGTCCCTCGCCGAACCCGCTCTCGCCCACACCGTCTCTCCCGTCGCCCAGGCCGCCCGCACCGGACTTACCGCCACCCCCAAAACTCTCCCGCCGTGGCTCTTCTACGACGAACGCGGCTCCCAGCTCTTCGAGCAGATCACCAACCTCCCCGAGTACTACCTCACCCGCACCGAACGCGCCCTCTTTCTCGCCCACGCCGAAGACATCCTCGACGCCCTTGAAGGTGAGATCACGATCGCCGAACTGGGCGCCGGCACCGCCACCAAAACCGGCATCCTCCTCGCCGCCGCCGCGCACCGCCAGTCGAACGTCCTCTACCAGCCCATCGACGTCAGCCCGTCCGCCCTCGACGAGGCCCGCGACAACCTTGAGGCCACCCTCCCCGGCGTCACCGTCCACACCCAGATCGCCAACTACATCACCGAGCCCATCCGCATCGAGCGCCCCCACACGGACGCAGGCGACGCCCGCATTCTGGCCCTCTACATCGGCTCCAGCATCGGCAACTTCTCCCCCCGCGAAGCCAACGGAATTCTTACCAATCTACGCGCGCAACTCCGCCCCGGCGACACCCTGCTACTCGGGACCGACCTCGCCCCCAGCACCAAGAAGCCGGTCGACGAACTCCTCGCCGCCTACGATGACCCCGCTCAGGTAACCGCCGCCTTCAACTTCAACATCCTCACCCGTCTCAATCGCGAGCTCGGCACCGACTTCCAGCTCGACTGCTTTCGCCACGAGGCCCGCTGGAACCCCGCCCAGTCCCGCATCGAAATGCACCTCGTCGCCCGCCTCACCCACACCGTCCAGCTCCCCGCCGGCGCCGCGGGCGACACCCGCATCCCCATCCACTTTGCCGCCGGCGAGTCCGTCCACACTGAAAACAGCCGCAAGTTCACCCGCCCCAGCATCGCCGCGATGCTCGAGCCCACCGGCTTCCGCCCCAACCGCACCTTTACCGACCCCGACGACCGCTTCGCCGTAACCCTCGCCACCGCCGTCTAGCTCTCCCTCTTCCTCCGTCTTTGCTCGTCTTTCTCTATCAACCGTCGTGCCCTCCGTGTCCTCTGTGTGCTCTTCTCTAACCCGGCCAGGGAACCTCAACCCCGCACATACTCCCCGCTCTTCCCCCCGCTCTTCCTTATCAGCACAATCTCCCGAATTCGTATCCCCTTATCCAGTGCCTTCGTCATGTCGTAGACCGTGAGCGCCGCCACGGAAGCCGCCGTCATCGCTTCCATCTCCACGCCGGTTCCCGCTACCGTAGCCGCCGTCGCCTCAATCGACACCCCGCCCGTCACCACTCGCGCCTGCACATCCACAAAGCTCAGCGCCAGCGGATGGCACATCGGAATCAGCGTCGCCGTCATCTTCGCCGCCTGAATCCCGGCAAACCGCGCAACCTCCAGCGGATTCCCCTTCGGGTTCTCCGGCAGCGCCCGCAGCACCTCCTCCGAAAGCTCCACAAACGCCGCCGCCGTCGCCACCCGTCGCGTCTCCCGCTTCGCGCTCACATCGACCATGTGCGCCTGCCCGGCCTCATCGAAATGACTCAACATACTCATAGCCTGAGCCTAGCAGGCAGCACAGGGCAGGGAACTCACCGCAGCAGCACCCGGATCACCTCACCCGCCCCATACGCCCGCCCCGGCAGAAACTCCGCATAGCAGTTCGCCCGCGCATTCGCCGCCAGATCCCCCGACCCCTGCCACCCAACCACCCGCACCTCCACCCCATCCATCCGCGCCGGCAGCAGCCGCCGCACCGTCGGTTTCGCAGCCTCATCCTTCGATAAGGTCGCCTGCGCCCACCGCGGCCCCACCACCGTCTCCCCCGCCAGCGCCCGCACAAACAGCTCCGCAAAGCAATGAAACGTCACCTGCGTCGAGATCGGATTCCCCGGCAGCCCGAAGAAAAAGCACTCCGGGCCCGCACCACTGGCGCTTCCAAGAGCCGGCAGCCGACCGAACACCACCGGCCGCCCCGGCTGCATCCGCACCCCGGTAAACACAAACTCCGCCCCAAACTCCGCCAGCACCTCTTCCACCAGGTCGTACTCGCCCATCGAGACCCCGCCCGAAAGAATCATCAAGTCCCACATGCGCGCCTGCGCGATCCGCTCCCACACGTCGTCGCGCGTGTCCCGCGCAACCTCCAGGCGTCCCGCATGACCGCCCGCCGCCGTCACCAGCGCCGCCAGCGCGTAGCCGTTCGAGTTCCGGATCTGGTGCGCCTCCGGCACGGTCTCGATCCCCACCAGCTCATCCCCGGTCGACACGATCGCCACCATCGGCTTCGCGTAGACCGTGACCTCTACGCACCCGCACGTCGCCGCCAGCGCAATCTCCGCTGCCCCCAGCACCGCGGCCGCCCTCACCACCACATCGCCCGCCCGCGCCTCGCTCCCGCGCGGAACCACATTCTCACCCGGCGCAAGCACCCTCTGGTCCCCCGGCGATACCATCTCCCCGGCGCGCACCGTATGCTCCACCATCACTACCGCATCCAGCCCCGCAGGCACCGGAGCGCCCGTCATCATCGCCAGCGCCTCACCCAGATCCGGCGTCGCACCACGCCAGAAATCTCCGGCCCGCACCTCACCCGCGACCCGCAGCGTCGCCCCCCGCACCCACTCCGCCGCCCGCACCGCGAACCCGTCCCGTGTGGCCCGGTCGAAGCCCGGCATATCCCGGTCCGCCCGGATCGCCTCCGCCAGCACCCGCCCCTGCGCCTTCAGCAGCGGCATCCGTTCCGTCTTCCACACCCGCCCGCCCGCAACCCGCGCCGCCTGCTCCAGCACCAGCGCCACCGCCTCGTCGAACTCCACCACGCCACCGCTCATCGCCATCTCCTCACAAAACGAAACAGGCCTCGAGCGCATCACGCTCAAGGCCTGTCTTCCCATCGTTGTAATCTGCTTAGCTCTTCCGGCCTGCCTTATAGCTGCTGTGCTGGGTCTGATCGGCGTTATCCAGAATGCCCCTCACGTCGGTCACATGCGCCCCCGTCGGCGCCAGCTCCAGATACTTCTGATACGCCTCGAAGCAGCCCGGAGGAAGCACGATCTTATTCGTCTTCGCATCCATCGTCGCCTTCGGAATCAGCGCCTGGCCCTTGATGTAGTACGCCTCGGCATTCTTCGGATCCGCCTGAATCGTCTTATCCGCCGCCACCGCCGCCTCGTCCATCTTGCCCGCGTTATACAACGTCGCCGACTCGTTGAAGTAAGCCTTCGCCGCACCCGGAGGATTCGCCGCCGCCGCCGCGTCATACGCCTTCGCCGCCTCGTCCGTCTTCCCCGACTTCCCGTACGCCTGGCCCATGTTCAGCTCGCAGGAGTACAGCAGATCGTTGTTCGGCTTCGGCTGCGCCTTAATCAAATCCACCGCCTTCTGGTACGACACCACCGTGTCGGCATACTTCTGCACCACCGCCGGATCCGGCGTCGCCGTCTTGCCCGCTGCCTTCGCCGCCGCATCCGCCGCCGAGAGCTGCGCCTCCCCCAGCGAGGCCCAGATAATCGGCTCGTTCGGACGCAGCGTCGTCGCCGGCTGTATCGTCGCCACTGCCTTGTCCGGGTCCGTCTTCTCCAGCTGCCGCGTCTCCAGCAGAAGCCCGTTCAGATTCTTGATCTGCGAATTTTCCGCCAGTGCCGCCGCGTTCTTCTTCTTCACCTCTTCAATCTTTGCCCGTTCTTCCGGCGTCAGCGCCTTCAGGTACTCCGGCCGCGACATATCGAAGTCCAGCGTATCGTCCGCACCCGCCTTGACCGTCAACGGCTGAAAGTCGATGCTCTTGTCCCCTTGAAAGATGAACACTTCGTAGTCGCCCGGTGCCACACCCGTCGCCTTGTACGTGGCGTCCGGCGAGACCGGGAAGGTGTACTGATACTTGCGCTCCTTCGCCGGCGAGCTCTTGTCCGTGGAAAAACGCACCTCCGCCGGGCCGCCGCTCAGCGGAGCACCCGTCGGATCTTTCACCCCGCCGTGCACCGTCGCGGGTGCCGGCTGCGCCATCACAATCGCCGGCGGTGCCAGCAACAGCGCACCCGCAAGCCCGATGGCCCGTCCCGACGGTCCAGACCCCAGAAGTCTCAATCCCAATCCCATACCCAGCTTCATATAAACCTCTCTCCGCGCAGCTTCGCCGCGCCTCGCTCGTTCTACAAACTTGCCAGCGAATCCTCAGACCGCCGTTCCCGGTTCACCGCACCCGCATACGGAATGGGGTCCACCGCACCGGCTTCCCGGAACGCGCGCAGCCGCAGCGCGCAGCTCTCACACACGCCGCACGCCTCGGTCTCGCCCGAATAGCATGACCAACTTACATGCAACGGTGCGCCCAGTTCAACTCCCAGACCCACGATCTCCCGCTTCCGCATCCCGATCAGCGGCGTCTCGACGCGGATCCTGCCTTCCTTCGTCCCCTGGCGGATCAACTCGTTGAATGCCGCGTAGTACGCCGGCCGGCAGTCCGGGTACCCCGAGCTGTCCTGCTCCACCGCGCCGATCGTCACCGTCTCCGCTCCCAGCACCTCCGCCCAGCTCACCGCCGCCGAAAGAAAATGCGCATTCCGAAACGGCACATACGTCACCGGGATCTCCGCCCCGATCGTGCTCTCGTCCGCCGCCGCCTCCGGCACCGCGATCGCCGCATCCGTCAGCGCCGACCCGCCAATCCGCCGAAACAGATCCATCCGCAGGTGCAGCAGCTCCTTCACCCCCACCAGCCGTGCGATCTCCTGCGCCGACTGCAGCTCCCGTGCCTCCGTCCTCTGCCCGTAGCTGAAATGTACCGCGTACACCTCATGGTCGCGTGCCGCCAGCGCCGCGCACACGCACGAGTCCATCCCGCCCGAAAGACACAGCACCAGCCTCGGCTTCGCGTCCGACTTCCTGTCCAGCCCGGCAGCCTCAGTCATCCACATCCTCCCGTCCGGTCTCCGCCAGCAGCATCCGCGCCTCCGCCTCGTCCTCCGCGCGCACCTGCAGCCTCACCCGCAGCGCCCCGGGATACAGCAGATTCGCATGCTCGCCCTGCAGCATGGATTCAATGCCGTTCGCCTCCAGCATGCCGCGCGCGAACTGCGCCTCCGCCGGATCGCGGAAGCCCGCCACGCTCACCATCGCGCCCGCGCCCATCTCGTCCCGCATCGCGTCGCTCACTTGTTTTCCAGCGTCTGCAAATGGAACGTAATCGTCCCCCAGAACAGCCGCGCCCGCATCTGCACCGGGATATGCCGCGCGTCGTCCGTGTACCAGATCCAGATCGTCCCACGGTTCTTCACCACGCCCTCTTCCGCCGTCGGCTGCACCCGGATCGTCTGGAACGTTCCCGCCGGCGTCTTGATCTCTTCCCGCGCCTCCACCTTCATCGCCACCGTCACCGTGCGCATGGAGTCGGCCAGCGGGAACCGCACCTGCTGCCCCACCACCAGCGGCCGCGACGCCGCATAAAAGATCGCCGACAGCGAATCCGACACGCACGCCGGAATCGACGCCGACTGATCCACCGACGTCCCCTTCACCAGATTCTTAGAAACCTCATGCTGCCGCCCCGAGCCGTAGTTGAACTGCAGATCGCTCGTGACCTTTCTCCGCCCTTCGGAGATTTGCTTCGAAAAGCCCGTAGAACAGCCCGTCTGCGTATTCAGCCCCGCCGAAAACTTGTCCACCACCGGGAACAGCATGTTTACATTCCCGACCGTATCCGCCGTCGCCGTCACCCGCTCTTCGTTCCCCGCCTGCTCCAGATGGAAGACCGCCGTCCCCGCCGTAAAGACCCGCCAGTCCACCGAGAACGTCAGCGTCTCGTGCGCCGGAAACTGATACCCCGGCATCGGCGCCTCGAGCGTCGGAATCACCACCGGAGCCGCCGGCTTCCCCAGCCCCAGAATCTGTCCCGAAGCCACAGACACCCCCAGCGCAGGCGCGAGCGACAGGACACAGCCGACGAACAGCTTCCGTATCTTCAGCAAATCCAATCCACCGCACTCTTAAGATTGGGAAGCGCTCGCCGCCTCCCCTGACGTTCCCTCGAGACGCTCCGTTACCAGCGAGGCAAACCCGTGAGGGACGCATGCCGCTCCCACAGAAGTTTCAAAGCCAGCGCCACATAAATCGCGCCGGCTCCCATAGCAGCATTGTACTCGCGGTGATGCAGGTAAAGCGCGCGCGAGAAGGCTCCCGCCCCCCCGGCACCCGCGCCTGTCCCTTTCGCCGGCATCAACCGCGGAAGCAGCCGCGGCACCCGCCGCATGTACTCCCCAAAATCCGGAAACACCGTCCGCAGGTACGCCTCTTCCGACTGGATCGTCGGCAGATAAATCGCCAGAAACAGTGCCGCCAGCAGCGCCAGCAGCACCCAGCTCCCGGCCGCCGCGCCAAACCCGAACGCAATCAGCATCGACCCCAGATACAGCGGATTCCGCGTATACCCGTACGGCCCCGTCGTCGTCAGCTCCGCATTCTTCCGCACATACCCCGCCGCATACGCCCGCAGCCACACTCCCGGCAGCACCAGCGCCAGGCTCGCCATCAGCGTAGGCAGCGTCGGCCGCGCCAGCCACAAAAACACCGCTGCAAACACAAAGCCCATCGGCACCCGGATCCGCCGCGCGATCCGCTGCCATCCCGTTCTACCGCCCATCCATCCCCATCCGTTCCTCCGGCACCAACTCTCCAGCCGCGCGCAGCACCTCCTCTACGGTAATCCGTGCCAGCCCCGCCTCCGTCTCCGCACGCCGCGTATGATCCGTAAGACTCGCCGAATCCCGCAGCACCCGCACCCTGGCGCCGACAAAGTCAGGCCCATTCCGCATCGGATCCGTCGGCCCAAACAGCGCCACCACCGGCCGTCCCAGCGCCGCCGCCAGATGCACCGGCCCCGTATCCCCGCCCACCACCAGCGCCACCCGCCGCGTCAGCGCAATCAGCTCGGGCAGGGAAGCCCGCACCACCTCCACCCCTCCCACCTCCCCCACGCGCTCCGCAACTCCAAAAGCCGCTCCCGGAACACCATTCACCATCACCCGCAACCCATCCTCTCGCAACGCCGCAGCCAGCGAGGCAAACCGCTCCACCCCCCACTCCTTCGCACCCCACCCGGCCGTCGGCGCCAGCAGCGCCACCCGCCCCGCACCTGCAACCAGCCGCTCCGCCCACGCCTCCGCCTCGGCATCGCGCGGAAGTGTCACATTCCGAGGCTGTACTCCTTCTTCCCGCGTATACCCGACCATCGGCGCAAGCACATCCTTTGATGCCGGCACCCAGAGGCCCGCCGCAAGTCCCAACAGGTCGGCTGCTTGCGCGATGACGCTCCGGCTATGCGTCGCAATCCTCTCGTCATAAAACATCCGCGCCGCCCGTTCCCGCGGCTCAGCCGGTCCCACACGCCTGCGTGCTCCGCTCATCCAACCCACCACACCCGACTTCAATGATCCCTGCAGGTCCACGCACAGGTGATACCGCTCTGCCCCCATCTCCCGTCGCATGGCCGCAATCTGGCGCATCGTGGAAGCTGCAAACGGCTGTCTGCGCCAAGCCTTCGTATTCACCGCATGCACTCGGTCCACCACCGGCATCGATCCGTCCGGCCCACGCAGTAATGCCGTCCACCGCGGCTCAATCGCCCAACCGATATACGCATCCGGCAAAGCCGCCCGCAGCCCCGCCACCGCCGGCAGCGCATGCAGCACATCCCCCATCGCTCCCACGCGCACGATCAAGATTTTCAGCGGCCCGCTCATCCCCGCACCAGCGCCAGTACCCGCGCCACCACCGCATCCTCATCCACAAACGTAACCCGCAACTCCGCCACCCGTACCGGACCCACCGCCTCCAACAGACGCCGCCACTCCGGCAAAAGCTTCACCGCATCCTTTGCCGTAGTGACAAAGCTCCGCGCCCCTGCAGCCCGCGCCGCCGAGACAAGCCGCGCCACATCCCCCCGCGCATACGCATGATGATCAGCAAAAGCCATCCGGCCTGCCGGCCTCAGCCCTTTGTCCGCCAGCATCGCGAAAAATCCATCAGGACGAGCGATCCCGCAAAAGCAAAACGCCGCCTCCACCCCGTCGGGCAGCGCCAGATCCCGCCGCACCCTCCAAACCGCCGCACCCGCTGTCGCACGCAGTGCGTCCGTCTCCTCCTCGCGTACGACCACCACATCCGCCCGTCCTGAGGCGGACAAACTTTCCCGCAGATTTCCCGCCGGCAGCAGCGTATCCCGAACATCCTCCGCGGTCAGCAGCACCACATCCAGCGCCCGCCCCAGCCGCCGATGCTGAAACCCGTCGTCCAGCACATGCACCGCCGCTTCCGGAAACACCCGTTCCGCCAGCAACCCCGCCGCGTACCGCTCCGCCCCCACAAACACCCGCAATCCGGCCCGCGCCATCTCCAGCGGCTCATCCCCAAACTCCGCCGCCAAGCCGTCCGGCTGCACCTCCCTTACCGTATCCGCCGCCCGCCCATACCCGCGCGAGAGCACATCCGCCTCCACTCCGCGCTCCCGCAGCAGACGCGCCAGCGCCAGCACCACCGGCGTCTTGCCCGCGCCGCCCGCCGATAAACTCCCCACGCTCACCACCAGCTTCGTCAGCCGCCGCGGCTTCAGCCACCCACGGTCGTACGCCAGGTTCTTCGCCGCCGTCCCCGCTCCCCACCCAGGCGCCAGCGGCAGCAGCCACGGCCGTCGCATCAACGGCGCGCATTCCGTGGAATGTTCGCCGCCACCGCCACCGGCAGCAGCTCCAGCAGTGCCTCCACCGTCCGTTCGCTCGCCCCCGCCATTCCGTCGAAGAACGCCTTTCCCCGCCGTCCCATCGCCCGTCCGCGCGTCATCGCCTGGTGCAGCGCCAGCGTCAGCCCGCCCTTCTCCACGATCGCGATTGCCTCCTCCGCCCGCATCGCCTCCACCATCTCGCGAAAGTTCCCATAGGAAGAGCCCATGATCACCGGCACCCCAAACCGCGCCGGCTCCAGCGGATTATGCCCGCCCTTCGCTACCAGACTTCCGCCCACGAACGCCACCGTCGCCACCCGGTACACCGACGCAAGGCTCCCGATCGTATCCAGCAGCAGAATGTCGTTCGCCTGAATCGCCTTCGGATCCCGCATCCACCGGCTCATCCGCGTGCAGTTGCCCCCCATCAGCCGGGCCACCTCGTCGAAGCGCTGCGGATGTCGTGGCGCAATCATCAGCACCGCCCGATGCCCGGACTCCATCAGCTTCACCCACGCCTCCAGAATCTCCCGCTCCTCACCCTCCAGCGTGCTTCCGCACACCACAAACTCGCTCTCCGCCGGCAGGTACCGCTTCAGCGCCGCCACCGTCACTTCATCCGCCTTCACCGGCGTGTCGTACTTCAGGTTCCCCACCACCCGGATCCGCTCCGCCGCGATCCCCAGCTTCAGCAGCCGCCCCGCGCTCTCATCGCCCTGCGCCAGAAACATCGCCACCGTCCGCAGCAGCGGACGCCACAACCCGCGCAGCGCCATATACCGCGGAAACGACCGGTCCGAGATCCGCGCGTTCACCACCGTCACCGAAACCCCCGCGCGTTCGCACTCCACCAGCATCCGCGGCCACAGCTCACTCTCTATCAGCACCACCAGCTTCGGCTCCAGCGCCTCCAGATACCGGCGCATCGCAAACCCGAAATCCAGCGGAAGATAAAACACCGGGCTCTCCGGAAAACGCTCCGCCGCCACCCGCCGGCCCGTCGCCGTCGTCGTCGAGATCGCCACCACCCACGCCGGCAGCGTCTGCTGCAGCCGCCGGATCATCGGCTCCGCCGCAATCACCTCGCCCATCGAAACCGCATGCACCCAGATCACGTCGCGCCCTGCCGTCGCGTCTCTTACTGCACGCGGCACCTGCCCCAGCCGCTCGCCCAGACCCTCGCGATAACGGCCCGCCGTCAGCATCCGCCAGAGCCACCACGGCGCGCTCACCACCAGCGCCAGCAGAAGCAAAAAGCTGTAGACGATCATGGCCATGCCTTCTCCCTCCATTCGCGCGCGCTTTACCCCGGGGTCAGGCCCCATCATAATGAATCCCGTATGCCCGGAGGTCGCAAACTCGTGCACGGCCTCACCCTCGCCAGCGTCGCCCTCACCGCCGCGCTCGTCCCGTTCGTCCTGCCCGCCGCGCCGCCCTCCGATAAACCCCGTCCCGCCCCACCCGTCCAGCCCGCCGCCCAGTACGTCCTGCACGACACGCATCCCGACGAAAAAGTGACCCTCGCCGCCGAGCCCTGCACCGATCAGAAGACGCAGTGCCCCTTCTTCCGCCTGCAGTACGTCTCCCACGGCTTCCTCCCCGTCCGCGTCATCGTCACCAACGACCGCGACGACGCCCTCAACCTCGACGACGTCCGCATGCAGTTCCTCCCCGCTGAAGGTGACAAAGAACCCGCCGCCAGCGACGATGACCTCAACCGCCGCCTCTTCGAAATGAAGAACGCCCGCGGCACCAAAATCCCCATCATCGGCGTCACCGTTCACGCCGAACCCGTCGACAGCAAGATCCTCAACGACGACGCCGACTTCGGCTTCGCCTCCACCATTGTCCCCGCCCACACCACCCGCGCCGGCTTCGTCTTCTACGACACCCGTGGGATAGACGACCCCGTCCTCCGCCACGCCCAGCTCTACATCAAAGAAATCCACTACACCGACGCCCACGCCACCCGCCACGAGCTCTTCGCCTTCACCCTCCCCTTCGACACCTGGCTCGCCGCCCAGCCCAAACCTGCCCCCGCAAACAAATAGCTTTCGATGATCGCTTCCAGCACCGCCCTCCCTTGTTGTTTTTTCCGAAGGGAATCTGCTTCTTCTTCGCTCCGCTCGCCTTGCCACAATCAACTGTCATCCTGAGCGAAGCGCAGCAAAATCGAAGGACCTGCATTTCGGTCCGCCATAAACTAACACTCTCCATGCCCACCCAAATCCGACCAGCCACCCCCGCCGACATCCCCCGGATCCTCACCTTCATCCGCGAGCTGGCCCTCTACGAGCGCGAACCCGACGCCGTTCTCGCCAACGAGGCCGACCTCCTGCGCGACGGATTCGGCCCCACCCCCCGCTTCCGCTGCATTCTCGCCGAACACGACCAGACCCCCGCCGGCTTCGCCCTCTTCTTCACCAGCTACTCCACCTGGCGCGGCCACCACGGCATCCGCCTCGAAGACCTCTACGTCACCCCCGCCCACCGCGGCCTCGGCGTAGGCAAAGCGCTGCTCGCCCACATAGCCCAAATCGCGGTAGACGAAGGCTGTCCACGGCTTGAGTGGGATGTCCTCAACTGGAACGAGCCTGCCATCGGCTTCTACAAGTCCCTGGGCGCCTTTCCCCTCACCGAATGGACCATCATGCGCTTAGCCGACGAGCCCCTGAACTCCCTGGCGACCAGCGGGAGCGCCCAGCGAAGCGTCTGAAGGTCGCGAAGTGACCGCCCGCCCGGCGCAAGGGCGCACTTGTCTCTATCCTGAGTAAATGAAGCAAATTCGAGTCATCGGCGGAGGCCTCGCCGGCCCGGAAGCCGCCCTCCAGATCGCCGCCCGCGGCCACCAGGTCACCCTCTTCGAGATGCGCCCGCATCGCTCCACCGAGGCTCACCAGACCGCCGACTTCGCCGAGCTCGTCTGCTCCAATTCCCTCAAGTCCGAGTCCGAAAACACCGCCCCCTGGCTGCTCAAGCAGGAGATGCGCCTCGCCGGCTCCGCCCTCCTCGCCGAAGCCGACGCCACCGCCGTTCCCGCCGGCCACGCCCTCGCCGTCGACCGCGTAGCCTTCTCCGCCCGCGTAGCCGCCCGCCTCGAAGCCCAGCCGAACCTCACCATCCGCCGCGAAGAAGTCACCTCCCTCGAATCTTCCGACGGCCGCCAGCACTACGACCTCACCGTCCTCGCCAGCGGCCCGCTCACCTCGCCGCCCCTTACCCACGCCCTCCAGCAGATCACCGGCGCCGACCACCTCGCCTTCTACGACTCCATCTCCCCCATCGTCGACGCCTCCACCATCGACATGGACAAGGTCTACTTCGCCGCCCGCTGGGACAAAGGCACCGCCGACTACATCAACTGCCCCTTCACCCGCGAAGAATACGAAGCCTTCCTCGACGCCCTCACCGCGGCCGAACACGTAGAAGAAAAATCCTGGGAACACCTCCCCACCAGCGAGACCGATCCCACCATCCTCTCCCCCTTGTCGTCAGCCCGCAGCGAAGCGGAGGGATCTGTTTCACCCAGCCCCGCCACAAGAACTCGTCATGCTGAGCGAAGCGGCGCAGCCGCGCAGTCGAAGGACCCGCATCCAGGCCAGCCACCCCTTCCGCCCCGCCCCCAGTACTTCGAAGGCTGCCTCCCCATCGAAGTCCTCGCCTCCCGCGGCCGCGAAACCCTCCGCTTCGGCCCTATGAAGCCTGCCGGCCTCACCAACCCCAAGACCGGCCGCTGGCCCTACGCCGCCGTCCAGCTCCGCTCCGAAAACCTCCGCGCCGACTCCTACAACCTCGTCGGCTTCCAGAATCACCTCAAGTTCGGCGAGCAGGCCCGCATTCTCCGCATGATCCCCGGCCTCGAACACGCCACCTTCCTCCGCTACGGTCAGATCCACCGCAACACCTACATCCACGCCCCCTCGCTCCTCACCGAAACCCTCCAGCTCCGCGCCCGCCCCGACCTCCTCATCGCCGGCCAGCTCTCCGGCGTCGAGGGCTACACCGAATCCATCGCCTCCGGCCTCCTCGCGGGCTTCTTCGCCGCAAAGCTGGCCTCCGGCGAGACGCCACAACCCGCCCCGCGCCTCAGCGCTCACGGCTCGCTCACCCACTACATCACCCACGCGGAAGGGAAGCGCTTCCAGCCCGCCAACATCACCTTCGACCTGCTGCCTCCGCTCGAAGACGACCTGCGCAAGCGCATCCGCGACAAGAAAGAGCGTCACCGCCTCCAGTGCGAACGAGCGTTAGAAGCCTGGCGCGCCTGGCTCACCGCATAAACTCTCCAGACCGAACAACGGAAGAGAAAACGCGAAGCGTATCAAAGTCACGAAGTGATCGCCGCCCGCGCAGGGTGCCCATGCTCGGACCTGCGCAGCAGACGCATCGTTCCGGCGAGCGGACAGCCGGCCGCAACGCAAGTTCGCGCACGCCGCTCTTCCGCCAAACTTTCGCGGCCCGGCGCAATCCCCAGCTGGTTCCTGCGGTCGCAGGGAAGAAAGACGCTCATCGCCTCCAACCCCGTCCTGCAGGCTTCGCACTTCTTCATTTCCGGGTCGAAACCGTCATGGGTCCAAGCCGCCTGGCGGCTTTTCCTGCAGTTTCGCCAGAGTCCAGAGAGGACCGCACGGCGGAACGCAATCCTGCCGGCCAAACAGGTATTCCGACGCCGCAAGACAGGCTGGCCGGCGCAAAGTGAAAAGCTGTGGATTGTGTTGACCGGGTCCCGCTTG
>CAXTVJ010000013.1:0-72332 GCA_964247715.1 uncultured Acidobacteriaceae bacterium | reverse complement strand
CCGGCGTCTGTGCCGGCTTCTGCGCCATGCCGGAAAGCGTGCCGGAAAGTGCGAAGCCGCACACCAGCGCTGCGACCCCCGCAGAGCCCGGACCGCTTTGCCTCAACTTCAGATCGCTGCGCTGCACGCGAAACCTTCCTCTTGAGCTATCTGCTCCCCTTTGCACAAAAGTGAAGCATTCCTGCAAAAATTCTGGACGAACGCTGCATTCCGGCTTTATTGTAAGCTCCACTGGTTCCGCACAACCTCGTCTCTTCCTGCGTTCGCTCGGAGCCCCTGCTCCTGAGTCCTGAAGCCTTCGTGTGTGCGAAACGATCTCTGGAAGTGAGGGCTTCGCGCATGAGGATGGATCGTCTGAGGCTGTGTATCGGAGTGGGCGCGGTCGCCGCGAGTGTTGCGTGTGCACCGGCGGCGTCTGCACAAAACGTGCAGGGAGCAGTCACCGGCAACATCACCGACCCCAGCGGCGCCGTCATCCCGGGCGCGCGCGTCGTGGCTCACAACCTCGATACCGGCGTCGACTCGGCCACCATCACCGATGCAGCCGGCCTCTATCGCATCTCCTACCTGCAGATCGGCCGCTACCAGCTCACCATCCACGCGCCCGGCTTCGGCGATGAGACCGTTCCACCCTTCCAGCTGGAAGCCCTCCAGACCCCCACCTTTAACGTGGCGCTCAAGCCCGGCGGCGGCTCCGAGACCGTCACCGTCTCCACCGCGGCGCCCATCCTCAACACCAATGACGCCACCCTCAGCGCCACCTTCACCGCCAACGCCATCCAGAACTTCCCGCTCAACGGTCTCGACTTCTCCGCGCTCACCCTCTACGTGCCGGGCGCGGTCTCGACCGCCGGCACCTCGGGCACCACCTCCGTCGAGCGCAGCACCTACTACACCGACTCCGTCAACCTGAACGGCAACCGCGCCCAGGCCAACAACTACACGCTCGACGGCATCGACCTCAACGAGACCTTCAACAACCTCATCGCCTACAGCCCCGCGCCCGACTCGCTCGCCGAGGTGAAGGTGCTGACCGCGAACTCGCCCGCCGACTATGGCAACGTCAACGGCGGCGGCATCGTCTCGGTGCTCAAGAGCGGCACCGACCAGTTCCACGGCTCGGCCTACGGCTTCCTGCAGGACTACCGCCTGAACGCCAATAACTGGAACAACAACCACGCCACTCCGAAGATCGCCAGGAACTCCTTCAGCCAGAACCAGTTCGGCGGCACCTTCGGCGGCCCCATCCTGCACAACAAGCTCTTCTTCTTCGTCGACTATCTCGGTTCGCGCTATCACACGGGCGGCATCAGCACCGCGAGCGTCTTCACCCAGGCCATGCGCAACGGAGACTTCTCCGCCCTCTGTCAGAGCTTCAGCGCCGCCGGCATCTGCAACACCGCCGCCAACACGCCGGCGGGCGTCGCCCCGGGCGTCCAGCTCTACGACGCCGAGAACGGCTTCGCGCCTTACCTCTACGACCGCAACGTGCCCATCGTCAACCCCGTGGCCACCTTCCTCTTCGCTCATCCCAATCTCTACCCGCTGCCCAACGCCACCCCCGTCGACGGCCTCACGCAGAACGATCTGCAGGGTATCCAGCGCAGCTTCAAGGCCAACAATCAGGGCGACATCAAGATCGACTACAACCCCCGCAACGCCGACAGGATCACCGCCTTCTACTCCATGTCGACCGCCTATGACGGCACCACCTCGGTGCTTCCGGTCTCGTTCCCCGGCGCCAACCTCTATCCCAGCAAGGTCACCGGCGCCAACTGGGTGCACATCCTCTCGCCCACCATCGTCAACTCCGCGCTCATCGGCTTCACCCGCGTCCACTGGATCCAGGGCCTTCCGCTCGATGGCACCGGCGTCTTCGGCACCTCCGGCGACGCGAAGGTGGGCATCGCCTTCCCCGACCAGGCCTACCAGGGCTTCACCTATCAGAGCATCACCGGCGTCAGCTCCGGTGCGGGCAACGCCGCACTCGATAACGGCACGCTCACCGACAACACCTACAGCTACATCGACAATCTCAGCATCCAGCGCGGCAATCACAACCTCACCCTGGGCGTGCAGGCTCTGCGCTACCAGAACAACTACCCCACCAGCAACAACAGCGGTTTTCTGGGCCAGATGAACTACACGGGTTCGTTCACCAGCGATCCTTCGGTCACCGGAAACACAGGCTTCGGCGGCGCGGACTTCGTCCTCGATCGCGTCGCCGGCGCCACCGCCACCCTCGGCAGCGTCAACGTGGGGCAGCGCCAGTGGCGCGCCGCGGGCTACGTCAGCGACGACTGGAAGTTCATGCCGAACCTCACCTTCAACCTCGGCGTGCGGTACGAGTACGACCAGCCCTGGGTGGAACAGAACAACAAGACCGGCAACATCGATGTCGCGACCGGTCAGGTCATCTACGCCGGCCAGGTTCCCGCCGGCGCTCCCGCCGGCTCGGGCGTATGCTCCACGCGGGCCTGCTATCAGCCGAACTATCGCCAGGTCATGCCGCGCCTCGGCTTCGCCTACCAGGCGACGGACCGCTTCGTGGTGCGCGGAGGCTACGGCGCAACCAGCTTCTTTGAAGGCAACTCCTCCAACCAGCGCCTCACCTCCATCACGCCCTTCATCCAGGCCGTCAACGTCACCGCGCTCACCCCCACGCCCGGCAGCGGCGGCACCCCGCGCACGGCGGAAGAGGGCTTCAGCGGCGGCGGCACCCAGTTCGGCGGCACCTTCAACGTCTATCCGCAGAACATCCAGCCGGCCTACGTGCAGGAGTTCAACCTGACCACCGAGTACGCCGTCAACCGCACGCTCTCGCTCCAGGTGGGCTACCTCGGTGAGATCGGCCAGCACATCGAGGACTACGGCAACCTCAACCAGTTCCGCGTAAACGGCGATCCCACCAGCGCGCCCTACTACAACAACCAGTACCTCGGCATCAACGCGGTCGATCCCTCCATCAGCATCGGTTCCGGCATGCTGCTCATCACGGAGTCGCGCGCCGCCATGAACTACAACGCCCTGCAGGTGGTGCTGCGCGAGCGCCTCAGCCACGGTCTCGAGTTCGACTTCAACTACACCTGCGGCAAGGCGCTCACCAACAGCATCGGGAACTTCGGCCTCAACGTCAACGGCTACTCCGGCGCCTTCCAGAACTACTACAACAGCGCCGCGGACTGGGGTCCGGCCGGCTATGACATCCGCCACAACATCAGCTTCAACGGTACCTGGGCGATCCCCGCAGGCCGGGGCAAAGACTTCCTCTCAAACAGCAATCGCCTCGTAGAAGAAGTCCTCGGCGGATGGCATGTCGGTGCCGCCGGCGTAGCCTACACCGGCTTTCCCGAGACCGTCTACCTCAACGGCAACAGCAACAACGCCAGCAGTTACGGGAACTCGCGTCCCAACCAGTACCGCGCCCTCAAGGTCACGCACCGCACCCTCACCAACTGGTTCGGCACCGATGCTGCCGCAACGCCCTGCACCGTCGCGGGCGTGGACAACGGCGTCTGTGCCTTCGGCCTGCCGGCGCCCGATACCTTCGGCACGGGGAGCAACGGCGACGTGCGCGGCCCCGGTTACCTGAACGTCGACATGTCGGCCTTCAAGGACTTCCAGATCTTCCGCGAGCAGCAGTTCGGCCTCCGCTTCGATGCCTTCAACGCCTTCAACATTGCCAGCTACGGCAACCCGGACACCAACCTCCAGGACGCCACCTTCGGCAACGTCGCGGCCCAGAACGTACGTTCCGTCGAGCGCCGCTTCCAGTTCTCCGGCCGTTACCGCTTCTAATAACCCGGGCGGGACCTCTGCATCTTCTCTTCGTGTGGGCCGGCAGCCTCACGCGAAGAGAAGCCGGAGCGGAAGGAGAGAGGTTCGATGGCAACGGTTGAAATCTGTGTGGACTCCCTCGAGTCCGCTCTGGAAGCGGGCGCGGGCGGAGCCGACCGCCTCGAGGTGTGCAGCGCCCTCAGTACGGGTGGCCTCACGCCCAGCATCGGCTTCCTTCGCGCGGTCCGATCGCGCTTCCACGCCGCGATTCACGTCATGATCCGCCCCCGCCCGGGCGACTTCCTCTACTCCGCCGACGAGATCGCCATCATGCGCGACGACATCGCGCTCGCGCGGGAGGCCGGTGCCGAGGGCGTCGTCTTCGGTCTGCTCACCGAGGCCGGGCTGGTCGACGAGGAAGCCACCCGCGCGCTGGTGCGCTGGGCAACTCCCATGCAGGTCACCTTCCATCGCGCCTTCGATCTCGTCCCCGACCTCGACGCCGCGCTCGAGAGCCTCATCCGCGCCGGCATCCAGCGTGTCCTCACCTCGGGCGGCGCGCGCACCGCAAGCGAGGGACAGTCTCGCCTCGCGCACCTCGTCCGCGCCGCCGACGAGCGCATCACGGTCATGCCGGGCGGCGGCGTCCGCGCCGAAAACGTCCAGGAGCTCGCCCGCAACACGCGCGCCCATGAGTTCCACGCCGGGCTGCGCCGCTCGCTGCCCAGCCCCATGCAGCATCGCGCCCCCGCCGTTTTTCTGGGCGACCCCGGCACCGACGAGTACGTCCGCCGCGTAGTGCGGGCCAGAGACGTGCAGGCGCTCAAGCGCGCGGCCGACCTCTGCGAAGCCTCGCTCGCCGGAGCCGAACTCCAGCGCTAGCCCAGAGCTCCCCGGTCGCAGGCAAGTTCCCCAGACAGACCTCGCCTCGCCCGGACGCCTCTCGTACACTGAGGGCTCGCGGCTGCCGCTCAGCCCTCTTTGCAAACGCCATGTCCAGGAAGACCGACACACGCGCTCACGAGATCCTGCAGATGCTGCTCGCGCAGGGCAGGCTCTCGGTGGAAGAGCTCACCGATCGCTTCGCCACCTCATCGGCCAGCATCCGCCGGGACCTCGTCCGGCTGGAGGAGCGCGGCCTCGTGCACCGCACTCACGGCGGCGTCATGCCCGCCGGACCCATCTACGAACCCTTCCGCTTCGACGCCTCCTTCCCCACGCGCGAGACGCGTTTCGTCGAAGAGAAGCAGCGCATCGCCGCCGCCGCCGCCGCGCTCGTCCGCGAAGGCGAAACCATCGGCATCACCGCCGGCACCACCACCACCCAGGTCGCCCGCGCGCTGCGCCTTCGTTCCGGCATCCACATCGTCACCAACGCGGTCAACATCGGCATGGAGATGAGCGCCATGGACGGTCTCGAAACCACCCTCACCGGTGGCTGTCTGCGCTGGAAGGGTGCCTTCTCGCTCGTCGGTCCCGCCGCCGTCGAGTCGCTCAACCTGGTCGTCCTCGACAAGCTGTTCCTGGGCGTCTGCGGCGTGCACCCCGATCACGGAGCCACCACCATCCAGGCCGAGGAAGCCGCCGTCTTCCGCGCCATGCGCAAACGCGCGAAGCAGATCATCGTCGTCGCCGACTCGAGCAAGCTCGGGCAAACCAGTCCCTCAGTCGTATGCTCCGCCGCGGAGATCGACTTGCTGATCACCGACGCTGGCATCACCCGCGAAGCTGCCGAGGGCTTCGCGCGCTGCCACCTGCAGGTCATGGTCGTCGACGGATAAGCGCGCCACTCTCCGGCACTCCGGCCCCCTTCCGTCATACTGAACATCAGAAGATCAGACCTCCCGTAGACCCGACCACCATGCCGACACAACTGGAAATCATCCTCTCGCGAACGCTCCTGGCCGTCCAGGCGCGTAAACAGACCGCCGACAGCGCGCAGTTGGAGCGCCAGGCCGCCGCCCATCAGCCGCGTGGCTTTGCCGCAAACCTGCGCCAGGCCGCGACGCTGGGGCCGGCCATCATCGCCGAACTCAAACGGTCGTCGCCGTCCAAAGGCCTTCTTCGCGAGGACTATCGTCCGGTGCCCATCGCCCAGAGCTACGCGGAGCATGGCGCGGCGGCGATCTCCGTGCTCACCGACGCCGAGTTCTTCGGCGGCTCGCTCGACGATCTCACCCGCGTCTCCAAAGCCGTCCACATTCCGGTCCTCCGCAAAGACTTCATCGTCGACACCTTCCAGATCCTCGAAGCGCGGGCAGCCGGCGCGGACGCCATTCTGCTGATCGTCGCCGCGCATACCGACCAGGTCCTCCGCGAGTTCGCAACCTTCGCGCGCCAGACCGGCCTCGACGTCCTCTGCGAGGTGCACGACGCCGCCGAACTGCAGCGGGCCGTCGACCTGGGCTTCGACGTGCTCGGCGTCAATACGCGCGACCTCAAGACCCTGCAGGTGCATCCCGAACGGCACGAGGAGCTCGTGCGCGGAATGCCGGCCGACGTCCTCCGCGTCGCCGAGAGCGGCATCCGCGGACCGGCGGACGTGGAGCGCCTGCTCGTCGCCGGCTACAACGCATTCCTCGTCGGCGAGGCCCTTATGCGCCAGCCCGATCCGGCGGCGATGCTTTCCCAGCTGCTGGGCAGAGAGTATGCGTCGGAAGTTTAGAGCGCTGAATCCTGCATCGTACGGCCATGATCAAGCGGCTTACTTTAGCGGTAGCGGCGCTGGCGGCATGCGGAACACTCTCCGGCTGCCTGATGGTGGGGTACTCGAGCGCGGGCGGCTGGTTCCTCTGGCCCGGCGGCCTCGGCCTGGTCGTCATCGTGCTGCTGGCGCTCTTCTTCCTCAGGCGACGCTGAGCTGAGCGTGATGCGCTCAGCCTTGAAAAGGGACTGCCACGAGCGAGAAACGCTTCGCATCCTGGAGCGCGTCCCCAGGGGGCGGACCGAGCCTTCCCAGGTGGTGCGCCCCGAGCAGGTCAGCGCGCCATCGGTACGCCGGATCGACTCGAGGCGATCTCCATGGTTCACCCTGATCCACGAAATCGACAGGATAATCGCTGAATTCGAAGCGTCTCCTGGGGAGCGAGCGCAGCCATGCAGGCATGCCCGGGTTTTTGGCGAGAGCGGCATGGGTGGAGTTTACCCGTGCTTACTGCGCCGGTGTCAGCTGCTCCAGCAGGTCGCGCGTCTCCGCAATCACATCGTCCGCCTTTGCCGAGGTCAGCGGCCACCGGAAGACGCCCTGCGGCGTAAACTGCGCGCCCCGCTTTGCATTCCGCGCCACCAGCTTCATCAGCACCCCGGGATCGACCGAAGCCCGCGCCAGCGTACTGTCCGGCGCGTCTTCCGGCGTGGCGAAGCGGAGGTGCAGCATCTCGACAAACGTCTTGATCGGCTGCTTCTTATTCCCGTTCGGGTTCGGCAGCTCCACCTGGGTGCGTTTGCGGTCGAGCTGCGCGATGCCGAGCTGTTCGCATTTCAGCCGCAGCTCGCCCGCCGCGAGCAGGTTCAGCACGGTCTCGGGCGGCGCGCCATAGCGGTCGTGCAGCTCGGAGCGAACGTCGTCGATCGTCGCCTGGTCCATGGCGCCGGCGATCCGCTTGTACATGCGCAGCCGCTGGTTTTCTTCCTCGATGTAGTTGCTGTCGATCCGCACCGAAATCCCGAGGTTCAGCGCGGTCGTCGGCTGCGAGGACTTGTCGCCCTCGCCCTTCATCTTGTTCACCGCTTCCTCGAGCATCGTCGTGTACATCTCGAAGCCGATCGCCTCGATATGCCCGGACTGTTCGCCGCCCAGCATGTTGCCCGCGCCCCGCAGCTCCAGATCAAGCGCCGCAATCTTGAAGCCGGCGCCAAGATCGGAGAACTCCTTCAACGCAGCCAGCCGGCGGCGCGCAATCTCCGTCAGCTCCGTGTCCGGCGGAATCAGCAGATACGAATACGCCCGGCGATTCGACCGGCCCACCCGCCCGCGCAGCTGATACAGCTCACTCAGCCCGTGGCGATCCGCCCGGTTGATCACAATCGTGTTCGCAAGCGGAATGTCGAGCCCGTTTTCGATGATCGAGGTGGCGACGAACACGTCGTACTCGTGATTCATAAAGGCCAGCATCACCCGTTCGAGCTCCGCCTCCGGCAGCTGCCCGTGTCCCACCACCACCCGCGCCGAAGGCACCTGCTCGCGGATCATGCTGGCGAGCTCGTAGATGTTCTCGACGCGGTTGTTGACGAAGTACACCTGCCCGCCGCGCTCCAGTTCCACCTCGACCGCCGTGCGGATCAGCTTCTCGTCATACTTGGCCACGATCGTCTGGATCGCCATCCGGTCTTTCGGCGGAGTCTCGATCACCGACATATCGCGCAGGCCCATCAGCGACATGTGCAGCGTGCGCGGAATCGGCGTGGCCGACATCGCCAGCACGTCCAGGTGCGCGCGCAGCTGCTTCAGCCGCTCCTTATGCCGCACGCCAAAACGCTGTTCTTCATCGACCACCAGCAGCCCCAGATCCTGGAACTTCAGCCCCTTCGAGAGCAGCGCATGCGTCCCGATCAGGATGTCCACCTTACCCGCTTCCGCCGCTTCAAGAATCGCCGTGCGCTCCTTCGCCGTCCGGAACCGCGAGATCATCTCCACGTTCACCGGGAAGTTCGCATACCGCTTCTTGAACGACTCGAAGTGCTGGAAGCAGAGCACCGTCGTCGGCGTCAGCACCGCAACCTGTTTGCCGTCCTGCACCGCCTTGAAGGCCGCGCGCATGGCCACTTCAGTCTTCCCGTAGCCCACATCGCCGCACAGCAGGCGATCCATCGGCTGGGCCGATTCCATGTCCGCCTTGATGTCGCGCACCGCCGAAAGCTGGTCGTCGGTCTCGGTAAACGGGAACGCGTCTTCGAACTCGCGCTGCAGGTTGTTGTCGGGCGAGAACGCGAAGCCCTGCGCGGACCGGCGCTGGGCGTACAGCTTCAACAGCTCGCCGGCCATGTCCTGCATGGCCTTCTTCACGCGCGCCTTGGTCTTCGCCCACGCGGGATTGCCCAGCTTGTTCAGCACCGGCGCCGGCCCGGTCTCGGTCGACCGGTACTTCTGGATCAGGTCCAGCCGCGTCAGCGGAACGTACAGCTTCGCGCCCTCGGCAAACTCCAGAATCATCAGCTCCAGCTGGTTGTCGCTGTTCTCGTCGAGCACCCGCAGCCCGCAGTACTGCGCGATCCCGTGCTCCACATGCACCACGTAATCCCCGATCGCCAGATCGCGAAAGTCCGAGATAAACGCAGAAGTCTTCGACTTGCGCGTCGCCGGCCGCGCCTGGATGTCGGCCTCGTCCGAGAGATCGTTGGCCCCGAAGATCACGATCTGCCGCGCGCTCGCCTTCTCGAGGTCGAGTACCTGCAGGCCATTCGCAATCGGCGTTCGCACAATCACCGGCGTGGCGGTCGAGCCCGCAAGATAACTGGTCTCGGTATAGATCGTCTCGGATCCGGCAGTAAGCGAGCGCGACCCCAGCCGATAGGGCACGTGATACTCCTGCAGCAGCCCCGCAAGACGCTCGACCTCACCCTGATTCGGCGCAGTCAGAATCACCCGCGCCTCCTGCCGGATCAGCGACTGCACCGCGTCGATCATCGCCGGAATCGCCCCGTGAAAGCGGGCCGTCGGACGCGTATGGAACTCGATCTCCGAAAGCGAAGTCTGCTCCGCGTCGAGAATATCCACCGCGCCCAGCTGATCGAGCTCCGCCCCCGGAAACCGGCGGATGCGGTCGTCGAGATCGAACGGGTTCAGGTAAATGTCATCCGGCCGAACCAGGTTGCCGATACCCGACCGGTCGTGGCGCTGCTCCACCTTGTTCCACCAGCGCTCACCCTGATTCTTGATCATCGCCGGCTCTTCCAGAAAGACCCGCGGCGTGTCGCGTCCGTTCGCGCTCAGCAGGTCCAGCAGGTTTGAGGTCGCCCCGGCCACCGGCGCAAAGAACTCCCATCCCGGAAACACCGTCGCCTCCCCGGTCCGTGTCACCACATGCGACTGCAGCTCCGCAGGTGTCTCGCCACCCTCAAGCTGCGCGCCCGCCACCGAGCCCGACCGAGTCAGCCGCGCATTGATTGCCTCGAGCACGCGCTCGGTCACCGGAATCTCCGTAAGCGGCAGCAGCAGCGCCGTATCCAGCGACGAAGACGACCGCTGCGTCTCCGGATCGAACTTGCGGATGCTCTCCACCTCGTCGCCAAAAAAGTCGATCCGCACCGGCCGGTCCTGTTCCGGCGAGTAGACATCCAGAATGCCGCCCCGCAGCGTCAACTGGCCGGGCATCTCGACCACATCCACGCGTGTGTAGCCCACCGAGAGCAGGTGCTCCACCAGCATCTCCGGCAGGTACTCCTCGCCGGTGCGGAGGCGCAGCGCCAGCGCGGCATAGAAATCGTTCGGGAACAGCCGCATGCAGGCGGCCTCGACCGGCGCGATCACCAGCCGCGCCGCGCCCGAGGCGATCTTCCACAGCGTAGCCGCGCGCGTCTCCAGGATCTCCGGATGCGGCGAAAGATTTTCAAACGGCAGCACATCGTGCGAAGGAAGGCGGACCACCTGTGCGGCGTCGAGCACGCCGGTCAGGTCGCACGCGGCGGTCACCGCCTGGTGCAGCGCCTCGGCCGCCTTGTTATCGGCGACCAGGATCAGCGCGGGCGCCGTCGGCACGGTCTGCACAAAGAACGGGAGGTACATCGCCCGTGCCGTAAAGGTCAGGCCGGAGACGCGACGCCGCGCGACCCCGCTCGACGCGCCGGACTGGACGCCAGACTGGCCGCCCAGCCGGCCGCCATGTTGCAGATGACGGCGAACCTGGTCGAACGGATCGGAGGATTTAAGGTCGGCCAGCAGCTCGCGGACGAAGGGAAGGACCATGCCCTCTCAGTTTACTAGCCGTGTTCCCTTCCGTCCGGTGCGGGCGGGATTCAGGCACCAAACCTCCGGTGCGGTGGTTTGCTGTCCATGCGGAAATTGCCGCAGCTCTTTGCGTGTGGACGGCCACACCTCCGGCGCGGAGAACCTGCGCGCAGCCTGACCTGCATGGCGGTAATTCCATCACCACGGCAAGATAGCTGGCCGGGGCTCCGCGTAATCGTCAATAATCGTTTGCGTATGCGAATTGGGATCGATCTGGGTGGAACCAAGATAGAGGCGCTTGCGATCGACGACGCGGGCATCGAGCTGGTGCGGCATCGGGTGGCGACGCCGCGCGGCGATTACGACGGCACCATCGGCGCGATGGTGCAGCTGGTGCGCCGCATCGAGCACGAGACCGGGCTGCTCGGAACCGTGGGCGCGGGCATTCCCGGTACGGTCTCGCGCCGCACCGGGCTGGTCAAGAATGCCAACTCGATCTGGCTCAACGGACGCACGCTGCAGGAAGATTTCGCGGCAGCCCTGGGTCGGCCGGTGCGGATCTCCAACGACGCCAACTGCCTCGCGGTCTCGGAGGCGACCGACGGCGTGGCGGCCGGCATCAGCGTCGTCTTCGGCGTCATCCTCGGCACCGGATGCGGCGGCGGCGTCGCCATTGAGGGCGGCGTCCACTCCGGCATCAACGGCACCGGCGGCGAGTGGGGGCACAATCCGCTGCCCTGGGCGCAGGGAGATGAGCTGCCCGGCCCGGAGTGCTACTGCGGCAAACGCGGATGCATGGAGATGTGGGTCTCAGGCACCGGCCTCGCCCGGGACTATCACCAGGTGACCGGCCAGGTCACCGGCGGCATGCTCAGCGGGCCGGAGATCGTCGCGGCGGCGGCCGCGGGGGACCCGGAGGCGGTCGCGTGCGTCGAGCGCCTCGAAGACCGGCTGGCGCGCGGACTCGCGGTCGTGGTCGACATCCTTGATCCCGACGTCTTTGTCTTCGGCGGCGGGCTCTCGCGCGTCGAGCGGATTTACACCAACGTGTCCAGGCTTCTGCCGCGGTATGTCTTCGGCGGCGAGGCGGAGACACCGCTCCTGCAGGCCAGATATGGCGATTCGAGCGGAGTGCGCGGCGCCGCATGGCTCTGGCCGCGCTAGCGGGTCGCCCGCTGCCTGCCGCCGCCTACTTGCGACCCAGCACCGCTTCCGTCTCCGCGGACTGGTCTCGATCGAGGTCGTCGGTCTTGCCGTAGATGGCCTGACCGTACTCGAGGACGGTGACCATTCCGACCCCGCCGCAGATATTGCCGAGGACCGCGGGCAGGAACCAGGCCGGGTAGGCTGACCACGCAAGATGGCCGGTGAGAACGGTGGTCAGGATCTCTCCCGAGGTCGCGATGCAGTGCGCGAAGTTCCCCAGACCGACGATAAAGGTAAGCATCCAGATCACCATCACCGAGCCCGTAATCGAGTGCGAGCCGGAGACCAGCCAGGCGGCGAGCGCGATGATCCATCCGCCCATCACGCCGGACCAGAAGACGGTGGCGTGCGGATTGGTCGCGGCCTCCTGCCCGAGCTGAGCCAGCGCGTCGACGATCTTCGGATTCAGGGCCGGTGTCAGCGTCACCAGACCCGCAAAGGCGAGCGCGCCCAGCACATTGGTGGGCAGGACAATCGCCCAGAGCCGCATCGTGTTCCAGAACTCGCGTTTTTCGGCGAGCACGAGCGCCACCGGGTAAAGTGTGTTCTCCGTAAACAGCTGCGCGCGCCCGATGATCACCACGATAAAGCCGAGCGGATAAAACATCCGCGAGATGATCGTCGCACCGGGCGTGTGGCCCAGAAGAGCCAGCGCAATCGCGGTCCCCAGCGCGGACAATCCCATAAAGGTGCCGCCCGCAAAGCCTGAGATGGCGAGCGCCAGGGAAGAGCGCTTCAGCTCGTCGCGGGCATTCGAGGCGACCTGCTTGTAGATCTCCTCGGCGCTGGGGCGCGCGAGATTTTTCTGCGGTTCGTCTCCGCCGGATGAAGCGGCGGGCTCTTCTTCCGCAGCGGAGCTGGAGCCGTAGACGCGGCGGCGCAGGCGTTCTGCCATGATCGTTCCTTTCCCGATTCGTATCCCGGAGACTGCGGTTGAGATGCAGGTTCACGCAGCCCGGGACCATGCATCCAAGCCAGTATGGGCGCACGCGAACGGGTGCGGGTGGTGCGCAATGCGAGGTCCGGCGCCGGCCGGCTCTCACCCGAGAGCATCTGCGCGGCTTTTCGCGAGCTGGGATGCGGGTGCGCGCTCACCGAGCTGGAGCCGGGGGTAGACCTGCACGAACTCGCCCGGACCGATACAGGCGATGTCGCGTGGATCGCGGCGGGCGGCGACGGCACCGTCAACGCCGTCGCGAGCGCAATCGGCGACTCGGGGCGGGTCATGGGCGTTCTGCCGGCAGGCACGCTGAATCATTTTGCCAGGGATCTGCGTCTGCCCGGAGAGATGGAAAGCGCCATCAAGCTGGCGGTGCGGGGCGAAGTGCGCGCGGTCGATCTGGCCGAGGTGAATGGCGTGCGCTTCGTCAACTGTTCAAGCTTGGGAATCTATCCGGAGATGGTGGCCGAGCGCGACCGCATCATGCGCAAGAGCGGCTCGGCCAAGTGGGCCGCCATGCTGCGCGCCTCGGCCAGGGCCTTCGTGCGCTTTCGCCGGGTGGAAGTGGATCTGGAGGTGGAGGGCGGGACACGGCGCTGCAGGACGCCGCTGCTGTTCGTGGGGAACAACGAATATGCGATCGAAGGAACCGGCGCGGGGCGCCGCGAGCGCCTCGACCAGGGCTGTCTGACCATGGTCATCGCGCCGGGATTGACACGGGTCGGCGTGCTGCGGATCCTGCTCGCGGCCCTGTTCGGCAGGATGAGCGAGGTGCGCGGCCTCGAAAGGGTCACGCTCTGCTCCTTCCGGGTCCAGTCGCAGAAAAAGCGGCTGCGCGTGGCGCTCGATGGCGAGGTACGCCGGATGGTGCCGCCGCTCGACTATCGCGTGCGGCCGGGGGCGCTGCGCGTCATCGGGCCGGCTCCCACGGAAAAGCCATGAAGACGCTGGCGCACATCTCGGACCTGCACTTCGGCCGGGAGGAGCCGAGGATCGCGGCCGGGCTGCGCGAGGCGCTGCTGCGCGCGGAGCCGGACGTGCTGGTGGTCTCGGGCGATCTGACGCAGCGCGCGAAGAAAAAGCAGTTTCGCGCGGCGCAGACGTTTCTCGAAGCGATTCCGGAGATTCCGCGCATCGTGGTGCCCGGCAATCACGATGTCTCGACGACGAATCTGTTTGAACGGGTCGTACGTCCCCTTGAACGCTACCGCAGGTTTGTGACGCGCGACCTGACGCCGTTCTACAGCGACGACGAGGTCGCCATTGCAGGGATCAATACCGTACGTCTGCTCTCGACCAAAGACGGCCGCATCAATCGCGCGCAGGTGGATGCGGCGTGCGCCCGCTTCCGCACCGCCGGCTCGCGGGCGATCAAGGTCGTGGTGACCCATCATCCCTTCGACCTGCCGGCGGAGGACCTGAAACATCCAACGCTCACCCGGGCCCGGATGGCGATGGCGCAGTTCGCCCTGTGCGGCGTCGATCTCTTCCTCTCAGGGCATCTGCACGGTGCCATCACCCTGACGACCGCGGCGCGCTATCCGCGTCCCGCTTACAGCGCGGTGGTGGCGCATGCGGGAACCGCGATCTCCACACGTACGCGCCATGAGCCCAATGGATGGAACCTCATCCGGGTCAGTCAGCGCGAGATCGAAGTGGAACGGATGGTGTGGTCGGGCAAGCGCTTCGCCTCCACCGAAATCGACCGCTACCAGCGCGGTCCAGGCGGGTGGCAGCTCGAAGGCCAGTACGACGTCCGCAGCCTCGGCGTAAAGCGCGTGAGCTGAACGGCAGCTTCCAGCTAAACCACGTCTCTCCCGCGCGTGCGCACGCTGTGCGCCTGCCAGCGGCGGTCGACCGCGATCGTGGTGGCCAGCCAGACTGCGCCAGTCATCCAGCCGGCGAGCACATCCGTGGGGAAGTGCATCCCGAGATAAATCCTGCTCAGGCCGATCGTCAGCGGCATCAGCAACGCGGCCATGCTCACGCTGAGGCGGAGCGGCGTCACCCCCCGCTTCAGCAGGATGCAGGCAAGAAGCCCGTAGAGCACGGCAGAAAACAACGAGTGGCCGCTCGGGAAGGACCATGTGGGCTCCTCCCCGATCGACCACGGCACTCGCGGACGCGGACGATGGAAATGTTGCTTCAAGAAGTCATTCAGCAGCAGCGCGCCGCCAAGAGCGAGGGTAAAGAGCCCGGCTGTCTCGCGCTTCCGCACGGTGCGGCGTCCCCCCTGCTTTTCCCCGGTCACCAGAAGCACGAAGACCGCAACCGCGAGCGTTGGAAGAAAAACCTTGATGGAGCCAATCCAGGTAAGCGCCAGCATGACGCGCGTCAGCGCAGGGCTGGTCCAGGAGTGCACCCGCGCCTGCAGCGCAAGGTCAGCCTGATGGGGGAAAGGCTGATTGAGCTGCGCGTGCAGCAGGCTGAGCAGAACAAACGCCAGCAACGCCCCGGCGAGCGCAACCAGAACGGATTCGAGCAGGAGTCGCCGGTGGGAGGGCATTGCGGGCATCATAACCGTTTCAACCCCGGGCCTCAGCGTCCGCAAGGCCCGCGCGGCAGGACGCGCGCCCGCCTCTCTCAAATGTGCATGCCCGAATACACTGCAAAAAAGCCCGCCCGCAATCTCTTTTCCTGCAAAACCTTACCGACACACCCCCATGTTCACGCCGGTTTTCGCGCTGGCAGGGGGGAGGGGGTACCCCCACGCCGATCCGCAGGCTCAAAATCTCCTGAAAACCGGGTTTGCATCGGGTAGGGAAGAGGCGGATGCTGTTGGTATGAAGCGGACCGGGTATGCGCGCGGCTTTTCGTGTTTGGTGGCTTTGTTGCTGGCAGTCGGATGCGGAACGGCCTCGCGGGCGCAGGCTCCCGCGCAGCAGCAGCCTCGCCCCACAAGCACGCCTTATTCGGGCGATCTCTCCATCTTCGAGTATCCCGACCGCGACGCCAGGCTGCAGCCCCAGAAGGTCATGGATCTGCTGCACCTCACGCCTGGAAGGACGTTTGCCGACCTCGGCGCGGGCTCCGGCTGGTTCACGGTGCGCGCGGCGCGGCGCGTCGGCGAGCACGGAGCCGTCTTCGCCGAGGACATCAACCCGAAGGCGATCGAGTACATCGACGCGCGCGCGAAGAAGGAGAACCTCGGCAATATCCACACTGTCCTGGGAACGCCCGACAACGCGAAGCTTCCGCCACACTCTGTCGATGCCGTGCTGCTGCTGAAGGTCTATCACGAGATCGCGCGGCCTGTGCCGTTCATGCAGGCGCTGCGCGGATCGCTGAAGCCGGGCGCGCGCGTGGGCATCATCGACCGCAACGGAAACGGCATGGACCACGGCTTGAACCGCGACGTGGTCGAGCGCGAGATGGACGAGGCAGGCTACAGGCGCGTGGGCCTCTACGACTTCACCAAAGCCGACGGACAGGACTACTTCCTCATCTACGAAGCGAAGTAACCGCCCGCGGCAGCCAGACAAGGCCCGCGCGGGCGATCTTCGTCCCTCCGTCGAGGATTGGTGAACGGAAGCTCCCGCTCTGCGTTACAGTGAAACCAACCTTCGGGCAACAGGGGTTCCTTCTTGCGTCGCTGATCTCGCCAGCGCGGGCAGCGGTGTCTCACCACATCCGGAAACCAGAGGAGAGCGCACTTTGACGGGTTTGAGCCGACGGCAGTTTCTCACGCGGGTTGGGCAGGCAGGCGGCTACTCCGCCGCGTTCGTGGCGATGCAGGGCCTGGGCCTGATGGAGGCGCGCGCGATCGCGCCGCCCCCGCCGAACGCCGGCCCAGCCTCCGGTAAAGGCGTAAAGGTGGTGGTCCTGGGCGGCGGCATCGCAGGCCTGGTCGCCGGCTACGAGCTGCGCGCGCAGGGCTACGACTGTACCGTGCTCGAGGCGCGCTCACGCCCGGGCGGACGCAACTACAGCGTGCGCGGAGGTGACACGGTCAAGCTGCTCGATGGCTCCTCGCAGCAGTGCACCTGGGACGAAGGCCATTACCAGAACTTCGGGCCGGCGCGTCTGCCGAGCATCCACGGCACCATCCTCGGCTACTGCCGCAAGCTCGGCGTGGAGCTTCAGGTCGAGGTCAACATGACCCGCTCGGCCTACATCCAGAACGACGCCGCCATGGGCGGCAAGCCGCAGACGCTGCGGCAGGTGGAGAACGACGCACGCGGGCACGTCAGCGAGCTGCTCACGAAGTGCATGCATCAGGGCGCGCTCGATCAGGACGTCTCGGCCGAAGACCGCGACAGGATGCTCGCGTTTCTGCGCACCTACGGGCCCCTTGACGACGCGGGCAAGTACAAGGGCAGCGACCGCGCCGGCTACGCGAGGGAAGCAGGCGCGGGGAACGAGACCGGCGTGCTGCTCGAACCGATCGACATGCACACCCTGCTCGATGCGAACTTCTGGCAGGGCATGCTGTTCGACGAGCAGTTCGACATGCAGGCGACGATGTTCCAGCCGGTCGGCGGCATGGACCGCATCCCCTATGCCTTCGCCAAGTCGCTGGGCGAGATGGTTCGCTATGACGCGCCGGTGACCGAGATTCGCCGCACCGCCAAGGGTGTGCGCATCGGCTACACCGAGAACGGCGCGCCGAAGCAGATCGAGGCGGACTACTGCATCTGCGCGCTGCCGCTGACGATCCTGAAGAAGATCCCGAACGACTTCGACGCACCGCACAAAAAGATCATTGCCGAATGCAGCTACGCCGGTGCCTACAAGATCGCGTGGGAGAGCCGGCGCTTCTGGGAGATGGACGACAACATCTACGGCGGACTCGAGTTTGTCAATACCGGCTGCAGCCCCATCTGGTTTCCGTCGGCGGGGCTCTTCTCCGAGCGCGGCGTGCTGGTGAGCGGGTATGCATACGACGCGAGCGGTGCGTTCGACGCGCTGACGCTTCCGGAGAAGTTCGCGGAGTCTCGCAAGTCCATCGAGCGGCTTCATCCCGGGCATGGACATGAACTCGAAAAGCCGATGTACGTCGGCTGGGACAAGGTGGAGTGGAACGAGGGATCATGGCTGAACAGCCTCACGCCACGCGAGAAGGCACCCGGTGTTTCGCTCACCCGCCAGACCGGTCAGGCCCGCAACCCGCAGGCCGCACGCACGCAGACCGATCCCGCGTACGAGCAGCTCATCACGCCGGACGGCCCGTTCATCTTTGCGGGCGACCACTGCAGTCATGTGGTCGCATGGCAGGAGGGCGCAGCGTTGAGCTCGCTTTATGCGATCGGCAAGCTGAACGACCGGGTGAAGTCGGCTCGGCTCGCGGGAACGCTCGGCAGTGCGGTGCTGGCATGAGGTATACGGAGAGTGCGATGAAGCGAATGACGATGGCATGTGCAGTAGCTCTGGCGCTGGGTGCGGGTGCGGCTCGGGCCCAGGTAGTGGTGAAGCATATTCAGGACGACAAGTCGCCGATCGCCAAAGGCGTCTGGGCAGGGGATACCTATTACCTCAGCGGCCAGCTCGCCTCGCCGGTGACGCCGGCCGACGCGGCAAAAGGCACGCCCGCCGTGTATGGCGACACGAAGACGCAGGCGGCGAGTGTCTTCGCGAAGATCAAGGCGGGGCTCGAGGAGCAGGGTCTGGGGATGAAGGACATAGTCAAAATGACCGTTTTCCTCGGGCCCGATCCGGCGACCGGTAAGCTGGACTTCGCGGGGATGCAGTCGGAGTATGTGAAGAATTTCGGGACGGCGGATCAGCCGAACAAGCCGGCGCGTTCGGCGTTTCAGGTGGCCGCGCTGGCGGCCCCGTGGGCGCTGCTGGAGATCGAAGTCATTGCGGTGAAGAGCAAATAGTCACTTCGTGACCTTCACGCGCTTCGCTTGCTCCTCCCGCCGGTCGGCACACTCATCTGCTGCGACCGGCGGGAGCACCACCCGAAGCGTATGAGGGTCACGAAATGACCGCAGCCCGCGCAGGGCGAAGCACTTCCTGCGCCTGCTCCGCGTCGAACTGCCCTTCCCACTTCGCCACCACAATCGTCGCCACGCCATTCCCCACAAGATTCGTCAGCGACCGCATCTCCGACATAAACCGGTCCACCCCCAGGATCAGTGCGATCCCCGCCACCGGGATCGTGCCCAGTGCTCCCAGCGTGGCGGCAAGCGTGATGAAGCCGCCGCCCGTCACCGCGGCCGCACCCTTCGAGTTCAGCATCAGCACCGCCAGAATGAAGAGCTGCTGCGACCACGTCAGCGGGATATTCATCGCCTGCGCCAGAAACAACGCGGCGATGCTGAGGTAGATCGAAGTGCCGTCCAGATTGAAGGAGTAGCCCGCCGGAATCACCAGGCCGGTGACCTCGCGCGAACAGCCCAGCGCTTCCATCTTCGCCAGCAGACCAGGCAGCGCGGGCTCCGACGACGATGTTGCGAGAACGAGCAGCAGTTCCTCGCGTAAGTAGACCAGCAGACGCCACAGGCTGACGTGTGCGCGCCAGCAGATCAAGCCGAGCACGCCGAAGACGAAGGCGAAGCTGGTGCCGTACACGCACAGCAGCAGGTCGAGCAGTGTGAGCAGCGCGTGCGCCCCGGAGTGGCCGATAGTAAAGGCCATCGCTCCGAAGGCCCCAAGCGGCGCGGCTTCCATGACGACGCGTACGAGCGCGAAGAACCAGTGGCTGAGCGATTCCAGCATCCCGTGCAGCCGCTCGGCTTCGGCGCGGTCGGGCAGCAGGTTCAGCGCAATGCCGCACAGGATGGCGAGCAGCAGGATCTGCAGGATCTCGCCATGGGTGAACGCGCCGACAAAGCTGTCGGGCAGGAGGTTGAGCAGGAACGTGACCACGGTGGGGTGCGAGGACGGCATGGTGTACTCAGCGACCGAGGCAGTGGACAGCGTGGCTGGGTTGACGTTCATGCCGCGCCCGGGATGGAAGACATGGGCGGCGAGAACGCCGAGGCCGAGCGCAAGCGTGGAGACGACTTCGAAGTAGAGGAGGGCTTTGAGGCCGACACGGCCAAGCCGGCGCATGTCACCCGCACCCGCGATGCCGAGAACCAGGGTGAAGAAGATTACCGGCGCGATCAGCATGCGGATCAGCCGGATAAAACCGTCCGCCAACGGCTTCATCGCCTCGCCCGCGCGCGGAGCCACCAGACCCAGCAGCACGCCGAGGACGAGGCCGACGAGGACGCGAACGTAGAGGGTCCTGATGAAGCGCTTCTTCATAACAAACGCAAACAACGGCAAAGTCGCCCTGCGCGAGCGGCGGTCACTTCGTGACTCTTACAGCTTCACAGGCTACTGCCCGTTCAGGAACGCCGCGATGTGATCATTGAGGAACTTCTTGTCCGCAGGGCTCGCGCCTGCCCCGGCGGGATGTCCCCACAGGGACGGAATGGGCAGCAGCGTGCAGTGCGGGATGAACTGCGCCTCATACCGCGCGTCTTCCACCGGAAAGTACAAATCGGTCGCCGACGGCATGTAGAGCACGGGCGCTTTGATGGACCGCAGCGCCGCTTCGGTGTCGCCGTGAAAGCCCGGTGTTGTCCCGACATCGTTCGCGTTCCACGTGCGCAGCTGCAGGATCAGGTTGTTGGCGTCGGCGTTGGGGATGAAATGCTTGCGGAAGTCGTCGACGGTGGACTGGAAGGTCGTGCCGGGCTTGGCGTCTTCGCGCCACAGCTCTTTGCGCCACCACTCCTGCGAGAAGAGCCAGGCGGTCCAGTTGATGTTGAACGCCTCGATGCCCTTTTCGGGCTGCGCGGTGTAGTCGCCGTGGTTGAACGTGGGATCCGTCTCGATCGCGGTGATCAGGCTCTCATTGCGCACGATGCCCTGGCCGTAAGTCTTTGCCGTGCCGGAGGTGGCGACGATGTGGTCCATGTAGGTCGGGTAGCTGACCGCCCACTGCAGCGACTGCTGCGCCCCCATGGAGAAGCCGATCACGGCGCGCAGATGCGTAATGCCGAGCTGCTCGGTCAGCATCTGGTGGACCGCATTGACGTTGTCGCGGATCGTCATGACCGGGAAGCGCGGGCCGTGGAACGGCTCGGGCGTGTTCGACGGCGACGAGGAGCGTCCGTTGCCGAACTCCTCGGTCGTGACAAGGAAATACTTGCCCGGATCGAGCGCGGTGCCTTCCTTACCTTGGATGAGCCACTCGTAGCCATGCAGCTCGGCCATGTAGTGCGACGGCATCAGGATGGCGTTGTCGCGCGCGGCGTTCAGTGTTCCGTAGGTGCCGTAGACGAGGTGCGCCTCGGGCAGAATAGTGCCGGACTCGGTCTTGAAGTTCTTGATCACGAATTCATGCCGAACGGGATCCTTGCCGGCGGGCTCCTGCGCATACGTGGGCAGGACGGCGAGGGCAAAGGTGGCGGCGGAAAACACGAGGGCAGCGGCGCGGAATGCGTGGGCGAGAAGGATAAGCCAGGCTCCTTGGGCGATGACAAGCGAAGTTGTGGGCGAGGACGTTTCGCTTGAGTGTAGGCGCAGAGCCGTCGATTTGCGAAGCTAAGCGGTTCCCGTAGAGCGATCCGCCGCGCCGCGGATGCAGCGCTCGAGCTTTGCCGCAAGTGTCTCGGGGTCATCCGTCTCGCATTCCCAGATGGTGGTGACTTTCCAGCCGAGGCGTTTGAGTTCGCGCTGCGCGATGCGGTCGCGGTCTACATTGCCGGCGAACTTCCCGGTCCAGAACTCGACGCGGCTCTTGGGCGTGTAGGCGAAGCGGCAGCCCGGGTGCCGGTGCCAGAAGCACCCGTGGACGAACACGATGTGTTTCCAGCGCGGAAGGACGATGTCGGGCTTGCCGGGGAGATCCCGCGCGTGCAGGCGGAAGCGGAAGCGGAGCCGGTGCAGGACGGAGCGCACGCGCAGCTCGGGCGTGGTGTCTTTGGAGCGGATGCGCCCCATATTCCAGCTGCGCCGCTCCTTGGTGAGGGAATCCATCGGCTCTGCATGAGACGCGCCCGCGTGGCCGCAGGTCGCGCCGCCGCGTTGACGGGAGAAAAGGAAAGGCCGCCCGAAGGCGGCCATGTCTCCGAACTGCTGTGTGGTCTTACTTGCCCCAGAGTGCGGTCTGTCCTTCAGAGGCGTCCTTGCCCCAGAGGGCGGTCTTGCCCCAGAGCGCGGTCGCGGCGTTGGTCAGGTCCTTGCCCCAGAGCGCGGTGCTGGCTGCATCCGTGCTGGTCTTGCCCCAGAGCGCGGTCTTGCCCCAGAGCGCGGTGTAGGCGTTGGGATCGCTCTTGCCCCAGAGTGCGGTCTTGCCCCAGAGTGCGGTCGACCCGCTGACCGCGCTGAAAGCGTTCGGGCCATAGACGGACGACGCGGTAAAGAGCGATGTCTTGCCCCACAGCGCGGTCGCATCCGGCACGGCGTAGACGTTGCCGCTGGCGGAGTCGTACTGCGCGATCGGCGACATCGCGCTGCCCGATCCCATCTGTGCCGGCATCCACCATGCGTTATTCAGGGTGTAGGCGATATCGAGGTAGCCCGCTCCGATGGTGAAAACATCGTAGTTGGCGACGAACGTCTGGCCCTGATCGGTCACGCTGCTGCTCTGGGGGAAGTACTTGCGGTCGGCGCTGACCATGACCAGCGCCTTCACCTGGTCGGGAGTGAGTGCCGGAAAGGCCTGCAGCAGGTCGGCGATGGCGCCGCTGGTGACGCCGGTCGACATGCTGGTGCCGCTCAGCGGGAAGTAGTTGGGCGACGGCGCCGAGTTGCCGATGCCGTTGCGGTACAGGTTCATCGGCGTGATCCACGTCGGATTCGCCAGCGCAAGGGGATCGCCGGGGAAATCGAGGCTGGGCACCAGATTGCCGGGGGCGACGACGTCCGGCTTGACGACCTGATCGCCGAGCGACGGGCCCTTGGAGCTGTAGCTGGCGATGATGTCGTCGTAAATGCCGGGGGTCTCGACGGTGTTCATCGCGCCGACCGTGAGAACGTAGGGATCGTTGCCGGGCGCGTTTACCGTACCGTAGCCCTCGGCGTTCAGGGCCTGGTTGCGTCCATCGTTGCCGGCGGCGACGACAACCACAATGCCGGCCTGCCAGGCCTGCTCGACCGCCTGACAGAGCGGATCCTGAGTGTAGCTCTCGTAGATCGGACGGCCGATCGAGAGATTGATGACGCGGATGTTGTAGGTGTTCTTCAGCGCAATGGCCTGCTCGATGGCGGCGATGACGGAGGAGTCGGTGCCCTGGCCGTTTTCATCGAGCGCGCGCAGATTGATCAGGTTCGCGTTGGGCGCGGTGCCGTAGAAGGTGAAGCTGTACTGCGGGCCGTAGGACTGGGCGCCGTCGCCCGCGATCAGGCCGGCGACGTGGGTGCCGTGGCCGTAATGATCGAGCGCGTCGGGCTCACCCGGGACGAAGTTCTGACTGTAGACGATGCGGCCGGTCGCGCCGGGAGCCACCATCGGTGCAGGCGGCGGGCCGGGGAGAGCAGCCGGCGACGGCTGCGGAACGGGGGAAGGCCTGCTGAGTCCGAGCTGCTGCAGCAGGGCGGGCGGAATGGCGCCCAGATCAGCTACCGGCTGAATGCCGCTGTCGATGACGGCGATGCCCACGCCGGTTCCGATGAATCCCTGCTCCCAGAGCGTGGGCGCGTTGACCGGGCCGGAGCTGTAATCGAGCCCGTTGATGTTGACCGCCTCACCGGACGCGGCGGAAGACGCCTGCTGCTTCACGCCGAGCGGGCGGTCGACCGAAACGTACTTGACGTTGCCGTCGGCGGCGAGTGCGGCGATCTGCGCAGAAGTCATATTCGCGGTGATCGCGCGGATGGAGTGGAGATGCGACTTGGCGGCTCCGCCCGACGCGCCTACTTTGGCCACATCCGCCTCGGCCGGGTCGTTGTTGTACTGGATGATGACGGGGACGGCCGCGCCTGTGGCAGAGACGGCGACATCGGGAGAGATCTTCTTACTCTGCTGCGCACCCGCGAAGGAGGCGCCTGCCGAGGCGGCAAGCAGGGTAAGAGTCAAGGGCAGACGGCGAAATGGAACGGGCATGAACTTCTCCGCGGCAACAAGGGGGTAGGACGGGACGGTTTAGGTGGTCGGCTCAGAAGCCGAGGCATTTGCTGTCGGCGCCTCGGTACATGCGCGCCGCACAGTCGTTCACGTCCTGAACTGTAGCCGGATGCCGACATGGGTGCTATGACCCGGAAGTCGTATTCGCATTCCGCCGTGATCGGCCGCAGACGTGCCTCGGGGCGAACAAGGATCAGAAGCCTGCCGCGGACACTGCATCGAAAGTCTCGAGGAGCGGAGACGGTGAGACCGGCGCGGGCTGCGGCGATGCGCTCGACTGCCGCTGCCGGCCGGTGTCGCGGAATCTGAGAAGCACATCAGCCGGGACGGGCAGCGACGCAAGCAGAGCACGCGATGCGGGTGCCTGCGCCCGGTCGAGTGCATCGATCGCAAGCGTCTCCACGATCGTGCCGCCGTCGAGTACGGCCATCCGCTCGCAGAGCTGCAGCACCGAGACGAGATCGTGCGAGATGTAGAGGAGCGCGGTGCCGTAACGGCGATTCAAGCTCCGCAGGAGCTCCACGATCTGCGCCTGGGTCACCGGGTCCAGCGCACTGGTCGGTTCGTCGGCGATCAGCAGGTCCGGGCGGTGCAGCAGCGCGAGCGCGATCAACACGCGCTGCGCCTGGCCGACGCTGATCTGCCCGGGCTTGCGCCGCAGGAAGTCGCGATCCGCGGGAAGCTGTACCTCGGTCAGCAGTTCGCGCATGCGCTCGTCGAGTCCGCCTGGACCGGAGGCGTGGGCTCGCCACGCCTCGCGAAAGTGGCGCTCGAGGGTGATGGCGCCGTTGAGCGCGGTCATCGGGCTCTGCGGGATCAGACCGATGCGGCGTCCGCGCAGCGTACGCAGCGTGCGCTCCGGAAGCGTGAGCAGATTCCGACCCTGGAAGAGCACCTCACCCGAGGCCTTGCCGCCGCGCCAGCCGAGCAGCGCGAGCAGCGAAAAGACGAGCGTGCTCTTGCCGGCGCCGCTGGTCCCGACCAGCCCCAGCACCTCGCCCGGCTGCATGGTGAAGGTGACGTCGCGCAGCACGGCTTTGCCCGCGTAGGAGGCTTGCAGCGCGACGCGCAGCAGAGGCTCGGGTTGGGAGACGAGACTCACCGCGCGTCCTTCAAACGGAGTTCTTCGGCGTTCCAGATGAGGCCGGGCTGCAGGACCGCCGGTTTGACGCCCTGCAGACGCGGCGAAACGGCATACAGCGCATTGGGGTAGACGAGATAGAGAAAGGGCTGCTGGTCGGCGATGATCTGCTGCACGCGGTCGACGGCCGCCTTGCGCTCACTCTGCTTCAGCGCGGTCGCCTGCAGGTTCATCTCCCTGTCGATCTCAGCCTCCCACGGAGTGGCGGGCGTCTTTTCCGACGGGTTCCACTGGTGGTTGGGGGAGGAGCTCAGCCACACGTTCATCATGGCGTTCGGATCGGGGTCGACGTTTTCGAGCCCGAGCAGACACGCCTCGTAGTTCTGCGTGTGCATCAGCCGCTCGATCAGCGCCGGGAAGTCGAGCGTCACGACCGTCACCTTGATGCCGAGCTGGCCGAGATCCTGCTGGATCATGGTGGCCATCTTCAGACGAGGCGCGTTGCCGGCGTTGGTCAGGATGGAAAACGTGACCGCATGGCCGCCGCCGTCGACCAGCGCGCCGCCCTGCATGCGGAAGCCGGCTCTGGCGAGCGACGCGCGTGCCTGCGCGGGATCGCCATGCGGCGCGGAGAGCGCACGGTTGTACCAGACCGTGTTCCCGGGGGAGACGAAACTGTAAGCGGGTGTCGCATGTCCCTGGTAGGCGATGCGGGCGAGATCTTCGCGGCGGATCGCCTGGGAGATGGCGACGCGGAACGCCTGGCTGGCAAACCAGCTCTTCTCCCACGCCGGAAGCGGCGAGGTAGGCGACTGGTTGAACCACATCTGTTCGGTGTTCAGCGAGGGTCCGAGATCCAGCGCGGCCGCGGGCATCTTCTGGTGCAGCAGACCGAAGTAGTCGGGCTGAAGGGTATCGATCAGGTCATAGTCGCCGCGCAGCAGGAAGCGCGTCTCCTGCTCCGGGTTGTCGCGAATATCGAGGCGAATGCCGGAGGCATACGGCATCTGTGCGCCGGCACTGTCGTGCCGCCAGAAGTGCGGGTTGCGGCGCAGCCGTAGAAACTGCGCGCGGCGATAGTCGGCAATCACGAATGGCCCGGAGGTCACGTGACCTTCGTTTGCCCGGTCGGCGGGCTCAATGGCGATCTCGTCGAAGACCTTGCCCATTCCGATCACGCGCCTGGGCAGGTGCACGACCACGGTGCGCTCGTCGGGCGTCTGCACGGTCACGGCGGCGGGTTCGAGGAACTCATCGGCCACCGGTGCGGCCGTAGCGGGCAGCAGCACGCGGCGTATCGACCAGGCGGCGTCTTTCGCAGTCAGCGGCGAGCCGTCCGAGAACTGCAGCCCCGCACGCAGCTTGAAGGTGACGGTGCGCCCATCGGGGGAGACGTTCCAGCTCTCGGCCAGCGCGGGCTCGACCTGCTGGGTCTGACGGTTCAGCCGCAGCAGCACGCCGGCCGTAAGGAAGCGCACCTCTTCGGACTCCTGATCGTCGACCCTGGCGGGGTCGAAGGTCTTGGGGTCGTAGGCAATCGTCCAGGCGAGCTCACCCGGCTGCCGCGGCATGGAGAGCTGGGCGTGAGCGGACATCGCCGGAAAAGACGCGCCGGTAAGCAGACCGGCGAGAGAGCAAAGGACAAGGCGGGGCGCCAGACGAGCGAACGGACTCATGCGCGTTCCTCCAGAGTGATGGCTTCAAACAACAGCAGAACGGCGACCAGCAGCGCAATGGGCAGATATACCCATTGCGTGCGCAGCAGGAGAGAGGAGTTGTCGAGTTCGAGCAGCATGCCTCCCCAGGAGGGAAGCGGCTCACCGACGCCGAGGCCGAGCGCGCCGAGGTTCGCCTCCGCGATCACAAAGGCCGGGACGGAGATGAGGAACTGGGGAAGCAGCAGGGGGATCAGGTTGGGGAACAGGTGGCGGACGACCTGTGTGCCGCGCAGCCCGCCGGCGCGCGCCTGCAGCATCCACTCGGAGCGGCGCAGCTCACGCACGCCCCGATAGACGGCCTGCGCGCAGGCTGGCCAGCCCAGCGCCGCCAGCACCAGAAACGTGATCGCGGCGGAACTTGCCGGCGAAGCGGTAAGCGGCAGCGCCGAGCGCACCATCATCAGCAGAAACAGCCACGGGAGCGCCAGAAAGGCATCGCACACCAGCAGCGCCAGCGAGGTAATGCCGCGGGGAGAGAAAGCCGCGCCGATCCCGACGACGGCGGCGCAGACCGTCGTGATCGCGGCCGCGGCGGAGGCTCCGGTGAGGCTGAGCAGAAGTGCCGCGGAGACCCGCACGAGGCGGTCGCGGCCGAGCTCGTCGGTGCCGGCAGGATATTGTGCGGAGCTCGACGCGAGCGGCTGATCGCGATCCTGATCGGCGCAGGCAGAGCCCGAGCGTGCGAGCACCAGCCCGGCCCCGAGGGCGAGAGCGAGCAGCAGACCGATGGCCGGGAGGCGCAAACGATTGATCCTCATGCGGTGCGCGCCTCCGCCGGGCCGCCGGAGAGTGCGCCCGAGAAGGTCACCGCGACCGCCATCAGCATGGTGACGGCCAGCAGGACAGGCAGATCGCGATTGAGCGCGGCGTTCCACGCGAGCTGGCCCACGCCAGGCACGCTGAAGATCACTTCGATCGGCACCATCGCGCTGAGCGCGGTGAGCAGCGAGAGAGTCGCCAGCGCGAGAAGTTGCGGTGCAAGGCCGGGCAGTACGTGGAAGCGGATGAGCGCAGGCAGGCGCATGCCCTGGGCGCGCGCCTGCAGCAGATGTGGCTCGCGCCATACGCCGGAGAGAACGCGATCGAGAAATTTGAAGTCCCGCGCAACCAGCAGCAGGGTCAACGCCGCAACCGGGCCGCCATAACCGGCGATCAGGCAGAGGGTCGCGAGGGCAGCGCTGGGAACAGCCAGCAGAACGGTCGCAGGCAGATGCCAGAGCAGCGCGGTCCGAGGGCGCAGGCTGCCGATCAGCGCGGCGGCGGCGGCGAGCAGCCATGCCAGAGCGACCGAGCGCAGCATCAGGCCGCCGGTGACCGGGAGACGGGGCGCGATGAGCTCGGGGACGGGAAGATCGAACTGGCGCGAGCGGCCGAAGTCGCCATGCAGCCATCCGGTGTACTCCGCGTGCAGCATGCCGGGAATCGAAGCGCTGCGGGCGGCCTCCGCCGCAAGCTCGGTACGCGCATTGCCGGCGTAGCGCGCGTCCATCTCACGCGCATCGCTCAGATATCCAGGCGCGAAACGCACCAGCAGCGTGGTGCCGAAGGCGACCAGTAGGAGGACGGCCAGCATGCGTGCCGTACGGCGAAGGAGCGCCGCCGCGAGGCCACTCATCGGGATGCGACACGCTGGGTGAGCTGCGAAGCTTCCGCTTCGCCGGACGCGGGTGCCCCCTGCGGCGCCGCATTGTGCAGCGCGCTCGTAAACCGGGGTTCGATCTCTTGGAGGATACGCAGATGAGCCTTGGAATAGGCGGCGGCGGCGGCCGAGTAGAGCGTCAGCACGCCGAAGTTCATGCCGTCCTGCCGATGCAGAGGAATCGAGAGCGCCGAACTGGTGGCGCGGAGGCAGTCGGTCTCGGGCAGATAGGTGGGCTCGACCGTCGGGTTGCCGTTGACGATGGGACGCGCGCTCTGCGAAACCCATCCGGAGAGTCCTTCGCCGACCGCGATCTGGGTGGTGGTGAAGGCGCGCGCGCAGCTTCCATGGAGAAATCGCGGCGTGAGCGCGTCGCCGTCGCGCAGGTAGAGCGCGAAGCAGTCATATGGAATCAGCGGCTGCAGCCGCGATGCCAGCATGGAGCAGACCTCGAAGATGCTCAGCGAACCGCCCAGCATCTGGCTGAGCTCGAGAATCGCCTGTGCCTCCAGTCCGGCGGCGGCCACGTACCCAAGCTCGGAGGCGTTCGTCTCCGCGGAAGAAGCGCCGGCGTGTTCCGGCTCGAAGCCGGCGCCCGGAGCCGCGCCCCGTTGCACCGCCATATTGGTCTTGAGCGGTTCGACCTCCTGAATCTGCTGCCGTGCCTTGTGTTCGAGTTCGAGATAGCAGCCGGCGAGCAGCTTCACGATCGCGGGATCAAACTGCGTTCCGGCGCGATCCTGTACATGCTTCATGGCGGCCTCCAGCGGCAGCGGCCTGCGGTACGGACGGTCGGAGGCGAGCGCGTCGAAGCAGTCGACGACCGTCAGAATGCGGGCGCCGATCGGGATCTCCTCGCCCTTCAGGCCATCGGGATAGCCGCTCCCGTCCCAGGCCTCGTGGTGCGAACGCACGATGGGGGTGACGGGATACGGAAACCGGACGCGCTCGAGAATGTCGGCGCCGACGACCGGATGGATCTTCATCTTGTCGAACTCTTCGGGAGTGAGCTTGCCGGGCTTGTTGATGATGTATTCGGGTACGGCGAGCTTCCCGATGTCGTGCAGGAACGCGGCGGTGAGCAGCGCCTGCTGCAGCGCGGGCTCGAGCGCCATCATGCGGCCAAGCTCCGCCACGTACGTGCGGACGCGCAGCAGGTGGCGATGGGTGCTCTCGTCCTTGGCCTCGATCGCCATCGCGAGCCCTTCGATGGTACGCATGTGCAGGGCTTCAGTCTCGCGGGCGTGGTTCTCGCGGTCGCGGACGATGGCCATCTGCGCCGAGTACGCGCGATAGATGATGTAGACCGCGGGGACGAGGAGCAGCGAGGTGAGCCAGCCGGCGGAGACGCCGATCAGATACGCCGCGGCGGCAAGCATTGCGCCCACGAGATAAAAGGGCAGGTACCAGAGATGGTTCTGACGCCAAATCTGGAGGGCCGAGAGCTCGTGGTCGCTGGCGATGATCAGCGCGACCGGGATGGTGTTCGCGAAGAAGTAAACTGCGGCGGCCGCCGCGAGCGCCGGAGCGACCTCCACATGCAGCCGCGCAAGACTCGTATACGTGTGCCACGCGAGAATCGTGCAGGTGGTCACGTTCGCCATGTTGAAGACGATCTGGATCAGCGTGAAGGACTGGATCACCCGAATGCGGCACTGGGCGATGACGCTGCACACCGCGAGCGCGACCGCCTGCAGCGGCGAAAGCTGCAGGATGCCAAGCAGAATGAACGGGAAGTCGACCGACATGGTGCCGTCGGTCTTGGGCAGCGCGACCTTCATGCCGGAGGTGACGAGCACGGCGATGAGGTAAATGCCGAAGTGCAGCCACTGTCGCCCGGGTTGGCCGAGCGCGGAGAGCGCGCTGACCAGCCCGCCTGCCACCACCATGCCGATCAGCGCCTTTGCCCGAAGCTTCATTGCCGCTCTTCCTGGAAGTTCCGGACGAGATGGGAACCGCTCGTTTCGTTGATCCCGCCGCGCCTGGAACGGAGATATCGTCCTGCACGACTAACGCTACGCACCGGTTCTCCCACCAGCCATCTCTCTTTAGTTGTATCGGCAGGTATCTGCAAGAGCAGCACCCCCGACGATGTTGCCCCGCATCGTTCTCAGGGCAAAAGCAGCGGGGCCGCTCCATGTGGAGCGGCCCCGCCGGGTTGGACTGCCGTGTTGGTTAGGGCTCGATCAGCTCAAACGACGTCGTCTGGGTGACGTTGCCGCTGGTCGCGGTGACGAGCACCTCAGAGGAGTACGAGCTGGTACCCGTGCTGCTCGAGGTGGCGCCTCCGCCAGAGCATCCGGCCAGCATGCCCAGACCGATCACGGAGATGGTCAGGAGCAGGAGAGCCTGGAGGCGGCGGCGCTTGCGGAAGCCGAACATGCCGAGTGCGAACGCGGCGGTGATGCCGCCCGGAATCAGCGGGTTGATGGAGCGGTTCATCGCGACCGTCGGAGCGGAGGGCGACGCGGTGACCGTGATGGTCGCCGTCGAAGCCGTCGTGCCCGACGGCGTGACCGTCGTGGGCGAGCAGGAGGCACCCGTCGGAAGACCGGTGCAGGTGAGCGTCACGGCCGAGCTGAAGCCGTTGACCGGGGTGACCGCGACTGCGACCGTTCCGGTCGCGCCGTAGGCCAGGGTGAGGCTGGCGGGGGTTGCCGCCGCCACCGTGAAGCTCGGCGTCGGCAGGGTGATGGTGTAGGCGGCGGTGGCGATCGGGCTCGTGCTGAAGCCGGCCGCGGTGGCGATCGCTTCAATCACCTCCGTGGAGCCGACCGAGATGGGCGTGCCCGGGACAAACATCGTAGAGCTGGTCGTCGGAGCCATGCCGTTCGTGGTGTAGTAGATGATCGCGGCCGGCGTGGTGCTGGCCAGCGTCACCGACTGCGTGGAGGTGTAGGGGCCGCCGGCGGGCGAGAACGTCGGAGCCGCGGCAACCGGAGGAGTGACCGGAATGCTGATGACGTAGGCGAAGCTCGCCATCGTGCTGCTGGTGAAGCCGGCCTGGGTCGCAATGGCGTTGATCGTCTCCGACGCTCCGACATAAATCGGGGTGGTGTAAAGCGTGGAGCCGGTGGTGGGGGTGGATCCGTCAAGGGTGTAGTACACCGCGGAGCTTGACGGACCGGCAAGCGTCACGACCTGAGCCGCGGTATAGGTGCCGCCCGCGGGGGTCGCCGTCGGTGCGGCCAGAGCCGTCCCGAGCGTCACGGTGTACGCCGCCGTCAGCGCCGGGCTGGTTGCGTAGCCGGAGGCGACGGCCTCCGCCACGATGGTTTCATTCTGGGTGATGGTGATCGGACTGGTGTAGAGGATCGCACCGGAATCGAAACCACCCGTGCTGGTGATGGGGCTGTTCGGGGTGCCGGTGGTGCTCACCTCGTAGTAGATGGTGGAGCCGGCGGTGGTATCGGCCAGCGCGACGGTGCTGCCGTAAGCTACGGCGCCGGCGGCCGGGGTGGCGGTCGGAGTGGCCACAACGGCTGCTCCGCCAGTTCCGGTCAACGAGGCCGTACCGGTGTTGCCGCCCTGATCCGTAGCGGTCAGCGTGCCGGTCTGTGTACCCGTCGTGGCAGGCGAGTAGGTCACGGTCGTCGCATACAGTGAACCGCCGAGTAGCCCGGCAGAGCAGCTGGAGGTCGCCGTACCGGTCGGAGGCGTGAGCGCAGCCGAGAAGTTAGATGGAGTGGCGCTGAACGTCACCGAAGAGGTGGCGCAGGCGGCGCTGTTCACAATCGTTGTCGCCGAAACCGTGCCCGAAGAATTCGCGACGACGGTCCCCGCGTTGATGGGAGGAGTGGGCTGAACGATGACGGTGTCTCCGCTGCCGGAATAGTTGATGCCGACGAAGTTGCCGCTCGCGTCGATGGCGAGTTCTTTCATGCCCTGCGTGGATACTTGGTAAATCTGGCCACTGGGATTCGGAGCGCCGCCCGATTCAGGAAGCGCGAAGATGCCATCCTGAGTCGTCGCAAAGTAGAGGGTTCCATCTGAGCCAAGGTTGAGCGAGGTGAGAACCGCGTCGTACGCCGCGACCGTCGTTGGGGTGTAGGTATAGATAACCGTAGGTGCGCCCGTTGGGTAGGCCCCGTTGGTGTAGGGCAGTTCGACTAGTTCCGTCATCTTGCTTTCTTCGCTGGCGGGTTTACCCTGATAAATACCGAGAGAAAGCCAGAGGTTCTTGTTTGCGTCGACGACGGCGGTGCCGAACTGTTCGGTGTTGTCGGAGAATGGCGGGTTGTAGATCTGTACCGGTGCCGTACCTGTGGTCGTCTGGCAGGCCACGCTGCAAAGCCAGATGTCGCTGTCCTGCATCACTTCGTAGAGATTACCGGCGGAGTCGAAGGTCAGCGAAGCGTAGCCGTTCTCCGGTGGATTCGGGAGGACACAGGGAACCGTGTCACCGCCCATGCAGTTGGCAACGGCAGGCGTGAAGACACCAGCGCTGGAATACGACGGAACAGCGTAAGCCCCATTCACAGGCGGAACTTTGACCACGTTCTGGTCGTAAAGATCGCCGATATACATGTTCAGGCCGGCGTCGAAGATGATCGGGCCCGGACCGTTATAAGTGCCTTGGAGCACGGTAAGTGCCGGCGCCGCGGCCGAGTAGTTGATCGAATCTACCGTATTGCCATAGGAAGTTCCGAAGTAGAGCGTGCCGGCGTTGACGGAGATAGTTGCGCCCATCGGCGTATTGCCGCCGTAAGCGCCGCCCGCCTGAAGCGGCAGAAGAACGTTGGGAGCGGGTGAAATCTCGACCTTTGTCGACTGCGCTGCGGCCGGCAGGCACAGGGCCAGCACGGACGCGGATGCAGTCAGGAATGTCTTGAACCGGGATTTGATGATGTTGCTGCTGCGAGTGACTTGCATCACGTTGGCTCCTGTGGAGGTTGCAAATGGATCGTTGGTTTGGTGGTTGAGCGAAGAATCCCGGCTCTCCGGCTCCGGTTTTCACCGGCTGCCGAAAAGACGTTCTGCCGACTGCCGAGGCCGGCGGACGCGGACGACCGCGCTTCGTGAGCCCCTTCACGACGGATTCGGAGACAAAAGTTGAACGGAGGGCAAAGTACCGGGACGAAACTGCCATTGTCAAGAAATTTCGTCCGGGTGCATGCGTACCCAGATCCCGCGACCGGCGCGGGTCGGTATCGTTATCACAAGATGGTCCCGGAACGGTCCCGGGAGCAGCCGGCCGGCGGCCCGGAACTGGCACAGAGAATCCGCGGTTCGTTCATCCGCTGGCGACGCGGGCCACGCAAGAAGCGCAGCGCAAACGGAAGCGGCCCGGCCCCCGTTTCGGATGCCGGGGCCGCCTGCGCCGCTTCGAGACGTTCACCGGTTGGTTACTGCGTCTGGATGACGCGGAAGTCTTCCTGCTCTTCAGGAGCCGGGTGATCCCAGCCGCCGGGAGGCGTGACCTGATTCCTGACCTCGTCGGGCCCCCAGGTGTGCGGCTCGTACAAGTAGACCGGCGTCCTGGCCTTGAGCACCGGATCGACGATGCGCCAGGCTTCCTCGACATAGTCCTGACGCGCGAACAAGGTGGGATCGCCGGCGATCGCATCCGAGAGGACGCGCTCGTACGCTTCCATCTCGCCCGGCCGGGGATGCCGGCTCGCGATCATCTCAACCGCCTGCTGCTCGCCACGGTCGTTCTCCGAGGCGACCGCTACCGCCATCGCGATCGTCATCTCCGGCGAGATGCGGAAGCGTACATAGTTCTGCGGCAGGTTCGGCAGGGTGGTGCCGAAGACGGGCGGCTTGCGCAGACGCGCGATCACCTCGGTGCAGGTGACGGGCATGTTCTTGCCCGCGCGGATGTAGAACGGCACTCCGTCCCAGCGCCAGCTCTTCACTTCGAGCTTCAGCGCGGCGAAGGTCTCCACGGTCGAACCAGGCTTGACGCCGGGTTCGTCGAGGTACCCGCGAAACTGACCGCGAACCAAATCTCCGGGGCGAATCGGCGGGATGGCTTTGAGGACCTTCACCTTCTCGTCGCGCATCGATTCCGAGTCGTTACGCGCGGGCGGCTCCATGGCCAGATTGCACATGAGCTGGAAGATGTGGTTCTGAATGACGTCCCGGATGGCGCCGGTCTGGTCGTAGAACGCGCCGCGTCCCTGAATCCCGAAGTCCTCCGCCATGGTGATCTGGACGCTCTCGACATACTGGCGATTCCACACCGGCTCGAGAAACGCATTGGAGAAGCGGAAAGCCACCATGTTATGCACGGGACCCTTGGCGAGATAGTGATCGATCCGGAAGATCGCCTTCTCGGAAAAGTGCTCGAGCAGAATACGGTCGAGTTGCTGCGCGCTTTCGAGATCGTGCCCGAACGGCTTCTCGACGATGATGCGCGCGTTCTCGGCGCTTCCCGAATCGACCAGCTGCTGGATCACTTTGCCGAACAGCGACGGCGGAATGGCGAGATAGTGGGCGGGGCAGCGGGAATCGCCGAGCTTCTGGCGCACCTGAGCAAACGTGGACGGATCGGCGTAGTCTCCGTCCACGTACTCGAGCAGAGCGCTTAACTTCTCCCAGGCCGCCGCATCCAAGCCGCCGTGCTTCTCGAGCGAGTCCCTGGCCCGGTCCTTCAGCTGATCGAGATTCCAGCCCGCCTTGGCGACACCGATCACCGGCACCTTGAGGGTGCCGCGTTTCACCATCGCCTGAAGAGAAGGGAAGATCTTCTTGTACGCCAGATCGCCGGTCGCACCAAAAAAAACCATCGCGTCTGAAGGAGTCGGTTTCGTGGGGAGGTGAGGCATGATTATTGAGCCGGCTTTTCGAGATGTCCGCCAAACGCAAAGCGCATCGCGGAAAGCACCTTGTTGGAATAATCCCCCTCGCCGCGCGAGGCGAAACGAGTGTAGAGCGCCGTCGTCAGCACCGGCGTGGGAACGCCCTCGTCGATGCCCGCCTTGACCGTCCAGCGGCCTTCGCCCGAATCGGAGACGCGTCCTCCGAATTTCTCCAGATTCGCGTCGCTCGCAAGCGCGGCGGCCGTCAGATCGAGCAGCCAGGACGCGATCACCGAGCCGCGACGCCACACTTCAGTGATGTTGGGCAGATCGAGATCGTACATGTAGTGCTCAGGATCGCGCAGCGGCGTGGTCTCCGCGTCGATCTCGTTGGTGTGCTTGCCGATGCCGGCGGACTTCAGCACGCCGAGACCCTCGGCATAGGCGGCCATCATGCCGTACTCGATGCCGTTATGCACCATCTTGACGAAGTGGCCGGCACCGTTCTGGCCGCAGTGCAGATAGCCTTCTTCCGACGTGGTGCCGAGATGCTCGCGTCCGCTGGTGCGCTGGATGTCGCCCACGCCGGGCGCGAGCGACTTGAAGATGGGATCGAGGTGCTGTATCACGGGGATCTCGCCGCCGATCATCATGCAGTAACCGCGCTTGAGGCCGAAGACGCCGCCGCTGGTGCCCACGTCCACGTAGTGCACGCCCTTGGGCGTAAGCTCCTTGGCACGGCGGATGTCGTCGATGTAGTACGAGTTGCCGCCATCGATCAGGATGTCCTCGGGCGCGAGATGCGGCAGAATCTTCGCAATGGTCTCATCGACATACCCCGCCGGGATCATGAGCCAGAGCGCGCGTGGCGTCTGCAGCTTGCCGACCAGATCCTCAAACGAGGAGGCGCCGGTCATATGATCGCCCTGCGCGACCTCCTCCACCGCCTTCTGCGAGACGTCGAAGACCACCACGTCGTGTCCGTGCTCTGCGAGGCGCTTCACCATGTTTGCGCCCATGCGTCCCAGTCCAACCATGCCAAGCTGCATACTTGCTCCTTCTCCGTGTGCTTCCGCGCGGCACGCGCGCTCTGCCATCTGATGCGGGCTAAAGGCCCCAGGGGCCACTCTACCCGAGAGGCGGGGAGTCGTGCCATGAACAGGCGGAAGAATGGGCCGGTGCGCGGGTGCCGCACCGAATTCTGCAAACACCGAATTCCTCAAACGTCGTCCGCTGGCGACAACTCCGGTGAAACTATCGCCATCGTAGTCACCATGAGAAAGTTCATGTTCGCGCTCTTCGCTCTTGTTGTGCTCGCTGTCCCGTTCGCCACGCCGGCGGACGCCCAGGTGGTGGTCGCCCTCGGGCACCGTCATCATCACCGCTACTACCATCACCACCATCACTACTACCACCACTACTAGGCCCGATCGGAGCAGGGAGGGGTGAGCGGTGTATACCGTGATGCGATCCGGTACGCGATCCGGCACGCGCCTTATGAGAAGATGCGCAGATGATGCGCCTCGCTCGGCTCACCCTCCTGTCCGGCCTCGCCGGTCTGCTCCCCCTCAACGCCTGCCCGGTCCGCGCGCAATCCTCCCCTGCGCCGGCCGATTCCGGCACTCTCACCACCACCTACAAGCCGGCAGCTGACAAGCTGATCTCCGCGTCCCTTGCGGATCGGCGCGGATACGCCGACCTCACCTACCTCTGCGACCACATCGGCAAGCGCATCTCGGGCTCGGAGCCGCTGCTGCGCGCCATCGCGTGGGCGGAAGAGACGATGCGGGCCGAAGGTCTGCAGAACGTGCACACCCAAACCGCCACTGTGCCCCACTGGGTACGCGGCGAGGAGTCCGGTGAGATCGTCGCGCCGGTCACGAAGAAACTGCATCTGCTGGGACTCGGGATGAGCGTAGCCACGCCGCCCGAAGGCATTACCGCCGAGGTGGTGGTCGTCCCCGATTTCGACGCGCTGCACAAGCTGACGCGCGAGCAGGTCGCCGGCAGGATCGTCGTCTTCAACGCGCCCTATGTGGGCTACGGACGCACCGTGATGTATCGCGTCGCCGGCCCCTCCCAGGCCGCCGCGCTCGGTGCCGTCGCGGTGCTGGTCCGGTCGATCACCCCCCTGGCCGTGCAGCTTCCGCACACCGGCACGCTGGGGTACGATCCCGCACAGCCGAAGATTCCCGCCGCCGCCATCTCCATTGAAGATGCCCTGATGCTGGCGCGGCTGCAGGCCGAAGGCAAGCCGGTCAAGGTGCACCTGCAGATGCAGGCGCACATGGAAGCGCCCCAGCAGGCCGCCAATGTGATGGGCGAGATCGTCGGCTCCGAACACCCCGAGCAGGTCGTCGTCGTCGGCGGCCACATCGACTCGTGGGACGTGGGCCAGGGCGCGCAGGATGATGGCTCCGGCATCATGGCCGCGCTCGCCGCCGTGCGGCTCATCCACGACTCCGGCCTGAAGCCGAAGCGCACCGTGAGGGTCGTCTTCTGGGTGAATGAGGAGAACGGCGGCGCGGGCGGCAAGGCCTATCGCGACGCGCTCACGCCCCGCCAGCTGAAGGATCATGTCGCCGCGATCGAGATGGACGGCGGTGCGGAGACCCCGGTCGGCTACGGCTATGGCGCAGCCCCGGGTGGAGGCGGCTTCCGCCGCGCCATGCCCGGCCGTCCGGCACCACCGCCGGTCACGCTTTCCGCAGCCGAGCAGCACTCGCTCGAGCTGCTGCAGCAGATCGGCACGCTGCTCGTTCCCGTCGGCGCGAACACGGTCAAGCCCGGCGGCGGCGGCTCCGATATTTCGCCGCTGATGCAGGATGGCGTGCCCGGTCTCGGCGAAGAGACGACCGCCGCCCACTACTTCGACTGGCACCACACCGAGGCCGATACCCTCGACAAGGTCGACCCGCAGGAGTTCCGCAAGAATGTAGCGTCACTCGCCGTCATGACGTACGTCCTCGCCGACATGCCCGAGACCCTCGCCGGCCACCCCGGCGCCGGCGAAGAATAAGCAGCCACGAAACAGTGCCCCACGCTTCGCCTCTGAGACGTGGGGCTGTTCTCTTACTGCAGGGCAGGGAAAAGCGCCGGCGGCTTGCGGTAATGCGTCGCCTGCTCATACGCATACGCGTATTGAATCAGCAGCGGCTCCGAGAATCCTCGCCCCAGGAACGTCAGACCGGCAGGAAGATCTTCCACCGCGCCGCCTTCCCCCGTAACGTGCGTAAAGCCCATCGGCACCGTGATCGCCGGAAAGCCCGTCTGCGGCGAGAGCACCTGCGAGTGATCGCCCGCCGGGCTTTTCATATCCCCCACCCGGCGCGGCGGGTTCGACCATGTCGGATACACGATGGCGTCGATGTGCTCGCGATTCATCGCGGCCAGCAGCGCATCCCGAAACGCGATCTTCGGTGGATCGTGGTAGACGTCCGGGCAGGGCGACCGGCGGTCGTCTTTGCCGGGAGGCGCCACCGCACCTTTGATCTCCTCCTCGATATGCGGCAGGTAGAGCCCTGACGCGACCACCTCGGCGAGCGAGTGATACGGCGCGCCCTGCCCGTGCGTCTGGAACCAGCGGTTCACGTCGCCCTCGAAATCGCCGCACCACAGATTCCCGGTCAGCGTGTCGTATCCGGGCAGATCGAAATCCACCACCGTGGCGCCCTGCGCTTCGAGATCGCGTACCGCCTGCTCGGTGAGCGTTTTGATCTGCGGGTCGGTCTGCTGCGCCGGCGAGTCGCCCTGCGCGGGCTGGTCGGCGAGATAGCGGCGAAAGACGCCGAGGCGCGCGCCCTTCAACCCGTCCGCCTTCAGCGAGCGCGTGTAGTCGATGCCGGCATGCGCCTTCGCCAGCTCAGTGACCGCATCGGCCGGATCGTATCCGGCGACCACGGTCAGCACCGCCGCGGCGTCGGCCACCGAGCGCGCCATCGGCCCGCCCACGTCGTTGTTGGCGAAGAGCGGCACGATCCCGTCGCGGCTGACCAGCCCGATCGTCGGCCGGATCCCGACCAGCGCGTTATGCGACGACGGCCCGCGGATAGAGTTGCCGGTATCCGAGCCCAGCCCGACCGCGCCCAGCGAAGCCGACACTGCCGCCGCCGTTCCTCCCGACGAACCCGCCGGCACCCGGTCGAGCGCATACGGATTGCGCGTAATCCCGGCGATCGAAGACTCCGTCAGGTACGGTGAGAACGCCCACTCCGCCATGTTGGACTTCGCCAGCACGATCGCTCCCGCCTCGCGCAGCGTGCGCACCATGGTCGCGTCCGTGGCGGGCTCAAAGTGCTTCAGCGCCAGCGAGCCGGCCGTCGTCTGCAGCCCGGCCGTATCGTAGTTGTCCTTCACGATCACCGGAATGCCGTGCAGCGGACGCAGCCTGCCCGTCCGCGCGAACTCCCGGTCGAGCCGGTCCGCGTCGGCCAGCGCCTCGGGGTTGATCAGGATGATGGCATTCAGCCGCCACGGCTGCGGCTTCTGGTCCAGCGTCTGAATGCGGGCGATATACTGCGCCACCACCTCGTGGCAGGTGACGCGGTGGCTGCGGATCGCGTCCAGGATCTCCGCGATGCTCTTCTCTTCCACCCGGAAAGGGGCTGGAGTCTGAGCCTGCACGAGCGCGGGCAGAAGCAACGCGCCAGGAAAAACCAGAGAAAGAAGGCGATGGGCCAATGCGGGTCCTTCGTCGAGAGCGTTTGGTGTGGGTGCTGGCCTTGAGAGTACACCCGAGCGTTCTGTCCTTCTTCCCCCGGCGCCGCGCCCGCATCGAAGCAGCATGGCTTCTCCCGACAGCTCGCAGCGCACATGGTGGCAGGATGGCGTCATCTATCAGGTCTATCCGCGTTCGTTTCAGGACACGACGCCCGACGGCGTCGGCGACCTGCCCGGCATCATGCAGCGTCTGCCGCATCTCGTCGCGCTGGGCGTGGATGCGCTGTGGGTCTCGCCGTTCTACCCCTCGCCCATGGCGGACTTCGGCTATGACGTGGCCGACTACACCGGGGTCGACCCGCTCTTCGGCACCATGGCCGACTTCGACGCGCTGCTCGCCCGCGCGCATGCCCTGGGACTGAAGCTGATCGTCGACTTCGTCCCCAATCACTCCTCCGACCAGCATCCCTGGTTTCTGGAGTCCCGCTCTTCGCGCACGAACCCGAAGCGCAACTGGTATCTCTGGCGCGATCCCGCACCCGACGGCGGCCCGCCCAACAACTGGATGTCTCACTTCGGCGGATCCGCGTGGACGCTCGACCAGACCACCGGCCAGTACTACTGCCACTCGTTCCTGAAAGAACAGCCCGACCTCAACTGGCGCAATCCGGAGATCAAGGAAGCGATCTTCGCCGCGCTGCGCTTCTGGCTGGAGAAGGGCGTCGATGGCTTCCGCATGGACGTGCTGTGGCTGCTGGTCAAAGACGATCAATTCCGCGACAATCCGCCCAACCCGGATTTTGACGGCGCCGGCAACTCCTTCGCCTCGGTGCTGCCCGTCTACACCGCCAACCAGCCCGAAACCCACATCATAGTCCGCGACATGCGCACTCTGCTCCATCGCTACGACGGGGACCGGCTGCTGATCGGAGAGATCTATCTGCCCATCGATGAGCTGGTGACCTACTACGGCGCGGAGCCCAGGGCCGTGAAGCCGCAGATGCCCGAGCTGCGCGGCGCGCAGATGCCCTTCAACTTCCACCTCATCCTGACCGCATGGGACGCCACGAAGATTGCCGACCTCATCCAGCGGTATGAGGCCGCGCTGCCGGCGGGTGCCTGGCCCAACTGGGTGCTCGGCAATCACGATCAGAAGCGCCTGGCATCGCGCGTCGGGCCCGGCCAGGCACGCGTCGCGGCGGTGCTCCTGCTCACCCTGCGCGGCACGCCCACCCTTTACTACGGCGACGAGCTCGGCATGCTCGACGTGCGCATCGCTCCCGGCGAGGTGCAGGATCCCGCCGAGAAGAACCAGCCCGGCATCGGCCAGGGCCGCGACCCGGAGCGCTCGCCCATGCTGTGGGAGAATCGCGAGAACGCCGGCTTCACCGCCGCCGGCGTCAAGACATGGCTTCCGCTGGTGTGGGACTGGCCCGGCTTCACGGTCGAGAGCGAGGGCTATGACCCGCACTCCTCGCTCGCGCTCTACAAACGCCTGCTCGCACTGCGCAGGGAGCGCGAGGCCCTGCACACGGGAGACGTCTCCGGCGTCGGCGCAAACGACGGCGTTCTCAGCTACATCCGCACCGCCGGCGCACAGCGCCTCGCCATCCATCTCAATTTGACCGACGAGGTGCGCTGGATCAAGGTCAAGCCCGGCAAGCTGCTGCTGACTTCGTTCCTTGACACTGAAGGCGCGATCGTTGCGGACTACCTGCGCCTGCGCCCAAATGAAGCCGTAGTAGTCGAGCTCCTCCAGACCTAGTCACGTCTCAGGCAAACATCAAGAGCACCAGGCGAGCCGCGCATAGGTCTCGGCGTGACCGCCGCCCGCGCAGGACGCGCTTCGCTCAAGCGCTCTTCCGTATCCGCTCTTTGTTGGCCCGCACCAGCTTCAGAAAGTCCCGCACCACCGGCCCCTCATTGCGCGGGTTCCACGCCAGCGACAGCCCGACGTGCGTCGTACGCGGCCGCAGCTCCTGGAAGGCGATGCCCGGCATGCGGAAGTGCTGGACGCCGGCCGGCACCAGCGCCACGCCCTCACCCGAGGCCACCAGCGTCAGCACGCCCGGCCAGCTCGGCGAGGCATTCACGATTTCGGGCGTGAAGCCGGCCGCGGAGCACAACGTCAGGATCGCGTCGAACAGTACCGGCGTCACGGTGCGCTCGCACATGACGAACCGCTCACCCGCCAGCGCGGACAGCTCGACCGGACCCCTCGCCAGAGGATGATCGCGCGGGAGCACCGCGACGACGGGATCGTTCAACAGCAGCTCGGAACGGAGCAGGACGTCGCCAGGCGGCTCGAGCGGGCGGGTAAAGCCGACGTCGATGCGCCCGTCGAGCAGTGCCGGCAGCTGCACCTGGGCGTGCATCTCAACCAGCGTCAGCCGCACCTGCGGGTGCAGGCGCCGGTACTCCCGGATGATCGAGGCAAAGAAGTTTCCCGCGCCCCACAGGAAGAAGCCGATGGTGAGCGAACCCTCTTCGCCCGCAATCGAACGCCGCGCCAGATCGACGGCGCGATCCGCCTGCGCCAGCGTCTTCTTCGCCTCTTCGAAGAAGATGCGGCCCTGAGCCGTCAGCCGCGTGCTGCGCTGTCCACGCTCGAGCAGCGCGCCGCCCAGTTCGGCCTCCAGATCGGCAATCTGCTCCGAGATCGCCGACTGCGAAACATGCAGATGACGGCTCGCCTCGCGGAATGTGCCGTACTCGGCGACCGCGCACAGGTATCGTAGATGTCGTAGCTCCATGCGCGACGCGCCTCCTGTCAGTCGCTGCGAACTATTGTCGGGGAATCGGTATTTCCGATCAAGCTCACCGGAAATTCCCGTGAAACTCGACCACGCGTCCGCCTGTCCAATCACTACGGCGCATCAGGCCTGCATCCCACCACCAGAACACCCGCCCGCACTCAGGAGAATCGCCCATGTGGATCGTCCGACTCGCGCTGAATCGTCCTTACACGTTCGTCGTGCTGGCGATTCTGATTCTGATTGCCGCGCCGGTCGAGATCTTCCGCACGCCGACCGACATCTTCCCGAATATCGACATTCCCGTCGTCTCCATCGCCTGGCAGTACACAGGCCTCGAGCCTGAAGAGCTGGAAGGCCGGCTGACCACGCCGTACGAAAAGGTACTTACGACGCTGGTGGACAATATCCAGCATGTCGAGTCGGTGACGTACCGCGGGCAGGCCATCGTCAAGGTGTACCTGCAGCCGGGCGCTTCGCTCGATACCGCCAACTCGCAGGTCTCGGCGGCGTCGGAGTTCATGCTGCGCCAGCTGCCGCCCGGCACGCTGCCGCCTCAGATCATCAACTTCTCAGCCTCCTCGGTGCCCATTCTGCAGCTCGGCCTCTCCGGTCAGGGGCTCAGCGAATCGCAGCTTAACGACTACGGCTTGAACTTCATCCGCCCGCAGCTCGTTACCATTCCCGGCGCCGTCGTCCCGAACGTCTACGGCGGCAAGCAGCGCTCCATCATGATCAACATGGACCCGGCGAAGATGCAGTCGACCGGGCTTTCGCCGCAGGACATCCTGGCCGCGCTCGGGAACCAGAATGTGGTTGAACCGGGCGGCACCGCGAAGATCGGGCTCTACGAATACGACATTCTCGTCAATGCCGCGCCACAGTCCATCGAGGGTCTCAGCGACCTGCCGATCAAGAAGGACGGCAACACCATCATCTATCTGCGCGACGTCGCCACCGTCGCCGACGGCTCCATTCCGCAGACCAACATCGTGCGTCAGGACGGACAGCGCGGCGTGCTCATCACGGTCCTCAAGAGCGGCAGTGCGTCCACGCTCTCGGTGGTCAACGGCATTCTGGACAAGATGCCGCAGATCAAGACACTGGTGCCGCCCAACCTGAAGATCACGCCCCTCGCCAACCAGGCCATCTTCGTGCGCGCGTCCATCGTGGGCGTCATCCGCGAGGCCATCATCGCGGCCGTGCTTACCGGCCTGATGATCCTGCTCTTCCTGGGCTCCTGGCGCGCGACCATCATCATCGCGGTCTCCATCCCGCTTTCGATCCTGGTCTCCGTCATCGTGCTCGGCCTCATCGGACAGACCATCAACATCATGACCCTGGGCGGTCTGGCCCTCGCCGTCGGCATCCTCGTCGACGACGCCACCGTCGAAATCGAGAACACCAGCCGCTATCTCGAGGAAGGCCTCGAACTCCGCGACGCCATTCTCGAAGGCGCCGCCCAGATCGCCGTCCCCGCGCTGGTCTCCACCCTCTGCATCTGCATCGTCTTCATGCCGATGTTCTTCCTCTCGGGCGTTTCGCGTTATCTCTTCGTGCCGCTCGCGGAGGCGGTCGTCTTCGCCATGCTGGCGTCGTATATGCTCTCGCGCACGCTGGTGCCGACCATGGCCATGTACCTGCTCAAGGTGCACGATCCGCATGCCGTTCCGTCGCGCAACATCTTCTCGCGATTCCAGCGCGGCTTTGAGCGGCAGTTTGAAAAGGTCCGGTCGGGGTATGAGTCCGTGCTCACGCGGCTGGTGCACCTGCGCGTGGCGTTTGTGCCCATCTTTCTCGGCTGCGCGCTGCTTGCCTTCCTGCTGATTCCCTTCCTGGGCCAGAACTTCTTCCCGTCCAGCGATACAGGATCATTGCTGCTGCACATGCGCGCGCCCGACGGCACCCGCATCGAGGAGACGGCGAAGGAAGCCGACCAGGTGGAAGCCCGCATCCGGCGCATCATTCCCGCCGGCGAGATGGACAACATCCTCGACAACATCGGTCTGCCCTACTCCACCCTGAACACGCAGCATGCGACCTCAGGTCTCTACGGCGCCGGCGACGTCGATATCCTGGTCTCACTCAAGGAGCATCATCACCCGACCGACGACTACATCGCGGAGATCCGCAAGGTCCTGCCGAATGCGTTTCCCGGCACCACCTTCTATTTCCTTCCGTCCGATATCGTCACCCAGATCCTGAACTTCGGTCTGCCCGCGCCGATCGACGTCCAGTTCGAGGGCTCGGACCTCACCGGCAACCGCAAAGTGGCCAACGAGGTCCTGTCCGACATGCAGAAGATTCCGGGACTCGTCGACCTGCGCATTCAGGAGCCCGACGACTATCCCGCGCTCAAAATCGATGTGGACCGCACCAAGGCGCAGCAGGGCGGCTACACCTTCCAGGACGTCGGCTCCTCGCTCGTCGACATCCTCAGCGGAAGTACGCAGCTCAATCCGCAGTTCTTTCTCAATCCTAAGAACGGCATCGTGTACAGCATCGTCGCCGAGGCTCCGCAATACACGGTGCAGTCGATGAGCGATCTGGAAAATATTCCGCTCTCCGGCCGCACCGCGGTTCGTCCGGAAATCCTGGCCGATGTCGCTTCCATCACCCGCACCACCGAGATGCCGGTCATCGATCACTACAACATCCGCCGCGTGCTCAACATCTACGGCAACGTGCAGGGCCGCGACCTCGGCGCGGTGTCGCGGCAGATCGACCGCATCGTCGCCGCGCATACGAAGGAGCTGCCGCGTGGCTCGTTCCTGCGCGTTCGCGGCCAGGTGGAAACGATGCGCGCCTCCTATGTCGGCCTCATCGGCGGCCTCTTCTTCGCCATCGTGCTGGTCTACCTGCTCATCGTCGTCAACTTCCAGTCGTGGCTGGATCCCTTCATCATCATCACGGCGCTGCCCGCCGCGCTCGCCGGCATCATCATGTTCCTCTTCGTCACCAGCACCACGCTCTCGGTGCCGGCCCTCATGGGCGCGATCATGTGTATGGGCGTCGCGACCGCCAACTCCATCCTGGTCGTCTCCTTCGCCACCACGCGCTTTCTCGAGCATGGCGACGCGATCCTCGCCGCGATCGAGGCCGGCGCCACCCGCTTTCGCCCCGTCTGCATGACGGCTCTCGCGATGATCATCGGCATGGTGCCCATGGCGCTCGGCCTCGGCGAAGGCGGCGAGCAGAACGCGCCGCTCGGACGCGCCGTCATCGGAGGACTCTCCCTGGCCACGGTCGCCACGCTCATCTTCGTGCCCGCCGTCTACGCCCTGCTGCATGGCGGCGTCCGCACGCCGAACGTGGAGAAGCGAGTACTCACCAGAGATCGCGAAGCCGCGCGTGCCGAAGAAGTGATGGGCGTGACCGCAAGGGCGAGGGCCTGACCCATGAATCCTGAAACCCGGAGAACCATGACGCAAGCCGAACCGCAGGAAATCGAACAGCCCCATGCCGAGCATCCAGCCGCACCGCTCGCCAGCGAGGGCCACGGCTACAACGTCGACGAGACCAGCCAGGCCGGGCCCAACCGCACCACCGGCTCGCCTGTCCCGCGCAACGAGGCCGAGACGCACGGCACTCACGGAAACCATGGCGCGGCGCTGGTCGATACCCGTGAGGCGAAGCTCGGCCGCGGCTTCTGGCTGGGCCTCCTCGCCGTCGCGATCCTCCTGCTGCTGGTCATCGTCTACGGCATCCACAAGCGCTCCGCCGCCGATGTCGTCCTCACGCAGCAGAATAAGGCGGCCGCCACGCCCGAGGTCCACGTCGTCTACCCGACTGGCGGCAACGGCGGCGGAACGCTCTCGCTGCCCGGCAACACCCAGGCCTTCGTCGACACGCCCATCTACTCGCGCACCAACGGCTATCTGAAGAAGTGGTTCTTCGACATCGGCACTCACGTGAAGAAGGGCCAGCTGATGGCCACCATCGAGACGCCGGAAGTAGACCAGCAACTGCAGGCCGCGCAAGCCGATCTGCGGGTCGCGCAGGCGAACCTCAACCTCGCCGTCACGACGGCCTCCCGCTACACCAGTCTGCTCAAGTCGAACTCCGTCTCCAGGCAGGAGACCGATCAGGCGGTCTCCGACTCCGCCGCGCGCCAGGCCCAGGTCGAAGCCGCGCAGGCCTCGGTCCGCCGCTACCAGCAACTCCAGTCGTTCGAGCAGATCTACGCGCCTTACAACGGTATCGTCACCGCCCGCAACACCGATATCGGCGACCTCATCCAGGGCGGTCTCAGCGGTGCCGCCGCCGCCCGCGCTCTCTTTCAGCTCGCCGAGATCGGCACCCTCCGCGTCTTCGTCCCGGTGCCGGAGAACTATTCCACCTTCGTGCGCAACGGCGGCACCGCCACCTTGACCGCCGATGAATATCCCGGCCAGACCTTCACCGGCAGCATCGCCCGCAATGCCAGCGCGATCGACTCCGCCACCCGCACCCTCAACGTTGAGGTCGACGTCCCCAACCCCGGCGACAAGCTGCTGCCGGGCGCGTACGTCATCGTTCATTTCAAGGTGCCGACCGCCGGGACCAGTCTCACCATTCCCTCGAACACGCTGCTCTTCCGCGCACAGGGCATGCAGGTCGGTGTCGTCAGGGACGGACACGTACAGCTGACCCCGGTGAAGATCGCCGCCGACCATGGAGCCCTGGTCGACGTCGCGTCGGGGCTGACCCGCAACGATGCCATCATCGTCGATCCTTCGGACGCCCTGCTCAACGGACAGGCGGTGACGGTCAAGTGACGCCGCGCCCGTACACGCTCACGCAGCGTTCCGCCCGGGCCCTGTTGTCCGTCTGCGCTCTGCTGCCCGCCGCGCTCACCGGGTGCATGGTGGGGCCGAAGTACAAGAAGCCCACCGTACCCGCCTACACCGCGCCGAACGTAACGGTGGACAAGAGCGCCACTCCTTACAGGGAGGCCGATCCCAACTGGCGTCCCGCCACCCCCGAAGATGCGACCCTGCGCGGCGACTGGTGGATCGTCTTCCATAACGACGAGCTGAACCTGCTCGAGGTCAAAGCCGGCATCCAGAACCAGACCCTCAGGGACTACGCCGCGCGTTACGAAGCGGCGGAGAAACAAATCGGCATCAATCGCTCGCAGCTCTTTCCGCAGATCGGCACCCAGGCGCTGGCGCAGGGGGTTCGCTACTCCGCCGGACGGCCGTACTTCACGGCGCCCGGCACCAATCCGGGCGTGGCCGATATCCAGCTTCCCCTCACGGCCAGCTGGGAGATCGATCTGTGGGGACGCATCCGCCGTCAGGTCAACATCGCAAAGGAAGAGACGCAGGCGACCGCCGCCGACCGCGAAAACGCACAGCTCTCCGTCCAGACAGAACTTGCCGTCGACTACTTCGAGGTGCGTGCCGACGACGCTCAGGCCAGGCTGCTCGAAGACACGGTCAAGGACTACGAAGAGGCGCTGCGCATCACCACCAACCGTTTCGAGGGCGGCATCTCAAACGAGTCCGACGTCTTCCAGGCGAAGACCCAGCTCCAGGCCGCCGTCGTCCAGCTCCAGGATATCCAGGTCGCCCGCGCGCAGAACGAGCATGCCATCGCGGTGCTGATCGGGCAGCCTCCTAACAGCTTCTCGCTTGCGCCGCAGCCGCTCGAGTCCACGCCGCCCGGCATCCCCGCGGGCCTCCCGTCCGAACTGCTGGAGCGCCGCCCCGACATCGCGGCCGCCGAGCGCCGCGCCGCCGAAGGCAACGAGCAGATCGGCATCGCGCGCGCCGCCTACTTCCCGCAGGTCGGCCTCTCCGCCGCCGGCGGGTACGAGTCCGGCTCGCTCACCAATTTCTTCGACGCCTCCAATCTCGTCTACGCCATCGGCCCCACGGTGAACTACAACATCTTCGACTTCGGACTGCGCAGCAATACCTCCGCCCAGGCACGCGCCGCCTTCCAGCAAAGCTCCGCCGACTACCGGCAGACCGTGCTCACCGCCTTCCAGCAGGTGGAGGACAACCTTGCCGCCCTGCGGATCCTGGCCAACGAGGCCGAGCAGCAGCACCAGGCAACGGTGGCCGCCCAGGGAGCGCAGAAAATCTTCGACAACCGCTACGTCGGCGGACTCGACACCTACCTGCAGGTGGTCACGGCCCAGCAGACCGCGCTCTCGAACGAACGCAACGACATCGACATCCTGCGCCGGCGTACGGAAGCGTCGGTGCTGCTGATCAAGGCGCTCGGCGGCGGCTGGTCGTCCGCGCAGCTGCCGAAGGAGTAGAGCAGGGAAGAGGGAGCCGGGCAAAAACCAAAGAGAAGCATCCATCCGCCGCGGGGAACCACGCTCTTCAGTTGTGCGTAGACTGCTCTCGTGAAAGGATCAGGCAAGCTCCCGCCGGTCCACTCCGCACGAGGTTCTCCGCCGCCATGCATTTTCAAATCTCCCGCAACGGCCAGACCTACGGCCCGTACACTCTCGAAGATCTGCAGCGCTACCTGGCCAGCGGCAACGTGCTGCCGTCTGACCTCGCGAAGAGCGATCAGATGTCCGAGTGGATCCCGGTCTCGCAGCTTCTGGCGTCAGCGGCCGCCCCGACGCCCTCACCAGGCCCGTCAGGCTTTGAGCCCACCATGGATCCCGCCGCGCAGCAGCATGGCGCCGGGTACCACGCGCCGATCGCCGCAGGCTATCCCGGCCCGCAGTACGCGGCTCCCGCGGCCTGTGCGCAGCAGGCGCCGGGCGCGCTCGCCGCGTCGCCCTACCCCGATGCCCCCAACCTGAACTGGGGTCTGGTGCTGCTCTTCGGTCTGCTCACCTGCACGCTGTTCATGGTGATCTGGAATCTGGTCGTGGCCGCGTGGCTGCGTCGTGTGCAGCCCAACGCGACTTCATTCTTCTACTACCTCGGCGCACCGGTTCTGCTGGGGCTGCAGTGGTTCACGGGCATCCCGTACGCTCTCCATCATGCGGCGAGCCCCGGCCTGCATGTCTATACCGACCACCCGATCAGCAGCCTGCTGGGCGTAGCCGTGTGGGTGGTCCGACTGATCGCCCGCTTCAGCCAGAAGGCCTCGCTCGAGGAGCACTTCAACACCGCCGAGCCGGTCGGTCTGCGGCTGAGCGGCGTCATGACCTTCTTCTTCGGCGGGATCTACTTCCAGTACCACCTCAACCGCATCAATCTGATCAAGCAGGCGGCACGCTATGGCATGGCTCGCCAGTTTTAGGCCCGCCACTTCCGAGGCCGCCAGCCTCGAGTTCGCTCTGCGCCCGTGGGAATGCCGCGCGTTCGTCGCCCTCGCATGCGCCGCCTGCATGCTGCTCCTGCTTCCCCCCACCCGCTTCAGCTTCTATCCGGCTTGTCCGTTCCACGCCTTCACCGGCCTGCTCTGCCCCGGCTGTGGCGGAACCCGCGCCATCGCTGCCATGCTGCGCGGGCACTTCGCCCAAGCTTTCAGGCTGAATGCGCTCATCGTCAGCCTTACTCCCGTCGCCGCAATCGTCGCTGCCGGCCGCCTGCGCCGCGGCATATGGCCCGCCGTCTCGAACCAGGTTTGGATCACGCTGGTCACAGCCACGCTCATCTTCACCATCGTCCGCAACCTCTAGCCGGCGCTTCCAGAAAGAAAAGCCCCGGATTGCTCCGGGGCCTTCAGTCATCGGTCGTGGTCGGTAAGATCGGCGTCCATCGGCGTCAAGCCTGAAGTCCAGCCGACTAGCTGTTGATTGCGATGGGCTCGTTTACCGGCGTCGCGGACCCGGGTTTGGCGTCCGAACCCGGCTTGCGAATATCGATGCCGCCCTTGAAGAATGCGCCGTCCTCAATCGAGATGCGCGCCGCGATCACGTCGCCGGTCAGCGAGCCTTCCGAGCGAATGTCCACACGGTCCGACGCCTGACAGTTGCCGCGCACCTTGCCCAGCACGACGATCTCGCGGGCGAGGATGTTGGCCGCTACCTGGCCGTTGCGGCCAACCGTCACGCGGTTGCCGGGAAGATTGATCGTGCCTTCCACCTTGCCGTCGATAAACAGCGACTCCGAGCCCGAGAGCTCGCCCTTGATGATCAGGGACTTGCCGATCGTGGCCTGCTCGCCGGTTGACGCAGCGGAGGCGGTGGCGCCGGTCGTGGCCGGGCGCGCGGGTGTCGCGGCGGAGGTCTCAAAAGTCGTTGCGGCCGGAGGCGTCGCGGGACGCTGCGGTTCGGGGGTCTGGGGCGTCGATCCGGGCTGGTTGGGCTTCCACATAGGTCTCAGGTTCCTTCCTGTTTCTGCTGCTCGAATAAGTCCGCGGGTGGAAAGTTTCACCCGCCGGGAGCTGATCGCAGCCGGCGCTGCGACCGAAATCTGCTGACTGACACCATACTACCGTGATGAGGGAGGACGCTCAGGCGGAAAAGCCCGTCCCGCACGCGGGTGCACCAGCTTTAGGGCAGGTGAATCAGCGTGGATACGGGCGAATCGTTCATCGCCGACACCGGACGCCGACAGCTTTTCAACGGCATGCGCCAACCGGCGAGCCTGTGGACGCACGCGCTCGTCAGCCTGCCCGCAGCTGAGCGGCGCCGGCATGCGACGGAGCAAAAGATCGAACCGGCAGGCGCTCCTGCCGCACGCGCAGCAGTTCCGTCGTGATCTCCGCGCTGGCCGGCATGCCGAACAGCATGCCCTGCAGGCGGTCGCACCCGAGTGCGCGCAGCAGCCGATGCTGTTCGCGGGTCTCGACGCCCTCGGCCACCACCTTCATGCCGAAGGTGTGCGCGAGCACGATAATGGCCTCAACGGTCGGGTAGGTCCCCGCTCGTTCCGCCAGCCGCGAGGTGAACGAGCGGTCGATCTTGAGCGCGTCCACGGGAAGCTGGTGCAGACGCCCGAGTGACGAGTAGCCGGTGCCGAAATCGTCCACCGAGAAGCGGATCCCCATCCGCGCCAGATCGGCGATCTGGTGCGGCGCTTCCGTGCCGCGTTCGGGCATCATGGTGGATTCCGTCACCTCGAACTCCAGCATGTGCGCATCGAGACCGTACCGCTCCAGCAGCGCCGCCACATGCTGTGAGAAATCGAACCGGGTGAGCTGCAGCGGCGAGACATTCACCGCGACCTGTCGCGGCGCGATGCCTTCGTCCAGCCACACGCGGAACTGCCGGCACACTTCCTCGAGCACCCACAGCCCCAGCGGCACAATCAACCCGCTTTCTTCGGCGATATTGATGATGCGCAGCGTCGGCACCAGGTGGAGCGCCGGATGGCTGGCGCGCAGCAGCGCCTCGAGGCTGAAGAGTTCGCCGTCGTCGGTCACCTGCGGCTGGAAGTGGATCTCCAGCCCGCCATGCCGCAGCGCGCGCCGCAGCCCGATCTCGATGTCACCGGCCTCCTGCGCGAGCGTGCTGATCTCGGCGGAGACCCGCACCCATTCCGCCCCGCCTGCGCGCTTGGCCTGGTACATGGCTGCGTCGGCATCGCGCCACAGCTGCGCGTAGTCGGTGCCGTCGTCCGGATAAAGCGCAAACCCGATGCTTCCGCCCAGCTCCAGCTCCCCGTTGCCGATCTGCACCGGCTCGCGAAGGCAGCGAAGCAACTCGGAGGCGCACTCTTCGGCAGCCGCTGCGCTCGCCAGACCCTCGAGATAGACCATGAACTCGTCGCCGCCGGTACGCGCCACGGTGCCGCGTCCCTGGACGACGGCCCCGATGCGCGCCGCGGCTTCCTTCAGACAGATGTCGCCGGCGAGATGGCCGTAGCTGTCGTTGATCTGCTTGAAGCGGTCCAGATCGATGCACACAATGGCGAGCCGGCCGCCGTCGCCCTCGACGCGCTCGAGCGCGGCCCGCAGACGCTGTTCGAAGAGGTCGCGCTTGGGCAGATCCGTCAGCACGTCGTGCTGTGCCTGCCGGATCAGCTGGCTGTGCAGCCGCTCGCGATCGGTAATGTCGTGCATGAACGCGAACATCACCCGCCGCCCGTCCAGCACCACCGGCTGGCTGGCGATGTCCACCTGAAAAGTCGACCCGTCTTTGTGCCGGTGCAGCCAGGGTCCCGACAGCTGGCGCGGGCTGATCTCAGCGAGTTTCTCCTTCAACTGAGGGCTCTGGTCTTCGGAGAGAATCTCCAGCAGCCCCATGCGGCGGAACTCGTCCTGACTGTAGCCGTAGTGCAGCACCGCGGCTTCGTTCGCCTGCAGAAACTGCAGCGTCTCAAGGTCGTACATCCACATGGGGTGCGGATTGGAAGCAAACAGCAGCCGGTACTGCTCGCTCGCCAGCTCGGCCGAGCGGATCTCCTCCTCGAGCAGCGTCAGAATCATGCCGGCCGCGAGAAAATACTTCGGCAGGTTGTACAGCTCGGGGTTCAGATGAAGCGCCGGAGCGAAGTGGCCGACGCTGACCGCACCCACCCATACAAAGCCCCAGGCGATCGCGCCCGCGCTGCTGGTGACGGTCGCGGCGGAAAGGCGACGCCAGCCGAAGTCGCTCATCAACACCGCGACGAGGCCGTAGCACTCGGTCAGGATGATCTCGACGAGGAGATCGGGATCCGTCGTGTGGAGCGAAAGCGACAGCCAGACGAGACAAGCGGAAAGCACCAGCAACACGCCGACGAGCTGCGGCCTGCTCCGGCGCAGACTGATCAGCGCGACTGCCGCCATCGCCAGCGCGCCAAGATAACCGCAGATCGCGGTGGCTGCGGGATGCGGATTCGGCAGAGAGGCGAAGATCACGCCGGTCAGCCAGGGAGCTCCCAGCAGCAGTGCCGCGGCAACCGCGCGCCCCGGGGTGGTGCGTATCTCCGCACGCGAAAGCACAAAGGAGATGGCCGTGCAGACAAGGGTGCTGAGAAACGCGATGGATTGCAGCGTGGACGCCAGCGTGCCGTGCGGCTGAACCGCCGCCGACGCGAAGTGCAGCACGATAAACAGCCATCCCACACTCCAGGCCCGCACCACGGGGGTGCGCCTCTTTCCATACAGCGAAGAAAAGAGCAGAAAAATGGCTACCGCGACGATAAGGTCGATCACGTCCTGCACGGGCAGACCTGGGAACCGGAAAAGTTAACTTGCGAACACTCCCGAGTCTTTCCTGACGCCGACCACTCGTCAACATGACGGAAGTTGTATGCGCCCCCGCTCGTACTGATGGCAGCTCACCAGACGAGCTCGACCTGCGGCGAAACTGCCGAAGCCCGTGCGTGCCTCCGCCGCTCTGCAAACAGCGACCAGATGGGATTTGAACCCATGAACACCCGTTCTGCGGCCGGCCTCAGCGCATGCATCAAAAAGCCATGCTCGCCAAAGCGCAATGCGAATTCCGCCCCGATCCGCGCGGTCAGAACTCCAGCCGGGTACTGCTCCTGATCTTGGTGGCTCTCATTGTCCTTTCGGCCGGAGCTTTCTTTGTGTTGCGCCCAAAATCCGCGTCGGCGAATCGTCTCGTACCAGCCTCTGCGCAGGGCCCGGCCCGATAGGCGCGCCGTTAACGGAACGCTGTCTGCCTCAAGAAACTGTAAGTCGCAGGAGAGGAAGCGAACATGGGCGGTATTGCTGTTCTTGCCTTGGTGGTCTTTGCCGGCCTGCTCATCGGAGCGGTCATACTCGGACTGCGCGTGAACCATAAATCGAAGGGCGGACCCAGTGCGGGGAAGACTCCCGACGGTACTCCGCGACCTTAGAGGGCGGATCGCCTCAGTTCTGCTTGCGATGCAGGGCCTCGCTGACGTCCATACAAAACTCCAGCCGGCCCATGTTGCTGCATGGAGTTACCGGCGGTCAGCGCGTACCCTGCTCTGCGGGCACCCGCACTCTCACCCGCAGAATCCACAGGGGTCACAGCAAGCAGCCGCACAGATCACTCGAAATCATGGAGCACCGAATGGGATTTGAACCCATGAATACCGGTTTTGCAGACCGGCGCGTTAGCCACTTCGCCATCGGTGCCTGACCTGCGTGTCTTCCCGTGACACGCAGGTAAACCAGAACAATACCAGACTACTCCGGCTGCGTTGTTATCCGCAGGTACGGCTTAACCGTCTTGTAACCCGGAAAAATCGTGTCGGCTTCCTCGTTCGACACCGCCGCGGTGATGATCACGTCGCCGCCCTGCTTCCAGTTCGCCGGAGTCGCCACCTTGTGCTTCGCGGTCAGCTGCATGGAGTCGAGCACCCGCAGGATCTCATCGAAGTTGCGGCCCGTCGTCATGGGGTAGGAGAGCGTCAGCTTGATGCGCTTGTCCGGACCGATGACGAACACCGTCCGCACCGGCGCATTATTGGCCGGTGTACGGCCTTCCGAGGTCTCTCCCGCGTCGGCCGCGAGCATGTCGTAAAGCTTCGCGATCTTCAGCTCCGGGTCGCCGATCATGGGGAAGGTGACCCTGGCGCCGCCCACGTCCTCGATATCCTGCGCCCACTTCTCGTGGTTCCCGACCGGGTCGACCGAAAGGCCGATCACCTTCGCCCCGCGCGCGGCAAACTGCGTCTCGAGCCCCGCCATCGCACCCAGCTCGGTGGTGCACACCGGGGTGAAGTCCTTCGGGTGCGAGAAAAGAACAACCCAGTGATCGCCAATCCACTCGTGAAAGTGAATCGTGCCCTGCGTAGTCTCGGCGGTGAAATCGGGGGCGATGTCGTTGATGCGGAGTCCCATGTCGTCGTGTGTCCTCGGAATGTGGAAGTAGGAGTGCGGAAGCAGTGTGCGCGCTCTTTAGAGCGTTGGATGATCCGGTCGGGCATTCGGAACGAAGGGTTCGGCGCAAAAGCGGAAACCCACCCGGCCAGTCGGCAGCGGATGGGTCCCAGAGGTCTTGCCCGGAAAAGCTGGTTCCGAACCGACGCTAGACACGCACCCGCAACCCGCAGCGGCAACAGCAGCGGCCTGCAAAGCGAGTCGGGTTGAGCGCGAGTGTCGTCATGATCGTCTAACGGGTCGGGATGCTGCATCGCAGCAGGCCTGGCCGGAATCTGTACCGCAGCCGGCCCATGTTCAAGTTCGGCCAGCCAGTGGAGGGCGTTGGCCTCCAGCGGTTTCTTCACTCTCTCACCGAGGATCACGCATGTCAACTTCCGCTCCCGTTCCCGCTTCCACGCCCGTCTCTGCGCCGGCCCGCCACTTCGACTACGCCCTCGCCGACGTCTTCGCCGAACGCCCGCTCGAAGGCAACATGCTCGCCATCTTCAGCGACGCCCGCAGCCTCACCGTTCACGAAATGCAGGCGCTCGCCCGCGAGACCAACCTCGCCGAAACCACCTTTATCCTGCCCCGCGACGCAGCCGAAGAGCGTACCCGCGGCGTGCGCGTGCGCATCTTCACCACTGAGGAAGAGCTGCCCTTCGCCGGGCATCCCACCCTCGGCACCGCTTCCTGGCTGTACGAGAACCACCCCGCCCTGCGTGGTGCCGAACGCATCACGCTCGACCTTCAGGGCGGCCCGGTCACCGTACGCTTCAGCACGCCCGAACCCGGCGCGCCTGGCGTCTACGCGACCATGGCCCCGCGCGATCCCGACTTCGGCGCCCTGCACGATCCCGAGACCATCAGCCGCGTCCTCGGCGTGCCGCTTGCCGATCTCGCGACCGACCTGCCCATCCAGACCGTCTCCACCGGGCTTCCGTTCTGCATCGTTCCTCTGCGTTCGGTCGGCGCGCTCGCGAAGCTGCTGATCCCGCAGGGTCAGGCGAAGGAGTATCTGGCCCGCACCGGCGCCAAATTCTTCTACGTGCTCGCCCCCGAGTCCGGCTCGTGGGCTCCGGGCGCGGGCACAGGCTTCGAGGCCCGCATGCAGTTCTACTTCGGCGAAGACCCCGCGACGGGTTCGGCTGCCGGATGCGCCGCCGCATGGCTGGTGCGCTGCGGCGTCGTCCCCGGAGACATTCCCGCCACGCTCCGCCAGGGATCCCACATCGGAAGACCGTCGAAGCTCATCGTTCAGGCTGGCTTGACACGCGGAGAGGTGCGCGGCGTGTATGTTTCAGGACGCACCATCTTCGTTGCAAACGGCCGGTTTTCATTGCCCTTCGCCGGATGATATGCACAGGCCATTGTCACGCATCTGCAACATTGACGCGGGTCTGCGCGGAACGGTGGATGAGTGAGTTCTAATCCCCGGTCGTTTCGCTTTATTTTCCCCTATTGACCAGCGGGGTACATCCCTCTAGTTTGGGGAAGCGTTGAGAGAACAGGAGCCAAACCGGGGGGCATCACCGGCTGTACGCCTGCTCTTTCGAACCAGTGCTTTCGCCTGAGTTACCGACAACTTATACGAGCGAGGAACGACGGCCCAGGGCAGTCGAACCCTGCCGTGCGTAACCCGCCCCGTCTGCGTCCGCAGGCTGTCCCGGACCCGCGCGCTGCTCAGCCGGTTTTGAGCTTTACGGCTGGTCACGCGTTCCCCGGAATGCCCTCGAAAGCGGCCATGGGAGAGCTGCGCCCGGAGTGACCCCGAACCGGGGTTCCAGGGAGCGAGGTAACCTGTCTGCCGGCCAAGCCGGCCTCACTCCACCAACCGCGGTCTCCGCGAAGAGCTGTTCTGCAGCTCCCGCCGAGCCACGCACTGCACCAGTTCCTGTCCGCGTACGAAGCGGGCCGGCGGCGCGGACGGGAGATCCTCGTCGCAGCGCCGGTCCGGGCCCGCAGCGGACAGGACCGGTCCAGCGCAACGCTTCGCTCCCGCATCGCCGGGAGGGCAGCCGCGGACAACCGTTCACCGCATCGCCCGCGGCTCCGGGTCGGCCAGCCAGCCTCCTCGAGCGCTTACGAATGCAACACCCGGCGCCTTGCAGCGGCGGAATAGAAAGAGGAACGAACAGAATGCGTCCAAAGAAAGTCATCCTCTACGTCGACGACAACGAAGCCATCCTCTCTGTCCGCACGTTTCTGCTGGAGACCCGCGGCTATCGCGTCATCCCCGTCCAGACCGCCTCCGCCGCGCTCGACATCATCGCCCGGCACGAGCCCGGCACCCTGGATCTGCTCATCACCGACCTGCTGCTGCCCGGCATGGACGGCAACGAGCTCGTCCGCCGCGCCAAACAGCTCCATCCGCTGCTGCCCGCCATGATCGTCAGCGGAACCGTCCAGGCCCAGGACCGCGCCCTCGCCGCCGATGCCTTCATGCCCAAGGGCGCGGCCTCCCCCGCCGAGCTGCTCGATAAGATCCGCGTCCTCGTGGCCCGCAAGCGCGGCCCCAAAAAGCACGTGCCGATCCCTGCCAACCCCGGCACGCAGCCCCAGCCCATGCTCGTCAACGGCACCGTCCCGGCCGAGGAACACGTCCCCATGAAGCACCGCATCGCCAGCTAGGGAGTTCACACACCTTCCCGTTTATCATTCCGCAGCGAAACGAAGGATCCGCACTGGCAGCGGCGAGACCACTGGCCGGGCCTAAGCCTCGACCAGGCCATATTTCCGCTGCCACTGCTGCTTCAGCCGCGCCCACACCGCGTCGATCTCCGCCTGCGTCAGCGCCGGGTCGGGCCGCCGGGCAAAGCGCGCCGCCTCGTCCTTCGCCAGCTCCAGCAGCGCGCGGTCGCGCACCAGGCTGGCCACCCGGAACTCCGGCACACCGGCCTGTTTCGTGCCGAAGAACTCACCCGGCCCGCGCTGCGCCAGGTCCAGCTCCGCCAGCTCAAATCCGTTCTGCGTCCGCACCATCGCCTCCAGCCGCAGCTCGGCCGAGTCGTTCAATACCCCGCCGCTCCCGCCTCCGCCCGTCATCAGGATGCAGAAGCTCTTCGCCGCCCCGCGCCCCACGCGTCCGCGCAGCTGATGCATCTGCGCCAGCCCGAACCGCTCCGCGTGCTCGATCACCATCACCGACGCATTCGGCACGTCGACCCCCACCTCGATCACCGTCGTCGCAATCAGCACATCCGTCTCGCCGCGCTGGAAGCGCCGCATCGCAATCTCTTTGTCGTCGCTCGACATGCGCCCATGCAGCAGGCCCAGACGCAATCCCGTCAGCGGCCCCGCCCGCAGCTCCTCGAACATCTGCGTCGCCGACCGCAGCTTCGTCTTCGTAAAAAGCGTCTCCGTCTTCGGCGTGCGCCCGCGCTTCGGTGCTGGTTGCTCCCCGGGCGGCTCATCGTGCGCAAAGTCCAGCTCCGGCTGGTCATCCTTCGCACCTTCGATCACCGGGTAGACGATGTACGCCTGCCGCCCCTGCGCCGCCTGCTTGCGCACGAAACCCCACACCTCCATCGCCTTCTGCTCGGTCGTGCGCCGCGTCACGATGGGCGTGCGTCCGGGCGGCAGCTCATCCAGCACGCTCAGGTCCATGTCGCCGTACACGGTCAGCGCCAGCGTGCGCGGAATCGGCGTCGCCGTCATCACCAGCACATCCGGATCCGCCACCACGCCTTGGGCGTTTGGCTTCCGCATCAGCTTGAAGCGCTGCTCCACGCCAAAGCGGTGCTGCTCGTCGACGATCACCAGCCCCAGGTTCGGGAAGTCAACCTTCTCTTCAATCAGAGCGTGCGTGCCGATCGCCAGCTCCGTCTCCCCGCGATAGATCCGCCCGCGCGCCTCGCGCTTCGCCTCCTCATCCAGCGACCCCGTCAGCAGCGACACCCGGTAAGGCCTCCCCGTGCGCGGCGAAACCTTGCCCGTCAGCAGCTTCTTCGCGCTCAGGTAGTGCTGCGTCGCCAGAATCTCCGTCGGCGCCATCAGCGCCGCCTGGTACCCGTTCTCGATCGCCACCAGCGCCGCCTGCATCGCCACGATCGTCTTGCCCGAACCCACATCCCCCTGCAGCAGACGCCGCATCGGCTGCGGCTGCCGCATATCCGCCACAATCTCCGCCAGCACCCGCTTCTGCGCCGCCGTCGGATGGAAGGGAAGCACCTGCTTCAGCGCCTCGCGCACCTCCGGCCCGGTCACGAAGGCCGTTCCCGCCCGCTCGCGCATCCTCCGCCGCTTCAGCTCGAGACCAAGCTCCAGATACCACAGCTCCTCGAAGATCAGTCGCCGGTGCGCCGGCGTCGCCGCCGCCTGCAACTCGATCAGCGGCGTAGCCGCGGGAGGGAAGTGCAGATCGCGCAGCGCCTCCATCCTGCGCGGCAGCCCGAGCCGCTCGCGCAGCACAGGCGGCAGCGTCTCCTCAGCCTCCACCCCGCTCGCCTCCAGTTCCTCGAACACCGACCACATCACCCGCCGCGTCCACCGCGACGTCAGCTTCGCGCCCCACGGAGTCGTCCCGCCCAGGCTCTCGTACACCGGCACAATGCGCCCCATCTCCAGCTGCGCGAACTCCGCGTCCGGCCCCGTCGCCCCCGGCTCCGGCAGCATCTCAAACGCCGGCTGGATCAGCTTGAACCGCCCCGCGCCGCCCGACTTCGAAGCATCCAGCTTGCCGTACACCGCAAGGCGCTGCCCCGGCTTGAACCGGTCCCGCAGATACGTCCCGTTGAACCACAGACACTTGATCGTGTTTTGCCCATGCGCTGAAGCAGACCCGCCAGCCGAAGCAGCGCCACCTCGCGAAAGCCCCGCCTTGCCGTTCGCATCCGGAGCCTGGATCAGCGGCCTGGCACCCTCCACTCCGGTAATCGAAGTCGCGCTCTCCATCCCCGCCGCCGCCAGCCCCAGCGTCAGCTCGAACAGCGGCCCGCCCCGCGTCCGCAGCAGCGCCGACCCGCGCACATCGCCCACCAGCGAAGCCATCTCGCCCGCCTTCATCCCCGCCAGCGAACGCGGGTTGATGCGGTCTTCATACCGGAACGGCAGATGATAGAGCAAATCCTCCACCGTCTCCACGCCGCGCTTCGCCAGCGCCTCCCCCACACGCTCGCCGATCCGTTTCACAAACTTCACCGGCGTCGCAAGCTCAAGGGGCACGGGTCTGATGCTACCAAGCTCGGCGAGCTAGCCCGACGCCACTCCAAGCGGCAAAGTGCTTGCATCCCGCAAACCTGCGGGCACACTCGGCACGTGCTGCGACTCGGCTCTCATCCAGAGTTCCACGCCGTCTTCGAGACACTCGTCACGCCCGCGCACGCGAAAGCGACGTCCTCGGCCCGGTGAGGCGGCGAGTCGGATGCCGGCGCTGAAGCCGCTCGGTCTTAACGCGAGACGTTTTCAGCCAGTCTGGCCGCATTCAGCGGATCGATGCGATACCGCCGCACCCGCTGATCGACCGTAAGCACCAGCAGCTCGGTGCCCTGGTTGCGCAGTGCCGCAAACCGGGCCTGCGCGCCGAGCTGCAGATGGCGCAGTTCGCGTCCGTCGTGGTCGAGCACGAGCAGTTCGTCCCGGCGATTGACCAGGCAAACCCTGCCCGAGGCCGCGTCCGCCGCGACCAGCGAGCCGAAGGCCTGGCGCAGCTGCGCGCCCGTCTTCAGCGAGTAGACAAACGTCCGGTTGTCGCCCGCGTTGAGGTACAGGAGATCGCCCACACGGTTGAAGGTGTCGACCCCCTCATAGCTGCGGGGGACCTCGATCGCCGTCTCCTCACGAGTCGTTCCGTCGCTCGGGTTGACCACCTCGACGATGCGGGCCGCCGCCTTATCATGAATCCGGTCCACCTGCTCCTTCAGCGCGGGATCGCCCTTCAGACGGTCTTTGGCCGTCGCCAGCTGCAGCCGGTAGCTGAAGATGATCTCCTCATCGCCTTCGATATTGCCGGTCACGGCGGGCGTAGCGCCGCTGTAGTGGCGCGACCACCGCACTGTGTCGCCCGCGGCCGAGCGCACGATGAAGTCGCTCGACCGCTTATCCTTGCTGTCGATCCATCCGGCGAGGGAGTCATATATCAAATGCACCGGCTGGTCTGCCGGTGGCGTGCCAACGACCTTCGTAGCCTTGGGATCCATCGTGAACTCGACGATCGCGGCCGGCTTAGCCGCAAGCTTGGGAAACTCCGCCAGCAGGGTGTTGCCCGAGGTCCACGTCACCCGCTCAAACCCGCGCACCGCGAACAGCTCGTTCCCGGTGGTCAGGTCCCAGATTGCTCCGCGCGTGCGTGCCGAGAGCGCAAGGTAGCGCCCGTCCGGCGAGATGGAGCCGGCGCCCGCATGCGCGAAGGGGGAGAGCGGAAGGGTGAGCGACTTCCAATGCCCGCTGTCGGCGGAGTCGATCGGCGCGAGGATCACATCGCCGTCGGTGTTCTCCGCCACCAGCGTGTTCTCGAACGCATCCAGCGCGGGCAGGCGCGTGACGAAGAGCACCTTGCCCGTGCTTGCCTCCACCAGGGCCGAGGAGTAATCCTTCAGCGGCGGCACCACGACCAGCCGGTCGTTCGTCGTCGCGTGCAGACCGTTCGTTGCCAGAGGATAAGTCTGCAGCAACTTGCCATCGGGGAAGGAGTAGACACTGGAAACCTTCTTAACCGGATCGGTGAGCTGCAGAACCTTGTCGTTGCCAAGGAAACAGTACGGCGTCGTCAATGAGGAGTGCTTTTCCTCCGGCGAGCGCCACAGCAGGGCGGTGCGGGTGCGCAGATCGAAGGCGAGTTCCCGCTCGTGCGGCCCGATCAGCAGACTGTTGCCATCCGCTGAGAGGGCGTACGGTGACTCGATGCTGAACCGAATCGAGTTGCCCTCGCGCACTAAGTCGAGGGCGTAGCCGACTTGGTGCTTCTCCCACAGCGACTTGCCCGTGTCCACATCGAGCAGCGCGACCTCTGAACCCTTGTCGCTGAACGACAGGCAGACAACGGTGCGGGCGTCGGGCGCAAGGATCGTCTTGAGGCAAGGCTGCGGCGTGACAATCTCGTGCGCATCCGTCAGGGTGTGATCGGCAACGCTCCAGCGTTCGACATGCAGACCGGAAGTAACGAACGCCACGGTACGAGAGTCCGGCGTGAAGCCGGCTGACACCGCGTTCTCCGCCGGAATAGGAAACAGCACCGCGAAGGGGTCGCGCGTGAGCACGAAGATCGAGCTCTCATCCTGGGCGAGGATGTAGCGCCCGTCGCGGCTGAAGCGCAGCTGGTCGAGATCGAGGCGAAGCGGCGGATCGAGCAGGACTTCGTCCCCCGCCTCGGCGGACGCAGCCGCTGCACTGGCTTCGGCCGCGGACTCGGTCTGGTTCGCTACCACGGCTGCCTGCCAGCGCAGGAAGTCGGCGGAGGCGGAACTCTCGGGAGCTCCGCAGCCGGCGGGCAGCGCCGCCACGATCGCACGGATGCGGCGCAGCCGCTTCTGGTCGGGCCGGGTGACCCCGAACAGATCTCCCAGCCGCGAACCCGCCTTCCCGTTCGTAAAGTTCACGCGATCCCAGAACTCGGCGTATGCGGCGGGTCGATAGCCGGCGGCCGCTTCGGCGTAAACGGCGACTCGGTCCGCCTCGTCCTGGGCTTCGTCCGTCTCCACCCCGGGGTGGCCCTTCTCGTGCTCGCGCGCATCGGTGAGCTGCTTGAATTTGCGGAAGATATCGTCGCGGTCGCCCACGGAAGTAATCTTCAGGAGCCGGCGCAGATCGGCGGTGGTCTCGATGGCGAACTGATGGGTCAGGATGTGACCCATCTCATGCCCGATCACCCCGGCGACCTCGTCCTCATTGCGCGCCGCTGCAACCAGCTTGCGATTGATGTAAATGCGGCCGCCCGCCATGGAGAAGCCGTTGATCTCCGCCGAATCCAGCAGCACGAAGCGAAACTGAAACTGCGAGGGAGGTAGCACCGCCAGCAGACGCTTGCCGACGTGCTCCAGATAGGCGTTCAGCGCAGGGTCGCGCACCGGCCGCTCGTTGCGCTCGAGCAGCTCCGCCGTGGCTTCTCCCAGCCATTGCTCCTGCTGCTCGGAAAAGATGTTCGGCTGCGTGCTCTTGAGGATCGCCGGAGGCGGCCCGCAACTTGTGGGCGATTGAGCCTTCGCCCTGCGCGGAAGCGCCACAGACAGGAGAACAGACACGGACAGGAGGAGCGTCGAAAGGCGCACGGGATACTCTGGACCTCGGGATGGCACCCATCTTACGTCAGCGTGTCAAGCCATGAAGGATGGGAAGTCTCGCCGTGGCCGAGCGATGTCCATAGGATTCCTGACTCCGCCACCGAGCACTCGAACGCAGATGTGGCCTGAAGGCCACGGAGGCGTCTGACGATCGCAGCCGTCTAGCCGAGCGCGACCCGCCGGCGCCTCGCGTCCGCGTCCACCCGCCCTGCTATCCTTCCCCCAGGCCATGCCCATCGTTGAGCTCGACCATATCTCCAAGGCGTACGACACCAAAATCGCCGTCCACGACCTCTCCCTCACCATCGAAGAGGGCACTATGTTCGGTCTGCTCGGGCCCAACGGCAGCGGCAAGTCGTCCTCCATCCGCATGATGATCGGCATCACCCGCCCCGACACCGGGACGGTGCGGCTCTTCAACCAGCCCTTCGACCGCGCCGCGCTCGGCCGCATCGGCTACCTGCCCGAGGAGCGCGGACTCTATAAAAAGATGAAGGTGCTCGAGCAGCTCGTCTTTCTCGCGCAGCTCCACGGCATCGAGACCTCCGTCGCCACCGAGCGCGCCGTCCACTGGCTCGACCGCATGCAGATCGCCGAGGTCCGCGGCAAGAAGACCGAAGAGCTCTCCAAGGGCATGCAGCAGAAGATCCAGTTCATCGCCGCGCTGCTGCACGAGCCCGACCTCATCGTCATGGACGAGCCTTTCTCCGGCCTCGACCCCGTCAACGCCGCGCTGCTCATGGAGACGCTGCTCGACCTCAAGCGCGAAGGCCGCGCCATCCTCTTCAGCACTCACCGCATGGATCAGGTCGAGAAGCTCTGCGACTCCATCGCCATCATCTATAAGGGACGGCTCGTGCTCGGCGGCACCATGCGCGAGATCAAGTCGCGCTACCCCGCCAACCGCATCCACGTCCAGTTCACAGGCGACGTCAACTTCCTCGAGCACCCCGCCATCTCCGCCGTCCAGCTCTATCCCGAACGCGCCGAGATCCACCTCGCCGACCCCGCCGCCGCGCAGCAGGTGCTCGCCTCCGCCGTCGCTCAAGGCACCGCCATCACGCGCTTCGAAGTCATGGAGCCCACCCTCGAAGAGATCTTCATCGAGACCGTAGGGGAACACGTCGATGCCTGATCGCCCGCCCGCACCCGCCCGTCTTGCCGCGCCAGCCCGGCTCCAGAAGCCCAGCCGCTTTCGCAACATCTGGCTCATCGCCCGGCGCGAGTATCTCGAGCGCATCCGCACCCGCGCCTTCCTCGTCGCCACCATCCTCATTCCGATCCTCATGGGCGGCTTCGTCTTCGCCAGCGGCTTCCTCGCCGGCAGCACCAAGGACATCGCGCACGTCGCCATCGTCTCGCCCGATCCGCAGTTCGCGCAGGATCTCAAGCAGCAGCTCCAGAGCGGCCGCCGCTCCAGCATGACCGTCGATCTCTACCAGCCTTCGCCCGCCGTCCGCGCTATGCTCCAAACCGACCTCAAGAAGAAGCAGGGCATCACCGGCTACCTCTGGGAGACGCCCGCCGCCGATCCCGCCGCGCGCCCCGCCTTCAGCTACATCGCGCGTTCTGCCGGCGACGCCACCACCGTCACCATCCTCACCAGCTCCATCCAGAACGTGCTCACCCGCGAGGGCCTCGCCCGCACCGGCCTCGGCACGCATGCCGTCGATAACCTGCTCAGCCCGGTCGACCTCGACACCAGCGCCACCGGAGACACGCGCGCCGCCTATGGCGCCGCCGTCACCCTCTTTCTGCTCATGTACATGGTCATCATGCTCTACGGCATGAACACCGCGCGTTCCATCATCGAGGAGAAGACCAGCCGCGTCTTCGAGGTGCTGCTCGCCACCATCACCCCCGACGAAATGCTCGCCGGCAAAATCCTCGGCGTCGGCGCGGTAGGCCTCTCGCAGATCGGCGTCTGGATGCTCGCCGCCGCGCTGCTCTCCACCACCACCCTCGCCGGAGCCGCCCTCGGCGGGGGGCACATCCCCATCACCCTCCCGCAGATCTTCTTCTTCATCGCCTACTTCCTCTTCGGCTTCCTGCTCTACTCCTCCATCGCCGCCGCGCTCGGCGCCATGACCAACTCGGAGCAGGAGCTGCAGCAGCTCAACATGTTCCTCGTCATGCCGCTCGCCTTCTGCATGCTCATGCTCTTCGTCGTCGGCACCGCGCCCAACTCCACCCTCTCCACCGTCGTCTCGCTCATCCCGTTCTGCAGCCCGCTGCTGATGAACCTCCGCCTCTCGCTCGCCTCGGTCCCGGCCTGGCAGGTCATCCTCAGCTTCGTCCTCATGGGCCTCACCATCCTCGGCATCCTCTGGATCGCCAGCCGGATCTACCGCGTCGGCATCCTCATGTACGGCAAGAAACCCAGCCTGCCGGAGATCGTCCGCTGGATGAAGTACAGCTGAGAACAAGGACGAGACGCTGCATCAAACCAGGTATCTCCGGCGTACGGAGCAAGTGATTCGTCCCGCGGCTTAAACCTGTTTACGATGCCATCAGGGCCGCTGCAACGCAGCGGTCCTTCATTTCGCGCCATCGGTCCTTCTACTGGTTCTCCACCAGCGATCCCGTCCCGCCGTCCGGCCCGCAGGATCCCGTCAGCGTCCACTGGCTCACCGTCAGTGTCTTGCCGTCGGTCGAAAACGTGCCGGTCAGGTTCACCGTATTGGCCGTCGTCTGGTCCTGGTAGGTCATGTTGAACGTCCCGCCCGTCACCATCGAGCTCACATTCGAAACCGGGCTCACGAAACACGGATTCTGCCCGAAGTTGCCGCTCCCGGTCAGCGTAAAGTTGCCGTCCGTATCGGAAGCCGGCGACTGCGACAGCGTAGCCGTCAGCGGGATCGTCAGTCCGTCCTGGTCCACGAACGTGCCCGTGTAGGTACCGGAAACCGCGGCATACTGCTGGGCGGTCGCATCCGCCGGAGCGGCAAACGCGCACGTTCCGCCCGAGACCGTATAGCTGGCATCCGAGAGCGACTTGCCGTCCGCGGCCAGCGTGCCCTTGATCGTGATGGTTCCGCCCGCGACCCCCGTGCCGGTCAGCGTCAGCACGTTCTCCGCATTGGCCGAGCCCGAGACCGCAAAGCTCTCACTCGGCTTCACGCATGCATTCGCCGCATCCGCGTGGAAGATACCGGTCGCCTGCGCGCTCGATCCGCTCAGCGAGCCGGAGATCGCCGCCAGCTTCGCCGCGCCTGCCGCCGAAGAGTTCAGCTGCCAGTTGCCCGTCACCGCGACGCTTGGAGTCGCCGCGGCCGGAGCCGACACAAACGCCGACGAACAGCCGGTCAGCGCGAACGAAGAGGTGAGAAAGAAGCTTGCGGCGGAGACGGTGCGAAGAACGAAACGAAGACGTGCCATGAAGAAACTCCCGGGGCCCGAAGGGGTCGTGATCTGAAAAGAGTCTGCGCGTTCGCAGCAATCGCCGGAACCCACGAAGGGGGAACGCGCATGCCCTCTTCGGGTCAAAACGGCTCGATTGCCGTCGAAAGCCTACACCCCTGCACCGCCACGCGGCTGCTACACTCTTGCCGTGCTCCGGTCCAGCCTGTTCACCCTCGCTCTCCTCACTGCCTCGCTCGCCCCCACGCTTCACGCGCAAGCCGTCGCCGTCGCCTCCGGGAAGTCCACCGCGCCCGCGCCCATCCTCCCGCCCGAAGGTTTTACCGACGCAAACGGATACGCCGTACCCGGCGCGCAGTGGGCTCACGCCACTCCCGCGTCCGAAGGCTTCTCGCCAGCCCGTCTCGAGGTCCTTCGCGCCTTCCTCAAGACCCACCAGACCGACGCCATGATGATCGTCTCGCGCGGCCACGTCGTCTTCGAGTACGGCGACACCGCGCTCGTCAGCAAAGTCGCCAGCGTCCGCAAGAGCGTCCTCGACCTCATGTTCGCCGTCGAGAAGCAGCAGCACGGCCTCAACCTCGATGACGCCATGCAGAAGACCGTCGTCCAGCTCGGCCTCGAGGAAAAGCGCGCCCCCTTCCTCGAATCCGAGACGCACGCCACCCTCGAACAGTTGATGATGACCCGCTCCGGAATCTACATCCCCAGCGGCAACGGCGACCAGGCAAAAATCGCCCCGCAGCGCGGCTCCTTCTATCCCGGCACCCACTGGTTCTACAACAACTGGGACTTCGACGCCGCCGGCTACGCCTTCGAGAAACTCACCGGCAAGGACATCTTCCAAGCGATGCGCGACGACCTCGCCATCCCGCTCCGCTTTCAGGACTTCGACCTGGCGCGCCAGAAGAAAAATTACGAGCCCGACGGATCCACCCACTTCGAGTACGCCACCTGCCTCTCCACCCGCGACATGGCCCGCCTCGGTCTCCTCGCCCGCAACAGCGGCTTCTGGGGCAAAACCGCCTGGGGCGATCCCGGAACCATTCAATACAGCACCTACCCCACCACCCGCTTCCCCGAGATGGAACTTCACTTCGCCGCGCCCGGCTACACCGGCCACTGGGGCTACGGTCTCCTCTGGTGGGCCTGGGATCCGCCGCTCTTTCCCGGAAACGTCAACGCCGGCCCGTTCCAGGGAGCGTACTCCGCCATGGGCTCCGGGGGGCAATACATCACCGTCTTCCCAGATCTGGATCTCGTCGTAGCCCACAAGGTCAACATCGATCAGGACGATCAGCGAAGCGTCTCCGGAGCCACCTACATGGCGATCCTCGAGCTCGTCGTCGACGCCAGGTGCGGCACAAACTGCAAATGAGCGCCACAACTCCGGGTGCCCCCACCCTCACGAAATGAGGGTGGTACGTGGCTGCGGCCCAAGGCCTAATAAACTGAGCCGGTGCCTTCAGACAAACAGCGCTTCAGCCTCGGACAACGCATGGCGATCGCGATCGTGCCTTACCTCGCCGCTTTGCTGATTCGTCTGCTCGGGGCTACGCTGCGCTACCAGAACGTCCTTCCCGCGAACGACCCGCAAGCCATTCCCGGTGACCAGATCCCCGGCCCCACCATCTACGCCTTCTGGCATCGCTCCCTGCTCCTCGCCGCCCACCGCTTCCGCAATCTCGACATCGCCATCCTCATCTCGCGTTCGTTCGACGGCGAGCTCATCGCCCGCACGGTCGAGTTGCTGGGCTTCCGCGCCATCCGCGGCTCCAGCTCCCGCGGAGCCGCCGCCGGCCTGCGCGGCATGGCCGAGGCCTATGCCGAAGGCCACATCTGCGCCTTCACCGCCGACGGCCCGCGCGGGCCCAACATGGTCGCCAAACCCGGCCCTGCCCAACTCGCAAGTCTCACCGGAGCCCCCTGGGTCGGCACCTTTGCCGTCCTGCCGGACCGTGCCTGGGAGCTCAACAGCTGGGACCGTTTCCTCATTCCCAAACCCTTCGCCCGCGTGCGCGTAGCCTTTGCCCCGCAAGTCCCATCGAACACTCCCGGTCTGCAAGCAGCCATTCAAGCGGCGTTAGACCAATCCGTAAACATGGCCGCTACGCGCCGGGCGGTCACTTCGTGACTTTCATACGCTTCGCGCAGTGCTCCCGTTGGTCGCCCCACAACGGCACGCCGACCACCGGGAGGCCCACGCGACGCGTGTATAAGTCACGAAGTGACCGCCGCCCGCGCAGGGCGACTTAAACTGTCTTTGTGCAAGTCTCTGACTTCAACTTCTTTCTCCCGGAAGACCTCATCGCCCAGACCCCGCCCGCCACCCGCGGCTCCAGCCGCATGCTCCGCGTCGACCGCCGCACCGGCACCGTAGCCGACGACCTCTTCACCAGCCTCCCGCACCACCTCCGCCAAGGCGACCTCCTCATCCTCAACGACTCCCGCGTCCTCCCCGCGCGCCTCTTCGCCCACCGCGCCGGCCTCACCACGCAGCCAAACTCTCCACCGCCTTCAGCCCGCATCGAAGTCCTCCTCACCCAGCAGCTCGAGCCCCACACCTGGGCCGCCCTCGTCCGCCCCGCCAAAAAGGTCCAGAAGGGCGAAACCCTGGCCTTTCCCGACCAGACCGGCGCTATCGCCCTCACCGCCGAAGTCCTCGCCACCGGCTGCTTCGGCGAGCGCACCCTCTGCTTCGCCCCCAGCCCCCACTTCCTCGCCACCCTCGACCGCATCGGCCATATGCCGCTCCCGCCCTACATCCACCGCGAGAAATCCGCGCCCGACACCCCCGCCGACAAGCTTCGCTACCAGACCGTCTACGCCGCCCAGCCCGGCTCCGCCGCCGCCCCCACCGCCGGCCTCCACTTCACCCCCGAGATCCTCACGCAGCTGCGCGCAAACGGCGTGGAAGTCCGCACCCTCACCCTCCATGTCGGCCTCGGGACATTCCAACCCGTGCGTGTGGAGAACCTGGCGGACATCCGCCTCCACACCGAGCACTACACCCTTCCCGCAGAAACCGCCCACGCCCTCCAGTCCGCTCTCCGCGAAGGCCGCCGCATCGTCGCCGCCGGCACCACCACCACCCGCACCCTCGAGCACTGCGCCGCCACCCAAAACCTCGAACCCCACTCCGGCTCCACCTCAATCTTTCTCAGCCCCGGCCGCCACTTCCGCATCGTCTCCGGCCTCCTCACCAACTTCCACCTCCCCCAATCCACCCTCCTCATGCTCGTAAGCGCCTTCCTTGCCCCGCAGCATAAAGACCAGCCCGGGGACCCCGACGAAGGCCGCCAACGCGCCCTCGCCGCCTACGACCACGCTGTCCGCGAGCGCTATCGCTTCTTCTCCTACGGCGACTGCATGCTCATCCTTAACCCGTCCGACACGCCCCCATGGCAAACTGCCCAAAGCCTTCCCCAAGGAGCTCGCCCGTGAACTTTCTACGTCCCACCCTGATCCTTCTGCTCTCACTCGCGCCGCTCTCCGCCTGCGCCCAGCTCTTCGGCGGCGGCGGCGCCAAAGTGATCCACGCGGACTCCACCCCCAACGCGCCCGACGTCCGCGCCCGCCACTACGTCGTCCTCGTCTCGCTCGACGGCTTCCGCTTCGACTACGTCGACGAGCACGGCGCCCCGCACATCAAGGCCCTCGCCGCCGCCGGCGCCACCGCCCCCGAAGGCATGTACCCGTCCTACCCGTCCATCACCTTCCCCAACCACCTCACCCTCGTCACCGGCCTCTATCCGGAGCATCACGGCATCGTCGCCAACAGCTTCTACGATCCCGCCCGCGGTGCGTCCTACGCCATGCGCGACAGCAAGGCCGTCACCGACGGCACCTGGTACTCCGGCGTCCCTCTCTGGTCGCTCGCCGAGCAGCAGGGCATGCGCGCCGACGCCTATTTCTGGCCCGGCTCCGAGGCCGCAATCGCCGGCCACCGCCCCGACGACTACGCCGTCTACGAAGACGCCACCCCCAACGACACGCGCATCGATCAGGCCATCACCTGGCTCAACCTCCCCGAAGCCGACCGCCCCCACCTCATCCTGCTCTACTTCGCCGACACCGACCACGCCGGCCACGCCCACGGCCCCGACTCGCCCGAAGTCCGCGACGCCGTCCACACCGTCGACGCCCTCATGGGCAAACTCCGCGAGCGTCTGGACGCTACAAAGCTACCTGTAGACATGGTCGTCCTCGCCGATCACGGCATGGCCGCCACGCAGGGCGACGAGATCGTTCTCGACCGCTTCGCCGATCTCTCCCACTTCAAAACCGCCGGCCCGCTGCTCTATCCCGACACCGACGCCGACGCGGCCAAAGCGCTCGCCGAGTTCCGCGCGCACCCCGACCCGCGCTTCACCGCCTACCGCCGCGCCGATGTCCCCGCCAATCTCCACTTCAACGAAAATCCGCGCGAAGGCGACCCCGTCATCGTCCCTAACGGCCCGCATCTGCTGCGTGCGCACGCCGGCATAAGCGGGAGCCACCCACCCGCCGGCGAACACGGCTACGACCCCTTCCGCATGCCGCAGATGAAGGCCCTCTTTGTTGCCAACGGCCCCGACATCCAGCCCGGCACCAAACTGGCCAGCTTCCCCAACGTCGACGTCTACGACTTCATCGCCGCGCTCCTCCAGCTGAAGCCCGCCCCCAACGACGGCAACCTCGCCCCGCTCGAATCAGCGCTCAGGCATTGACGAATCGCCCTGCGGTCACTTCGTGACTCATACACGCTTCGCGCAGTCCTCTCGCTGGTCGGCACAAGAGTCCTCGTAAGCGACCAACGGGAGCAGCCTCGCAACGCGCAGGAAAGTCACGAAGTGACCGCCCCGCGCGCAGCGGGCTACCATCTCTATTGATATGTCCGACGCAAAAAAGCCGCCCGTCTACCTGCTCGACTCCATGGCCTTCATCTTCCGCGCCTATCACGCCATGCAGCGCCAGCGGCCCATGTCCACGCGCACCGGCATCCCCACTGCGGCGACGTACGTTTTCGTCAACATGATCAACAAGCTGCGCAAGGACTTCGCCCCCGAATACCTCGCAGCCGTCTACGACGTCGGCGCCCCCGTCCACCGCAACGAGCTCGCCGGCCAGCTCAAGGACGTGCAGAAATTCAACATCAAAACCCAGGCCTTCGAAACCATCGAATACGGCGGCTACAAGGCCAACCGCGCCGAAACCCCGCCCGACCTCATCCAGCAGCAGCCCTACATCCGCCGCGCCCTCGAAGCCTTCCGCATCCCCATCCTCTACTTCCAGGGATACGAGGCCGACGACGTCATCGGCACCCTCTCCTGCAAGCTCGCCGCCCTCGGCCACCACGTCTACGTCGTCTCCTCCGACAAGGACATGATGCAGCTCGTCAACGAGCACGTCTCCATCCTCAACCCCACCAAAGACAACCTCATCCTCGATTCCGCCGGCGTCGAAGCCCAACTCGGCGTTCCGCCAGCCCGAGTGATCGATGTCATGGCCCTGCGCGGCGACTCCATCGACAACATCCCCGGTGCCCCCGGCATCGGCGACAAAGGCTCCGTCGAGCTCATCCAGCAGTTCGGCACCGTAGAAGCCGCCCTCGACCTCGCCGACCAGGTCAAAAAGAAAACCTACCGCGAATCCCTCCAGAACAACCGCGACAACATCCTCCTCTCCAAAGAACTCGTCACCATCCACACCGGCGTCCCCATCGAGTTCTCGCTCGACGCCA
>CAXTVJ010000012.1:0-78669 GCA_964247715.1 uncultured Acidobacteriaceae bacterium | reverse complement strand
AAACGGGTTACTTGACGGCTGCCTTGCGGATCGAGGGAGTCGTCGCCGGGGTGCCGGCCGGGAGGCCAACGATTCCCATGGAGACGGCAGCGGCGACCGGGGTCTGGACCGGAACCGCGACGCCGAGGATCTCGGTGACGCTGTTGCCGCCGTTGTTGGTGACCCAGAGGTTGCCCGATCCGTCGATGGCGCTGACGCCCACACCGGCGAAGTTCGGGTCCTGGATGCCGGAGGTGCCGGTGACGACGGTTCCCTGGCTGTTGAGTTCGACGATGCTGTCAGGGGTTGTGGATCCGCTTCCGGAGCACCCTGCCTGACAGTTGGGAATAAAGACGTTGCCCGCGCCGTCAAGGGTGATGGTGGCGGCCTGTGCGAGGCCGAGGTTGGTGAAGGGCGAGCCGGTGGCTGCGGCGCCGCCGCTGGTGAACTCGGAGACGTCCTCGGCCGAACCGGAGGCGTTGTTGACGGCCCAGACGGTCGAGTTGGCCCCGATACCCAGACCGATCGGTGCGTTGAGGCCGTTCCCGGTCAGCAGGGTGTTGGTGATGCCGGAGATTTCGAGGATGTTGCTGCTGCCGGTGCCGGCGGCATACACGTCTCCGTTGTTGTCGATGGCGAGTCCAAGCGGCTGAGTGAAGCCGCTCATAGTGGCGTTCCCCAGTTCACTGGCGCTGCTGGAGATATGCAGCACGCTGTTGGTGCCTGCATCCGTCACATAGCCGTTGCCGGTCGCGTCGATGGCGACCTGCTCCGGCGATTGAAGGCCGGTGGTGTAGGGAAAGTTGCTGACCGGGGTGTTCTCATTCGTGAAGACCTGCACCGACGGGGTCGTGCCCTGGTTGGTCGTCCAGATATTGAAGTTGTTGTCGATGGCGATGGACTGCGGCTTGCTGATGCCGGTGGTGTAGCCGGCGGTGCCGGTCAGGATGGAACCCTGCGCGTTGAAGGCGACCACCGCGTCGGTGCCGCCGGTCGGGGTGGAGCCGCTGGCGCGGTTGACGCAGTCGGGGCAGCTGGTGATCCAGGCACCGCCATCCTTGTCGATGGCGATCGCACCGGGATAGCTGAGGCCGCCGCCGGTGTAGGTGATGCCGAGGGTGTAGGAAGCAGGTGCGCCGGCGAGGGCGGGCTGGTAGGGAGCGCCGCTGGGAGGCGCCAGGTTGAAGATGTTGGTGGTGTTATAGGTCGGGTTCTGCGCAATCATCAGCATCGCCGAGACGAGGTTGTCAGGGGCGCTGCTGCCGGTCGGGGTTACCGTGGAGAACAGGGCGGAGCAGCCCTGGCTGGGAGTGGTGACGCCGCTGTTCACCTGATCGACCGAGTTGGCGCAGCTGGCGAGGACGTTGCCGAGCGTGTCGATCATCTGGTTGGGCGTCTTGCCGGTGCCGACAAGGTTGGTGGTACGCACGCCGGAGTTGGCGAGGTCGACAAGATTGGGCACGGTGGCGAAGGCGTTCTGCAGGCCCGTCAGGTTTCCGCTGGTGGCGCCGACGTGCTGTCCGTCGTACATGAATTGCTGGAGCGCGGTGACGGCGGCGACGGTGCTGACCTCATCGAGGGTGATGTAGGTGGAAGAGCTGAGGCTTCCGCAGGATCCGAGGGCGGCCATCATGGAGATGGACGTATTGTTGGGCGTCGCATCGTCGCTGGTCGGCTGCACGCCGGGGTTGCCGCCGCTCGAAAGCAGATAGACCTCCGGGTTGTTCTGCGGGCAGGTGTAGTCGCCGGTGATGTTGAAGATGCCGTTCGCGTCGGTGGTGACATAGCCATTCGAGCTTCCGTCGATCTGCACGCCATTTCCGGAGGAGGAGGTCAAGAGGTCGACCGACTGACCTGCGGTCGCGTTGGTATTCACGGCGAAGAGATAGATATGGGCCCCGGAGATGACCTGCTGCCCGCCGTGAACGCTGCCGGAGATCTTCACGCCGGCGGAGGCGGGGGTCGCGGAGGTGGACTGCATGGCCGCGCAGCCTGTGAACAGGGTGAGGGCGGAACCGGACAGTGCCGCCACGGCTGCTCTCAGAGCGATCGATCCGGAACCGTGGCGGGAGTGTGAAATGGACTTTGGAAACATCTTTGATTCTCCGAGGGAGGGTGGCGGTGCGGCCGAATGAACGGCGGATTGAGGTTCCTGGGGAGAAGGCGAGGCAAGGGACAATGAAATACGATGCGCGGGTGAGTTCGAGGTTGTGCGAAGGGCTGTAAATATTTCCCGTGTCGGGGCAAAATCTACCCTCCTGATTAAGGCGTGCCGTGGCTCCAAGCCTGGTCACCGCCGAAGCGCTGCATGCTGGTGTGTTTTCCTCCCGGCGATATTCGGGTCTGGATACAGCCCCTCTGTCACAATCAGACCTATGGGTCGCATCCGCGTTCTGTCCGACCAGGTCGCCAACCAGATTGCCGCCGGCGAGGTGGTGGAGCGGCCAGCGTCGGTGGTGAAGGAGTTGCTGGAGAATGCGCTCGATGCAGGGGCGACGCGGATCCGGATCGAGGTGGAGGCGGGCGGGCGCAAGCTGATCCGGATTGTGGATAACGGCTGCGGCATGGTGCGGGACGACGCGATGCTGGCCTTTGAGCGCCACGCGACCTCGAAGCTGCGCAGCTCGGACGATCTGCTGGAGATTGCGACGCTGGGGTTTCGCGGGGAGGCGCTGCCGTCGATCGCGAGCGTCTCGCGGCTGACGCTGGAGACGCGGGCGGAAGAGGATGAGGCGGGGACGCTGGTGGAGATTGCGGGCGGGGCAATCCAGCGGGTGGAGGAGGCGGGTCTGCCGCAGGGGACGACATTTGCAGTGCGGGATTTGTTTTACAACACACCGGCACGCCGGAAATTCCTGAAGTCGGAGTCGACCGAGTTGCAGCATATCGCGGCGCTGGTGACGCACTATGCGCTGGCGCATCCGACGCGGCATTTTGAGCTGCACTCGAGTACGCAGGCGCTGCTGGTGGCGCCGGCGGTGGCAAATGCGGGGGAGCGGCTGTTCCAGATCTTCGGGGCGGAGACGGCGGGGCTGATGATCCCGGTAACGGCGGAGATGGACTTTACGCGCGGAGGACTGCCGGAGCCTCCGCCGTGGCGGCGCGAGGAGAATTATGAGGCTCCGGACCCGGGGTTTCTGCGGCTTTCGGGCTTTGTGTCGAAGCCGGAGCTGCAGCGGCTGAACCGGAACAGCGTGTATGTGTTTGTGAACTCGCGGCTGGTGCGCGACCGGCTGGTGCTGCATGCGCTGGGCGAGGCGTATCGGAACATCATTCCGCCGACGAGCTACCCGGTGGTGCTGCTCTTTCTGGAGATGCCGCCGCGCGAGGTGGACGTGAATGTGCATCCGGCGAAGACCGAGGTGCGGTTCCGCCAGCCTTCGTTTGTGCACGATTTTCTACGGGACCAGGTGAGGACGGCGCTGATGCAGGCGCGGCCGGCGGCAAGCTTTGCGGCGGCGCTGACGGGCGCGCTGTATGCGGGGGCGAGTGCGAGTCTGCTGCTGGATGTGAGCCCGATGCCGGGGGCACCCAGCGGGTTGATAGATCCTCTGCTTGCGCCCGGAGCTGCGCAGGGCTTCGGGGAGCAGACGTTTGCGGGGTCGGAGGAGCAGGATCCGGCGAGCGAGGCGGAACGGTTCGAGCTGCGTCCGGCGCTGGTACCGGCTTCGCCGGGGCGTCTGGGGTTTCTGCCGGAAGAGGCGATTCCGGTGGGTTACGACGAGGCGCCCGCAGCGCATGCGCAGAGCGGCGTTGTGGAGAATCCTTCGCTGCGGTCGTTATCTACGCTGAAGCCGCTGGGGCAGGTGCGCGACTCGTTCATTCTGGCGACCAATGACGAGGGATTGTGGATTATCGACCAGCATGTGGCGCATGAGCGGGTGCTGTTTGAGAAGGTGATGCGCGAGCGGCATACGGAGCAGGTGCAGCAGCAGCGTCTGCTAATGCCTTTGCTGATCGACCTGCTGCCGGCGCAGATGGTGGCGTTTGCGCGGCTGGCGGAGGAGCTGGAGCGGAACGGGTTTGAAGCGGAGCCGTTCGGGCCGCGGACGCTGGCGGTGAAGGCGGCACCGGTCGGGCTGGAAGGGCGGGAGCTGGAGCAGATGCTCGAAGAGCTGCTTGCGGTAGACGACCGGCTTGCGCAGACGGAGAACGCGGAAGCGCGTCGGCGAAGGATTGCGGCGTCGATTGCGTGCCATGCGGCGGTGAAGATCCATATGCCGCTGGACCGGGCAAAGATCGAGTGGCTGCTGGAGGAACTGGGGAAGACGGAGCATCCGACGAGCTGCCCGCACGGCAGGCCGATCGCGTTGCGGTATTCTCATAAAGAGATTGAACGTGCGTTTCAGCGCACATGACCGCGGCTCACGTGATGTGAGTTGGGCGGTGTCGGCGGCCCTCTGAAGAGCCTCTCACGATTGGTCCGGGCGGGTAGCTTCCGCGACATCGGGCGCAACACTAGCGCAACACCAGCCATGAACAGAGCAGCGAGTTCGGCGGACGTAAAGCCGGACGTGAGACGCTGCACGGCAGAGAGGTCGTACCGCCTTGGATTCAGAGAACGTTTCAATCGAAAGACCGGCGCACACGCAGCCCGACAAACCGGCGCGCGCGCCAAGCATCGCCGACCCGACCGCAGAGCAACTGGCACAGGAGCGCAGCGTGCGCTGGCACCAGGACGGCAACGCGCTGCTGACCGAGGAGGCGCTGCGCGAGTGGATCCAGCGATTCGGGCTGGTGCTGTATGCGCCGCGTCCGCAGCTGGGCGCGCCGGCTCCTTCGGTAGTGGAGGCGACGCTGGGCAAGGCGAACGCCGAACCGGCGCTGGCGGAGTTCGATGCGGCGCGCAGCCTGTTGGCGCGACTGGTTGCGGACGGGTCGGTCGTCCCGCTGAACTTGCTGGGCGCGTCGGGGGGCGCAGGGACGGATCAGCCGGACTTTGTCGCGTCAGCGGCGGTGTTTTCGTACATCTTTACGCTGCGCGGGGTGAAGGCGTGGAAGCAGCCGCCGACGACCTCGGGCGCGGTGAAGGTATCGCCGCTGGGGCTGGCGACGTACGAGATGCTGACGGCGAAGGTGACGATGTCGGCGTACGATCTGGCGACGCAGCTGGGCAAGGAAGTGACGGAGACGGCGGTGCTGCGCGCGCTGACGGAGCTGTGGACGCAGCTGCGGGTCCTCCCGGTACCGCAGCAGGATGGCGCGGCGACAACGTGGGAGCCGGCGAGCGCGCGCTTTACCAAGCAGATCAAGTCGGGCGCGAATGCGGGGCAGCCTTCGGCGCTGAGTACGCTGAGCTCGCTGTATCTGAGCCAGGCGGTGCTGGCGAGCGAGGACGAGATTGAGTCGTTTCTTTCGCCGCTGGCGGCGCGGTCGCGGGTGCGGGATGTGCTGCATGCGATTCTGGCGGGGCGGCAGCTGGAGACGCTGGTGATCGGCGGGAAGACGCTGCTTCATGTGAGCGGCGAACTGCCCGCGTTTGCGGGGGTCGCGCTGGCGACGGAAGAGGGCGCTGCCGAAGGCGTTGAGGAAGAAGGCGAGCAGACGGGCTCGCGGATTCGGAAGTTCGCGGCCAAGCCGGCGAGCAAGCTGCGGACGGGGCTGAAGGTGAAGCCGGCGTATGGGGCCAAGGCTCGGTTTGCCGATAAGCCAAGTTTCGGGGATCAAGGCACGGATCGCGAGCGACGTCCGTTCAAGCGGGCTGCGGGGGCGGAGGGGACGGGTGAGAAGCGGGCATTTCGTCCGCGTCCGGAGGGGGCTGCGGGGCCTGAGCGTTCCGCGCGTGCTGATCGTCCCGATCGTTCCGCGCGGCCTGATCGTCCGGCACGCCCGGCGTTCGATCGGCCCTGGAGTGAAGATCGTCCGGCTCGTCCGGCGCGGGAGGGCGGAGAGCGTCCGGCGCGCAAGTTCGCGGCGCGCAGCGATGCGCGTCCGGGTAAGCCGTATGTGAAGCGGGAGGGCGGGACCGGCGGGTTCGATCGCAAGCCGCGTCCGTCGTTCGAACGCGGTGGGGAAGGGCGTCCGCCGCGGCGTGATTTTGCGGCGGGTGCGGAGGGCGGCGAGCGTCCGCAGCGGCGGACGTCTGGCGAGGGCACGGGCGGGCCGCGGGCGTATGGAGAGAAGCGCGCGGGCAAGCCGTTCGGGGCGCGTCCAGCGTCTGGTGCGGGCAAGCCGGCGTTTGGTGCGAAGCCCGGGTTTGGCGGGAAGCCGGCGTATGGCGCAGGCAAGCCGGCATTTGGCGGGGATCGGGAGCGGCCGAGCCGGCCGCGGGCGGAGTCGTCGGAGGGTGGCGAGACGGCGCGTCCGGCGTACCGCAAATTCGACGCGCCGCGCGGGCCGAAGCCGTTTGCGCGCGGGCCGCGAGCGGAGGGCAGCGGGGGTCCGGGCGTGGGGAGTTCGGAGCGGCGTCCCGGGGCTAAGTTCGCGGGGTCGCGTCCGCCATATAAGTCTGCCGGGGATCGTCCGGGAGCTGGATTCGGGAGTTCGCGTCCGCCGTTCAAGACAGCGGGTTCGCGGCCTGCGTTCAAGGCAGCGGGATCGAAGTTTGCGGGTTCGCGTCCACCGTTCCGGGCGGATGGGCCTGCGGGCGGGCGTGCTGGGTTCAAGCCGGGTGGCAAGACGTTCGGCGGGGCGAAGTCATTCGGCGGGGGCAAGTCGTTTGGCGGACCGAAGCCGTTTCGCGGCGGGGCGCCGAAGAAGGCGGCTCCGGGCGGGTTTGCGCCGGTGCGGCGGAAGCGTGAGGAGGGTGACGAGTCGTGAGTCTCGGACCCTCTTCGAATGGCGGACCAGCGCCGAGCGCACCGGCTTCGACGCTGCGGGAGCGTCCGGTAATTGCGATTGACGGGCCTGCGGGCGCGGGCAAGAGTACGCTGGCGGCGCATCTGGCGCGGCGGTTCGGGCTGTTGAATCTGGAGACGGGTGCGATGTACCGGGCGCTGGCGTTGAAGGCGCTTGCGGAGGGCATCAGCGTGGAGGATGGGGCCGCGCTGGCTGCGCTGTGCGGGGAGACGACGATTGCGCTCCAGCCCGGGGCGGAGGGCAATCGCGTGCTGCTGGACGGGAAGGATGTCTCGGCGCGGGTGCGGGAGCCGGAGGTGACAGCGGCGGCGTCGCGGGTCTCGGTGCATCCGCGGGTGCGGTCGTGGATGGTGGCGCAGCAGCGGGCGCTGGGCGCAAGGGGAGGCGTGGTGATGGAAGGCCGTGACATCGGGACGGCGGTGTTTCCGGATGCCGAGGTGAAGATTTTTCTGGATGCGGCGGCGGAGGTGCGGGGGAGCCGGCGTTTTCAGCAGGTGGCAGCGAATGACCGGGACACGGTGCCGGAGAGTGGGGCGTCGGTGACCGAAGCGGCGGTGCTTGCGGAGATGCAGGCGCGGGATGCGCGGGATCGCAGCCGGGCGGAGAGTCCGCTGCGTCCGGCGGAGGATGCGGTGCATCTGGATTCGACCGCGATGTCGCTGAACGAGGTGCTGGCGCGCTGCGAGGGCATTGTGGCGGAGCATCTGCGGCAGCAGGAGTGAGGTGCGGGCGCTGTCGGTTCAGAGTCTGGTTAATGGCGAACCGAGGCGGATACGGGGCGGTCAGGCTGGCGTAGTCGATCGACCAAGTCACGGAAACTTTTTGGTATACTTTGCGTCATCCGTGCTACTCTCTGAATATCGTTGCAACAGACGGGTTTTCTGCAAGGCCGTGTATGTCGAGCTGATGGACCCTGATTTGTTCTAGCGGCAATCTCAAGAAGGCTTTAAGGAAATAGCGAAAATGGAACAGGGAACTGTGAAGTGGTTTAACGATGCCAAGGGGTTTGGCTTCATCAGCCGTCAGAACGGCGAGGACGTGTTTGTTCACTACTCGGCGATCAATTCGAACGGGTTCAAGAGCCTCCAAGAAGGTCAGGCTGTGCAGTTCAACGTGGTCAAGGGACCGAAGGGCTGGCAGGCGTCTGACGTTCAGCCTCTCTAATCTCCCGGCATCGCACTAAACCCGCACGATCCCGGCGGAGCAACACCGAAGAGATCAGCAGAGAGGAACGGCTTCGGTCGTTCCTCTTCGTGTTTTTGGGTACGGAGCTGGCTGGAGTGCCGCACACGCTATTGCGGGGGTGAGGCTGGCTGTGACTGCGCGGGGGCGGAGGAACCGGGTGCGGGATCGTCCGCGGTCGACGGTTTGTCGCCGATGCCTACGATGGTCGAGGTGGCCTTGAACTTACGGTAGTTGCCTGCCTGGATGGTGCCGTCTCCGTCGAAGGCGAAGAAGAGCAGAAACCTTCCCTCGCCCTGTACTTCAAAGTGGCTGGGAAGCCAGACCTCGCCGTTGATGAGGGCGAAGGTGGCCTGGAAGGTGGTGCCGCCGCGCACGCTGGCGATCAGGCCTGCGCCGATTTTGTAGTTCTGCATAAAGCGTCCTTCGGCGTGCTGCAGCACCTTATCCTGCTCGTCGATCCAGACGGTTCCGTTGACGAAGCGGAAGAGTGACTCGGCGGGGCTATGCGCTTTGGCACTGGGATTTCCCTGGTAATCGACGGCGATGGTGGGGCGCCCGGCAACGAGTTCGCGCCGCGCGTTGGTGAAGCTGCCCATAGCGAGGATGCGGGCCGCGGAGACTTCATCATGGCCGGCGGAGTCGGTTTCTTTGTCTTCGGCATCGCCCCGGGCGCGCCGCTCCTTCGCTTTCTGGACGTACTTTCCGAGGCGTTCGTCTTCCTTCTTCAGTTCATCCGGCGTGAGGTCTCTGCCGTTCTTCCTGATCATGCGGCGAAGGCGTACGCCGTCGATCCAGTAGACATCCCAGGCGGCTTCCTCAGTCTTCTTGATGGCGCCCTGACTGTTGCGCTCGTGGAAGACGTCTTCTTCGTGGTAGGTGTAGCTCTGCGCGACGGTCTCGGCCTGTCGCTGCCGGAGCTCCACCTCGTGCATAAGGGTGGGGATATCGGGCAGCAGCTTCTGGCCAGCGGGGGCATAGGGGTCGCTGCTCTGGGCGGGTAGCGCCGCGGCCAGGGAGAGCAGGAGAGCGGCGCAGCCGAGGCGGAGAAGACGCATGAAGGACAGACCTCAGCAGGAGAGACGGGTTGAGTGACGGGGCGGATGCAGGATGGCCCGAACGTGCGATTACCGCTGCGCGGCACGCAGACGCACCATGGATGGGACTAGCATAGTACAGGACGAAAGGCGCAGGCTTTCGTCTGGGCAGGCCGTTTTGCGGGCTCGCCGACCAGAGAGAGCAGGGGTTGGAAGCACATGGCACCGATGGCACAGAAGACGGCAGTGAGGGCAGGGGCAGCGGAGGCGACGGCACCCGCGGCGGGGCCGGAGACGCATCCGCAGAGCGAGCGGCGCGAACAGGTGTTCGACGTGTTTCGGCGCTGGGGCTATCTGCAGTCGACGCTGGATCCGCTGGGTCAGTATCTGCCGCGCGAGCCGTTTCCGGTGCCGCTGCCGGAGGGCGAAGAAGATGCCGCGGCGGAGGCTCGCGAGTATTACTGCGGGACGGTTGGCGTCGAGTTTATGCATATTGCCAGCCAGGAGAAGCGCGAGTGGCTGGAGCGGAAGCTGGAGCAGAGGCTTGCGGCGCCGGACGAGGCGATGCGGCGCAGGGTGCTGACGGGTCTGATCAAGGCTGAGATCTTCGAGCAGACGATTCAGTCGCGGTATCTGGGGACGAAGCGGTTTTCGCTCGAAGGGCTGACGGTACTGATCCCGTTTCTGGATCGCGTGTTTGAGGTTTCCGCGGGGCTGGGCGTGACGACGGCGGTGCTGGCGATGAGCCATCGCGGGCGGCTGAACGTGATGACGAATACGGTGGGCCGAACGGCGGGCGACATTTTTGCGCGGTTCGAGGATGTGGATCCGCGCTCGACGATGGGCGGCGGCGATGTGAAGTATCACCAGGGGGCGACGGGCCGGTGGCATTCGCCGTCGGGCGAGGAGGTGCTGCTGCATCTGGCGTCGAATCCGAGCCATCTGGAGGCGATCGACCCGGTGGCGCTGGGCCGGGTACGGGCGAAGCAGACGCGGCTCGAGGCGGAAGAGCTGGCGGAGGGCCGCAGCACGGGACTGGAAGGGCAGAAGCGGATTATGTCGCTGCTGATCCATGGCGACGCGGCGTTTGCGGGTCAGGGGATTGTGGCCGAGACGCTGAACATGATGACGCTGCGCGGGTTCAATGTGGGCGGCACGGTTCATGTGATTGTGAATAACCTGCTGGGCTTTACGGCGGTGCCGGAGGAGTCGAACTCGTCGCGGTTCGCGACCGATCTTGCGAAGCGTCTGCCGATTCCGATCTTTCATGTGAATGCGGAGGATCCGGATGCGGTGATTCGGGTGGCTTCGATCGCGAGTGAATATCGGCAGCACTTCGGGTCCGATGTGGTCGTGGATCTGATCGGGTACCGGCGGCACGGGCACAGCGAGGTGGATGACCCGACGGTGACCTCGCCGCGGCGTTACGCGATTATCGCGAAGACGCCCGAGCTGTATAAGACCTATGCCGAGCGCATCGGCGTGGACCCGGCGGAGGAGGTGGCGCAGGTCCAGGAACAGTTCCTCGAAGAGCAGCGTCATGCGAAGGAGACGGAGTCTTCGCCGCGGCTTTCGGAGCTGCCGCACTACTGGGATCCGTACTACGGCGGGCTGGAGCTGCGGGCGGAGGATGCGGCGCTGCGCACGGGGGTGAGCTCGGAGGATGCGCGCACGTTGATGCGCGGGCTGACGAGCTATCCGGAGAGCTTCCATATTCACCCCAAGGTGAAGAAGCTGTACGAGCAGCGGATGGAGATGGCGGAGGGGAAGCGGGCTTTCGATTACGGGGCCGCTGAGCTGCTGGCGTTTGCGTCGCTGGTGACGGCGGGCACGCCGGTGCGGCTGACCGGGCAGGACTCGCAGCGGGGGACGTTCAACCAGCGGCATGCGGTGATTACGGATACCGAGACGGAGCTGCGGTATGTGCCGCTGGAGCATATCGGCGCCGCGGGCGCGGGGATGGACAAGCCGCAGGCGCTGTTCGAGGTTTACAACACGCTGCTGAGCGAGGCGGCTTCGCTGGGTTATGAGTACGGCTACTCGCGCGATTATCCTGAGGCGCTGGTGCTGTGGGAGGCGCAGTTCGGCGATTTTGCGAATGGCGCGCAGATCATCATCGACCAGTTTATTGCGGCGAGCGAGGCGAAGTGGCATCTGCTGTCGGGGCTGGTGATGCTGCTTCCGCATGGGTATGAGGGGCAGGGCCCGGAGCACTCGAGCGCGCGGATGGAGCGATTTCTGCAGCTTGCGGCGAACGACAATATCGTGATCGCGCAGCCTTCGACGGCGGCGCAGTACTTCCATTTGTTGCGGCGGCAGGCGCTGCGCAAATGGCGCAAGCCGTTGATCGTGTTTACGCCGAAGAGCATGCTGCGGCATCCGGATGCGAGCTCCGATGTGACGGAGTTTGCGGCGGACGGGTTCAGGAACGTGATTCCGGAGACGTCGGTCGAGAACCCTCGGCGACTGCTGATCTGCTCGGGCAAGATCGGGCACAATCTGCGCGTGGAGCGCGAGAAGCGGAAGGATGCTTCGGTGGGGATTGTGTTTCTGGAGCAGATGTATCCGTGGCCGGAGCAGGAGATGCAGGCGGCGCTGGACATGCACCCGAACGCCGAGGTGGTGTATGTGCAGGAAGAGCCGGCGAATATGGGCGCGCTGTTCTACGTCATGCCGGAGCTGCGTCGGATGGCGCGGGACCGGAGGGTGGTGAAGGTGACGCGCAAGGCGAGCGCGAGCCCGGCAACGGGTTCGGCCAAGGCGCATGACATGGAAGAGAAATCACTGATCGACGTGGCGTTCGGGACGCGATCCTAGTCGCAGCTCCGTGTGGTGATGACCGGCTATCAGCTGACGGCGATGGAGCTGTGAGCTGGTAGCTTTTCGATTGTGTGGCGTGGGATGGCGCACGAAGTCCTGGAGGCGTGATGAAGGTATTGACTGCGGCTGAGATGAGCGAGACGGATCGGCGATCCATTGAGGGCGGCGTGCCGATGCAGGAGCTGATAGAGGCCGCGGGCGGGGTGGTCGCGCGTTTTGTGCTGCGACAGTATCCCGAGGCCGCGCGGGTGCTGGTGCTGTGCGGCAAGGGGAACAATGGGGGAGATGGGCTGACGGCGGCGCGGCTGCTGGCGGGCGAGGGTGTGGGCGTGCGGGTGCTGCTCGCGGGCGAGCGGGACGGGGTGCAGGGTGAAGCCGCGGAGGCGCTGCGGCGGCTGGAGGACTCGACCGATCAGGGTGTTGTGGAGACGCTGGGGGCCGATGCCGCGGAGGACGACGTGGTGGAGCTGCTGGGCGAAGCGGATCTTCTGATCGATGCGGTGTTTGGGACGGGGTTCAAGGGGCCGATGCGGCCGGGGCCTGCGCTGATGCTGTGCAACGCAGTGAGCCGGGTGAAGGTGCCGGTGGTGGCGGTCGATCTGCCGAGCGGGTGGGATGCGGACTCGTATCAGGAGACGGTTGCGGGTGCGTTCCGGGCGGATGCGGTGGTGACCTTTACCGCGCCGAAGGTGGCGCACTGCTTCGGGCACCTGACGGCGGATGTGTTTGGGCCGGTGGTGGTGGGGGAGATCGGGTCGCCGGAGTGTGCGATCGAGAGCGCGCTGAACGTGACGTGGACGGGCGTGTCCAAGGCGCTTACGGAGAAGCCGCGGCCGATCAACTCGAATAAGGGCAAGTTCGGGCATGTTCTGATCGTGGGCGGGAGCTATGGGACGTCGGGTGCGCCGGGGATGAGCTCGCTGGCGTGCCTGCGCGCGGGCGCGGGGCTGGTGACCGCGGCGGTGCCACGGGCGTTGATGGACGTGGTGGGCGGACGCACGCCGGAGCTGATGATGCGGGCGCTGGACGAAGGGCCGGAGGGTTCGGCGAGCCTGAAGAATCTGGAGGAGCTGGAGACGCTGCTGAAGGGGATCAAGGTGATCGCGCTGGGGCCGGGGCTTTCGACGCGCGGGGAGGCTTCGGAGTTCGCGCGGGAGCTGGTTGCGCGTACGGGCACGCCGGAGCAGGGCATGCTGCCGATCGTGATCGACGCGGACGGGTTGAATGCGTTCGACAGCGACAAGGCTTCGCTGCTGGATGGGCACGCGCGGACGATGGTGCTGACGCCGCATCCAGGGGAGATGGCGCGGCTGCTGGGCTGCACGGTGAAGGACGTGGAGGCGGACCGGATCGGGCTGGCGCGGAGATTTGCGATGGAGCACGGGCTGACGCTGGTGCTGAAGGGCTGGCGCACGCTGGTGGCGCATCCGGACGGGCGCGTGGCGGTGAATACGACCGGCAATCCCGGGCTGGCGAAGGGTGGCAGTGGCGACATGCTGACGGGGATTGTGGCGGCGCTGGTGGCGCAGCATCCGGAGCATGTGGCGGAGGCGGTGGAAGCTGCCGTGTACCTGCACGGGCTGGCGGCCGATCTGCTGGTGCACCGGCATGGGCGCGATGAGAAGACGGTGCTGGCGACCGATGTGCTGGAGCATCTGAGCGAGGCGTTTCAGTACGCGGTCGAGGACGAAGACGGGCTGCGCTGGATCTGCGGCGTACGCGCTGAGGAGTCCGCCGCGTGAGTGACGCGTTCAACCGCATCAAGAACTTCAAGACGCGCTCGGTGCATGGCACGCTTGCAATTGCGGAGACCATTGCCGAGATCCTGTCGGCGCCGCGGGTGGTGATCCTGCGGGGCGAGCTGGGCGCGGGCAAGACGACGCTGGTCAAGGGTTGGCTGCGGGCAGCTGGAGCGGCTTCGCCTGACGAGGTGACGAGCCCGACGTTCACGCTGGTGCACGAGTATGCGGGACGGCGCGGGCGCGTTTTTCATCTCGATTTGTACCGGCTGGAGCAGGAGCGGGAGCTGGCGACGCTCGGGCTCGACGATCTGGCGAACGAACCGGACGCGCTGGTGCTGGTGGAGTGGGGCGAGAAGTTTGCGTCCGTAAGGGAGCGCGCGGATGCCGAGGTACACATGACGCATCTGGAAGGTGACGAGCGATCCCTGGTGGTACGCTGGCGCGAGTAGCGGGCCGACTTGCGTGTCACGATAAGCGCGCAGCGATGCGCCGTGCGTCCCACGAACTTCGGTGCGTCTTATGGCTTGAAGCGCATAGTCTTGCAGCGGTGAAAGGGATAGGCTTTTCCTTATGGCAACCCCAGCCCAGGTGATCGTTCTCGGCAACTCGCAGCCTTACCTCGAAGCGAAGCTGGAGGTGTTGCGCCACTTCTGGGAAGTGGAAACGGTCGCGGTCGATCTGGGCGAGATGACGGGATTTGCGGCGGATCTTCTGGTGGTGTGCGACACGATTCCCGAGCCGCAGCGGCAGGACTGGGTCGATCGCGCGCGGATCACGCGACCCAACATGCTGATCGTGCGGCTGAATGGATTCGACTCGGGGCCGCTGGGTGGCGCGGATGCGACGGTCGATGAGACACATGGGCCGGGTGGCCTGGTTTCGACAATCTACGAGCTGCTGACCGAGCGTGGCCTGGGCAGCCGGCCGTGGCCAGCCGCGCCGGACGGCGGGTGGGTGCAATAAGCGGATGTGCAGGTCGCCGGCTTTAGTGCAGGCGCATGCCGCCGAGGGAACCAAGGACGCCCAGCTGCTGCAGGACCCAGAGCACGACGAAGATGATCACGATGCCGTTGAGCAGCGATTTGATGCTGCCGGCCATCGGGATGTAGCGGTTGATCAGGCCAAGGATGATGCCGACGATTACGATCGGGATCGCAAGATGGACCAGCTGGGCAAGCGTCATACGTGTGTTTTCCTTTGCGTACGATCCGTGTGCGGACTTTTGGGTAGGACGCGGCGGCGGCAGGCTCGGTTGGCTACCGGCTACACGAGTTCCATGGGTTATTGTGCTTCCGGATCGGCTCCACGGCCTGTGAAGCGGTGGATGGTGCAGAGTTCATCGCCGGTTGAGCCGTACTCCGTTTGGCCTGCGATCTCGGCGAGGTCCGCAAGGTGATCTTCGGATGACATGGGCACCATGCCATGGAAGACGCGGGTGAAGGCGGGGTTGCGGTCGAGCACGCTGAGATGTTCGGCGTTGACGTAAAAAACGTCGAGCTGGCCTGGGCGGCCGGCGAGGTGCTGTTCGAGGCGCGCGGCGAAACGGCGCAGCAGCGGCGCCTCAAACGGATGGAACATGTGGACCAGCAGAGGTCCCTCGGGGAGTGGAACTTCGAGCGCATCGCCTTCGAGGAGCGAGGCAGGCGCGAGCGGCGCGGCGTGGGCGGAGGCGGCGAAGGCGCGCAGGTTGAGGCGGGCGATCTCTGCCAGGCCGGGGTTCAATTCGACGCCGACGGCGGCGCGGAAGGGGTGCTGCGAAGCGGTCATGAGGGCGCGTCCCTTGCCCGCGCCCACGTCGAGGAAGGTATAGCGGTGGATGGGATACGGGGGATTCTCGCGCAGCCAGAGGTCGATGAGGCCGTCCAGGATCGAGGGCGCGATAGCGTAGTAGGCGGTGACGTGCGCGTCGCTCGCGTGCCCGGTGACCAGTTCGTGTCCGGGAATCAGGCCTCCGGTATCGGTTGCGTGGAGGCGATCGAAGGGATGGACAGGAGGTGCCGACGGCGCATGAACGGGGACGATGCGCGGGCGCTTTCTCGGCGGCATTTTTTCGGGCGGCATGATCAGGGGGCGCGATTGTTGAGGATCGGCAGCACGGGATCCTTCATGCCGAGCAGACGGCGTCCTTCGGGTGTGATGCGGGCGGAGGTCCAGGCCGGCTGGTCGACGATGCGGACGCTGGTGCGCCAGAGCTCGGGCAGACCGGCGAGCCGGTTTTTCACCTGCGCGGCGAGGATGGCGCGCGCATCTTCTTCCGGCGAAGGCGCGAGCAGCGTAAGCGAGAGCACCTGACGAGGCGGAACGCCTGGGATGCCCGCGCCGGGCGCGTCCGGATCGAGGGTGAGCTCGACGCGCTCGATGAGGCCGAGATCGACGATGTTCAGCGGACGCCGGGCGGGATGGCTGGCGTCGAAGCAGGCTCGCAGCGCCTCGCGGATGTCTTGCTGCGTGAGCATATTTCCCTGCATGTGCGGGCTAGTTCTTACGCTGGGTGAGGTAGAGGGCGATCGCTTTGAGCGCATCGGCATTCGGGCCGAACGGCTCGAGCGCGGTGAAGGCGTCGCCGATCAGCTGCTGTGCGTCGTGGAGAGAGCGTTCGATGGCGTCTTCGGCCCGAGCCCCGCCCCCGATGTAGATTGCAGGCCAGGTAGCTTTGTCGGCGGCGGTATCCTTGCCGGCGGTTTTGCCGAGCTGGGCGGAGTCCTGGGTGACGTCGAGGACGTCGTCGACGATCTGGAAGGCGAGCCCGGCTTTTTCGCCGAAGGTGCGCAGGCGGGCGATGGTATCCGCGCCCGCGCCCGCAAGGCAGCCGCCAGCCACGACGGAGACGGTGATGAGCGCGCCGGTCTTCGAGCGGTGAATGCGTTCGACCAGCTCCGGACCTGGCGTGGCTCCTTCGCTTTCGAGATCCATGACCTGGCCGCCGATCATGCCCGGGGGCAGGCCTCCGGGCAGGTCCGCGCCGACGCCGGTCGAGATGGCATCGGCGATCTCACGGGTGATGGCGACGACGGCTTCGGGGTCCACGGGGAGCCGGGCGATGGTCTGGAAGGCGAGCGTCTGGAGGGCGTCGCCGGCGAGGATGGCGGTCGCTTCGCCGAAGACGACGTGGCAGGTGGGCTGGCCCCGGCGGAGGTCGTCGTTGTCGAGCGCGGGCAGATCGTCATGGATGAGCGAGTAGGTGTGGATCATTTCGAGCGCGGCCCCGAGCGCGGGTGCGCCGGGGGGGAACTCGGGGGTGCCCGCGACCATGCGGGCGGCTTCAATCGCGAGAATGGGACGGAGCCGTTTGCCGCCGGCGAAGGTGGAGTGGCGCATGGCTCGGTGGATCGAATGGGGGAGTGTGCCCGGGGAGGGAAGCAGGCGTTCGAGCGCCTCGTCCGTCGCGGCAGCGCCAGACTTCAGGAGGAGATGAACATCGGCATGCATCGTTCCTGATGATAGCGGATAGGGCGAAGCGCGCGGGAGGGCGCGAAGATTTGGCTTGCGGCATTCATCGGCTTGGAGTTAGATAGAGGCACTCCGAACCTTGAGACTCCTCCGGCGCTGCCCTCGCGCCTGAGGCACCGTGCAACGCAGAGCAGTCAACGTTGAGGAATGTGAGGGCGGAATGAGAACCTGGTGCCTCGGGCTCCGAAGCGGGCTGCTGCTCGTTGCGTACGCGCTGTTCGCGCCTGCGTTGTGCGGGCAGGCCACGCTGATTGCAGATACGCATGTGAACGCCGCGCTGGCAACGACCAACAGCGGCGGCATCTCCAACATCGAAGTCGGCAACGGCTATACGGGGCTGTGGCAGTTCGATCTGAGCCTGCTGCCTCCGGGCACGTCCGCGGCGCAGGTGTCGCGCGCGGTGCTGCGGCTCTATCCCAATCGCGTGGATACGCCGGGAACGCTGGTGCTGCAGCCGCTGGGATCGGCGTGGACGGAGAGCACCGTTACCTTCGCTACGGTGCCGCAGCTCAATTCCGTGACGCATACGATCGTGGTGGCGACTGCGGGCAGCTTCATCGCGGTGGATGTGACGGGGCTGGTCCAGAGCTGGCTGAGCGCTCCGGCTGCGAACTTTGGGTTTGCGCTCAGCTCGAGCACGGCCCTGGTGCAGTTCGACAGCAAGGAGAACGACCTGACCAGCCACCCCGCGACGCTCGAGGTGGACCTCTTGACTTCGGGAAGCGGGTCGATCGGGCCGGCGGGCGCGACCGGCGCGACCGGAGCAGCCGGGCCGGCGGGCGCGCAGGGTTTGCAGGGCATTCAGGGAGTTGCGGGTGTGCCGGGCGCTGCCGGACCTGCCGGACCTGCCGGAGCGATGGGACCGACTGGACCAGTCGGGCCGGTTGGAGCGACTGGGCCTTCGGGCGGGCCGCCGGGGCCGACGGGTCCGCAAGGTCCCGCAGGCGTGCAGGGCTTTCCCGGCCTCCAGGGTCCTGCAGGTCTCACCGGCCCCGCAGGCGCGGCTGGTGCCGCGGGTATCGCTGGAGCGGCGGGACCTGCCGGAGCGGCCGGTACGGTTGGCCCGGCGGGTCCTGCGGGATTGCAGGGGCCAGTCGGGATTCAGGGTCTGCAGGGGTTTGCCGGGCCGCCGGGGGAGATAGGCCCGCCCGGCCCGACGGGGGCGACGGGGAGCAACGGGCCGGGCGGACCACCCGGATTGACGGGCGCTACGGGCCCTGCCGGAGCGCAGGGGGCACAGGGTTTTCAGGGTGACCCCGGGCCGCGCGGGCTCAACTTTCAGGGGCAGTACAGCTCGCTCAACAACTACGCGCTGGCGGACGGCGTGCAATACAACGGCGCGGGGTATGTTTCGCTGATCGACTCGAATCATGGCAATACGCCGGATCAGAGCCCGCAGCAGTGGGCGCTGTTCGCAACGGCTGGAGGGACCGGACCCGCAGGGGCGACGGGCTTGACGGGCCCGGCGGGGACACCGGGAGCTACGGGAGCGGCTGGTCCGACGGGGTTGACCGGGAGCCAGGGTGCGACCGGGCCGCAGGGTCCGCCGGCGGTCAACTACACGGGGAATTATGCATCGGGCGGCAATTATGCGTTCGCGGATGCGGTGAGCTACCAGGGATCGACCTACGTGTCGCTGGTTTCGGGCAATCATGGCAACACACCCGATCAGAGCGCGTCGTACTGGGCCGTGCTGGTGGCCCAAGGAGCGGCTGGAGCTACGGGCGCCACAGGACCCGCAGGGGCGACGGGAGCTGCGGGCGCGACAGGGCCTGCGGGGCCGACCGGGGTTGCCGGGCCGCCTGTGAGCTTTCTGGGTCAGTGGGCGACCGGGGTGTCCTATGCCACGGGCGGAGCGGTGAGTTATGCGGGCTCCGCGTGGGTCGCGCTCACTGCGAATATGGGACGTGAGCCGGATGTGTCGCCTTCGTACTGGGCGCTGCTGGCGCAGGCGGGCAGCCCGGGCGCGCCGGGAGCAACGGGGGCTACGGGGTTCGAGGGACCGACCGGCTCTGCGGGGCCGGCGGGCGCCACCGGCCCGGCGGGACCGGTTGGTCCGGCGGGGGCGCAGGGGCTGACGTTTCAAGGCGGCTGGAGTCAGAACGCGTCGTATGCGCACGGCGATGCAGTCAGCTACCAGGGGGCGAGCTATGTCTCAACAACGGGCGGCAATCAGGGGAATCTGCCAGCGGCAAACTCGCCGGTGTGGACGCTGCTGGCGGCGGCGGGTCAGGATGGCGCGGCAGGGGCGATGGGAACGCAGGGGGCGACCGGCGCGGCCGGCATGAACGGTGCCGCTGGAGCGGCTGGTCCGGCGGGCGCTCCCGGATTGAACTTTCGCGGGGGGTGGATGTCCGGCTCGAGTTACGCCGCGCTGGATGGGGTGACGTTTGCAGGATCCATGTGGATCGCGCTTGCTGCGAGCACGGGGGTCGAGCCGGACCAGAATGCGAGTCTGTGGGCGGTGCTCGCGGCGGCCGGTTCGGCTGGTCCAGCGGGAGCCGCAGGTTCGCCGGCAACGGTGCAGGTGGGGACGGTGACGACGGGTGCGCCCGGTTCGTCGGCTTCAGTGGCGAACGTAGGCAGCAGCAGCGCCGCCGTGCTCGATTTCACGCTTCCGCAGGGTGCGACGGGCGCACCTGGAAGCGGAACGGCGGGCTCCGGCTCCGGCTTCAGCAACGGGCTGGCGACGCTGCATACGGTTTCATACGCAGCGGAGTTCTATTCGCTGAGCAATCAAAATCAGAGTGCGTCGGAGAGTGCGACGACCCTCACGTGGATTCCGGCGGGATGCACCGCGACCGAGCTGCAGGTGTACTCGCAGCAGGCACAGACGATCACGGTTACGCTGCGCACAGGTACGCCTGCCGGGATGGCCGACTCTTCGCTGAGCTGTCAGGTCTCGGTGGACTCAACCTGCACCGTGGCGGGCTCGGTGGCGATTTCGCCGGGGACCTTCGTCGACCTCAGCGTGACGCACCCGGATTCGAATGCGTCGGCGGTGTGGACGGCACTGACCTGTAACTAGGGATTCTGTTTGGCGGGTGCCGGAAGGTCGAGCGAGGCGCGCAACTCATGGGCCAGCTCCCGCAGCCGTTTCGGCTGCGGTGCACTCGAGCGAAGCTCGGCTTCGAGCGCGCGCGCGGCCGCGGTTCCCTGCTGAAAACCGAACATGCCGAGGGAGCCGGAGAGCTTGTGCGCGGTGCTCTCCGCTTCCGCGCGCAGGGCTTCGGGCAGCTCACCGGTGTCTGCAGCCTGCGCTGCCCTGTCCAGCAGTGCCAGCCGTTCGAGCATGAGTGGATGATTGCGCACCCAGAGATCGTGGATGAGCCTGGTTGTCGCGTCCTGCGCCTTGGCCACCATACCCTCTTTGATGCCGGGAAAGCAGCTAATCGTGCCAGCCGAGAACCTCGGAGATCTGCGTCGAAAGGGTGAGGGGATCGAAGGGCTTGAACAACACCGCGGCGACGCCCAGTCCGGCGAATCGGCGCTGGTCGGCACCCTGCACCTTGGCGGTCAGGAGTACGACGGGGATCGACGAGGTTTCGGGATTCTGCTGCAGCTGCCGGAAGGTGGTGGGGCCGTCCATCTCGGGCATCATGACGTCCATGAGGATGGCCTCGGGCTTCTCGCGCGCGGCGACCAGAATCCCTTCACGGCCGGAGCTTGCAGTGAGGATCTCCCATCCGGCGGTCGCCTCGAGCGAGAGCGCGGCGACCTCGCGGATATCGTCTTCATCATCAATGATCAGAACCCTGTGCATAGACGCGATTCTCTCACGCGCGCGGCAGGGAACGAGCCGCCGCGGGACGGGGCACGGCGGGCCTGAGGTGCTGCACGATGTTGAGCACCAGCTCTTCGACTTCGGAGGGCTGGACTCTGGCTTTGGTGAGGAAATCCGTGGGGCCGAGGCGCAGCTTGGTCATCTCGGCGTCGGCGAGATCGCGGCCCGAGTAGACGACCAGCGGCAGCGAGAGCAAGTCGGGCTGTTTGCGGAGCCACTCCACGAGCGAGAAGCCGTCGCCGTCGGGGAGGGTGAGGTCGAGGATGATGAGCGCGGGACGTTTTGTGCGGCACTGGTCGATGGCGCTCTGGCGCGTGCTGGCGTGATCGACGCGCACCTGCGCCTCTTCAAAACCGGCGATGATGACCGCGGCGAGATCCTGATCGTCCTCCACCAGCAGAACGTGGGAGGATCCGTTGGACTGGTGCACGACCCGGCTGAGCTCGGCGAGCAGACGCTCTTCGTCGAAGGGCTTCTGCACCCACCCCTGCGGCAGCAGACCGCCGCCTCCGTCTCTGGTGGGGCGCGCCGTGGGCGAGAGGACGGAGAGCACGACGACGGGGACGTGGGCGGTGTCGTCGGACTCCTTGAGTTTCTCGAGCGTCTCCCACCCGCTGAGGCCGGGCATGTGGAGATCGAGCAGGATTGCCTGCACGGAGTGGCTGTGCGCGAGGGTAAGCGCCTGCTCACCGCTCGCCGCCTCGAGGATGCGATAGCCATGCCGCTGCAGGTGCTCGGAGACGATGGTGCGGATGGCGGGTTCGTCGTCGCAGACGAGAATGGTGCCGAGCGGCGGACCGGCAAGCACGGCGTCGGCGGGCGGCTCCGGCGCGGGGGTATGCGGGCGCGCGACGCGCGGCAGCGCGATGATGAGCGAAGCGCCGGGTCCGCGTTTCTGCTGGGGGTTCGACTCCGCCCAGATGGAGCCGTTATGCTGCTGGACGATGGTCTTGCAGATGGCGAGCCCGAGCCCGGTGCCGCCCTTCTGCCGCGCGTCGGAGGCTTCGACCTGCTGGAAGCGGTCGAAGATGCTCTCGAGCTTGTCGAGCGGGATGCCGCGTCCCTGGTCGGAGACGCGCAGCGTCAGCCAATCCGGATCGGCGTCGACGCTGATGGTGACGGCGGTTCCTGAGGGCGAGAACTTGATCGCATTCGAGAGCAGATTGGTGACGACCTGCAGGATGCGGTCGGGGTCACCGTCCAGCGCGACCTCCTCCTGATCGACCCGCGCTTCGATCTGGAGCGTGACGCCGGCTCCGTCGGCCATGGCGGTCATGGTCTCGGTCGCCTGCTGGACGAGTTCGCGCAGATTGCATTGGCGCACGTGCAGGGTGGCGCGTCCGGACTCCATGCGTTCAATGTCCAGGATGTCGTTGATGAGACGGATGAGCCGGTCGGTATTGGTGACGGCGATGCGCAGCAGATTCTGCGCCTTGGCGTCGACGGTGCCCATGAGGCCGGCGGAGAGCAGACCCAGCGCGCCGCGGATGCTGGTGAGCGGCGTGCGCAGCTCGTGCGAGACGGTGGAGATGAACTCGTCCTTAATCTGATCGAGCTCGGAGCGCTGCACGAGGGCGGCATCCTTATTACGCTGCGCCTCAGTGGCCGCGTCCAGCTCCGCGCGCAGCTTGCGGATCGCGTTATTGGCGCGGTACCACACGGCGCTCAAGGCAATCGCGAGACCGAGACACAGCAGGTTGAGCAGAACAAGACTCATGCGGGAATACCCACGATGCTACAGCACGTTACCATGCGTTCGACAGTCTGGTTACCCGGATGTTGACGATCAAGAGCAGGGATCCCCTGAAGGCGCTGAAAAGGCCCGCCTCACGAAAGAGTGAGGCGGGCCCTTCAGCGATCGAAGACGCTGTGCGATGACTATGCGGAAACCGGTACGCGATCGAGGATGTCGGCGAAGCGTTTGCCGGTGCGAGCAGTGTAGCCCTTCTTGTGAAAAGCGTACCCGGCGATCAGCGGAAGTGCGAGCGTAGCCTCGGAGAAGACCATCTGTTCGTAGGTCAGGTCGACCTTGCCCCAGGAGCTGGCTTCCTTGAGCGTCGAGCCGGAGAGCGCGCCGTCGCGGGCGTCGGCAACGGTGATCTGGATGGCGTACTTGTGCATGGAGGCCTCGACGCCGAGGATGTCGGCCGCCACGACGATATCCTGGGCGAAGTTCTTCGGGACGCCGCCGCCGATCATCAGCAGACCGGTGGTGGGATTCTCGATCTTCAATTTCGTGATCTCGTAGAAGTCTTTGGCAGAGTCGATGGAGACGGACGGCTTGCCCTGACGCGCGTGCTGGTGCGCGACGAAGCCGAAGCCCGCGGAGCAGTCGGACATGGCGGGGACGAAGATGGGAACGCCTTTTTCATAGGCGGCGAGGACGATGGAATCTTCGTTGCCGTTTTCGGGCGTGCGGCCGTTGTCTTTGAGCCAGGCGCCCATGGCCTGGATGAACTCGCGGCTGGAGTAGGGGCGGGGCTCGAGCGAGTCGGTAATCTGGTGGGTGGTCTCGTCGCAGATGCGGAGCTGCTCTTCGTCGATGAAGGTGTCGTAGATGCGGTCGATCATGAGTTCGCGCAGCTCGGCATCGCCGGCACCGTACTTGTACTCGTCGCCCGCGACGTAGTGGCGGAAGCCGAGGGCTTCGAAGAAGTCCTGGTCGACGATGTTGGCGCCGGTGGAGACGATGGCGTCGACCATGTTGTTGCGGAGGAGGTCGACGAAGATCTTCTTGAGGCCGGCCGAGATGAGCGATCCGGCGAGGCAGAGGATCACGCCGCATTCGGTATCGCGGAGCATCATGTCGTAGATGCTGGCCGCACGCGCGGTATCGCGGGCCGAATAGGCCATCCGGGACATCGCGTCGATCAAGGGCACGACGTTGTGCTCGCTAATGTCGATATGGCGAATCGGGGTGATGAGTAGTTCTGCTTTCGTCTTCATGGCGTCTTCTAGATTAGCAGTTTGCGCCAGCAACGACGCGGGGGTTTGTGACAGTTGCGGAAACGGCGGCGGCCATCCAGCGGATCGGTCGCCGCTTCCCGGTTATGGCTTCAGAAACGCCTGCACCGCCGCATCGAATGCCGTCGGCTGGTCATACATGATGAAGTGCCGCGAACCGTCGATCCGCTGCAGAGTGACCTTCGGCATGGTGCTGTATGCAGCGGCGTAGAGCTTGTCGGGCACGGCCGGATCCGGTCCCTGCAGGGTGGGATCGCAGGCGTACAGCACCAGGGCGGGTGTCTTCATGGACGCCAGCCCCGGCCGCACGTCCGTGGTCAGGTCGTCATAGAGGGCCTGCACGTACACCGCGTGATCGGAGGCGAGCGCGGAGGCGGCCACCTCTTTGCGGCCTTCCGGATTGTTGACCATCATCGGTACCGTCTGGCTGATCTGCGCGGCCTGCTGCCCGGGCGTCTGGTTCTGCAGCATGCCGCGCATGGCGTCGACCTGCGGGCGCATGGTCTCGAGCGTCGCGTCCGGCTTGATCGCCAAAGCGAAGTATGGGAGGGCGTCCATGACGACGATCCTGCGGACGTCTTCGGGATGCGCCTGCGCGAGCATGAGCGTCATCAGGCCGCCCATGGAATGCCCGACGACCGCCGGGTGCAGATGGCCGGCCGCGATGTACCGGTGCAGCTCCTCGACGACGGCTGGAAGCACCGGGCCGGAGGCGTTCGGACCGGCGGGCTGTCCGGCGAAGCCGTTGACCTGGACACGATAGAGCCGGTACTTCGGCGCCAGCAGTCTGGCCTCGGCGTCGAAGACCGAGCGCGAACTCTCGGCACCGGGAATCAGCAGAACCTCGGGACCATCCGGCGCGCCCTCGACGGTGACAGTGAAGCGTGTGGGCGTGAAAGCCGGGGAGGTCTGCGCCCGGATGAGCGCGGCGGCGGCAAGCAGCAGGACGATAGCGGCAATGGTGCCGGCGAAGCGGCGAAGGTTTGGCATGACGATCTCCACGAGGAACGGTTGCGGGTGATTTCAGGATGAGCTTCGTCTTACCCGCGCATGAGTGCCGGGGTCCACGAAGGCGACGAGTGTCAGGTGCGAGGGGGCGGAGTGGGTCAGGCTTCGAGGAAGATTTCCTCGATGGTTCGCCCGAAGAGCCGCGCGATGCGGAAGGCGAGCGGCAGCGACGGGTCGTATCTGCCGGTCTCGATGGCGTTGACGGACTGGCGCGAGACTTCAAGCTTCTGCGCGAGGTCGGCCTGCGACCAGTTGCGCTCGGCCCGGAGAACGCGCAGACGGTTATTCATGAGCATGATCCCCGCCTGACTGGAGCGCCTGGGCGATGCCGAAGATGATCCAGAAGGCGGCGAAGCCGACGAACGGCGGCGGCCCGGGCAGATGGCCGAAGCTGCGGAGGAGATCAACGAAGGCGTCCAGGGCGAGGCCGGCGAAGGTCGCGGCGAGCAGGGAGCGGACCACAAGCATTCGCGGAGACTCGTCCTCCTGGGCGCGCCGATACAGGACGACTGCGAGCAAGGCAAAGACGCAGAAGGATGGGATGGCGGAGAGGACATACCCCGCTGCGCCGTGAGGATACGTGTCGTAAGCGAAGCGCGAGGCTCCGAGCGTGACGAGCACGCAGCCGCTCATGATGAGAGCGATGTCCTCAAGATAGGGGCGAACGGCGGGTGAGGCGCTTGTGCTGAAAGGATTGCAGGTCATGGCGTCAAGCCTTTCTGAAGAACGAGAACGAGCTGCTTATTCTGCGGGTGATTTGTGGCGGCGGAAGATAAAGAGCTTGATCAAGGCGGTGAGCAGGATGACGATGCCCGGGACAGCGATGACAGGCACACGCGGAAGCGTGCCGTGGCTGTGAAGCTCGAGCATTCCGTAGACGGTGGAGATGAACATGGCGATCACGGTTGCCCAGAGGAACGAGCTGGTCATCAGTACGCGCTGAAACTCGTCCAGCCGCTTCATCGTGAGCAGGCCTGCGGCCACCAGTTCTCCGAAGAAGGCCGTACTGCCGACCACGTTGGCCGCATAGCCGAGCGGCGTCCGCCCGAGGTGCAGCGACAGCTGCCAGCAGGCGATGTAGATCAGGAGTGCGGCAGCCACTCCCTGTTGGCAGCGGCGAACGTAGAGGCGGTCTTCGGGGGTTCGGACGAGTGCGTTGCACGATGACATTAGATGTAAGCTCCCTTGACTTAGTGACAAGCAAACATTACATCAGCCTCGTCAGTCATGTCAAGCAGCATTTACATGTTTTCTGAGTTGCTAGGCTGGTCCCTATGAACGTGAACTTTGCGGAGCGCGCGCACAATCACAACTGGAAGCTCGATCCGATCGTGCGTTCGCTGCTCGATACGGACTTTTACAAGCTGCTGATGCTGCAGTTCATCTGGAAGAACTTCCCCCAGACCCGGGTGACGAGTGAGGTGCACAACCGGACCACGCGCGTCCGTCTGGAGGATCGCATTGGCGCGGCCGCGCTGATCGAGCAGATGGAGCATGTGCGGCAGCTGCGGTTGCGGCGATCGGAGCTGGTGTGGCTGGCGGGCAACACGTTCTATGGTTCGCGGCACATCTTTTCGCCGGAGTTTCTGGATTGGCTGGAGCATGGGTTTCGGCTCTCCGACTATGAGGTTTCGGAGGATGAGGGGCAACTGGTGCTGCGGTTTTCAGGGCTGTGGACCGAGGTGACAATGTGGGAGATCTATGCGCTGGCGATCGTGAGCGAGCTGAAGACGCGGTCGGCGCTGGCGGAGCTTTCGGAGCTGGAGCTGGACGTGCTGTACGCGCGCGCCAAGACGCGGCTGTGGGATAAGATCGAGCTGCTTCGCGCTGTGCCGGGACTGCGCGTTTCGGACTTCGGCACGCGCCGCCGCCACTCGTTTTTGTGGCAGGAGTACTGCGTGCAGGCGATGCGCACGGCGCTGAACGGCAACGGACATCCGCCGGGGGCGACGACCACGCGGCATCGCGCAGCCGAAGGCAAGAGAAACGACCAGCGCTTCTCGGGCACGAGCAATGTGGCGCTTGCGTATAAGCACGATCTGGAGGCGATGGGCACCAACGCGCATGAACTGCCGATGGCAATGGCGGCACTGGCCTCCCAACGGTCCGACGACGACCTGCGCCGAGCGCAGTATGAGGTTCTGGAGCTCTGGCAGCAGAGCTATGGCGGGGCGCTGCTGATCCTGCTGCCGGATACGTTCGGGACGACGCAGTTTCTGGAGCATGCGCCGGACTGGGTTGCGGACTGGACCGGGCAGCGGATCGATTCGAAGGATCCCGTCGATGCGGGCGATGAATATATCCGCTGGCTGGAAGAGCGCGGCCGCGATCCAAAGGGCAAGCTGCTGATCGCGTCGGACGCGCTGGACGCTCAGGATATCGTCCGGCTGCATGAGTATTTCAGCGGGCGCATTCGCTTTTCCGCGGGCTGGGGAACGCTGCTCACGAATGATTTCCGCGACTGCCACCCGCGCGGAGAGGATACGCTGGCTCCACTGTCGCTGGTCTGCAAGCTGACCAGCGCGGACGGGATTCCGACGGTGAAGCTTTCCGACAATGCGCGCAAGTCGACCGGCCCGGCGGAAATTATCGCCCGCTACCGTCGCGTCTTCGGAACCCCCGCCGAAGCCGGCGCAAGCGTCCTGGTTTAGGGGGGGCGACGGGTCGGCGTCCGGAGGCATCGGCCGGCGGTGCATTGACCGTCGTCTGCGCGGCCGGGATCAGATTGCGGGTACGGTTGCGGCCATCCTGCTTGGCCTGATAGAGGGCGGCGTCGGCGCGCGCGAGCAGAGCGCGGCTGGTCTCGCCGCGTGCGATCGAGGTGAGTCCTACGCTGAGGGTGGCGCCGTTCGACTCGAGGGCGGCGGTGGTCTCGCGCAGCCGCTCCATGACGCGAAAGGCCTCGGGCTGCGGGGTATCGGGGAGCAGGACGAGAAACTCATCGCCTCCCAGCCGGCCGACCGAGTCGTAGAGACGCAGTCCGTCGCGGATCGCATGGGATACCGCGATGAGCGTGCGGTCGCCTTCCGCGTGGCCGAGCGTGTCGTTGATCTGCTTGAAGCTGTCGACGTCGATGATGCCTACCGAGAGGGCGTGGCCGTTGCGGTGGGAGCGGGCCATCTCCGCTTCGAGGGTGCGCTCGATACCGCGGCGATTGAGGGTGCCGGTCATGAAGTCGCGCGTGGCCTCTTCTTCGAGCTGCCGCACGAGCCCGCCGTTCAGGATGAGGAACAAGAGCTGTCCGACGGCGACGAAGAAGAACAGGGTGGCGAGGAGCGAGATCTGCTGGTGGCTGTGGCCATGCATCCACTCGTTTGCGTTGCGCGGCCCGGCGTGCGCGAGCGTGTCCCAGAGGGTGACGGCGCTGACGCCGGCGAAGAGGAACATCAACGCGCTGAGCGTGCGCAGGTGCCGCTGCGGGGCGTGCCGAAGCAGCTCCACGCCGATGAGCACGCGGAAGATGAGGGTGGAGACATCGTCCACCAGCATGCGGGCGGTGATGGAGTCTCGGACGCTGGTGAAGTACCAGGTGAGCGCGAAGACGATGGCGACCAGCACATAGCCGAAGCGCGCCAGGCGGCGTACGCGGAAGAAGTGCTCGACGCCGGCGAGCAGGAGCGCATAGACGAGCGGCATCAACGAATCGCCGAGGACGGTGTTGCAGAAACGCAGGACGGGGGTGGTGTCGGGTACGAGGGTGAACAGCACGCAGGTGAGCGTGCCGGTGAAAAAGGCGAGCGCGAACTCGCCCGAACCCTGCAGACTGCGGTGCGTACCCCATGTCATGCCGAAGGCAAATGTCGCCATCGACGTGGTGAGCGCGATTGCGACCATCAGTGTCCAGTTGTCCAGCAGCCCGAGGAGGTGCATGGCAATGAGTGTAACGAGGGCGGTGACGTATTCCAAGAGACTTGACGAGGGCGAAACACCGGCGTTAACCGTCTGTTTGAGAGCCATTGCTAGAATTGCCCGATGACGTTGCGCAACGGGTGGTTCCTCAAGGTTCTTGCCGCCGGCACCGCGGTGCCGATGCTCCTCGTTCCATCGGGTCTGGGCTGGGGCCGGGACGGCCACATGATCATCGACCGTCTGGCCGCCGCGAAGCTGCCCGCCGACGTTCCCGATTTTCTGCGGAACAGCTCCGCGCAGGATGCCATGGCGTACTACGGACCGGAGCCCGACCGGTGGAAGAGTCCACTCGAGCCGGAGCTCGGTGCCGCCACCTCTCCCGATCACTACCTCGATCTCGAGTGGGCGGATCTGATCAATCAGCGGCTGCCGCGCCGGCGTTCTGATTTTGTCCGCGATTTGGCCGTCGCGCAGCAGCAGCATGCGGACTTGAAGCTCACGCCCGACTCCGTGGGCATGCAGCCCTGGGAGGCGGACGAGTGGTACGAGCGCACGAAGGCGGATATGCGGGAGTACCGGACGCTGAAGGCCGCCGGACAGGAGACGCGTCCGGTAGAGGCGCTGATCCTTGTCGACGCGGGGATCCTGGGGCACTTTGTGGGGGACGCTTCGAACCCTCTGCATACCAGCATTCAGTTCAATGGCTGGACCGGGCCGAACCCGAACGGCTATACCACCGAGCACCACATCCACGCCCAGATGGAGTCGGACTTCGTCGCGGCGAATGTGACGCCGGGGGAGGTCGCGCCGCTGATCCCGGCGCAGCCGAAACTGCTGGGCGACTTTTTCGAGGATTATGTGAAGTACATCCGGCACTCGAACACGCTGGTGGAACGGACGTACCAGCTCGAGAAAGCGGGTGGATTTACGGGCGCGGGCTCGCCCGAGAGCAAGGCGTTTCTCGATGAACGTCTGGCCGCGGGAGCGACCGAGCTGCGCGATGCGATCTATACGGCGTGGGTGCGCAGCGCCGATCCGCTGCCGGTGCGTCCGGACCACCTGCTGCCTGCTCCGAAGCCCGGTGCTTGACAGCTCAGGACGGCCCTGCGCGGGCGGCGGTCACTTCGGGACTTTTATACGCTTCGCGTGGGCCTTCCCCTGGTCGGCAGGGGACTTGGTCAGGTCTTCGATCAGGCAGCGCGGCGGCGGCGGCCGCTGATGAGGTAAAGGGCGGCACGGAGCTCGAGCAGGGGATCGTCCGATGGCTCGATCCCGTCCACGCGCGGGATGGGGTCGAAGATGATCTGCTTCTGCGCGGCGACGTCATCGGGGACGAGCGCGTCGAGGGTGAGGGTGCCCAGGAGGGTTTGTTCACGCGATTCCGGCCAGTCGACGGTCGCGTCGTCGACCACGTCGCCGGGCTGGGCAAGCTGCACGCGGATTTCGAAGGTGATGGGTTTGGCTGCGATGTGCTGCTTGAGCTCGTCGAAGAGGAAGTTGGGATCGCGCCGGGAGGTCTCGTCGCTGCGGAGGAATGCGTAGCGCTCGGGATCGATGCGGTAGCGTCCGAATCGTGTCTCGCCGGCGGCGTTGATGAAGTGCAGCGCGTTCACGCCGTAGAACTTCTCGGTTGCGAAGCTTACCGGCGTCGGCCTGGGCATCTGGACGAACGCGAGCGCGGCGGGGTGCCTGCCAAGGTACTGCTCGATGGGGGTGGGCGAGGCCGCACCGGGGGCGGTGGCTGCGAGGGCACGCAGGAACTCGAGGAACTCCGGGCCGGTGCGTACGGGGAAGCCGCAGGTGGAGTGGCCGATGATGTCGGTGTGGACGTGTTCGCCGAGATGGAAGCGGATCGACATGCCGCGCGGGTCGGCATTGGGGTCGGTGTCGGGGATGAGGGGGACGCCGGTGGAGTTTGAGAAGCGTACCGTAACGGGCGTGAACTTACCCTTCAGGTGCGGTGCCCCGGAGAGCGTTGCGGCCTCTGGCGAGGGCTGGAAGCGGCCGGTGAGCAGGATGCCCTTGGCGTGGGCGGGGCGGAAGCCTGGGTGAAGACCGAAGATCTGGTCGAACTGGGCGAGCAGATCGTGACTTAAGGCTAGCAGCTTCTCATCGCCGGGCAGCGGCATGATGGGCACCTCTTTCGGCTTATCTTACGCTGGTGCTTCCTGGTCTGTCGTGCCCCCGAAGATAGGCGTTTGCTTCCCCGGAAGATGCACGTACACTCTCCCCACACGCATCGTTTTGCACCTGCACTCGAAGCCGCAGCCCAGCTCGCCGGAGGCCGCCTTTGAAACACGTACGTCTGCTGTTTCTGCTTGCCTGGGCGGTGTTCGCGCACGCACAAGCCGTGCCGGTGCGCCACGTCGATGGCCGGCTGCACGGATTCGTCGTTCTGCGTTCGGAGGACGGGCGTGAGATCGGCTTCGGCGAGGCGACGCAGTGGGTCCACGGGTCGCGCGTGACCTACCGCATGGTCTACCGCTTCCACGATGGTTCGCTTGACGATGAGACCGCGATTTTCACCCAGAACCACACGTTTCAACTGGTGAGCGACCACCATATCCAGCGCGGACTATTCTTCCCGAAGCCGCTCGATCTGACGATCGAGGCCGGAGGCCGGGTGACCAGCCGCACGGTAGACGGAAGCGGCAAGCCGAGGGTGGAGGTGCGGCAGATGGATCTGCCGCCGGGCCTGGTCAACGGCTACCTGTGCAGCGTCCTCGCCAACCTCTCCCCCGACGCGCCTGTCGCGAAACTTGCGATGGTGAGTCCGACCGAGGAGCCCCGTCTGATTCATCTCGACGTTTCAAGCGACGGACAAGCCGGGGTTTCGATCGCCGGAGCCCGCCGGGAGGCGGCCGTGTTCCGGCTGAAGTCGGAGTTGGGGGGCGTGGCCGGCGTGGTCGCGCCGCTGCTGGGCCGGCAGCCCGCCGACATCGTCGTGTGGGTGCTCCAAGGAGAGGCTCCGGCGGTGGTGCGGGCGACCGGCCAGCTTACCGACGACACGCCGGTGATCGCGATCGAGATGGCGGGCGCGAGCGACTTCGGGTTGCCGGCAAAGCGCTGACGCGGGACTGCGGCGAAGTTAGCGGGAAGGCTTGCGGCGGGGCTCGCGTACACTCACCGTAAGCATCCATCAGCCCTGCCCGGAGCGTCCCTTGGCTCGATTTACCGGCCTTCTCGGCCTCGTTGTTTTTGTCGGCCTCGCTTATGCTTTCTCGACCGATCGCCGTGCCATCCGCTGGCGAACCGTGGCGTGGGGCCTGGGGCTGCAGATTCTCTTCGCGATCCTGGTGATCAAGTGGAACGGCGGCCAGATCGCGCTGCATGCGATTGCGGGGGTGATCACGTCGCTGCTGGGCCACTCCGCGGACGGCTCGTCGCTGGTCTTCGGGCCGCTGGGCACGCCCGGCAATCCCCTGGCGGTGCTCGCGTTCGCGGTGCTGCCGACGATCATCTTCGTGTCGGCGTTCTTTGCGATTCTCTATCACATCGGGGCGATGCAGCGGATCATCCGCGTGGTCGCGTGGGTGATGCAGCGGACGATGGGGACGAGCGGTGCGGAGTCGACCAACGTCGCTGCCAGCATCTTCATGGGACAGACCGAGGCGCCGCTGACGATCCGGCCTTTTCTCGCGGGAGCGACACGGTCGGAGCTGATGACGATTATGACCTCCGGGATGGCGCATGTCTCGGGCGGCATCATGGCGGCGTATATCGCATTCGGCATCAACGCGCAGGATCTGCTCTCGGCCGTGATTATGACGGCGCCGGGAACCATGCTGGTCGCCAAGATGCTGGTGCCCGAGACTGAGGTGCCCGCGACCGCCGGCACGGTGAACATGCCGCAACAGGAAGAGCACCGGAACGAGAACTTCATTGCGGCGGTCGCGCGCGGCACGATCGACGGCGGCGCACTGGCGTTCAACGTGGCGATTATGCTGATCAGCTTTGTGGCGCTGGTGGGCCTGTTCAACGCCATCATGCTGTCGATCTCGAACGTCTGCTGGGCGCATGGGCATGTTCCGTTTCCGCATTCGCTGAACGCGATTCTGGGGGTGGTGGGCGCGCCGGTGGCGTGGCTGATCGGGATTCCCTGGCACGACTGCAGAGTCATCGGTAATCTGCTCGGGACGCGGACGATGATCAATGAGTTTCTGGCGTTTCAGCAGCTTGGGCCGCTGAAGGGAACGCTCGCGCCGCGCACGTTTTCGATTGCGACGTTCGCGCTGTGCGGCTTTGCGAACGTGGGCTCAATCGGGATGCAGATCGGCGGCATCGGGGCGCTGGTGCCGAACCGGCGGAACGATCTGGCGCAGCTTGGCCTGCGGGCAATGCTGGCCGGGACGATGGCGAATCTGATGTCGGCGGCGATCGTCTCCATGCTGCTGCAGTAGGATGACGTCGATCATCGACGCCGGGTGACAAACAACACTGGCGCGGAGACCAGGAAGGGATAACCGCCCTTACGAGAGGATCAAGGCGAGCCGCCCCTGACGCCGGGGCGCTTCCAGCGGTTCTCGAAAGACCGCCACTTCGCGGGGTGTTGGACGCGGTTTGCGCGTAGATTGCTCTGGACGTCCGCCGCGGGTTTAAGGCGCCGGGGGCACGCGCGGCATCCATAGGAGTCAGGAGAAGTATGTTGACCAGACTGCTGCCTGTTCTCGCCTCGTCCGTCCTCTTTGCGATGTCGTTTCACGCTGAAACGCTGGACGCCCAGCCCGCGCCGTCGCTCAGCTCGCTGAAGGATAAGAGCCGCGTGCTGCTGGTGTTCGCATCGACCGACCGCGACCCGCTCTTTCAGCAGCAGATTGCGCTGCTGGACCGGCACCGCGACGCGATGCGCGAACGCGATCTGGTGGTGATTCCGGTGCTGGTGCAGGCGGGCCCGGTGAACGGGCCGGATACGATCCGGACGATCCACCCTCCGGTTGCTTCCGATGCCGATCAGATCGATCTGCGCCATCGTTTCCATGTGCCGGCGGGCGAATTTACCGTCATCCTGATCGGCAAGGATGGCGGCAGCAAGCTGACGCAGCATGACCCGGTAAGCGCGGAGAAGGTTGAGCAGATCATCGACGCCATGCCCATGCGGCGTGACGAGATGAAGAGCCGGGCGCAGTAGCTAGCGACTGAGCTGCTTCACGAGGAAATCGGCCATATAGCCGTAGGCTTCGCGGGATTCGGGCAGGGAGACGTCGTTCCAGAACGCATGCGGGAGCGCCTCGAAGACGACGAGGCGTGCGTCAACCCCTGCGCGCAGAAACGCGCGGTCGAGGAGGGTGGTGCCGCTGAGGAGCTGGTCGCGGGTGCTGGTGAGAAAGAGCGTCGGCGGCAGCCCGTGCAGGTCCGCGTAGACAGGGGAGACGACGGGATCGGTGCGGTCGTGGTCGCCGAGATACTCCTCGTCGTGCGGCTGCGAGCCGGGCATGGGGAGATCGCCGATGAGCCCGCGTCCGGTGTAGATGGCGTCCGAGTCGGTGCGCTTCGCGAAGTCACCAAAGCCGGAGAAGATGCCGAGGGCGGCGGGTTCCGGCAGGCCGAGCTGCTTGAGCTTCACGGCGACTTCGCCGGTGAGGATGGCGCCGGCGGAGGTGCCGAAGATGGCGATGTGGGCGGGCTTGTACGTCTTGAGCAGTTCTTTGTAGACGGCGATGGCGTCGTCGAGCTGCGCGGGGAAGGGGTGCTCGGGCGCGAGGCGGTAGAGGACCGCGACGACGCGGGCGTGGGTGAGGTTGGCGACCGGGATGGACTCGGTCCAGGAGCCGGAGTCGGAGTTGAAGCCGCCGCCGTGCAGGTTGATCAAGACCCAGCCGTTGCGGGTATCGCCGATGGGTGTGATGTCGCGGATGGGCACGCCAGCGAGGGTGGTCTCGCGGGTGGTGACGGGGAAGACGGCTTTGGACTTATCGCCCGCCCCGTTTTGCCAGGTGTCGGTGTGGGCGCGGCGCTCGGCGAGGGTCTGGTGCTCCTCGGAATAGTTGAGGTGCAGGGACTGCTGCGCCTCGGGGCTGATGGTCTGCGGGATGGGGATGACGCGGGTGATGTGCGCGGTGCCGTCGGGATCGATGGCGTAGGAGTTGACCTGCGGGCCGGGGTGCGTGGTGGTCGCGGCCTGGGCATGCGCGGCGAGGGGAACGAGCGAAAGGGCGAGGGCAGGGCAGACCACCCCGCGGAGCGTGCGCGACACAACCTGAGCAAAGTTCATGGCGCCTTCCACCCTATCGCATCGGCTAAGATCGGACCAATGCCCCACGATCTCTTTGAACGCGCACAGGCTGCCGCCGCCCACATTCGCGCGCTTGCGCCGCAGCCGCCGCAAGTCGGCATCATCCTTGGCTCGGGGCTGGGCGGCTTCGGCGCCCAGGTCGACGAAGCCGTCACGATTCCGTTCGACAGCATTCCGCACTTTCCGCGGTCCACGGTCGAAGGGCACGATGGCAACCTGATCCTCGGCGCGGTGGCTGGCGTGCCGGTGGCGGTGATGCAGGGGCGCGTGCACGCGTATGAGGGCTATGAACTGGACGAGGTGACGTTCCCGACGCGGGTTCTGGGGCTGCTGGGCTGCCGCACGCTGATCGTGACCAATGCAGCCGGGGGCATTAACGCGCGCTACCAGCCGGGTTCGCTGGTCGTGCTGACCGACCACATCAACCTGACCGGACGCAATGCGGCGCTGGGGCACAACGAGCCGCGATTCGCCTGCGCACCCGGTGCCGGTTTGCGCTTCTTCGATATGTCGACGGCATACGCTCCCGCTCTGCGTCACCTGGCGCATACGACGGCTGAAGAGCAGGGCTGTGCCCTCCATGACGGCGTCTATCTGGCTGTGCTTGGGCCTTCGTTCGAGACACCGGCCGAGATTCGCGCGTTTCGCACGCTGGGGGCCGATCTGGTCGGGATGTCGACCGTGCATGAGGTGATCGTGGCGCGGCACATGGGGATCGAGGTGCTGGGGCTTTCGCTGGTCACCAACTTCGCCGCCGGGGTCTCATCCGCGCCGATTCACCACGAGGAGGTGATGGAGATCGGACGTCAGGCCGAGGCCCGCTTTACCGCGCTGGTGAAGGCGATTCTTCCCCACGTTCCGGCATGAAGAAACGGCCTCTGGTTCTCGGGATTGCCGGCTGCTCCGGGTCGGGCAAGACGACACTGGCGCGAGAGCTGGCGGGCGAGTTGTCGGCCACCCTGCTTCCGCTCGATCTTTACTACCGCGATCTGTCGCATCTGGCGCCGGAGGAGCGGGCATGGCGGAACTTCGATCATCCGGACTCGCTGGAGCATGAGCTGCTGAGCGCGCAGGTGGAGGCGCTTTCGCGCGGTGAGGCGGTGGAGGCGCCGCAGTATGACTTTGCCACCCACACCCGCGTGCGGGACCGCACGGAGACGATTCGGGTGGGTCCGGTGCTGATCGTCGAGGGCATTCTGGCGCTGCACTATGAGGCGCTGCGCCGCCTGTACGATCTGGCGATCTTTGTGGAGGCTCCCCATGAGGTCTGCCTGCGCCGCCGCATTCATCGGGATACGCGGGAGCGCGGACGCACCGAGGAATCGGTGGTCGCGCAGTTCGAGGCGACCGCGCTGCCGATGGCGATCGAATACGTGCTGCCGTCCGCGGCTCGCGCCGACCTGCGCGTAAACGGAACCGAGAGCCTCGACTGGTCGGTCGAGCAGGTGCTGGGACGGCTGCGCGGCAGACCTGGCACAGGCACTCGGCGAAAGGCTTAGCCCGCGCTCTATCCCGCACGACTCATGACCGACGCGGCCTCAGGAGACGACCGCAACGAGCTCCGCCGCGGTCTCTTTGCCTAGTTGCTGAACGAGTGTACGCGCCTCAACCGCCGCAAGTTTGCGGTGAATTGTCGCGCTCGAAAAGCGGATCGGTCCGTCCGAAAAGCGGACCATTGCGTGCAGGCCCTTCAGTCCGAGTAAGCGGAAGACATGCGGCCACATCGAACGCGTGCCCCAGTAGGCGACGTCATCCTCCACCTTCACCGCGGGCCCGTTATCCGCGTCGAGCTGGTAGCGGATGTACGCGGCTGTGATTGGCTCGTCAAGGCCGAGGACCTGCGCGAGCAGGCCGGAGTGAAACGGAAGCATCTCCTGCCCGTTGGTGGTTGTTCCTTCGGGGAAAAAGACCACGGGAACACCCGCGTCGGCGGCGGCCTTCATCTCGCCTTTTGCCTTCAGGGCGGATTCGCCGCGTCCGCGCTCGATCCACATGGTGCCGGCCATGGTGCCGAGCCAGCCGAAGACCGGCCACTCCTTGATCTCAGCCTTGGAGCAGAAGACGCATGGAGCGATGGCTGCGCAGGTGACGATATCGAGGTAGCTGAGGTGGTTGGAGACGAGCGAGCCGCGCGCGGGGAAGCCGTTCTCGACGGTGAGCCGGACGCCGAGCCCGTCGATCGCCGCCCGGCAGAAACGGTGCAGCCATTCCGCGCGTGCCCGGCGTGTTTGCGGACGACGTACGATCAGTTCTCCGCCGTAGCGCACAAAATAGCCTGCCAGCTTGACGGTGCGCACCACGGAACGCAAGACGCTCACGCAATCCCACCCTTTCGTTCGAAATCGAGTCTATTCTTACATCGTCGCCATCCGCGAATGGCGCATCGGAATGCTTGTGACTGAGGCGACACCCCCAACCCGAGCCGATTCCTCGACCGCTCTCGAGCATCGCTCTCTGTTTCAGCGGAAGGTCATCGGACCGATCGTCGACGTGCTGCGGATGGGCTGCAGTCCACGCAAGCTGGCGTGGTCGATCGCGGCGGGACTGGTGATCGGGGTCAATCCGCTGCTGGGCTCAACGACGCTGGTTTCGCTGGCCGCGGCTCTTCTGCTGCGGCTGAATCTGCTGGCTTCGCAGATCGCCAATCATGTTGTGTATCCGCTGCAGATCGCGCTGTTTCTGCTCTTCATCAAGGTCGGCGATCTGGTCTTCCACACCGGGCGCCTGCCGCTGGCGCCGCATCAGTTGTTTCACGAAGCACGCCATCACCCGATCGCCACCACCCGCATGCTTTGGAGCTGGGAGTGGCATGCACTGATCGTCTGGGCAGTCTTCAGCGCGGTCGCTGCGCCGCTGATGGTCGCCTTCCTGACACCCGCGCTGCAGTGCCTGCTGCATAAGCTGGAGCATGAGCACGCGGCGAAGCAGAACGCGGCTTTGGTGTAGAACGCCCGGCTGGCGCTGTCCTTATACGCGGAGCGTCTTTGCCGAGATGATGTCCAGGACTTGCGGCCCGGTATTGAGCTGTTCCTGCGCAAACACGAGAGCCTGCCGGATGATCCTTTCCGGCTCGTCCAGCATGGCCTCCGAAGCACCGTACAGCGTAACAAGGGGGCCCTGCTCGTCCACGCGATCGCCGCGCTTTGCATGCAATTCGATCCCGGCGTGTGCGTCTACGGGCTCTCCCGGCCTGGTGCGTCCTGCACCGAGGCGCTGAACCGCCCAGCCGACGGCCATGGTGTCGATGTGCGCCAGATAGCCTGCATGGCCGGCGCGCAGGATCCGGCTCGCGCCGGGCTGGTGGAAGCGCGCGGGTACGTCGAAGATGGATGCATCGCCGCCTTGAGCCCGGACGATCTTCAGCCAGGCCGCGTATGCCTCGCCATCGCGCAGCAGTTTGTCGGCCCGAGAGGCGCCGGCCTCAGGCGTGGCGGCCCATTCCGGACGGGCGAGATGCAGCATCCAGCCGGCGAGGGTGAGGGTGAGCTCGATGAGCCGTGCGGATGCGGGATGGCGGCGACCCTGAAGGATGTCGACGCACTCCAGTACTTCCAACCAGTTGCCTGCGTAGCGTCCGAGCGGCTCACTGTGATCGGTGAGGAGCGCGACGGTGCGGGTTCCGGCGGCTTCGCCGGTTTCGACCATGAGGCGGGCGAGCAGACGCGCGTCGTCCGTGCGCTGCATGAAGGCGCCGGAGCCGGTCTTCACGTCGAGCACCAGCGCATTGAGGTCTTCGGCGAGCTTCTTCGACATGATGCTGGCGGTGATGAGGTTGGGCGACTCGACGGTTGCGGTGTGATCGCGCAGGGCGTACAGGATGCGGTCGGCGGGAACGAGGTTTTTCGTCTGGCCGATCATGGCCGCGCCGCATGCGCGCAGGACTTGCTCGAGGTGAGCGAGCGAGAGCTGGGTGTGGAAGCCGGGGATCGTCTCGAGCTTATCGAGCGTACCGCCGGTGTGGCCGAGCGAGCGGCCGGAGATCATGGGGACGCAGATGCCGGGCACGCCTTCGGCGGTCGGCTCGGCGAGGCCGGCCGCGGCGATGATGGGCGCCAGCAGCAGGGAAGTCTTATCGCCCACGCCGCCGGTGGAGTGCTTGTCGACGGTGCGGGTGCGCAGCGGCTTTGAGTCGAAGGTCTCGCCTGAAAAGCGCATCGCCTGCGTGAGCGCCGCGAGCTCAGCACGCGAGAGCCCGCGGAGGAAGGACGCCATGAGGAAGGCGGCGATCTGGGCGTCCGACATGGCGCCGCTCACCACCGCGCTGACGACAGCCTGCAACTCCGCGTCCGCGAGCTCGCGTCCGTCGCGTTTGGCGCGGATGAGATCCTGCGTGTGGAAGGCCGGCTCGCTCATGCGCGGGACAGTGCGAAGGCCATGGGGAGCAGCGCGCCGAGGCTGGTGCGGACGGGACCGTCGGCACCTGGGAAGATGACGACAGCGTCCGGGCCGGCGAACTCGGCCAGCGTCTGCCGACAGGCGCCGCATGGCGCACAGGCGACGCCGTTGCGGTTGTAGACGACGGCGGCCAGCACGCGCAGCTCCGGTCCGTAGATCATCATGGCGGCCGCGATGGCGGCCTGTTCCGCGCACGTCGTCAAGCGGTAGGATCCAACCTCTACATTGCACCCGGCGATCACCACCCGTTCGCCGCCGGGCAACTCGAAGAGCAGGGCCGCCCCCACGTAGAAGTGACTATAGGGTGCGTACGCCCGCTGCGCCACAATCTGTGCCACCCTTGCCAGTTCTTCCAACTCCTCGTCCGTTACCGCCATCGTCGATTACCCTCACGTTCGCCTGTTCAGGGTAGAGGCCTGGTTGCGCGATCGCAAGTGAGGCGATCGCAACTGATCCCGGGGCCTCCGATCGTCCACTTAAGAAGGGTTCAGCGACTCGCCATGCGCTTGCGTTCGTTTTCCACGCCGCGCACCTGGAGCGAAGCGCCTCGCCAACGCTGCATGCAAGTCAGTATCCTCACACGAGATGACACGCGCGAAGACCAGGTCGAAGGAGTCGTCAGCAGGCGAGCTGTCGCCGGCGGATCGCGCCCTGGCGCTGTTTCACCCGATCACCGCGGCGTGGTTCCGCGCGGTCTTTGACGGGCCGACGGCGCCGCAGATCGAGGGCTGGCCCGCAATCTCGCGCGGTGAGTCGACGCTGATTCTTGCGCCTACGGGAACCGGCAAGACGTTGACGGCTTTCCTCTGGTGTCTGAACCGGTTGATGCTTTCACCAGAGGCTGCGCAGGCGGAGGCCGAACGGCGCTGCCGCGTGGTGTATCTCTCGCCGCTGAAGGCGCTGGCGGCGGACGTCGAACGCAACCTGCGCTCACCGCTTGCGGGCATCTCGAACTTTGCGCAGCGGGCCGGCGTGAAGGTGCATACGCCGGAGATCAGCGTGCGCACCGGCGACACCCCCGCGAAGGAACGCGCGCGCTTCAACCGGCATCCCGCCGACATCCTGATCACGACGCCCGAGTCGCTCTACCTGATGCTGACCAGCGCGGCGAGTGAGCAGCTGCGGCACGTCGAGACGGTGATTATCGACGAGATCCACGCGCTGGTGCCGAGCAAACGCGGTGCGCATATGGCGCTCTCGCTGGAGCGGCTGGAGGCGCTGGTGCGCGCCACCACGCCCGGCGTGACCCTTCAGCGCATCGGGCTCTCTGCCACGCAGCGCCCACTCGAGGAAGTCGCTCGTTTTCTCGGAGGAGCGGAAGCCCCTCAGGAAGGCGCAGGGAAGCGCAAAGCAACTGCGCTGCCGACGGAGACGAACTTCAGCGAGGAGCTTCCGGTCGCGCTGACCGAGCTTGCGGAGAACGAAGCTGAGTACACGGCGTCGGGTCCGCGTTTTCGGCCTGTCACAATCGTGAATGCGGGTGCGCGCAAGGTGCTGGATCTCCGCGTGGAGGTGCCGGTCGAGGACATGGCGAAGCTCGGCGAGATCCAGGACATTCCGTCGGGTCCGGCGAGTCAGGCACCGAAGCGGACTTCCATCTGGCAGAGCATTCATCCGAGGCTGCTGGAGATCATTCGCGAGCGGACGTCCACGCTTATCTTCGTCAATGCGAGGCGGGTGGCAGAGCGGCTTGCAGGGGCGCTGAACGATCTGGCCGGTGAGCCGCTGGCGCGGGCGCATCATGGCTCGCTGGCGGCGGCCCAGCGCACCGAAATTGAAGAGCTGCTGAAGGCCGGGCGCATTAAGGCGCTCGTATGCACCAGCTCGCTTGAGCTCGGCATCGATATGGGCGCGGTGGACCTTGTGATCCAGATTGAAGCGCCGCCCTCGGTCGCCAGCGGCATGCAGCGCATCGGTCGCGCCGGCCACCAGGTCGGCATGCCTTCGAACGGCATTATCTTCCCCAAGTACCGTGCCGACCTGGTGGCGTGCGCCGCCGTGACGCGTGCCATGCACGAGGGTCACGTGGAATCAACGCGCTTTCTGCGAAACCCGCTTGATGTGCTGGCGCAGCAGATCGTGGCCACCGTCGCGCACCCGCCGCTCCCGCCCGCGCTGCCCGACGCCAAACCAAAGAAGCGGCGGCAGTCCGCGATGGACGACCCGGAGGAAGAGGCGGTCGGCATCTCCTATGCGGGGCTGTATGCCATCGTGCGCAGCGCCTCCGGCTTCGCCGCGCTCACGCCCGCGGTCTTCGACGGCGTGCTCGACATGCTGGCGGGTCGCTATCCCTCCGACGAGTTCGCCGAGCTTCGCCCGCGCGTGACCTGGGATCGCCAGAGGAACCACATCACGCCACGCCAGGGTGTCAAGAAGATCGCGATCCTGAACGGCGGGACGATCCCGGACCGCGGGCTCTACGGTGTCTTCTTGGCCGGCACCGCGCAGGGCAAGCCCATCCGCGTTGGCGAGCTCGACGAGGAGATGGTCTTCGAGCAGCGGACGGGCGACACGTTTATTCTCGGCGCCTCCACGTGGCGCGTTGAGGAGATCACGCATGATCGGGTGCTGGTCTCGCCCGCGCCCGGCGACCCCGGCAAGATGCCTTTCTGGCATGGCGACCAGGCGGGGCGTCCGCTCGAGTTCGGGCGGCGCATCGGCGCGCTGGTGCGCACGCTCCGCGAGATGCCGCGTTCGGTTGCGGTCTCGACGCTTACCGGCGAGCACGATCTGGACCCGCAGGCAGCCGAGAACGTGATGCGCTACCTTGCCGACCAGGAGCTCGCCGCCGGGCACGTCCCCGACGATCGCAACCTCGTGATTGAGCGCGTGCGCGACGAGCTGGGCGACTGGCGCGTGTGCTGCCTGACGCCGTTCGGGTCGAAGATCCATGCGCCCTGGGCGATGGCGGTGACGGCCCGCCTGCGCGCGAACGGCGGGCCTGAGGTCGAGACGATGTGGTCCGAGGACGGTTTTGTGCTGCGCTTTCCAGAGTCGGATGAGCCGCCGTCGATCGATCATCTGCTGCTTGAACCGGAAGAGGCCGCCGAGCTTGTGCTGCGCCAGCTTGGGTCGACTGCGCTGTTTGCCGCAAAGTTTCGCGAGAGCGCGTCGCGGGCGCTGCTGCTTCCGAGGAGACGCGCCGATGGCCGCACGCCGCTGTGGCAGCAGCGCAAGCGCGCGTACGATCTGCTTGCGGTGGCGAGCCGGTACGCGGAGTTTCCGATTCTGCTGGAGGCGTATCGCGAGTGTCTCCGCGATGTGTTCGACATGCCGGCGCTGCTCGAGATACTTCGCGCGATCGGCACACGCCAGCTGCGCGTGCATACGACCGATACGCGGACGCCGTCGCCGTTCGCCGCCGCGCTGCTCTTCTCGTATGTCGCGAACTATATCTACGACGGGGATGCGCCGCTGGCGGAGCGACGAGCGCAGGCGTTGTCGATCGACCAGGACCAGCTGCGCGAGCTGATGGGCGATGCCGACCTGCGCGAGCTGCTCGACCTGGCCGCGATCGAGGAGACCGAAGAGCAGCTGCAGGCGACGGTCGATCCCTACAAAGCGCGCACGACCGACGGCATCCACGACCTGCTGCTGAAGCTCGGCGACCTGCGGCGCGATGAGCTGCTCGCGCGCTGTGTTTCTCCCTCTGTCGCGCTGACGGTGGAGCGTTTGCGCAAGGCGATGCGGGTGCTGGAGATTGGCGTCGCCGGGGAAAAGCGGTTGATCGCGGTCGAAGACGCGGGGCGCTACCGCGACGCGCTCGGGGTGCCTCTGCCGCCGGGCCTGCCCGCCGCCTTCCAGGCCATCGTGCCGGACGCGCTGACCGACCTGGTACGCCGCTTCGCGCGCACGCACGGGCCGTTCACCACCGCCGAGGTCGCGCGCCGCTTTGCGCTTGCGAACGAGGCGGCCGAAGCCGTGCTCAACCGGCTTGTCACCTCCGGGCGGATCGTTGAGGGTGGGTTCCGGCCGGGTGGGCAGCATCGCGAGTGGTGCGATCACGAGGTGCTGCGGCAGATCCGGCGAAAGTCGCTGGCGAAGCTGCGCAAGGAGGTCGAGCCGGTCGAGCAATCGACGCTGGCGCGCCTCTTTACCCGCTGGCAGGGAGTCGTGCAGCCGCGGCGCGGGCTGGATGCGCTTCTGGACGTGATTGAGAATCTGCAGGGCGCGCCTGTCCCGGCGAGCATTTTGGAAAGTGAGATCCTGCCCGCGCGCATTCTCGGCTTTAAAGCGGCCGATCTTGACACGCTGATTGCGGCCGGCGAGGTGGTGTGGTGCGGGCTCGAAGCAATTGGCGAGCGGGATGGACGGATTGCGCTTTACCTCGCGGAGAACCTTGAGAAGCTGTGGCCGATTCAGCAGGAGCAAGGGAGAGGGAAGAGCTCAGACGCTGCTGCGCTGCCGGACTTGACGTCCCGCAGCGCAGAGGATAAGGCGGCTTTGCCGAGTGCGGCCCTTGACCGTGAAGCCGCCATTCTCCAGTATCTTCAGCGAAACGGGGCCTCGTTCTTCCAGCAGCTTCACGACGGCACCGGTGGCGGTTACCCGGGTGAGACGCTCGACGCCCTGTGGTCGCTCGTATGGCGGGGGCTGCTGACCAACGACGCGCTGCATGCGCTGCGCGCGTATACCGACCGGACCGCCGAGAAGCCTTCCCGCCAGGCGAAACCCGCACGCCGCGTCCACAACCAGACCGGTTTTCGCTCGCGCCGGACCACTCCTCCGACGGCGCAGGGCAGATGGTCGCTGAATGCAGCAGCGTTCCGGCCTGATGAAAACCAGGCCCGTTCGCAGACGGAGTGGTCGCATGCCATCGCGCACCAGCTGCTGGCGCGTTATGGTGTGGTTTTCCGCGAGACCGCGCATGCCGAAGGTCTGCCGGGCGGGTTCTCCGCCGTGTACGACGTGCTGAAGGCGCTTGAAGAAACGGGCCGGGTGCGCCGCGGCTACTTCGCGGCCGACCTTGGAGCGACCCAATTCGCGCTGCCTGCCGCGGTCGACCTGCTGCGCTCGCTGCGCATCCGCCGCGACGGCGATGCGTCGGAGGTGCTGCACCTTGCCGCAACCGACCCGGCGAACCCGTACGGCACGCTGCTGAAGTGGCCGGCGAGTCCGGATGCAACCTCTTCTTTAGCGCGTGCGGTGGGGGCGCGCGTCATCCTGTGCGACGGCACGCTGCTCGCGTATATGCGCCGGGGCAATCCCGCGATCCAAGTCTTCCTGCCGGAAGAAGAGCCGGCCCGCTCGCAGGCGGCGCGCGCGCTGGCTGAGTTTCTGGTGGCGCGCGCGCAGCAGGACGGCGGGATGCTCATTACTGCTGTCAACGGTGTCCCGGTCGCTGAACACCCGGTCTCGCGCATTCTGCTCGAAGCGGGGTTTCATACAGCGCCGATGGGATTCAATGTGCGGCGGGTGCTGCCGCACTTGCCCGGGGCGGCACAGCCGCAGCTGCGGGCCGGCGATGGCACGCTGGGTTCGCCACCTTCGCGTTAGCAAAGGTGGGATGTTACGACGTACTCTCTCCGCTGCGCGAGGCGCTGAGGTTCCGGACACAGTGGAGCAGGTGCTCTGGGTGGAGCGATTTGCTGCCAGTTGTTGACCGCGCCGTAAGCGGCTGTCAAGCTGGACTCATGAGCTTCGGGAAGCGGATGTGTGCGCTGGGCTTCGGTGTAGGAATGCTGGTTGGCCAGGCCGCCGCCCAGGAACAGGGGGCATGGCGGGCTTCCAGCAAGACGGCGAAGGGGATCACCGGCGACATCGTCTTGTCCAATGAGAAGCTTGCCATCAACTTTGTTGCGTATACGATCGCGCCGATTCGCGCGCTGACGGCGGATGAGCTGAGCGCGGCGTTCGACGCGGACCGGAGTGCGCTGGGACAGGGCAATCTCTATCGGCTGCGCGTGCCCGCGGACAAGGTCTTCCTGCACAAGAACACACTCTGCGGGACGGAAGAGACCGAGTATATGGCGACCTATGTGCAGGGCAGGACGCTTCAGATTGCGTTTTTTTCGGGCGAGAAGGCGCCGACCCTGACGCTGGAGGCGCTTGCGAACACGACCGACCTCTGCGGTACCTACACCTACACCCGCTGAGCCGGACGGCGCGACGGTCATGCGCCCTTCTGCAGTAGTCAGAGCGGCCGTTCGAGGAAGCGGAGACTGGGCGCATGGACGCCGTGCGGTGTGGATTCGGTGAAGCCCATGGAGCGGTACATGGCGAGCGCGGCCGGCATGCTGACGATGTCGGTATCGAGGATGGCTTTCGTAAAGCCGCGCTCCGGCGCGAGCCGGAGGCAGGACTGGACCAGCGCACGCGCCAGGCCGCGTCCGCGGAACTCCGGCAGGACGAAGAGGCGTTTGATCTCACAGGTGTTCTCGACGGGTTTGGGTACGGCCCGAAAGGCGATGCACCCGGCGGGAAGATCGTTCGCGAAGGCGAGCAGCACGTCGCCGTTCGCGTGGGTGTACCAGGCGGGAAGCTCGGCGATCTCCTGCCCGTAGCGCTCGAAGTTGAAGCAGTGGGTGCTCTCGATGGTCTGGAGGAAGTCGCGATAGTGCGCAAAGAGAGTGCGCGCCTCGTCGACCAGCTTCGTCCCAGCTGCTACTTTGATGATCTTGATCGGGTCCATGCGTGACCTCAGCTGTGCGAACTCGCCTGCGTTCATTTCGTTTACACGGACTCGGTTCTGCCGGACACTGCTGCAGACCTCCTCCTGCGAGAGCGTTTTCCCAGACCAGACCTGACGCTTACCTTGTGGAAGATTTTACGTTGGGCCTGCGAGGGAAGCGGTCACGACTGCGATCCTGTTGCGATTCTCGTGCATCGAAAGCTCGGTCGAGAAGAACGCGTTCACGAGGGGAGAGACTGCTTGCCGGAGGGAGATACCATCTTTCGTTCGGCGCGCGCGATGGAGCGGGCGCTGGGCGGCAAGATTTGCACTGGATTCGAGACGGGGCTGGCGCCGCTGGCGCGCGTCAACGACGACGCGCCGCTGGCAGGCCGCACGATCGATTGGGTGGAGGCGCGGGGGAAGTGGCTGCTGGTTTACTTTTCGGGCGACCTGATCCTGCTGACGCACATGCTGATGAGCGGTTCGTGGCACCTGTACCGTACGGGCGAGAAGTGGTGGTCGCCGCGAAGCCGGATGCGGGCGGCGATCTATACGGCGGAGTGGCAGGCGATTGCGTTCAACGTGCCGGTGGCGGAGTTCCACACGGCACGTTCGCTCGAGCGGTACTCGCAGGTGCCGAAGCTGGGGGTGGATGTGCTTTCGGATGAGTACACAGTCGAGGTCGGCGTGATGAAGCTGAAGGCGTACGGGCTCGAGCATCCGGAGGCCGAGATCGCGGTGGTGCTGCTGAACCAGCGGGTGCTTGCCGGGCTGGGCAATGTGTACAAGAGCGAGGTGGCGTTTGCCGCGGGGGTGAACCCGTTTCGCGCGATGGCGACGCTGACGGAGCGCGAGCTGGAGGTGATGGCGGAGGTCGCGGGCAAGTGGATGAAGGTGAACGTGCTTGATGGCGCGGGCGACGGGATCGTCACTTACAGCGGCAACCGTCGCACGACCGGGGCGACGAACCGCGAGGACCGGCTGTGGGTGTACGGGCGGCAGGGGCAGGAGTGCCGGCGCTGCGGAGCGCTGGTGCAGATGCGCAAGCAGGGGGAGCAGGCGCGATCGACCTACTGGTGTCCGGCTTGCCAGCCGTGGATGCCGGTCGCGGGGCAATCGCAGGAGGCGCCGGTGGGACGGATGGTGAAGCTGGCTGGGCCGCGACGGCGGACGGGCTGCTGACCGTTGCTTCGGGTGATCCCCCGAGCAGGGCGGGTGTGCCCGGAAGGTGCGATGGAGCGGGTGGAGCGTGGCGGGTAGGCTGAAGTGGACGTGTCAGCCGCCCATGCGTAAGAGGGAACCTGAGATCGTGGCGAACGCCGGGCTGGATGCCGGCCGTCTTGACGCGTCGCTGGTATGGATTTTTTTGCTGGGCGTGGCGCTTCGAATCTTTGCGGCGATCTTCTATCTGCGGGCAAACCGGCCGGAGGCGTTCTTCGAGCGCGGGCTCGAGATGGGGTACATGGCGAATGCGTTCGCGCACGGACAGGGGCTGAGTTCGCCGCTCGGCGGAACCACTGGCGCGACGGCTATGTTCGCGCCCATCTACCCTTGGATCGTTTCGATCAGCTTTCGTGTTTTCGGGGCATATAGCGCGCATGCGGCTGTGACTCTCATTTCGCTTCAGGTGCTGGCGAATGCAGCGGCGCTCGGGGGCGTGATGTGGATAGCGCTGCGGCTGTCGGGCTGCGGCGCGGCGCGGACGGCGGGATTGGTGTGGGCGTGTTCGCCTCCGCTGTGGTTTCTTCCTTCGATCTTCTGGGATACGTCGTTCTCGCTGCTGCTGATGACGGGCGTGGTGGGTCTGGGTGTGTGGGCGACACGGCGGAAGAGTCTGGGCGCGCTGGCATGGTACGCACTGTACTGCGGCTTTGCCGGAATCTTTAACCCGGCGTTTGTGCCTGCGCTGTCGATGATCTTTGCCGGCTTGTTTGTGCTCGCGCTGCGGGATGAGAACAGACGCGGTGCGCTGCGGCGTGTGGCAGCGGGAGCGCTGCTGTTCGTGGCCGTGTACGGCATGTGGCCGGTGCGCAATGCGCGGGTGATGCATGCGTTCGTTCCGCTGCGCAGCGCGGCGGGCCTGGACCTGTGGATGGGGAATCATCCCGGAGCGACGGGCTACCTGGAGTTTCAGGACTTTCCGGTGGAACGCTTCAATGCGGTGCAGTACGACGCGTATCGGCGCAAGGGAGAGATTGCGTATACGCAGGATCTCGAGCGCGCGGCGAAGCAGACGATCGTGGCGCATCCCGGCATCTTTCTTGCGCTTACAGGCAGGCGTTTCGTGCGCTTCTGGGCGGGCAGCGGCAGCCTGAATGGGTCGACGCTGTTTATCCTGCATGCGGTGTTGACGAGTGCCGCCGGCCTGGCGGGGCTGTGGCTGCTGGCGCGGCGACGGCGGTGGACGGAGCTGCTTTTGTTTGGCGCGCCGATCCTGTTGTTTCCTCTGCCGTACTACATCACGCATGCGGAGTTCCGGTTCCGGCTGGTGATCGACCCGCTGCTGACGGTGCTTGCGGCTTACGCTCTGGTGGAACTTATGCGCGCGTGGAGTGCGCATTGCGAGGCATCGACCCGGCGGGACGTGGCGGAGGTTCTGGTCAGCTGATCGCGTTACTGCGCGACGCGGCCGAGCAGAGTGGCGGTCTTATCCTCGTGGAGGACCTTCCATCCTGGCGTGAGGCGCAGCAGGGTGACCAGCGGCGCCTTGCTGGGAAAGAGTACGTAGCGGAAGCGTCCGGCGGCGAAGGAGCCGGGTGGTTTCTCGAGGCCGATGACGGAGATGTATTGCGCGAGCAGACCCGTTTCTTCGAAGACGTCGGTGCGGGTGTCGAGCGCGACGGGTGTGCCGGGCAGATTCCAGATGAGATAGCCGCCCCAGTTGAAGTCGTTGAGCAGAGGCCCGTCAAGCGGATGCGCGCGCAGCCAGACGACGGCTTCGGCTGGATATCCCTCGTCTATCTTCGCGGTGAGGCTGGAGGCGGAGGGCAGGGTGGCGATGGCGAAGACGAGGACGCCGGCCATAATGGCGAGATTGAGGCGCGGGCGCTCTTTCGCGGGATCGTCGCGGCCGAGGCCGGAGATGTCTTCGGCGAAGAGCGGGCAGACGATGATGCCGGCGAAGAGGAGGAAGCGCGCGTAGGTGAAGGAGGCGAGGACGGCGAGGAGGAAGGTGGCGGCGTCCCAGAGTCTGAGGGGGCGGAAGCGCACGGCTTTGACGAGCAGAAAGGCGGCGATGAGGAGCAGCACGAAGCGTCCGCGGAAGTCGTGAAAGTCGAGCGAGTGCCACTCGGAGACCTTCTCGAGCGTGAGCTTGTGTTGACCCGCGATGACGAAGGGATAGACGAGGAAGCGCCAGCCGTATGGATTGATGCAGACGGCTGCGACGCATAGAGCGAAGGTGACGAGCAGCCGTTTTCGCTCTCGATCGCTCCATGCGGAGGTTTCGAGCAGGCCGGCGCGAAAGCTGGTGAGACCGCAGAGGATGTAGAGCGCGAAGAGGACGAGGCCGATGGGCCAGGAGCCGTGCAGGTTGGCCCACAAACAGAAGAGGACCGGCAGCAGCCAGAGGCGGTCAGGCTTGCCGAGCGGGAGAGAACGGAAGCGCACCAGAAGGCCGAGGACGGCGGTGCAGCAGAGCCATCCGAGCAGCTGGGTGCGCGGGCTGAAGGAGACGGAGGCGAACAGCACGAAGAAGATGGAGGAAACGAGCGCAGGACGCGGATTGCCGGTGCGCTGGGTGCCGAGCAGGACGACGGCGAGCGTGAGCGCTTCAAGGAGAACGATGGTGAGGACTTCGAGTCCGCGCACTCCGGCGAGCTTCCAGGACGCGTAGAAGACGATTTCGGCGAGCCACTCGGGATCCATCCAAGCATGATGGTCGAGGGTCCAGGTGTAGGTGTCGTGGCGCAGGAAGGTGTGCTGCTCGAGCATGATCTGGCCGTTGCGGAGGTGCCATCCGATGTCGGGATCGGCGAGCAGCGGCTTATGGGTGCAGAAGAGCCAGACGAGCGCGAGCAGGAGGCTCGTGAGCATGGCGGAGAAGCCGGTGAAAGGAAACGCGCGGGGGCTGGTGGCGGGCACGGGTTCCGGCATGGGTGCAGAGTACAAGAGTTTCCGGGGCCGGTTCAGCCGATCTCGAAGCGGTCGCCGAGTTGAACACCACAGGCGTGGATGGTGCCGGCGGGCAGCTCGACCACGCTGCGGAGGCGGGTGCTGATGCTGGTGAGTCGCCATGGCACGAGATCGGGCCAGAGCTTGATGACGTTCAGGTTTTTGTCGAGCCCGATGACGTCGATGGAAAAGCGCATGAAGAAGGTGTGAACGCCGGAAGAGGGCCTGATCCAAATCCCTCTTCCGGGTTCCAGGTTGGTTCTGCCGAGGAGTCCGACCATTCGCCGGAGCGAAGTTTCGGCTACCTCGATCCGGGCCCCGACCACTACCGTGCGACTCGAATCGACGACACTGACGATGCGCATGGCGGGGATCGATCTCCGGGGACGTTGAACTACGAGTTGGTCTGCTTGCGGCGGTACACGATGAACGAGAGAACAGCGACTGCGAGAACAGCAGCGACGACGCGAACGAGAACAGTGGTATCCATGGTCTAGGCCTCCTTTCCGCAGAAGTGGAAGATGCGGGTACAAAACTCTGGCGCGACCACGCTGGCTGGTGAAGCGAGGCGTTCCGCGTGTGTTCCCGTGGAGAGGAGACCTGTCGATTTCTGACAAGAGCCTACCACCGGGGAAGTGAAGTGCCGGATGCTTCCGGAGCGGGGTTCCATGCTAGTTACCGAACCCTTTCAGGTTGGTGGCGATGGTGAGCATGGCCGGCGCGAGAAGCACGATGAAAAGGCACGGAAAGATGAAGAGAACCAGGGGAAAGATGATTTTGATTTTGGTTTTGGCGGCAGCTTCTTCCGCGTGCTGACGCCTCCTCTGCCTGAGCTCTTCGGCGAACCGGCTCAGTGCCTTGGTGATCGGAGTGCCGAAGCGCTCCGACTGAACAAGCATGCTGACGAAGGCCGTGATCTCCTCGATCTGGGTGCGCGTGGCGAGGCTCTGCCATGCATCGAGCCTCATCTTTCCGGCGCGCTGTTCGAGGTGGACCTGGGTGAACTCTTCGTTGATCTCGGGGTGTGACGTGCTCAGATCCTCGCCGATGCGAATGAGGGCCTGGTCGATGCCGAGCCCGGCGTCGACACAGATGGCGAGCAGATCGATGGAATCCGGCAGACTGCGGCGGATCTGCTTCTTTCGTTTCTTGGACTTCATCGTGAGCCAGAAGTCCGGCGCCATGTAGCCGAAGATGACGGCGGCGATGATGCAGAAGAAGGTGTTCGAGGGAGAGAAGCTGGCGGCGAAGGCGCCTGCCAGCGGGAGCACACACTGGACGGCGAAGAAGAAGTCGGCTGCGCCGGGTTCGCGCAGGCCGGCGGCAAAGAGACGTTGCTTGAGGCGAACGTTCTCGGTCATCCCCATGCGTGCGCGCAGACCGCCGGCGAGCTTGAGCAGCCCTTCCTGAACGTGCTCCTTGTTGCGGACGCGCCGGGTGTCGGGGCGATTGCTCTGCACGAGCTCAAGCATGCGCTCGGCCTCGGGCGTGGGCCGCAGGATGAGGGGGGTCGCCAGCAGCGCGAGCCCGGAGAAGGCCATGACCGCGATCGCGATGTAAAGGATCATCTGCATGGCTAGACCTCGATCCCGTTGATGATGTGGCGGATGCTGAAACCGCCCATGCCAAGCAGGATGGCGCCGCCCCACATGAGTTTGTGCCCGGTAGGTGTGCTGAAGAGCACGGTGGAGTAGCCGGGGTCGATGATGTTGAGGATGAAGAGCAGGACGCAGGGAAGCGCGCAAAGGATCCAGCCGGTCATGCGTCCCTGCGCGGTGTGGGTGCGTATTTCGCCGAAGATGCGGACCCGCTCGCGAATGGTGAAGGTGATGCGGTCGAGGATCTCGGTGAGGTTGCCGCCGGTTTCCTTCTGCACGAGCATGCCGGTGACGAGGACGCGGAGATCGGGGGAGGGAACGCGATCGAGCAGCTGGAGGAGGCAGTCGCGCAGGGGCAGGCCGTAGTTCTGCTTCTTGAAGACCTCGGCGAACTCGCTTTTGACGGGGTCGACACCCTGCTCGGCGACGATACCGATGGCCGAGACGAGCGAATGGCCGGCGCGGAGCGAACGGGTCATCATGTCGATGGCGTCGGCGAGGTTCTTGTTGAAGGCGTTTACTTTGCGGCTGCGCCTCCACTGCAGGAACAAGATGGGATAGAAGCAGGCCTGAAAGAGCGCCACCGCGGCAACGAGAAGACTCCCCTTGAAGAGGACGAAGGCAAGGATGCCGCAGGCGAAGCCGGAGACCGCACTGACGATCATCAGCTTGCCGATGGTCATGGAGCTCTCGGACTGGATGAGCAGGGCGTGCAGTTTTTCGGAGACTTTGAACCGTTCCACCAGACCGCTCGCCCAGGCATAGGAGTCGGACTCCGAACGCAGCAGGAGCGCGCCTCCGGAACCATCGGCGGAGTTTTGTCCGGGCAGAGACTTCATGCTGGTCAGCCGCTTCTCCAGCGCCTTCTGCTCCGGCGTCGACTTCATCGCGAGGATGAGGACGCAGAAGCTTCCGGCGGTCATGGTCATGAAGGGCAGGAGCAGCATGGGCGGGGACCTTAGTTGATCTCGAGTGAGTGACCGGTGAGGCTGAGCGGGAGCGCGATGCCTGCCGCCAGCAGTTTTTCGGAGAACTTGGGCATGACGCCTGTCGCGTAGAAGCGTCCGCGGACTTTACCGCTGGCACCGATGCCTTTTTTCTCGAAGAGGAAGATGTCGTTCATGCTGATGACGTCTTCAAAGGCTCCGGTGAGCTCGGTAATGTGGGTGACGCGGCGGGTGCCGTCGGCCTGACGCGAGACCTGCACGATGAGGTGGACGGCGGCGGCGATCTGCGCGCGGATGGCTTTCTCGGGCAGACGAACCTCGCCCATCATGGCCATGGTTTCGAGACGGGCGAGGGCGTCGCGCGGGGTGTTGGAGTGAATGGTGGTGATGGAGCCGTCGTGGCCGGTGTTCATGGCCTGGAGCATGTCGAGCGTCTCTTCGCCGCGTACCTCGCCGAGGACGATGCGGTCGGGCCGCATGCGGAGGGCGTTGATGACGAGTTCGCGCTGGCGGATGGCGCCGTGACCTTCAACGTTGGGCGGCCGGGTCTCGAGGCGAACGACGTGCTCCTGGCGGAGCTGGAGCTCGGCGGAATCTTCGATGGTCACGATACGCTCGCGCTCACTGATGAAGTTGGAGAGGCAGTTGAGCAGCGTGGTCTTGCCGGCGCCGGTGCCGCCGGAGACGACGATGTTGAGGCGTGCCTTGACCGCGCCGCGCAGGACTTCCATCATGGGCTCGGTGAGCATCTGGTTGCGGATCAGATCCTCGGGCTGCAGGGGCTTGGAGCCGAAGCGGCGGATGGACATGATGGCGCCATCGACGGCGAGCGGGGGGATGATGACGTTGACGCGGGAGCCGTCGAGCAGGCGGGCGTCGACCATGGGTGAGGACTCATCGATGCGGCGGCCGACCGCGGTCACGATCTTGTCGATCGTGTGCATGAGGTGGCGCTCGTCGTTGAAGGAGATGCCGGTCTTCTCGAGCAGGCCGCGGCGCTCGATGTAGACGTTCTTATAGGTGTTGACGAGGATGTCGGAGATGGTCTCGTCCTTGAGCAGCGGCTCGAGCGGACCGAGACCGAAGACTTCATCGACGACTTCCTGCGCGAGCTTGTCGCGCTCGGTGCCGCTCAGGGGAACGCCCTGCTCGGTGAGCAACTGCTGGATGACGCCGAAGAGCTGGGCCTGTCCGGATTTGGTGGCGGTGATTTCAGCGAGCCGGTCGAGGTCGAGGCGTTTGATCAGTTCCTTGTGCACGGCGGACTTGATCTGCTGCTGCAGGCCTTCGGGCACGCCACGCGCGGAGCGGGGCGGGGCAGGCATCTGGAGCGAGCGATTGCCGTTCATCTCGGAGCTGAGTGTTTCGTTCATCCTTGTCCTTCCGGGACCGGTTCAGAGCGGTTCGCCGCTTACATCCACATCGCGACGAAGCTGCCCTTCTTGTCTTGAGTTGTAGTTTGCGCGGGGGTGACGCGCGATCCCACGAGGGTGCCAGCCCACTTGACGATCTGGGCAGCGAAGTCTGACTTGATTTTGGGAGAGACAGGTTCACCGAGGTTCACGGAACGCACCAATTCGGTGTAGCTGTTGGGCAGGCGAATGGCAATGGGGAGACGGATGGCCTTCTCGATCTGCTCGACGTTGACGGCGTAACGCGAGGAGAAGCGATTGATGACGACGTGCATCTTCTCGATGTTGTAGTCATTGCGCGTGAGGTGATCGACGTAGCGTGAGAGGTCGCGGATGGCGCCGATCTCGGGCGTGGCGACGAGGTAGACGCGGGTGGAGATGTCGATGACGGCGAGCGAGACCTCATCGAGAGCGGTGGGCGAGTCGAGGATGACGAAGTCGTATTCGGTGCGGAGGAATTCCAGGGTGCGCGTGACGGAATCGGGATCGAGCATCTTCATCTCGCCGCAGACGTCGGGCGAGGAGAGGATTTCGAGTCCGCTGTGATGCTTGCCGACAAAACCGGACAGCAGTTCGCTGTCCAGGCGGTTGACGTTGCGGACGACCTCGTGGAAGTGATGCCGGCTGCCATCCACTCCGAGATAGACCGAGACGTGTCCGAGCTCGGCGTGATTATCGATGAGCAGGGTGCGCTTACCGCAGGTCTGCACGAGGTACATGGCGAGATGCACGGCGAGGGTGGTGGTGCCGACGCCGCCCTTGGCTCCGAAGAAGGAGAGGATGGATCCCATCTGCGGAGCGCGAATGCTGGCGGCGCTCCACTGCCGTTCGAGTCGGCGCAGGACCTCGTTGAAGGCTTCGGTTTTGAGCGGCTTATGGAGGAATTCAGTGCATCCGCCGCGCATCGCGAGCAGCAGAAGCTCGGGTTCGCGGCTTTGCGCAAGTGCAATCACGGTGACTTTGCCGGGGAAGAGCGACTGCAGGTACTTGGTGGTTTCGACCGCTTCTTCAGGCTTGTGGTCGAAGTCGACAATGGCGATCACGGCGCTGGCGGCCTTGAGCTGCGGGCTGACGTAGGGTCTGCGCGCGGCCGAGACGTAGGCTTCGTAGTTCGACGAAGTGACGACCCACGGCATGCGTTCGACGGCCTGTACCGCGCGTTCCGCGGTTTCGGAGTCGAGGCATACGGTAATGACGGCAGCAGTCGGGATTCCTGTTTCGTTCGTCATGAGTTTCAGCCTGCCTTGCGTGGGTCTGTCTGCGTAGCTCTGTCGGTTCGCCGCTAGGGATTCTTCGGTTCCGGAATCTTCTTGTCGAAGGTGGTTGCGTCGAGGAACTTGATGGGCAGCTTCGGCTCGCCGGGGACAGTGTTGTCGGTGAGCGGGTCGATGATGGTGGGGGTGACGATGACCACCAGTTCCTGAGTCGCGTGGTTGACGTTCTTGCTCTTGAAGAGCTGGCCGAGGATGGGGATGCTGGCGATGCCCGGGGTATTCTCGAACTGGTCAGTGGTACGCCGGTCGAGCAGACCGCCGAGGGCGAAGGTTTCGCCGTTTCGGAGCACCAGCTGCGTCTCGGCTTTGCGGGTGGAGAGCGCGGGGATGGTGTAGCCGCTGATCTGCACGGAGTTGGTGTAGTCAAGCGAGCTGACTTCGGGCGCGACCTTCAGCTCGATGGTGCCGTCAGGGTTGACGAGCGGGGTGAACTCAAGCTTGACGCCGTACGGGCGGAACTGGATGGTGATGGAGGTGAGTCCGCCGGAGCCGCCCTGCACGACCGGGAAGGGGAACTCGCCGCCGGCGAGGAAGTCTGCTTTCTCGCCGCTCATGGCGGTGATGTTGGGCTCGGAAAGTATCTGCAGGCAGCCCAGGGTCTCGAGATCCTGAAGCGTGGCGCCGATGTTCAGCTTCGAGCTGTACAGCAGGAAGTTGAGGGGGTTGACGACGCTGACGCTTTTGCCCCCGAACGAACTGCCTCCGCTGCCTCCGCTGCCGCTGGATACGCTGAGCGAGGAGGTCGCCTGGCCGGTGGTGGTCGCGCCGAGGATGTTGCCGCCGGAGTTGAAGAAGTTGAAGGCGAAGGCGTTGAGCTTCGAGCGATCGACCTCGACGATGCGCACCTGGAGACGCACCTGCTTCACCTGTGAAGAGTTGACGACGAGCGCGTTGGTGACATTCAACGAATATTGCGCTGCGATCTTTCCGGCGGTATCGGCGAGGGATTGTGTCGGCATGGTGCCGGTGAGCACGACGCGTCCCTGCGTGCCGTCGACGGTGACCTCCTGGTTGGGCAGCGCCTCGCGCAGAGAGTTGCGCAGCAGATCGACGTTGAGGTCGGAGGTGACGTCGAATGCCTGCGATTCGCCGGACTCATCCCAGAGGATGAGCGAGCTGATGCCGGGCTTCTTTGCCGTGACGACGACCTGGTTGGGCGATGCGGTGTAGGTATCGAGGATGGAGGGAGACGTGACGTATACGCGGGTGAGGCGATGGCGCGTATTGATGAAGGTCGACTTGCCGACTACGAGGTGAAGCTGCTGCTCGACGGGCGGAGCGGAGTTGAAATCGCCCCCACCCACGATCCCTGAGGAACGGCTGCCCGCGCCTGCGCCGGTCGTTGTACTGGAAGACGGGGTCGAAGACGCGGAGGACATGGGAGCGGGTTTGGTGAAGAGCTCCTTGTGGGCTGCGCTCGCGATTGCCGCGGGGGCGATGATGGTCTGCGCCTTGAGTTTGGGAAGCTGGATGAGGAAGCAGAGCAGAAGTGCGCTCGATACGAGCACTCGCCGGCCCGGCCTGCTGACGAAGTTGTATCGCATGACGTTCATTTTCCGTTCTCCCCTTTCTCGCCGTAGACCATCTCGACGGTGTACGGCCTGGGTGCGGGAGCCGCCGCAGGCGGGGGTGCGGGCGCACGCACGTTCGCGGGCACCGGGTTGAGAACATTGCGGGGCTTGAGATTGAGAGCAGCCGGCAATGCGCCAAAGCTGGAGCCGATCGCGCCGAGTGCGTCGAGCTTGGCGGGCCCGTCGTTGACGGTCTTGTGGTCTGAGCCGTTGCGCAGGATGAAGTGAACGCTGCCGAGGGTGCTGGCGAGAGTGACCTTTTCGGCCTGATCGGGCAGGCAGAGGATGGTGACGACGTCGGTGGGTGTGGGCTTGCCCTCGGGGTCCGGCTCCATCTTCTGGCCGGTGGCGATGATCTGTGCGTCCTGGAGAATGGTGGAGGTGATGGCCTCTCCCGTAGTGGGGGTGCGGACGGTGACGAGAACGTCGACGTGCGTTCCCGGGAGCAGGAAGCCCGAGACACCGACGACCTGGTCGGATTTGAGTGAGATGGCGCGCATGCCGTCGGGAATTTTCATGCTGAGGCCGGCGCTGGAGCCGGGGCTCGCGAGCTGACGCTCGAGGACAGGCTCCCCCGCTGCGAGGGGATAGAGCACGATGCGGCCGGCGACCGCGTCCGGTCTGGGGAACGCGCCTTCGAGCGCATCGGATGTCGGCCAGGAGACCAGCTTGAGCATGGCGGGCGTGAGGACATCGCCCGCGTTGAGAGCCTGCGAGGTGGCGACGTAGTGCAGCGAGGCGTTGTCGTTCGCGGCGGGGCGGCTGAGCTTTCTGCTCAGCCAGAAGGTGAAGATCGCCGATCCGCAGAGCGACAGCACCAGAGCGAACATGAGTCGGCGAGCAATCATGGCGTCACCGTTGGGTTCCGTGAAGGATGAGGGTCAGACAGCAACCGGCGGCGATCGCAACACCGTAAGGCAGGCGAATCGTGGCGTTATTCCGGACGTTGAGTTCGGGATGCGGGTTGAGCCCCTGATACCGGTGATGGGTAAACAGCATGCGCACGTTCTCGAGAGTGGACTTGAGCTTTCCGCGGAGCAGCGCAACGAGGATGCCCATCACTCCGCCGGCGATTGAGGTGAGGATGAGCAGATATCCGACGTTGGCGAAGCCCGCAAGGCATCCGGCAGCGGTGATCAGCTTGACGTCGCCAGCGCCCATCCCTCCGGCGAGATAGAAGATGAGGAAGATCATTCCGCAGAGGAGGCCCGCGCTGAGGGAGTTGAAGAGGCCGTGCCAACCCTCGAGGGAGAGGTGAAGCAGGAGGCCTGCGAGGATCGCGGGTCCGGTGATGAAGTTCGGGATCCGGCGGCTCTTGATGTCGAAGGCCGCGCCCAGCAGGGCACAGGCGGTCGCGGCAGCCGGGAACACGAATTGTGATGTGATGTGCATGTCTCTGAATGTCCTCGAATGAGTTCAGGGCTTGGTGCAGCCCGCAACGGGACGGGAAGCGGCTGAGCATCGAGTTACCGTGAACCGGATGCTCAGCCGCGTTCGTTCAGAGTTCCTTACTGCGTTAGGAATGAAGGCGTCCCACCCGAGCGCCCCCGTCCGGGCGCGGATGACGATTAGAGAGCCGAGGTAAGACCGCTGGAGATGTCCGAGAAGGCCGTACGGATGGTGGTGGCCAGCGTGCCCATCGTGACAACCGCGCCCAGAGCAACGAGCGCCGCGACGAGCGCGTACTCGATCAGGTCCTGGCCGGATTCTTCGACGATGAGGTTATTGAGGATCTGCTTGAGGTTCTTCATGAGTGCGATCTCCTTGAAACTTGTGGTTGATTTTTTCTTTCGGACCGGGGGGCCCTTGGTGTTGAACCGAGATTAGGTCGGCTGCTGCCGCAAAACACTCGCCCAAAGGTTGTAGCGCGACACTCTTCTGCGGGAGCCTCGCGCAGGGCTTCCGTGACACGGCGAAACGGCCTCGAATGTGGGAGTTCCCCCTTGATCGACGAACTGTTGCTGCGCGGTCGTTCGGAATGCGTTCCGGTCAATCCGAAATGGGGTCCTGGATTGTCCTTGCTGCGATGAAGCACAGTGGAAGACAGGTTCGGCGATCACGATCACTGTGTCACCTCGCGGCACGGAGCCTGTTCTCTTCCTTATCGGCGGGATTGTGCTCCACGTGAGTCCAGCGCGGGAGCGGGCTTGCAACGGAAGTGGAATTGAGAAGCCGGCCGGGGCTGGATAGTCTCGAGGCGAAGCAAAGAGCCGTCGCGCGGGTTACAGTTACTCGCAGCCACTCAAGAAGGACACATGAAAACCAACGTCTCTGCTCTGATCGCCGGGCATGCCGCCGCGGCGCCTCACGCCACCGCACTTTTATGCGGCGCCGCCCGCCTTTCATACGCGGAGCTCGATGCCGCAGCAAACCGGCTTGCCGGCCATCTCCTTTTGCGGGGAGTGGGCGCGGGCGATACCGTGCCCCTGTTGCTCGAGCGCTCGTTCGCGCAGATCATCGGCGCGCTGGGCGTGATGCGCGCGGGCGCGGCCTTTCTGCCGATGGACACGGCATGGCCCGATGAGCGGGTGCGCGCGATCCTCGAAGACTCTGGAGCCTCCGTCTACCTTGCCGCGGACGTCGATGCCGCGCGTCTTGCATCCCGGCTGACGAACGTCTGCCCGGCACGCGAGGCGGCCGCGATCGCCGCCTCGGTGCCGGCCGCAAGCTCTGCCCTGGATCCCGATGCGCTTGCGTACGTAATCTATACGTCGGGTTCGACCGGCAAGCCGAAGGGCGTCGAGATTACGCATGGCAACCTGATGAACCTGCTCGAGTGGCATGTTGGAGAGTTTCATGTGGACGCTTCCAGCCGCGCCGGACATATTGCGGGACTTGGCTTCGACGCGGCGGTCTGGGAGGTGTGGCCGTACCTCGCGGCGGGCGCGACGGTGCAGCTGCCGGGGCCGGTGGACGACCTCATTCGCAGCTCGCCCGCGGACCTGCTGCGCTGGATCCATGATGGTCACCTGACGCATTGCTTCGTGCCGACCGCCCTGGCCGAACCGCTGATTCAGGCGGAGTGGCCGGATAGAACCCTGCTGCGCTACCTGCTGACCGGCGGCGATGCCTTGCGGCGTTCTCCCGCGCACGGCCTGCCCTTTATTGTGGTCAACAACTACGGACCTACCGAATGCACAGTCGTCTCCACCTTCTGCCTGCTCGAGCCTGGCGGTCCTGTGCCGCCGCCGATCGGGCGTGCGATCCACAACGCAAGGGCTTATGTACTCGACGAGAACGGAGCGCAGGTGGCTGAGGGTACGGTGGGTGAGCTGTACGTGGGTGGCGCGAGCGTTGGCCGCGGCTACCGCAACCTGCCCGAGCAAACGGCGGCGGCCTTTCTGCCCGATCCCTTCAGCTCCGAGCCGAAGGGGCGCATGTATCGCACGGGCGACCTGGTTTCCACGCTGCCGGATGGACGGCTTGCGTTTCACGGACGCCGCGACACGCAGCAGAAGATCCGCGGTCAGCGGATGGAACTGGACGAGATCAGCGCCGTGCTGGAGCGTTGCGAGGGTGTCGCGTTCAGCTTGGTGGGAACCCATCTGGACCGTAACGGCGAGAAGCAGCTGATCGCCTATGTGCTGCCCGCTGAATTTGCATCGCCGGGGCCGCGTTTTCTGCAGGAAGAGCTCGGGCGGTTTCTGCCGGCGGCCATGATCCCGCATACGTTCGTTCGTCTGCGTACGCTTCCGCTGAATACGAGCGGCAAGCTGGATCTCGCGCAGCTTCCCGCGCCCGCCGAGGAGAACCTTCTGAAAGAATGCGAGCCCGCGATCGAGCGTAAGGCCACCTCGGCTCTGGAGACAGCTGTGCTCGAGATCGTTCATCAGCTGCTTGGAACCGACAAGGTGGGCGCGGAGGACGACTTCTTTCTGAGCGGCGGCCACTCCCTGCTGGGCGCACAGCTGGTCACGCGTATCCGCTCCGCGTACGGGGTCGAGCTCACGCTGCGCGACCTCTTTGAGTCGCCCACGGCAGCGCAGCTTGCGATGCGGGTGGAGACGCTGATCCTGCTGCAGCTCGAGCAGATGTCGGACGAAGAAGCGGAAGCCGCGCTGTGACAGGCGCGCCGCTTACAGCGCCGCCTGCCTGAGTCGGTTCGGCGGCTCCATCCCACGGTGCTGCCGGTCTCTTTGTCGACGTGGCAATCGCTCTGAGTCAGCGTGGCAAGCGCAATTGGCGTTTCGCTGGCTGCGCGTCCTTCGAGCGGGACGACCGGGCAGGACACAGACGCTGCGAGCTCAATGCAGGCGCTCAGCACAAGACCCCGGTCAGATGACCGGAGTCTTGTGCTGCCCAAGCGATGTTTTTAACGTGCCATCGGGACGCGGTAGACAAGCCCGGCGGTATAGACCTGTGGCGTCATGCCGTTGACCTCGTTGCCGAAGTCCCAGAACTGATGCTGGAAGTCTGCCCTCGCCGAGAACTGACGGGTGAGGCGGACGTCCAGTCCTCCGCCCACGCCGAAGATAATTGAGTTATCGGAGTAGCTCTTCCCGGGGGAGAACTTTACCTGAGATCCAAAAGAGCCCACGCCGTAGCCAAATCCTCCATCCACATACGCGCGGAGGCGACGCGTGACGGGTCTGCCGAACTTTACGTCGCCCATGAGGAAGCGTTCGTCGAAGGTCACCCCGGTTGCATGTCCGACACGGAACTCGATGCCGGGAGATACATATTTGAGATAGCGGGTGACTTCGCCGCTGGCGACGAAACCGCGATCGCGCTGCGGGCCGTAGTCCGGCGAAACCAGATCCGTGCCCGCGAACGCGGAGAAGCTGAGAGTGCGGAATCCTGTTGCCGAAGCCTGTGCGTTCAGTGCAGGGACGGCGGCAACGCACAGGGCTACGGGAAGCACGGCACGAACGATGCTTGCGTTTCTGCTGGTCATAGATTTCTCCCGGTCGAGTTTCCGCAGGGACGCGCAGACGGAAACAGCCTGTTTGAACGTGGCACTGAAGGTAGGCTGCAACTGCAAATCTCAGCCGATTCACGATGCTTGAGAGGACTAAGTCCGTCGTTCCGGGCTTTCCAGCAAAAGGTAACTCGATCGAAGCGACGGGCGTATACCCCAATGGAGGGTGTGGCGGTATCGTGTTGGGGATACGCGCCACGGGCTGCTGCAGCGTGCGCTCACGCTTTTCGACCCACGAGTCGCTCCGCAACGGCTGTCGGAGAGTCGGCCCGGGTCTGTTTCGTCTCAAGGCGGAAGCGGCAGTGTCAACACAGACCCTGACCTGGTTCGGCAACCGACTTGCGGAATGCTCCTGCCGGACGCATGCTGAAGGGAGCATGCGTCCGTATCCCTCTATCAATCAGGTACGACCTTTCACGTTTGTCGATCTGTTTGCCGGCATCGGTGGCATGAGGCTTGGGTTCGAAGCCGCGGGTGGGAGATGCATCTTCACGAGCGAATGGAACAGCTGGTCTCAGCAGACCTATCGAGCCAACTTCGGAGCCGATGAAGGGATTGCGGGAGACATCACGCAATTGCGCGCGGAGCGGATTCCCAGACATGACGTGCTGCTGGCCGGCTTCCCCTGCCAGCCGTTTTCGATTGCGGGGGTCAGCAAGAAGAACGCGTTGAATCGTCCTCATGGTTTCGCCTGCATCACGCAGGGCACGCTGTTTTTCGATGTCGCCCGCATCCTCGAGGCAAAGCGTCCGCGAGCGTTCCTGCTCGAGAACGTCAAGAACCTGGTCAGTCATGACGGAGGCCGCACCTTTGCCACCATTCGCGCCGTGCTCGAAGACGAGCTGGGCTATCAGGTCCATACGCGCGTGCTGGATGCGCGAAGCTTCGTGCCCCAGCACCGTGAGCGGATTCTGATCGTTGGCTTCCGCGAGCCTTCCAGCTTTGGTTTTGACGGCCTCGATCTCCCGGCCATGGGCCCGGCGCTTGCGTCGCTGCTGCATCCGGAGGACGGATCGGAACAAGCTGAAGCGCCGTACACGTACGGACCAAAGGCAAGCGTGTCTGCGAAGTACACACTGAGCGAGAAGCTGTGGCTTTATCTGCAGGGCTATGCCGAGAAACATCGCCGCGCCGGCAATGGATTCGGCTTTGGACTAGTCAATGGCGGAAGCGTAACGCGTACGCTTTCAGCGCGATACTACAAGGATGGGTCTGAGATTCTGGTGGATCAGGGTACGGGCCGCAGCCCGCGCCGTCTGACCCCGCGGGAATGCGCCCGTCTCATGGGATTTCCAAAAGAGTTTCGCATTCCGGTCTCCGACACCCAGGCCTATCGCCAGTTCGGCAACAGCGTTGCGGTTCCGATGATCGCCGCGGTGGCGCGGCAGATGGCCGCGACTTTCTGATTCCGCCCCCGGCCGGGCAGGAATGTTCTCGCAGGCAACAGGCGCGTGAACTTCGTCCGGCAGTGTGACGTCAGGAACGCCAGGCTGCCTGATTCTCGAGGCCGTACGTTTCGATATGTGCGATGCTCTCGCGGTGTCCAAGTGAGTGGCGCACAGTGGCCGCGTCCGCCCGGTGGCGCGACTGGAAGCTGGTTTGCCCGGGCCGCCTGCTGCTCTCCATGAACCAGTCCCAATTCACACCGCATCCGGCCAGCTGGTTGTCGTGCGCGAAGACCGAGAAGACGCCGTCCCGATTCATGAATTCGTGCAGCGGGTGACCGGCGTTGCGGGACAGTGGACCATACCGTTCGAAGTACTCCAGATATTCGGCTATGCCGGAGACGTCGGCTGCGGCTCGGCATTCGCGCCAGAACGGCGTATCCAGCTTACCGTTGAAGCGGAAGTGCAGCGCGATATACCAGCGCAGACTGTCCCATCGGTCATTCATGCGCTTGTTGTAAGCGCCCACAGCGTCGTCGCTAACCGGTGCGGCATCGAGGCATTTGGCGAGGCTCTTCAGATGGCGCAGGATCATATGAATGCCCGTGGACTCAAGCGGCTCGATAAAGGCGAAGGCGTTGCCCACCGCGACCACGTTGCCTGCCCAGCTTGCGGCATGGCGCCCGCTGCGAAACTTGACCACCCGTCCCTGCTGCAGGCATTCGCAATGCGTTTTCAACTCCGCGAAGGCTTCATCGTCCGAGCAGTGATCGCCTGAGTAGACATATCCGAGGTGATCCTCGTGCTGCATCGGTGTATTCCACAGCCAGCCGTGCCGCATGGTGGATGCGCTGGTATAGGGCAGGATCTCGCCCTCGTTCCGGCGTGTTCCGACGATGGCCCGATTTGTTTTCAGGCTGTCCGCATAGCTGATCCATGGCGTCTGCATCGCCTGTTCCAGCAGAAGCGAACGGAAACCGGAGCAGTCCAGGTAAAGGTCGAACCGGTGTTGCGCGCCATCGGTGGTGAGCAGATGCTCGACTTCCCGGCCATCCGGCGTGACCTGGACGGAGGCGATCTCGCGATCCAGGTGGTGGCAGCCGAGGACTGCGAGCTTGCTCTTGAGATAGCCTAGAAAGTGCCTGTTGTCGATGTGATACGCGATGGTGCTGAGCCGGGGCGGAACAACGTTTTCGCCGAGGCGGACGAACGGCACCCGGTCTGCCTCCATCAGCATGGAGAGCAGGGATGCGTCATTGTGATCTCCGGTGTGATCGAGAGCGCCCGCCACGTCCGAGGTGCCGAACGGGGAGTTAAAGTGATGGACCTCCGGTCGTCCCCACATGAACTTGACGCCCAGCTTCAAGGTAGGATGGGTCTGCCGAAAGAACTCCTGCACCGGGAATTCCATCATGCCGTGCAGGAAATGCAGCATCGGCTGCGTGGTCGCTTCGCCTACACCGACGACCGGTATTTTGGAGCTCTCGATCACGGTGATCTCGAGGGCGGGAAAGCGTTTCTTGAGGTAAAGGGCCGAGATGTAGCCGGCGCTTCCTCCGCCTGTGACGCCAATCGTCTGGATGGTGGTTCTCATGCTGTCCTGTCTGTGCGCTTGCAGCCCATCCACTGTGTCAAGCGCACAGGTTGTGGGTATTTGCAGCTAGATGGTACACCGAACCGTGGGTTTTCAGTCAGCGGCGTGTCGGGTTCGACGCCACCCGGCAAAACGCGAAGACTTTGCCATGCCGGACTTGACGGCGGGCGATGCGCAGGCGACATTCTGGTACATGCTTTTCGGTTTGAAAGCTTCCTCAAGCACCCGGAGCCCGGAGGAAGAGAATCCTCATCCGGCACTCGCGCCTCCCCCTGTCGCACATCGCGGTGTGACGATCTGGCTGACGGGTCTGAGTGGTTCGGGCAAGTCAACGATTGCCGATGCGGCATGTTGCGAGCTGATTCGTCTGGGCCTGCGGGCGCAGGTGCTGGATGGCGACTGGGTACGGGCTCATCTGAGCCCGCAACTGGGATTCAGCCGCATGGATCGAGATGAAAATATTCGCCGCGTCGGGATAGTCGCTGAGTTGCTGACCCGAAACGACGTGATTGTTCTGGTGGCAGCCATCTCGCCGTACCGGACGGCACGGGATCAGGTCCGCAGCCGGATCAGCTCTTACTTTGAAGTGCACGTCCATGCTCCACTCGAGGTGTGTGAGCAACGCGATCCCAAGGGGCTTTACCGCAAGGCTCGTGCGGGGCAGATCCAGAGCTTCACGGGAGTCGACGACCCGTATGAGGCGCCTCTTGCGCCGGAGCTTCGCCTCGAGACCCATGCTGAAACGGTGAACGTCAGCGTTGACAAGCTGCTGAGCTTCATTCACTCCTGCCTTGCGCAGAGATGAACACGAATCACCAGCGCGCTGCGGCAGGATGTGAATGACTGGCCGGAGCACCTGCCTGCAGAGCGAATGCAGAGGCGGCCCGGGGCAGTTCCGACACGCTCTGAAAGGTGCTACATTCGCTGTTCAGGACGCTGCCCGTGGATTCCTTTCCCGCTCACTTTCGTCTTCTTCTGCTGTGCGCACGCATCCACGTCACGCCGCTTGAGTTGGACCGCATTGTGAGTACCTCCCGAGAGGTTCTGGACTGGAAAGACTTCGTTCAGGTGACCCTCGCACATCGCGTGGCTTCTCTCGTTCTCGCAACCCTCAGCATCGCGCAACCTCCGTCTGTCCCTGCCGACGTTTACGTGCTGCTGAAACAGAAGGCGTTTGCGAATCGCCGGCAGGCGCTGCGATCGCTGCTTGAGATGCAGCGTATTCAGGGCCGCTTCGCCGAAGAGGGTCTCACGGTCTGTCTGCTGAAGGGAGCCGCCTTATCCGAGGAAATCTATGGTGACCCGTTATTTCGACACGGTGCTGACCTGGATATCCTTTCGGATGATGAACAGATCGCAAAGCAGATCGGCCTGCTGGAGGAACTTGGGTATGTTCAGCAGTATCCTTCTTCGCCGCTGACGTCTCGCAGGATTTCGATCTACAGCAGATATTGGAAGGGGATCGATCTGGTTCACTCCGGCACGGGGATGGCGCTGGATCTGCACTGGCGACTGTTCAATAACATTCGACACCCGGGGAATGCTCTGGGAGAGAGAAAGGAACTGAAGCCGAAGACGATCTTCGATCGAGAGATCTGCAGCATGTCACGGACAGGTCAGTTCCTCTACTGTGCCCTTCATGGTGTGCATGACGAGTGGCTTTACTTCAAGGCCCTTGCGGATGTAGCCGGGTTCCTGCGGGTCCTTACGCCGGCAGAGTTCGAGGAAAGCATGCGGTGTGCGGCCGGCCTCGGCCTCGTGCACCAGGTGAGTTCGGCGGTTCATCTGGCGAAAGAGCTTCTCGGCACCACGATGGAGCATCCGCTGCTGCTGCGTGCCGACGATCCGTTCCATCGTGCGATGCGCAGCAAGGTCCTCGATCGGCTGGTGAAGGCAGATTACCGGCCGCGCCGGTGCGCCGAGGGCTCCCTCGATGCGCTCGGCACCGAACTCAAGATCATTCCGGGTCTTCGTTCCGCTCGAGAGATCGTCGGTCGTTATCTCTGGCGTCCGCGGGTATGGGAACTGGTGAATCTGCCGGACAGATGGTTCTGGTTGTGTCCGTTGCTCGGCCTGCTCGTTCCCCCTCGCCCTTCCCCAAAAGCGGAAGCTGCGAGCCGAGCAGTCCGCGTCCCTTAGTTCTGCGCGGCCGGCTTACCTCTTGCCTGGAATACCGTTCACGATGACTCCACTGGCGGTGTAGCCGATCCGAAACAAGGCTTGTTCGCTCTTGATGATCTGTTTCAACATCACGCTTCCGTAGCGGGCGACGATCAGGACCGTATCCATCGAGGATGCGAGATTCGCAAATTCATTCACCCTGGAGCCGCTGGGTGAGTCGATGATGACGTATTGATACGTGTGTCTGGCATGCTGGAGAAGATCCTTCATCAGGTCGGAGGACAGGAGGTCGAAGGTTCTGAGGGGTCGCGGGCCGGAAGTAAGGATATCGAGTGTCGCCGGCGCGTCTAACGGGTCGCAGAGAGTGACGGTTTTCACCAGCTCCTGCAGCTCGGCTTTTCCTTCGAGCAGATTGCTCAGGCCTCCGGCTGCAGGCAGGTGCCAGACACGGTGGATCTCAGCGCGGTGAAAGTTGGCGTCGATCAGGAGGACTGTCCTCCCGCGCCGTGCGAGCAAGGCCGCGAGGTTTGATGCCACCGTGGTTTTCCCCTCACGGGGCAGCGCGCTGGTCAGCAGGATGACTCGATGACGGGAGGGATCGGCATCGGAGCTCATCAGGACCTCGATCTGTGCAAGCTCCTCCTCAACTTCTTTACGCCAGTCGGAAGGATTGACTATGCCGAGAGTTGCCAGCACGGGAAGCCCTGTCTTTGTTTCTAGCTTTTTTATGGTAAAGATCCGGCTTGTCTTCGACCAGAGGAAGAGAACGGCGAAAAGGCTGAGTATCAGCCCTTCCAGCATGCCCTTCAGCGCACGCATTCTCCAGTGTCTCGATTCAGCTGTCGTGGCTACCTCGGGCGAGTCCACCACTTCGATGGTGCTTTCATTGAGCCCGCCCTTGAAGGGCAGGCTTTCAATCATTCGGGACAGGTCGCGATAGAGGATGGAATCGACTGCGAGATTGATCTGGATGAGGGCGTTGTTTCTGCGCGATTTGAGAGTTCGCTCGACTTGTTCCTGCTGGCTGCGGGCCGCAGCACCGACCAGCCCGCTCTGCGTTTTCGCCGCGTTCTTCGCCATGCGATCCATCTGGACTCGATTTTGTTCCATGTGATTCAGTTGCCGCTGTAGTTCAGTGGTCCTCGCGAGGGATTGCTTGAGCTCCGGATTATTTTCTCCGAGCGTGGCCGACAGTGCTTCGTACTGCGATCTGGAGGTAGCTAGTTCGGTCATCACCCTGGTAAGCGTCGGATCGCCGGGGTGCGAAGCGGGAAGCTCCTCGGGCTTGACGGTTGAAGCGAGATTTGCCCGTGCCGTCGCGAAGGCAAGCTCCAGGTCGGCCTGAGTTTTGCCTCGATCCAGAACGGAAAGCAGGGTGACGTCTTCGCGGGAAACCAGATCGGATTCGGCTGTTTGTTCGTCGCTGTTGTGCGCGCCGATCTCACGATGTTTTGTGGTCAGGGCACTTATTTTGGCGGGTGCGTTCGCCGGCGCATCGGAAGAGGTGTTCAGCATCTGAGGACTCAACTGTTCTTCCAGCGTTTGAATCTGTTCCTGCAGGGTACTCAGCCTCTGCTGAAGCATGGGCTTCACTCGTTGAACACGATTTTCGGCGACTTCAAAGTCCGTGGATTGAGCAACGCGGATGGCGGCGGTGACGATCGAGGCGGCGAGTTGCGGGTCTTCATTCTGATCCTCGATCGCGATGAGGGAGGATCCCTGCACGAGATGAATCTCGAGGCCGTGGTTCAGGCGCAGGAGGCCGGTACGAGCAGACGCGAGCTTGCGCGTTGCGAGGTCACCCCTTTTCTTGACCACCAGCAACTTGCTTCGCTGATCTTCAGGGAGCTCGCGAAGCAGGGCTTCTCTAAAAGGAAGCGTCGAGAAGAGCACGACCTCGTCGTTGTAAGCCCGCTTGCGGAGGCGAGCCACGCGCTGCAATGAGACTGGGTTCGTGGTGAGCTTGACCAGGCCGGTCGACCTGTAGAGAGGCGTTTCCGCGTTTACCAGCATCAGCGCGGCAGCGATGCCGAAGGCGGGTCCGAACAGAAGGAGCATACGTCTGAGGCGGACGATCCGGCTGGCGGTATGCTCCAGGTACTCGGAGGTGGTCAGGCTTTCTGGCTGGCCGATCTTGAAGCGGGGAACCTTTACGTTCATCGGTAATGAGGAGGGAACTGAAGCCCCTTGCTGGGGTGGGTGTGACCGCGCGGAATGCGACGAAGCACCATACTCGATGGTTGTCAGGTGCTCCCGATGATAACAGAGGGGGCGCGCCGGCATGCGTGGCTGTTCTTGTGGGAAGCCCCGAGGCTCGGCAGATCGGCAGTTTCAGCTCGTTTGTGCAGACGTTCCCATGCATCAGGCTGACAAAGCGGTTAAGCTGATGCTGGACGCCGGCGGCAGATGATGCGCCCGTACTCTGGACGATGCACCCGTACTCTGGACGATGCATGAATGAGACCTATTCCAAGATGAAGCTGACGATCCCTCTTCCGCGGACTCTGACGGAGAAAGAAGAGCTCGCTTTGTACCGGGCAGCTCTGGAGCGCAATCCGCATTCGCACGATATACGCTTTCGTCTGGCTTCGCAGCTTCTCAAGGCAAACTGCTTCGACGAACTGCTCACCGTGTGCCGGGTGCCGGGGGCCGAGGGCATTCAGTGGCTGCACCTGCAGATCGAAGCGCTGCTGAGCCGCGAGTCGCCCGAAGACGACAGGGCGGCGAAGGCGCTGTCCGTGAAGGCGCTCACGCTGGCGGTCGCTCCCGGTGATCGCGCACGCTTCCTGACCATGCTGGCGAAGACGCATATTCGTTTGTCGGAACTTGAGGAAGCGCGTGCGTGCCTTCGCGAGGCGTTGACACTGGACGCCCGCGAAAAGGATGCCTACAAGCGTACCGTGGCCCTGGCGCTGAAGGAGAGCCGGCCGGATGACATCCTGAAGTACGCGAGCAGCATGCTTGCCGGCGGGGTGGCGCATTCGCGCGTTCTCTGCTCGCAGTCCATCGCCTTTGCCAGGCTGGGAATGATGGCGGAGGCGCGGGAAGCGCAGGGGTTCGGAAGCTACTTCGCCGAGTTTGAGCCGACTCCTCCTGAGGGATGGGAGTCCCTGGCGGAGTTCAATCGACAACTGGCCGAAGAGGTGAACCACCATCCCGATACACGCTATGAACGCTACGGAACGGCGTCGGCGCGCACGTGGCGCATTGACGAGCCGTCGATCAAACGTTCGCCGCTCTTGCCTGTGCTGCAGCAGATGATTTCGCGTGAGATTCAGGAGTATGTCGCGCGGCTTCCGCTGGATGGCAGCGCGTTTGTCGGCGCGCGGCCTGCAGAGGCCCGGCTGCGGAACTGGTGCGTGATCACGGAGGGCGACGGGCACGAGACGTGGCATGTCCACCAGAACGGCTGGCTGAGCGGGGTCTACTACATCCATGTGCAGGACCACATCGCTCAGGGCACCGGGAAGGAAGGATGCATTGCGTTTGGTTTGCCGACGGATCTGGTCGGCGAGGAGAACGCTCGTGAGTTCGGCGAGGTGATTCGGCGGCCCCGTACCGGGCTGATGATGATCTTCCCCTCGCATATCTATCATCGAACGTACGCACACCATGGGAGCGGACGCAGAATCTGCTACGCCTTCGATGTGATTCCGTCTCCCGCAGAGGCTTAGGATGCTCTACGGTGCTTACGATCTGGCGATCGAATCGGAGATCGAGGTTGCAGGCGCGCAGCATCGCCTGGAGACACGACAGGACTCGCGAGCTCACCAGCTACCTGATGCGGAGCCTGACCTGCGCATTGTGCAGCAGTCTCAATCTTCCTCAGGACTCCTGCATGCAGGGGGTACGCCCTATTTTGTGGAGGGCGACGGTGCCTTTCTCTTCCGGAAAGCTGGTACAGCTGTCTACCGGATCGATGCCTGCGCGCGGCAGATTGCGGTTGCGCGTGAGATGGCGGCGGCAGACGAGGATGTCGGCGCGCTGCTGATCGCGACCGCTCTGCCGGCGGCGTTGTGGCTGCGGGGTGATTTGGTGCTGCACGCCGCAGCCGCGGTGCTTCCGGGAATGCAGGGCGCGGTCGCGATCGCTGGACCTTCGGGCTGCGGGAAGTCGACGCTGCTCGAGCGTCTCTTAAGTGCAGGCAGCCGGGTGCTGGCGGAGGATACGCTGTGCCTGCGGGAGAGCGGCCTGGGAGTTCTTGGCAGCGGGCTGCCGGCCGCGATCCACCTGCGTGCAGGCGACTGCACCGAACCACGCACCATGCTGCGTGTGCCGGTGGAGAGCCAGATCCGTTCCGCGGCGGTGCGCTCGCTTGTGGTGCTGGAGGCGCCGGGCGTCGCGAGAGGAAGCGGGTTGACGAGGCTCTGCGGAACGGACGCGCTGGCCGCTCTGCTGCGGAACCTCCACCGTCCGCGGGTTCCCTGTCTGGCGGGCCGGATAGCTGGCGTTCTGCCTCGCCTGGCGAGCCTTCTTCCAGCGCTTGCCATCTTCGCGTACCGTCCCCTAGACTCGCGATATACGAGTCTTCCGGAAGCGCAGCTTTTGCGGGAAATAGCCGACGCAGGAGTCTAGATCAACAGGAACGGTGTGATGAATCAGGAGCTTTGGGTCAGGCGCGAGTGTGTAAGTGCTGAGGTGGATGGACATCTGGTGTTGCTCGATCTCGAGACGCTGGTGTACCACTCTCTGAATCAAACGGCTGCGGCTGTGTGGTCTTTTCTCGAGACACCCCGCGCCGAGTCCGCTGTGGTGCAGGAGTTGTGCAGCCGTTACCGGGTGGCTCCCGAGCAGTGCACCGCTTCGGTGCAGCGTCTCTTTCAGTCACTGGTTTCCAGCAATCTGATCGCGCAGGTCCTGAATCCGGCCGACGCCGGCGCCTGATGCAGGAGTTGACGAGACGCGCAGGCGCGTTTCCCCTGTTTGGCGGCGTTCGCGTGCGGCAGATGCTTATGCGCCGACCGGTCGCCGGACGTCGGTTACGTTCCGCACTGTGTACACGGCTGCGCTACGGGGCGGATCACTTTCAAGGCTCGACTCACGCGCTGGAGGATCGATTTCCGGCGCTCTTTGCATACTGCCGCCTGCGTTCGCAGGACGATCCGGCTCCGCGGATTTCATCTTTCGGCGGCTCCAGCGGGGAGGAACAGTTTACCCCGGCACGCTACCTGCCTGAAGCGGAGATCATCGGAGCGGACCTGAACTGCTGGTGTCTGCGGGAGTGCCGCCGCCGGCACAGGAGCCTCAAGGTGCGTTTCGTACATACTTTGCCGCCGGAGTTCGAGCGAACCAACGGGTGCGACGCGATCGTTTGGTTGGCGGTGTTTCAGCGTACCGAACATCGCAGACAGGAAGCGCGGAGTTACCTGATGGGTTTGATATTTCCACCTTTGAGCGGGTTCTCCGCAGGCTGGACCATATGCTGAAGGTCTGCGAGCTGCTTTCTCTCGACCAGAGCGACTTCGCGTTCGCCGACACGGCGCTCGCCGGACGCTACCAGGCTGTGTCGTTTCCAGGCAGCGAACGCAGGCGGGATCGGCCGCTTTTCGGACGTATCGGAACGTTGCTCGCCCGTGAGTATCTGGCGCCATGCGTCTTTGAGACGCAGTCCGTTGAGCCGCGCTCCACGGAGCGCAACGACGTGCGGCCGGCGGGAGCGAAACGATGTTTCGAATGATCGCGTTTGGCCTTCGCTGGGCCAGCGAGGTCCCGCTCGGATCATTTCACCACGATCCGGAGCCGGACTGGGCGCCGGATATCCGGATCTACCGCAGTGAAGGTCCACCTCCGGATCGCGGCATCGTGCCGCGCGAGACGCGACAGCACGTGCGCATCGTTCCTGACGGGTTTCGCCACAGCGCCAGCCGCTTCGCCACGATCGACGCATTCGCTCCAGACCGCATCGAGGTGTACCCCGGGCCGGACTGGACCGGTGTGCCGCCATTGGCGCTGTCGAGCACCGTGGCTGCGCTTATGCTGGCGTTTCGCGGGCTGATTCCGATGCATGGCTCGGCGATTGAACGGGACGGCATGGCGACGCTGATCTGCGGGCCGTCAGGAACAGGGAAGTCCACCACCGCGGCCCGGGAGATCGCGCGGGGAGGCCGTCTGATCTCGGACGATCTGTCCATCCTGCATATGCCTCCGAGCGGGGAGCAGCCCCGTCTGTATGCAGGTCGTCGTTCCATGCGCCTGTTTGAGAGCACGGTCGCCTCCCTCGAGCGGGCGGTCCCCTGGCAGCAGCCCTCGCATGCGTCGGAGGGCAAACTGGCCGTCTTTCCGCCCCATACTCCGCCGCTGCAGGCGATTCCCCTGCACAGGGTGATCGTGCTGGGACAGTCGCAAGCCCGAATTTCGACTTCGGATCGTGCTGCGCTGCTGGCGGAACAACTCTACCGCCCGGTGCGACTGCGCCACGCGCCGGGTCACGCCATGCGCCTGGCGAAGCTCGCGATCGCTGCGCGAGATCTGGAAGTGGTGGGTGGGGCGTCGCTGTGAGGATCGCTCGCGGCTCACCTTCGGACGACGTGCGCCGGCAGCACACGTCGTCGTGGTGCGACACGGGGGGCTGAAGCGTCTCCTGTGACTTGTGGGGCCACCCGGGTGCAAAAAGTTCTTGCCGAATGGGACTGAGCCCGCTAGCATCATCCAAGAAGTGGGGCGACACCTGTAGTCGCAGCTCTTCCGTAACGGAGGAATCGATGGCGCTGGATCAGAACGAAGTCGCGGCGATGGAGAATCGTTTGGAGTGGGTCGAGCCGGAAATCAAGCAACTCGACGTGCGTGAAACGGCGTACAACCCCGGGTCGGGTGGAGACCCGATTTACAGTCAGTACGGCAATGCCTATCCAGACTGCACCAGATCCTGAACCAGACCGTTCGGACGCACGTGTTGAGTCTCCGCACGCCTGGAGAGCAGATTCTGGATAGCAGCCCTGAAACGGTCGATGTCGTCGGTCGCAGTCTTTCTACTGGCAGGTGGAGGTTTTTGCAGTAGAGCAGAACGGTGACGCGGCAGTGAAAGATCGTTTGCAGTGGATTGGGCGGGAGATCAAGCAGCGTGACGTTCGTGAGACGGCGTATCACCCCGGGGACAGGTGGTGACCCGTCTCTACATTTAGGTGGCAGTGAGTTGCGGACTGCATCAATACATGAAGCAGACCTTCCGGATTCTTGTTCTTGCGTGAGCCATATCTGCGGTCAGAGAGAAACCTTCTGGGATGCAGCCCAGAGGAGAAACTCGGCGAACAGCATAGTGCCATGAAGGTGGTAGTAGGTGTTGTAGTCTTTTTCGCCCTCAGAGGACGCGAGGCGGTCGAGACAGGCCGGAAGCATCGTAATATTAAGCCAGCGGCCGATTCCGGCGTCGCGGTAGATGGGGATTCTGCTCTTCGCACTGGATGCCTGCGCCTTCAGGTTTTGCACGAAGTCCGGTGAGAAGGGACGGCCGCGCTTGCGCAGTCGTACCGCATCGGGAACTCGACCTTTAAGCAACATGCGCGCGATCGGACGGGTAAGCCCGTTGTAACGAAGAAAGCTGGCAGGAATGCCGGCTGCCGCGCGAAGCAGACGCTGGTCTCGATAGGGCAGGAAGAGCCGCGTGCCCTGAGGGCTCGCCGAGGGCGCAAAGGCCATCTTGCGGGCGCTTCGACTGATTCCGATGGGCGGATCGTTCTTTCCGGGCTCGTTTGTCCGGATGGTAGTAGATGCGGGGCCGCGCCGCCACACGTGCTCCCACTCCGGCGGAAGCTGCACCAGCAGTTCGGGACTGAAGGCTAGATGGAAGGCGGCTGCGGGCCAGCCGCTGTATCTCCGTCGACGGGCGAGCTTGTCGCGTATCGCGGCGGCCTGTATTCTCGGCCAGCTTCGGGTTTCGGGCTCTTCGAAGCCATTGGAGATGTGCATTTCTCCACCCGAGCCCTGCAGGAACGCCGATGCGCCACCGGCGACGGCCGCTCGGTTCAGCGCCTGCCAGACCCGGAAGCGGGAGTCTGGAGACGATTCAAGCTGCGCAAAGATCTCGGGCTCGGGCTGATACAGGTTCGCGTCGGGCGCAGGCCAGACGCCCTCGAGGGAAACGCCCAGCATGTTCGCGGCGGCGGTGCTCCACTCACTTTCATCCGGAAGCCCGCTGCCTGGCTGTGCCATGGAAGTGAGGCAGAAAATCTCCCGTCCGCTCCCCCTCTCAAGGGCTCCCCAGCTTGTGAGAAGCGTCGAATCGAGCCCGCCGCTCAGCAGGAAGGCGCAGCGCCGATGACGCGTCAGATGCTGACGCACAATATGGCGGCCGACGGCTTCGATCTCCTCAATGGCCTCCTGAAAGCTGCCGGTGAAACGTTGCGGAGGAGCAGGATCGGACATGCGGTCGGCGATTCTGGACGCGAAAGTGAAGACACTGCGCGTTCCGGGAGCGACCTCACGCACGCCTCGCCACATTGTCTGGTCGGTCTTGATGTGCCGTAAGCCGGCTCGGCTGGCGCTGAGCGCCATGCCAACCGGATCGAGCGCCCGTCCGACCCAGCGGAGATCGGTCAGCATCAGAGCGGATGGTGCGAGCGCGACGAGGCCTCTGCCCATCGTGAAAAACATCATGTCGCGCCGTGCTTCGGAGATGAGGGCGGTCAGTTCACGCGGGCGACTTCGCCATTGCAGAAGCGACCACTCGCCCAGGAGGTACCCTGGAGCCTCTGCCCCGAAGCGAGCCAGCGCCGCGGCGGCCATGACGGCGGGGCGCTGCACCTCAGCAAGCCCGAGCAGTCCGCGCAGCTCTTCAGGCTCGTCCAGAAAGCCGGCGAAGAGGGTAACTCCGTCGGCTGTCTGCAGGATGTCGATGGCCTCGTTCTGGCGGTCGTAGACACGACCCGCAAAGCCGTCTGCTCGAAGGACGGTCGCTTCGACCGGATCGTCAAGGTGAAGTACAGCAAGGTCTGCGGGTGATAGAGGCGCCCCGTCCAGCGAAGCCAGTGCGTAGATCCCTGATCTCAAGCCGCTCCCAAAGCGAAGGCCCATCCGGCGAAGACGCGGCGCGGACCGCCCGAGGAAAGTGGTCGCACCCGATGCTCCAGCGCGTGATCGACCGAGAAGATCAAGGCGGAGTTCAGGTCGGTGTAGCGGTGACTCAACAGAGTCTCGCCATGCTTGCGACGCATCTCAAACTCTCCGCCTCCGTAGGGTTGCGTGCTGAGGTTCAGCACGATCGCCAGCCTGCGGCCAAGGTCCGGATAATCGTCGTGCCACATCAGTTCATCGCCCGGTCTATGCAAGGTTTGTGCCACCCCGCCTTCAATTCTAGAAAGTGGGCCACACTCCGTCACCGCTTCAAGCCAGCGGAGAAAGGCAGGGCGGTTCAGCGCCAGGTTGAGGACACGTCCGGCGCGCTGAGGTTCTTCTTTCTGGCGAAAGCCGCAGCTCGCCGACATGTTCGCCCACTGCGTGCTCTCGCATAGCCGCAGAGTGGTCGTAAGCAGTACGGGATCCAGCAGGCTGGCAAAGTGGATTGCGCAGAACTGGCGGTACTGCTCCTTCGCCATCTCCGTGTTGTCGTTAAAGGACGACGTCGTCGGGCCAACGGATAGAAAGTCCGCCGCGTCTGGACCTGTGAGATGCAGTCGCTCCTGAACATCGGTCATCGCGCCACTCCGCTCTTGAGATTTCTGCCCCATGGTACCTCACGCAGAACGCTGGACAAACCATAGTCCTGGGTGTCCAAGCGGCGGACTTCCGTGGGTGCGCCTGGGACCTTCAGCACCGACCTCACGTTGTAGTTTCGATCCATAAACGTGATGGTCCCCGAGTTACGCAGGCGGCCTTCGCGTTCGACCAGTTCCGAGGCCCCGACGGCGATCGAGTCGGCGCCGATCGCAAGACCGCGTGTCATGCAGGAACTGACGTGGAGCGAGAATCCATCCTGACTGATGAGGTTTCCTTCCATTGACCCGCAGGTGAGCAGTGTCCCGTCTTCGAGCAGCGCGAGGCCGTGACACCCCGAGCCCATCACCTTCCAGCGAGCGATCGGGCGCCAGTCGGCGTCGAAGACGGCAATGCGGCTGCGCCGTCTGGCATGATGAGCGCCATTATGCAGCAGCAGTAATCTCAGATCACCGACGGCCAGCAGGGAATTGACGTGATGGTAGTCCGGGTCGATGCCGACCCATCCTCCGTGCGGGCGGGGAGGCAGCGGATGCAGGGTTTCCCAAACCTCCCAAGTCTCCTCGCCAGGTGCAAACCTGAGCAGCGATTGATTGTAGGTATCCAGCACGTGCAGACGGCCATCGATGAAATCGATCTGATGACAGCCGTTGTCGAGGTCTCGGGCCAGGATGCGCGTCTGATCGATGATCCCGCCGCGTCGCGTGAGCTTGACCAGCCGGCCGCGTCTGGTCGGCATGCGGGGCAGGTCACAGGCCTCGAAGACAAAGATGTCCTCGCCTTGGAATGTCAAACCGAAGAAGAACCCGTGCGCCACCAGGAGACAGCGGCACTCGTCCACTGCATAGAGGCCCTGCCGCGAAGCGACGAGGTGGGTGTATCCCCGCAGATCCCGTTGCACGAGGCGGAATGCGGCATCTTGATAAGCCGCATAGGCCAGCGAAACCTTGAGCCGAGTGGACTCCAGGTCGGGAAGGTAGGAGTCGGTCCTTTCCCTGGCTGCTGTGTCCGAAGGCACTCTCATCGGATCGCTGGAGTTCATCGCTGGAGTCTGTTCAACCAGCAATTGACAGCGAAGCGGGAATCGGCAAAGTGCTGCGTCGGAATGGTGACGAGGGTCACGTCGTGGCCGATCCACGACGGGAAAACGACGAGGGTATTCTGTTGCGGCTCGATGGTCTTGAAATCGCTGCTTTCCGGCCCCGCACCGATGTTGAACAGGCGCAGCGCGCCGCCCGCGAAGCGCTTTGGCTCGCGATAGAAGTAGTAGATGGCGGTGAGTGCGCGCCCTGCATGCAGGCTGGAGCTGAGAGTCGCGTCGGTGTGGAACGCGAAGTGCGCCTGATCGGGATAGGCCGCGAGCTGCAGTTCGAGGAGGCCGAGTTCGAACGCGGAAAGACGCATTTGCTTTGTCCAGTCCACGTATTCGGTGCGGATACGCCGGCTGAGGAGCGCCGCGGACGGACCCAGGTCATCCAGCTTTTCACACCGTTTATGGTTTCGGTCCACGACCCCGCCGGCGATCAGCCCTGGGCTGAAGCGACTCTCGTTTTCCAGAGTCCAGGTGAGCAGCGCGCTATGCTCCTCGGGGCGAAGAAAGTCGGTCAGCACATGATGCGGAGCCGGCAGGTGCGGAGGCATGGACAAGTATCTCACCGCTGCGTGTCAACGTGGAAGAGGGGTGACGGCACGAGCATGACGCTCGCCGGTGATAATGCGGCCACCGGCATCGATCCACGCATGCGCATAAAGGTCGCCCGTGTCCTTGAACCCCGCGCCGAGATGAATGGTAGAGCGATAGCCTCGTCGGGCCAGCATGAGTTTGACCGTAAGAGCCGCGGCGAGGCAGCAGTTGCGCCAGCGGAAAAAGCGAACCGCCCCTTCAACTGATCTTTCGAGGCTCAACTCAAGTCCGCGCCCTGGACGGGGTTCGTCGGGGCGGCGCCCGGTGAGAGCCCACGAGGCAATGTACTTGAACCCGAAACGGACCGCGAACCGTGAGGCGGCCAGCAGCACCAACGCTTCGACGTGGGTGCCATAGAGCTGGAGGAAGGCGGGCGCTCTCTTCCGCCAGGAGCTTCTCTGCACAAGCGTCACCGCTCCAGTCTAGAGCGAAAGCCGAAATTTGACAGGACTTGCTCAATTTTGAGCATGAGACAGCATCAGTCCCACAGGTTCCGGCGGCTCCGGTCAAGCGTCTGTCGATCGATGAGAGCGAACGGAGCGAGTGCCTGG
>CAXTVJ010000011.1:0-81320 GCA_964247715.1 uncultured Acidobacteriaceae bacterium | reverse complement strand
CGCGCTGGGTTTACCCTCACCTTTCCGTTCTCAATCCCCTCCTGACAGATGGCCGAGAACATGGCCTTCATGCGATTCAGGGTGGCGGGCTTCATAACGCGCCCGGTCCGCTTACTCGGTGTCGTTGCGAGACGGTTGAGCCACTGCTTGATATCCGGTGGTCTGACCGTAGCCGCTGGCCGACCGCCGAACACCTTCCGGATGGCTGCATCCGCGCCGGGTATTGATCTGGTCTTTGTAGGTCTCCGGGTTCGCTTTTATAGCGCGAGGAGTTCATCGCAGAGCTCGGATACGAGCACGACCCCAGCCCGCGCCCTTGTGATCTCCGTGTCGTTCTTGGCGTGCTGCGTAGCAGTGAGCGGGACGAAACCCTCACCCTGCTCCATGAGCGCTTTGACCTTGCGCTAGTAGGTGGCGGCCTCGTGCTTCTTGCCGAGCTGCTTCCGGACCAGCTTGCCGTTCACTCTGTAGCGCACGTACCAGACCCCGGAACCCGGATTCTTCTCGCCTGTGAGCCTGCGCCTGCCGAGAGATTTTTCCGACGCGAACCTGTCGTTTCGGATGTTCTCTGGCAGCAACCGGTCCCCGGAATTACTGAAATTCATAGACTGTCAGCCTCGCAAATGCAGTCTTTGGAAGCCCTAGAGGCGGCGATTGGTATCGTTACCATGCGTTGAAATTAGTGCTTGACTGCCGTCTCTCGCGAAGTCTATAAAGTCCCCCGCAATCAAAACGAGATAATTCAGCGCGCCGGTTTGAGGCAAAGCTCTATGCGGGCTGCGCTCGTAACGGTTTCAAGGGCAGACAGGATTCAGGGCAGTGAAGGGGGAGGAAGTAACCATGTCATTTTATTTCAGGATCAGGCCGGTTGCAGCGTGGATGATGCTTGTTGTTGCAGCGATCGCGCTGCTGGCGTCGCCGCTCACCGCGCAGCAGACCACCGGAAGCGTGACCGGCACCGTGCAGGATGCGTCCGGTGCGGTTATCCCGAACGCCGTGGTGGTGTTGACGAACCTCGACAACAACACCAAGTCGCGCACGACCAGCAATGGAGGCGGCAACTTCACCTTTCCTGCGATCACGGCCGGCCCGCAGTTCAAAGTGACCGCGTCCGCGCCCAACTTCAACAGCTGGGAATCACAGCCCTTTCCAATCCGGCCGGGCGACCTGCGCAACTTCGATGACGTGAAGCTGACCATCACAGGCGCGAACGACTCGGTCACGGTGGAATCCGTGAACCAGGCGATCAAGCCACTCGACAGCGGCGAGCGCAGCGACGTCATCACGGCAAAGGATCTCGAGACGCTCGCTCTGGTGGGGCGTGACGCGACCGAGCTGATCCGCATGCTGCCGGGCTTCGCGCTGCAGGGCAATACTCTCAACAATCAGCCGGCAAACAACAGCCAGACAGTAGGGTTGAGCGGTCCGACAGGAAGCTACTCCGCCAACGGAACCGGGACCAACGGCATTCAGATCATCCAGGACGGCGTCTCGCTGACCGACATCGCCGGCAACTCGGGCAGCGTGCAGACGGTGAACGCAGACTTTGTCGAAGAGGTGAAGGCCACGACATCGGCGTACGGAGCAGACAACGCCAAAGGACCGATTGTGCTGAACGCAGAAACCAAGGCGGGCACATCGGCGTATCACGGCTCCGGCTATCTGTACACGCGGAATGCGGTTCTGAACGCAAATGACTGGTACAACAACTTCTTGCATGAGAATCGTCCGGCCGGTACTTATTACTATCCGGGTGGAACCTTCGGCGGACCCATCCCGCTGCCATTTACTTCCTACAACAAGAATCACGACAAGCTCTTCTTCTTCTTCGGCCTTGAGTTCTATCGTCAGAACTATCAGAGTGCCACGCTGGGAGCCGTCACTCCGACCCTTGCCGAGCGGACGGGCGACTTCAGCGTCGCTAATCTGAACGCACAGCTTTGCGGTGCCCGCCCGGACGGGGCACAGAACCCGAACTCGCTTACGCCAGCGTGCTATGCCGAAAGCTTTTTCCCGGATGGAACCGCCGTCCTGAACGGTAATGTGAATACAGGCTCCACGACCCCTGGCGACGGTCCCAACACCGCGGGCGGAGTCGGGCTGGTCAACTGGCTTCCGCTCCCGAACGCCGATCCCTTCACCAACCCATTTGGATTTAATTACATTCAGCAGGTGATCCAGCCGCAGAACGGATCACAGCTTCACGGACGTATTGACTGGCACATCAACGACAGCAATCTCTTCTTCGTCAGTTATGGGCGCCAGTCGCAGCTCACCACTGTTCCCGTGGACTATGGCTACATCCCCACGGACGCGGCCCTTTATCCCGGTCAGATCACGGATGGTGACGTCTCGAATACCCTGTCTCTGAACTACACGCATATTTTCAATGCAAGTGTCGTCAACGAATTGTCGTTGGCCGGAGCTTACGTGTACCTTCCCGGCAACGAAGGCAATCCGGCTGCGGTCGGCCGTTTTACGCTCAACAATTACAACTGCTCCGACCCGACGGCCCGCGCGGCCGGCACCTGCGGTACTTCCGGGAACGGCAACTTCAACTATCTGGGCGAGTACAAAAATTCCGGCGACTTCTCCGTACCCGCCCTGCAGGATTACGGCAACGACGGATTTCCTCAGCTCCTCATGCCCGGCGGTTTTTACAACAACCAGATTCACCTTAAGAAGTTCGTTCCAGATATTTCAGACAACGTCAGTATCGTGAAGGGTGCGCAGACGATCAAGACGGGCTTCTATTTCGAGCGGGGCATCTATAACGGGGACGCGACCTATGGCTCCTATCCGCAGGGCCTGTTCGCGTTCGACCCCGGCAACGGCTTCTTCGAATACAACTCCTCCGTCGGGCAGAACGCACAATATTACGGGTGCCAGAGCGATAATCCGCTCGGACAGGATCGTCTCTCCGGAGCGGCCGATACCGGCGCCTGCATCAATCCCGTGGCCATGATGTACACGGGTGAGGCCAGCAGCTTCACGCAAACCAACTTCACGCCGATCGTCAACATGAAGTACCTGACGGTAGCTGGATACATCAACGATTCGGTGAAGCTGAAGCGCATCACGTTCCAGCTTGGTACACGTGTCGAGCATCTTGGACCTTGGGCCGATCGCAAGAACAACGGCCTCGCTACCTTCTCGCCGGCCCTTTACAGTTCCCAGTGCGATGGCCGCCTCTGTTCGGAGTCGGCCCTGCCGGGAGTCACCTATCATGGACTGAACAGCGGGGTGTCCAACTCGGTGAACAGTCCTGCGAAGGTGTACTTCAGCCCGCGCGTAGGTCTGGCATGGGACATTCGCGGGAACGACAAGACCGTACTCCGTGGAGGCTGGGGCGTCTACCGCAACCAGGAGGAGTTCAATCCCTACGCGTTGGCCGCATCGACTGCTCAGGGATATAAGACGAGCTTCAACCAGGGACAGCTTCCGTTCCAGCTGATCGACGACTCGACGCCGATCACGCCGGAAGACTTCTCGCTGTACACCCTTTCGCCGAACGACACGCAGCGGCCGATTCACTACGAGTACACGCTGCAGTTGGACCAGCGTCTTCCGTTCCGTTCTCTGCTCGAGGTCGCCTATGTGGGAAGCAACAATGTGAACCTCACATCATTCCAGAATGGAAACTACAACGAGCTGTCGGACATCAACAAGATTCCCTATGGCGGGCTCTGGAATGCGGATCTTTCAGATCTCGGGACGGCGGCCGAGCCCGGCGGTGCATCGATCACAACAGGTGGTAACGGCGCTGCATTGAGTTCGTTCAGCACGGCGAACGGCGATTTCTTCCGAACCTACAACTTTTACCAACACATCTATCAGCTGTCGCACAGCTTCTACGCGAGCTACAACAGCCTTCAGGTGAGCTGGAACAAGAACGCCGGCTTCTTCAGCTACGGCGCAAACTACACGTTTTCGAAGGACCTAGCGACTGCCGCTTCATACAACAGCACGGTTGCCGATCCGTTCAACACCCGCAACGACTACAACCCGGTACCGTTCGATCGCTCGCAGGTTTTCAACATTCACTATTTACTCGATCTCGGGACGCGCTATCACGGAAGCTTCCGCCCACTCGCGGTGGTCGCCAACGGGTGGCAACTCTCAGGCATCTCGACAGTCCAGAGCGGGCCTCCACTCGCTTCTATCCAGGGCGAGAACTTCGGATTCGGGTACGGCCAGATTTCGGTCATTCCGGTACCTTACGGAACCCAGGTGCTGCCGACCAGCAGGACGACTTGCAAAACGGTTTACAACATCAGCTCGGGGCTTTGCGTGAATAACCTGAGCCCGATTGTCTGGACAGGTTCTCCCGATTACCAGCTGCAGCCTACGGTGCTCTGCAATCCCGCGGGGGGGCCAAATCAGCATCAATTCATCAATCCTTCCTGCTTCGGTATTCCGCAGATCGATACACAGGGCGCGTATCGGCTGCCCTATATTCATGGCCCCGCCTTCCAGAATCACGACCTCACCCTTCTGAAGAATATTCGAGCCGGAGAAAAGCGAAATCTGCAGCTTCGGATAGCGGCCTTCAACTTCCTGAACCATCCGCTGGTCTCGTTCAACAACAACCAGACCAACAATCTCAACCTGGGTAGTTTCGTCGGAGGTGTTGTCGGCAAGGCGCTCTCGCCTCAAATCCTGACCTACCCGCAGTTCGGTATCGCCAATGTAAAATACGGTAACCGACTTATCGAGCTGAGCGCAAAATATCAGTTCTAGTCAATAACGGGCAGGCGCTAATTGAGCGCCTGCCGGACACCTCGGACCGTCTTCCTAGGGCCAAGCAATCAGCAGGGAGTAGATCCGCAGCTCGATCCGACGTACAGGCTCGAAGTGTGGTCTGCGGAAACTCAGTAGGGTATGGAGGGTTTTATGTCTATTCAGTCTGCAGGGCAACGTCGCCGGTTCATGTGGTCCGGGTTTTTCGCTCTGCTGGTCATGTTCGGGATGTGCGCTCAGGGCTCAGACGCGCAACAAAATGTCTCGGCCGGGTCGGTGATTCCTTTGAACCACACGTTCACGGCAGGCCAGATTTATCGCATTCTTCAAGCGACTGACGGGACCATTCTTTTCAACGATGTCTCAAAAGGTGGTCTCTATCAGCTCTCGCCAGGATCGGAAACGATGCAGGAGATCTCGACACAGGGTTCGGTGCTCGGGACGGGGTATGACAATGAAGGAGTGACTCTCGACCCGAACAACACGCTGTACATCGGCATGCGCTACGGTCCCAGCCCGCCCTTTTTTCGCGTCCCCTATGTGAACGGGACGTGGACGTTGACTGCGGGAGATGCGTGGAGCACTAACGTGGGAACGCCTGCGCAACCGGCCGCGGCCGCGGCCGCCATCTCACCACAGTCCTCGCTGAATGTTCTTCAGGTGGCTTACACCAAACAGAACAACCTGATCGTGTCTTCCGAGACGGCCGAGGACATTTATTCCTATCCGGTGATCAACAATTCGGACGGGACCGCGACCCTTGACCAGACCAATGCCGTGATTGTCGTGACAGGGCTCAAGGCTCAAGCGGAAATCGTCAGTGTCGATCAGGCTGGAAACATCTTTTTTTCTGAAGAATTCACTATTGCCCGCAGTAAGGTGGCCGAAGGCGTCTACGAGATCCCTTATGGAACCACTGGCCTGGTCGGCGACGACTCCGGGGCACTCGAGAAGACCCTGACCCGTATCGATCCTCCCGCAGCCGGCAACAATTACCGCGGCATTACCTTCGACGCGGCGGGCAACATGTACCTCGCGCAAGAAAACGACATAGCTGATGGCCAAACGTCCTATGGGGGTATCGCGAACGAGGTCTACATGGTCCCCAACGAGGGGACACTGGCTGCTCCCAAGTATGTCTATGCGGACGGTCTGGACATCTTCCCCGGTGCCGGGACCGGCAACATTCTGGTCGATTCACGGGGTTATCTCTTTGTTCCCAACGCCGGTGGCAACTTTCAGCCGAACGGTGACAATGTCCTTCCGGGGACTCAGGGCGTCGTGCAGTACGCGCTCGGCAGCGTCAGTGTTCCGGTATCTCCGGTAGGGACGACAGGTACCGCAGGCACGATTTACTACACCTTTACTAATCCCGAGACCCCGGGCAACACGGTACTTTCTCAAAACGGCGGTGGCACCAACTTCGTCTTATCCCCCACGGATCCGAATGCGGCTCCAATCGCAGCAGGCTCGACGGCAACACCACCGCTGCCATGCACCGCGGGAACGGCATATGTGGCCACTTCCTATTGCTCGGTCTGGGTGTCTGCCGACCCGGCGGTTCCCGGAGCTCTTTCGGGAGAAGTAGTTCTGCAGGACGCGACCGGTAATCCGCTCGCCGGCGGGACGGCCTACTTGAGTTCAATCGGCGAGGGCGCGGCGGCATCGACGTATACGCTCGCCTCGTCCACCTCAATCGCAAGCACACTGACTAACCCTCGGCAGGTGGCGACCGACTCGCTCGGCAACGTCTACGTAGCCGATGCCGGTCAGGCGGAGGTGCTGATGTATCCCGCCGGCTCTGCTGCTGCTTCGGCCGGTACACCGATCGGCACGGGTCTCAAGGCACCGACGGGAGTTGCCGTCGATGGCTCGGGTGACGTATATATCGGCGATTCAGGGAACATTTACGAGCTTCCGTATCAGGCCGGCAAACTGGGAGCTCAGACGACGATCCAGGCCGGTCTAGGAAACGACCTCAACCTTGCCTCAGATACCTTCGGCAATCTTTTTGTGGCAGACCAAGACAACGCGCGTGTTGTCAAGGTTTCGAATCCTCAGGTTCTGGGGCCCGTAACCGCGGCTCGCGCGCTGACTACGATCGGTTCGGGCTTCAAGGCGCCTTCAGCCGTTGCAGTAGATGCGACGGGGAACGTCTATGTCGCCGACAGTGGTTCTCTGACGGAGGTTGGCGCGCTTGCAACGGAAACGGCAGTGACCAACAGTCTGGCCGGAACTGTTACCGGGCTCGCCGTCGATGCGTCGAACTCAGTTCTCGTAAGTTCTGCGACGGGGGTTCTTCGCATTCCTTCTCAGGGCGGGTCTCTCTCGGTCAACAACGCCACCGCTCTTGGAGGAACAACTCCGCCCACTTCCGTGACCGGTGTTGCGGTCGATCCCTTCGGGAATGCCTACATCACCTACACCGCCGGCGGTGCGCCCCTGCTTTCGCAGTTGGGGGTGAATGGCGCGCTCAACTTCGGACTGGTTGCAGTTGGACTGCAGACCGGACCGGATTCGGTTCAGGTCTTCAACACGGGAACTACCGGGTTGACCTTTACCGCGCCACCGACGATCGCCGGGACGAATGGTCCGGATTTCAGCAATGGCGCAGCACCCAACGTTCCCTGCGATACGACGGGCGCGAACGCGACGGCTCCGGGTTACTACTGCTATCTTGGGTTCAATGTGGACGCGACGGTAGCCTATCCTCCCAGTGAGTCGGCGACAGCAACAGTGGTGAGTAATGCCACCAACGGCGCTGCTCCTTCCATTTCATTGATCGCGAACGGTGACAACGAATTAACGCAGAGCACCACAACCATTACGACGACATCTTCCGACAATTACACCTACCCGGGTGCCGTTACGGTAACGGCGACGGTTGCCTCGGCGAATCCGGCCAAGAACAACACTCCTCCAACTGGTTCGGCAACCATTACGCTGGGGGGCAACGCGATCCCCGGGGTCGGTGCTGTTACCTTGGTCAACGGGGTGGCGACTTTCAATCTCACCGGCCTGACCGGCGGCACATACAAGCTGAACGTGGTTTATGGTGGAGATACAAACTATCTGTCAAGCAATGGTTCCGCTACGATTTCCATCGCTGCGCAGACGCCGACCGTCACCGTTGGCACAGTCGCTGCTTACGTCAAGGCCAACTCGGTCAATACCGTCACTGTGACCGTTGTCACGCCCCCGGGCACGACGCCTACGGGAAGCGTGGTGTTTCTGAACGGCACATCTCCGGCGGATCCGGCTCAGGCTTCCACGACGTTGAGTTCGACCGGTCAAGCCACCTTCAGCACGACCGCACTGGCGCCGGGCAGTTACACCCTGACCGCCGTTTACTCGGGGGATGCCAACTTTGCCTCGGTAAGTTCGGGGCCGATTCAGTTCCAGATACTTGGCTCCCAAGGTGACTTGCTGCTGACCGCAAATCCTGCGTCCCTGTCCCTCACCCCAGGTGTCCCTGCCACGACGCAGATCACCGCTACCCCGCTGGCCAGCTTCAACTCCACGGCAGTCACGTTCTACTGCGATCCCGCGACGCTACCGCAGTATGCCGAATGCACCTTCGACTTCCCCACGATCGGCATCTTAGGGACGATCGACACGACAACCAACTTGCCCACACCGGGGATTGTGAATGTCACGGTCAGCACCAACGTGCCGGTCCAGTCCGGAACCGAGGCGCGGATCCGTGGAGACGGGCTAAAATCATCACCGTTCGTATTTGCCGGTCTTCTGGGAACCGGGTTACTGGGTCTGTTCGTCTCGCGCAAGTCGCGGACGCGGGTAGCCGGGCTCCTCAGCATGTTGATGATCTTGATGGCGCTTGGAGCCGGACTGAGTGGTTGCGGGGGTGGTTACGGCCAACCTCCTGCAGCCCCTCACGTCACCACTCCTTCGGGCGTCTACAATGTCAGAATTGTAGCGATCGCTACCAACATAACTGGCCAGAACATCGGCGACATCCCGTCCAACCTTGGCTTGCAGTCGGCCCTCCCATTCACACTGGCCGTGACAGTCAAGTAGCTGCTTGAGTGAAACCACAGCCCGTGCCGTCCGGTTCACGGCACGGGCTTGAAGACGAACCAAGAACGCCGCAATCACAGGCGGCGGCTTAGAGATCAGAAGGGGGTATTACTGCATGTTCATCAAGTGTTCGGAGGCGCGCCGCAGCATGACGGTGTGGGTTTTCATCCTTGCAATCGCAGCAACAGTCCGGCTAACGAGTGCTGAGGCACAGCTGCCTTCGACTTTGACCACGCCGACTCCGCCGGCTTACTCACTGACCGTCAATGGTGAGGAACCGTACGACAGCGGGAGCGATGCTTATTCGATTGCTCCGTATGAGATCGCTTACGTGGTGAATGTAGCCGGTGCGGGCCCGACTCCGACAGGTTCGGTGACCTTTTGGAACGGAACCAGCTTAGCCTGCCCCGAGCAAGGAGTGGTTGGTGGGGCCGAAGATCCGGCCCAGATTGCCGGCACAATTCCCCCTGCCAAGCCGGACCAGTACTACAACACGCTTGCCACAGGCAGCACCACGGCTTCGATCGCAGGGCCAACAGCGGCAATCCTCGACATGAACGGCAACGCTTCATTCGCGGTCGACTGTCTCACCCCAAGTGAGAACACCAATACCAACTACATCGTGTCGACGCCGTTCACCCTCACCGCCGTTTACAACGGGGATGCTAATTACGCGGGTCAGATCTCACCATCATTGGCTTTCACTCTGCTGCGCAATCCCAGCGTGCTGATTCAATCGAGCCCGGCTACTCTTTCCGTTGCTCCGGGATCCACGACGACGGCAACTCTGTCAGTAGCCTCCGTGCTGGGGTACGGAGTGGCAGGGGCAAATTCCAATCTGAACAACTACGGTTTCCCGCTGCAACTCGGCTGCGAAGGTCTACCGGCCCACGCCACCTGCTCCTTTTCGCTCCCGCAGACAGCCTGTTCTGCCTCGATCACAGCCCAGCCCCTTCCTGCGACGACCGATCCCGCGCCCGGTGTCATCTGTGTTGTGGCGGGGACGCCCTCGGCCACAAATCAGACAGCTCTTGGCACGCCGAATACAATGATGGTCACCATTAACACGAACGTGTCCTCAGGCACAGTAGCGACGTCGTCAAATCGCAAGGATACGCTCACCTGGGCGGGATTTCTGGGCCTCGGAATGCTCGGGGTGGCACTGAGGAGAAGGAAGTTTCTCAACCAGAAGTTGCTTTCCGCTCTGCTGTTGATCTTTCTGTGCGGAGCCGTCGCCGGGCTCAGCGCGTGCTCTACTACGAACATCGCACAAGCACCCATTTTGACGACTCCAGCGGGCACTTATCAAGTCTCAATCAGTGCGCATGAGACGGGAGACATCTATATACCGGGTACCACGACAGGCACTTATCAGCTTCTGGGCGGAAACAGTAACGAGATCGCGATTCCGAACACCATTACGCTTACAGTGCAATAGCTTCAGCACTTCGATCCGGCACGGGAGCCTTCAAGCTCCCGTGCCTTTTCTGTTGTGAGCGGATCGTTTGCTCAACCTGCGCCGCCCTTTGCTCCCGGATCGGGCTTCTTGACCAGGAATGCGATGGGTACGCACAGAGCGCACATGAGCGCGATGTACCGGAATACATCCACATATGCATAGAGCTGCGCCTGATTATTGAGGCCAGTCTGGGTAAGCGAAAGCGCACGCAGGGTGGAGACCCGCGGGCCTGCGTGGAGCTGCATCTGCTGGTCGAGCAGGCGGATCTGCTTCTGAACGATCCAGCTGGCACCTGAGATCCAGTGCGCCTGATCATTGCGATGAGTCTGCAGATGACGCTGAGCGACGGTATTTGCGGCCGAGATGCCGACGCTGCCGCCTACGTTTCGCAAAAAGTTGAAGATGCCGCTGGCGTTGCCGACCTTGCTCTTCTGAATGGTCCCGAGAGCCACACTGGAGAGCGGTACGAATACCATGCTGATGCCAAGACCGCTGATGGTGATGGGCCAGAAGAGGGTGGTGGGCGAGATGTCGAGTGTCAGCATGCCGAGCCAGATCGAAGAGGCCGCGAGGACCGCGAAGCCGATCGCCACCATCTTGCGCGGATCGACTTTGGTCGAGAGGGCACCCACGCCGATCGCGGCGACGACGCTGCCCAGACCGCGCGGGCTGACGGCCAGGCCGGCGTGGGTGGCGTCATAGCCCAGCAGAGTCTGATAAAAGACGGGGAGGATAGTGGTTAGCGAGTAGAGCGCGGCACCGAGCATGAAGATGAGCAGCGAGCCCAGCGCGAGATTACGGTCCGCGAGCGCGCGCAAATCGACCAGCGGCTTCGCATGGCGAAACTCCCAGACGATGTAGGCGATAAAGCTGACGACGAAGATGCCGATGGCCCAGTTAATGCGAAAGTCGCCAAACCAGTCGTTCTGCTGGCCCTTATCGAGCGCGAACTGCATGCAGGCCACCCACAGGCCGAGCAGACCGAAGCCGACGCCGTCGAGCTTGCCGGGTTTTGCATTTGTGAGGTAAGGCGGGTCTTCGAGAAAGATATTTTGCAGGACGAGAGCAAGGATGCCGATCGGAATATTGATGTAAAAGGCCCAGCGCCACGAGATAGCGTCGGTGAGGTAACCGCCGAAGGCTGGCCCGATGACCGGTGCAAGCACCACGCCCAGAGCATAAAGGCCGAGCGCCTGCCCCTGTTTGTTAGGCGGGAAGCTTTCAACCAGAATGGCTTGCGCGAGCGGCTGCAGCGCGCCGCCGCCGGCGCCCTGGATCGCGCGCGCCAGCAGGATGAGTGGCAGGTTGGGGGCGATGCCGCAGGCGAACGAGGCCACGGTAAACACCGCGATCGAGATCATCAGGAAGCGCTTGCGCCCGAATCGCTGCGAAAACCAGTTGCTGGACGGAAGAAAGACGGCGTTGGCGACCAGGTAGACGGTCAGCACCCACTCGGCTTCGTCGTTGGTGGAGGCCGTGCTGCCGGCGATGTACGGCACTGCCACGCTGGCGATGCTGGTGTCCATGACCTCCATAAACGTGGCGATCATCACCGCCACGGCGATCAACCAGGGGCTGTGCTTCGGTTTCCAGTCGCCCTGTGCGCCTGACATCTAGTCGGTCTCCTGTCCGGATCGCATCAGCGCACCCAGACCTTGGGCTCGACCGACATGCCGGGCGCGAGACGGTCTTCGTTCAGCTGGTTGGGGTAGAGGCGTATGCGGACCGGCAGGCGCTGCACCACCTTGACGTAGTTGCCGGTTGCGTTTTCCGGCGGCAGCAGGCTATACACGGCTCCGCTTGCGCCGGGCAGGGCTTCTACATAGCCATTGAACTTCTGCGAGAGCGCGTCGACGTAGAGGGTGACTTTCTGGCCCGGCCACATCTGCTTGATCTCGGTCTCCTTGAAGTTGGCTGTGATCCAGATGTCGTTGGTCTGGGTAAGCGCGAACATCTCCTGGCCGGCCTGCACCTGGGTAGCCACCTGCACCGATTTATCGCCGATGATGCCATCCTCCGGGGCGTAGATTTTCGTGTATTCGAGATTGAGTTCGGCCTGGTTCGCCTGCGCAAGCGACGCCTGCGCGTCCGCCTTGCGCTGCTCGAGTGTCTGGCGCTGGATGGCGATCTGGCGTGGCGTGTTCAACTGTGCCTGCTTCGCCTGTTCGCGCGCCTGGCCGAGCTGTGCCTCAGTCGTGGTCACCTGTTTTTGCGCGGCGTCGGCGGTCTCTCTGCGGGACGCAACGACGGCTTCCCGGGCACGCGCTTCGGTCGCATGCTGGTCATACAGCTCGCGTGAGACCTCTTCTTTTTCGACCAGGATGCGATAACGCTCCTCTTCGCGGGCGGCGTTGGCGGCATTCGCCTCGGCTTGGCGGAGATCGGCCTCAGCGGAACGATAGCGCTCTTCCGCGGCGGCTACGTTTGCTTTGGCGCCCACGACATTCAGGTCGGCGTCGACGAGCTGTGTGGTCTGCGTGGTCTGCGTGACGGGAACGTTGGGCTCCTGCGCGCGCATGTTCGCGACCGCTTCGTTGTAATTGGCGTCGGCGCGTTCCTTTGCTACCTGATAGTCGCGGGGATCAAGCAGGACCAGTACGTCGCCCTTCTTGACGCGATAAGTGTCCTCGACATTGACCCGCACGACGAAACCATTGATGCGCGGGCTGATGGGGTCGGTGTGACCGTCGACAAATGCATCGTCGGTGGTCTCGTAGCTGGTGAGATAGCGCCAGAGAATGATGCTCGCGATGAGGAGCACGATCAAGCCGATTACGATCAGGACCGTCCCGATCGGATGATCCTTTGTCCAGCCCCGAACGCGATCCTTCAGCGGCGGCTTTTTCTCGTCCTCCTCTTTCTTATCTCCATCCTTCTGATCGTCTTTCTTATCGCCGCCCTCTTTGTCGTCGTCGCCCTTCTTTTCGTCACCGCCGTCTTTGTCGTCGTCGCCCTTCTTTTCGTCACCACCCTGCTCGTCCTTCTGCTTGCGCAGCTGATCTACCTCCGCGCGCAGGCGCGTCTGCTCGTCATACAGCATGCGCAGCAGCAGGCTGCGGTTGGTCTCGGATTCGTGGGTTTCGATCTCTGGCATGCTTACTTCCTCAGGAGCTGCGGCAGCGTCTGTTCGGCATTGCCCATGGCGCGGGCGAGCGCTACCTTTGCGAGATTGTGCTGGAAGACGGCAGTGATGTAGTCATCGTCGGCCTGGACGACGGCCTGCTCCGCCTGAACCACTTCGACGGTGTCGGTGATGCCGGCGGCGAAGCGGTCGCTCGACTGGGCGAGCGTCTGGTGCGCGAGATCGACGTTGCTCCGCGCGATGTTGACCTGGTCGGCCGCGGCGTTCAGGTTGATGAAGGCCTGGCGAACATCCTGATCGATTTGTCCGCGAGTATCTTCAAGTTCAGCCCTGCGTTGCTTGACGGCGGCTTCGGCCTGCTCTACGTCGCCGCGGATGCGGCCACCCTCGTAGAGCGGGATGCTGAGCGTGCCGGCTACGGTAAATACGCCGCCGACTTCATGGCTTGGCGTGAGGCCGGCTGCACCGAAATCGGCGTTGATGTTCAGGCGTGGAAGCCGCTCAGCATGCGCGGCCTTCAACTCCTCGTCCGCGGCGTGGACGCCCGACGCGGCCGCCGACAGATCGGAACGGGTCTTGAAAGCCTGCTGAAGCGCGGAGTCCAGCGTAAAGGTCGTCTGCGGCGAGAATGCGTAGCTGTCGGAGAGCGTGAACGCCTGCCCGAGCGGAAGGCCAATGATGCGCGCCAGGCGCAGCCGCTGATTGTCGAAGTCGGCCTGCAGCGAGCGCAGGCGCTGCTGCTCGCTCTGTTGCTGCACCTGCGAGCGGGAGGCGTCGATGCGTGCGGCCAGTCCAGCGTCGAAACGATCCTTCGCCTGCTTCGCCAGCGCCTCGGAAGATCGAACCTGCGCGGCCGCTGCCTGCACCCGGGCCTCGGTCTCGAGCAGTTGCAGATAGGCTCCGCCGACTGCGAGCACAACCAGGTCGCGCGCGTTCTTCGCCGCCTGCACGCTGGCCTGGAAGTTGGCCGTCGCGCCATGAAAGTTATCGAGCTTCGTAATGTCCAGCACCACCTGCTGCAGGCGTGCCGCGCGCGCGTCGAAGAAGTTGAATCGGGCGGTGAGTGGGAACTCATTGGTCAGCACTCCCAGCGTGCGCAGATTGATCTGTTCGAACTCCTCGGTAAGGCCGGTGTTCAAGTTCGGCAGCAGATCGCTCTTCGCGACCCGGCGCTGGCCTTCCGCCTGCATGACGGTGGCGGTCTCGGTGAGCGCGGCGAGGTTGAAGCGCAAGCCCATGTGGAGCGCCTGATCGAGCGTCAGCGGCATGTCCGCGCCGGTCGCGGTCCCGTTGGGGGTGCTTCCGCCATATGCGTATTGAATGGTCACGTTGTTCTGCAGAATGTCTACCGAGCCGTTGCTTCCGGCGGTGGGTGTTGTCTGCTGCTGCACCATCACGGTGCCGGTCCGGACATCGCGTCCGGAGAGCGGCACCTGCGTGGTCTGGGACGGCCCGGTGACTGTCTGGGAAGGTGTCTGCGCGCGCGACATCGCCGAGAGCGAGAGGCCGACGCAGCCGGCCGCGAGCCCGCGCCAGATGGCCGTTGCAACAGCTCTTCCTTCGCGCGGGTTGTGGTGCGCAGGCATGCGGTTGTAATGTCTCCAGGGTTAATTGGTGCTGGCCCGTATCGCGGTTTCAGATGCGTGACGGTGAGGATTGGTTCCCGGCTCCGCCCGCGCGTTGTCGCTCGTGAACGACACCCGCGCTGCTGCGGAGCCGAGGCGTAAACTCGTAAAGGCGCGCGTTCCCCGCGCTCAAAACAGACCGCATTGAGGCACCATTGACGAACAAACTGCTCCCGATTGAAGTGATTGCCGCCAAGCTCGACCTTCCCGAAGACCTCTATGAACGCCGCAGTCCCGTCAGTGCGAAGCTCTCGCTGGACCTGCTCGGCGATCCGCGCTTCAACCGGCAGGGCAAGCTGATTCTGGTCACCGCGACGACACCCACTGTCTCCGGCGAAGGCAAGACCGTGACTTCGATCGGTCTCGGACAGGGGCTGGAAAAGATAGGCAAGCGGGCCATCATCACGTCACGCGAGCCGTCTCTGGGCCCCGTCTTCGGCATGAAGGGTGGCGCGGCCGGCGGCGGACGCTCGCAGGTCGAACCTGCGGATAAGATCAATCTGCATTTCCATGGGGACTTCCACGCGATCACCAGCGCGCACAATCTGCTGGCCGCGCTGATCGACTCGCATCTCTTTCATGGCAATGAGTTGAACCTCGATCCGGCCGCTGTCTCATGGCCGCGCGCGCTGGATATGAACGACCGCGCGCTGCGGTCGATCGTGGTGAGCGTGACCCCGCCCGATAAGCGGCAGCGTGACGGCAGCAATCGGCCCGCGGGTTTCCTCATCACCGCCGCCAGCGAGATCATGGCAATCCTTTCGCTGGCTGAAAGCCGCGGCGATCTGCGCACGCGGTTGGACCGCATCGTCATCGGCGCGGACCGGGAAGGAAATCCAATGACGGCGGGCAGGCTGGGCGCGACCGGACCCATGATGGCGCTGCTCGCCGAGGCGATCGAGCCAAACCTGGTGCAGACGACCGAAGGCACGCCCGCGACGGTGCACTGCGGTCCGTTCGCCAATATCGCGCATGGCACCAGTTCCGTCATCTCGCAGAAAATCGCGCTGCGACTGGCCGACTACGCGGTCAATGAGACCGGCTTCGCTTCGGACCTGGGCTTCGAAAAGTACATGGACCTGGTGATGCCATCCGCGGGCATCAAGCCGGCGGCGGCGGTGCTGGTGACCACCGTGCAGAGCGTGCGCAATCAGGGCGAGGGTTCGCTTGATGCCGGCTTCGCCAATCTGCGCCAGCATATCGGAATTGTGCGCGGCTTCCACCTGCCGGTGGTGGTGGCGATCAACCGCTTTCCGCACGACTCCGACGAGGATCTCAATACACTGAAGCAGTTCTGCGAGCAGAACGGTGCCTCCTTCGCGCTTTCGGAGGCGTTCGCGAAGGGTGGCGAGGGCGCGGCGGAACTGGCGCGCGTGGTCGTGGATGCAGTGGAGAACCAGCCTGCGGCCGAGCCGGTCATGACCTACGAGCCGGGCGATTCGGTCGAGGAGAAGATTGCAAAGGTCGCGCGGCAGATCTATGGCGCCGACGGGATCGAGCTGAGCGAACAGGCGCGGACCAGCCTCGCGCGCTTTGAAGGCTGGGGCTTCGGGCATCTGCCGGTGTGTATCGCGAAGACGCAGTATTCGCTTACCGACGATCCGAAGCGCATGGGCGCGCCGACCGGGTGGACGCTGCACATTACCGACATCGCGCTCTCCGCCGGGGCCGGGTTCCTGGTGGTCATCTCGGGTGCCATGATGCTGATGCCGGGTCTGCCCAGGACCTCGCGCGCGCTGGAGATCGACGTCGACGAGCGAGGCGAGATCACCGGAATGCGCTAGCCGCTTGTTTCACGGCAACGGAAAAGCCCTCCTGTGCGGAGGGCTTTTCGTCTGAGCAGGCATATCGAGCCGTGCAGGTCTAGGCGGCGCGTCCGCAGCCGTGGCTCATGACGATCTGCTTCTGCCACTCCTCCATGGTCGCGTAGACGATGCAGGAGCGGCCGGTGACGGTATCGACCCGCCACGTGATGTTGCCCTGCCGATACCACTGGTAGCTGCCCTTACCGGCAAAGACAACCCCGTTGGGCGGGTTTGGCGCAATGGAGTCGCCGGATGGGGGTGCACCCAGGGAGTTATCGGTGTTGGCCGGAACGCTGGCTGGCGGTGGAGCGGGGGGTGTCGTGGCGGACGCGTACGCGGGCGGGGCGGAGGGTGCAACCATCGTCGATGTCCCCGAGGTGCCGTTGCTGTACGGAGCGGCGGAAGCGGGCGCCGAGTTTGTGCCTGCGGTGGCATCGGACGCGGCTTCTTCGGCGGCAACGCGGGCTGGAGCGGCTTTGCGCTCGCTCGAACCGTCCGCGGAATCACCCGAGTCCTCGCGCAGGAAGCGCTCCTTTGCCTCGCCCGTCAGGCAGCCGGTGCAGGAGTACGATCCATTATCGACCTGTTCGGTCTGCTTATGCGGCAGATACAGCTTGTAGTATCCGACATACGCCAGCAGCAGAATGACCAGCACCAGAATGATGGTTCGAACCATGCTCTCCATTCCTCCATCGCACGGCAGACGCGCGAAGATGCCCCAAAGCTGGTGCATACGCTCTTACTATCCCCCATTTAGGCCATGTCAGGGGAGGAAATGTCGCCGGCACGTATTAATGGAACGGCTTCCCATGCGAGGACGGCCGCATCGTGTCTGGCGGGCGAAGCAGAGGCCTGACGCGCTAGTATGACAGTGTGCTGAAATACTCCATCGTCGTGCCGTTCCACAACGAAGAGGAGAATGTGACGACCCTCTACGACCGGCTGAAGGCCGTGATGGAGGCCGTGATGAGTGAAGGGCGCGACACGTTTGAGCTGGTCTTCGTGGACGACGGCTCCCGGGACCGCACCTACCGTCTGCTGGAGGAGATAGCGGCGGTCGATTCGCGGGTTCTGGTCATCAAGCTGCGCCGCAACTTCGGCCAGACCAGTGCACTGGCGGCCGGCTTCGATCACGCACAGGGTGAGTTTATCCTCGCCATGGATGGCGATCTGCAGCACGACCCGCTTGAGGTGCCCAGCTTTATCGCGAAGCTGGAAGAGGGCTATGACGTCGTTTCCGGCTGGCGCTCGCAGCGCGGCGATCACCTGCTGCTGCGGCGGATCCCCTCGCGCGCCGCCAACTGGCTGATGGCGCTGCTCTCCGGCGTGGCGATCCACGACTTCGGCACCACGTTCAAAGCCTACCGGCGCGACGTCATCCAGAGCATTCCGCTGTATGGCGAGATGCATCGCTTCATCCCGGCGCTGGCGAGCTGGTATGGCGCGGCGATCTGCGAGATTCCGATCTCCAACCCGAAGCGCGTGGCGGGAGTCAGCCATTACGGCATCTCGCGGACCTTCCGCGTCTTCTTCGATCTGCTGACGATCCGCTTTCTGCTGAAGTACATGACGCGCCCGCTGCACTTCTTCGGGACCATCGGCGTGCTGGGTATGTTGAGCGGATCGGGGCTGGCAACGTTTCTGCTGGCGCTGAAGCTGCTGACGCGCGGGCCGGTGCATACCGATCACGCGCCGCTCTTTTACATCGCCATTACGCTGCTGCTGGGCGGCATCCAGATGATGGGCATCGGCCTGCTGGGAGAGCTGCAGGTGCGCCACTTTCATACCGCCGACCGCCGCGCGCCCTACGCGGTCGATCGTCTGCTGCGTCTGCGGAGTAACGAAGAGTCGCTGCTGCGATAGCGTTCGATACGGATCAAGCGGGGTGGAGATTGTTCTCCATCCCGCTTTCGGTTTAGTGCTTCGGCGAATCGACGGATCCCTGCAGCGGAAGGCTGGCGACGCTGTCCCCGACTGCGATGGTGAAGCGGCCCGCGTCGATCTTCCAGCCCTTCGTTGCGTCATCCCAGTACGAGAAGGCGCGCGGATCGAGCGCGACCTGGACGTGCTTCGTCTCGCCCGGCGCAAGCGCCACTCGTTCGAACCCCTTCAATTCGTGCACGGGGCGGGGCACCGAGGCGTGGTCCTCGCCGACATACACCTGCGCCACCTCGGCTCCGGCGCGTGCGCCCGTATTTTTGACGTCGAAGAAGACGGTGACGTGCGGGTCGGCGGAATCAAACTCCGGCACGACCTTCAGGTTCGAGAACGCGAAGGCCGTGTAGGAGAGCCCGTAGCCGAAAGGAAACAGCGGCTGCACGCCGTTCTTTTCGTACCCGCGATAGCCGACAAAGATGCCCTCCTTGTACTCGACTTTGTTGGTTCCCGGGTCGGGGTAGTAGTTGTTGTAGGTTGGATTGTCCTCGGCCCTGCGCTCGAAGGTGACGGGCAGATGGCCTGAAGGATTGACGTTGCCGACGACCACGTCCGCCAGCCCGGCTCCGCTTTCCTGGCCGCCGTACCAGTTCTCCAGAAGCGCCGGCACGTGCGCGATCCAGGGAGTGGCGTCGTAGCCGCCGCCCGAGGTGATGGAGACGACGGTGCGCGGGTTGACAGCCGCGATCGCGTTGATCAGTTCGTTTTGCCCGTAGGGTAGCGCGAAGGTGCGGTCGCCGCCCTCGGATTCGCTCTCCTGCGAGAAGCCGGCGGCGATGATGACGGCGTCCGCCCGCTTTGCCATCTCGATCGCATGCGGGTTCACGATCGTGTCAGCAGGCGCGATGGCGAAGAGCAGGTGTCCGCCGACGGGGTTGTTCTGGTACTCCTCGACGACGATTTTGTGCGGGCCGGCGGACAGCGGAAGCGTCAGCGACGGCTGAAACGCGCGCACGTACTGCCAGTTGTCGATAACCGGTTTGTCGTCGACGAAGACGCGCTCGCCCGAGCCCTCGCCCGCGCCTTCAAGCACGACGAGGTAGTTTCCGGCGTTCGCGGCGTTGTAAAAGCCGGTGAACCGGTGGGAGATGGTCTTCTTCCCGCCGAAGAGCGAGTCGAAGTTTATGGTCGCCATGTTCTCGACGATCAGCTTGATGCTGAGGCCGTCGAGGGCGATGTGCTTGTCGAGGCGGGTTACGGCCTGGCCAGCCAAATCGGATGTGGAAAAGATCTCATGCGTCACGCCCTCCTGGCCGCCGGAGGCTGCGGTCGTGAAGTTCGTCTGCTGGGAGAGCGCGTTAAGGGTGGGCAGACCGCGGTCGTAGAGCACGTTGACGGATGGCCCGAAGGCCTTTGTCATTCCTTCCACATCGCTTACCTGGTGAAACGGCACCACCCCCGCGCTGCCGCCGCCGACGGCGACTCCGGGGTAGGCATCCGGCCCGACGACGAGGACCGTCTTCACCTTCGTACGGTCGAGCGGAAGCAGGTTGCCGTCGTTCTTCAGCAGCACGATATCTTCGCGCGCCGACTTGAGGGCTACCTGATCGTTCTGCTGGTCGAAGGCGGAGATGGAGAGGTCGGTCTGCGGGCGATCCAGCCAGCCGAAGGAGACGGCGGTCTCGAGAATATGCCGCACCTTCTCGTCAATGGTCGCTTCCTTGACCTCGCCGCTCTGAATCGCGGGCATCAGGTTGGTGGTGTTCATGAATTTGCCGGTGGGCATCTCGAGATCGAGCCCGCCGTTGGCCGCACCGACCGCGCTGTAGGTCGCGTCCCAGTCCGACATCATGACGCCTTGAAAGCCCCAGTCCTTACGCAGGACCTCGATGTTGTAAGCCGGGTTCTGGGTCGCGTGCAGTCCATTGATGAAGTTGTAGGAGTCCATGAACGCGCCGACGTGCGCCTTTTTGACGGCCATTTCGAACGTCGGCATATAGATCTCGCGCAGCGCGCGTTCGCCGATGATCGAATCGGAGTCATGCCGCAGGAACTCGGAGTTGTTGCCGAGATAGTGCTTGATGGTCGAGCTGACGCCCTGCTGCTGCATGCCGGTGATGTAGCCGACGGCGATGTTCGACGCCAGAAAAGGGTCCTCGCCGAAGTATTCGAAATTGCGTCCGTTACGTGGCGAGCGATAGATGTTGACGCCCGGTCCGAGCATGAACATCACTCCGCGGGCTCGCGCATCGCGCCCGATGCCGCCGCCCACCTGCGCAGCCAGATCGCGATCCCAGGAGGCTGCCAGCCCGATGCCCGCGGCATAGGTGGTTGAGGGGAAGCCGGCGTTGGAGCGAGTGCCGTAGGGGCCGTCCGACATGGTAAGCGTGGGCAGGTTCAGCTCGGGCACGGAACGCACGTCGAAGCCCGTACCTCCGATGTACGCGAGCTTCTGCGGAAGCGTCATCTTGTGCAGCAGCGCCTCCACACGGGCGTGGTCGGCGGGAGAGAGCGGGTGTGGCGCCTGTGCCGAGGCGGCTGCGACGACGACCGCAAAGCAGGAGACCGCAAGAAGACTGGAGAAGCGTGCCGAGAAATACATGAGGGCTGAAACTCCTTAAAGGGGTAGCGGCAAAGAACGCGCGGCGGGGCTGCGACGAGTCGCGGCCATAGTACATCGTTTGCGTAGAGGTCGGGAATCGCTCGCGTCCGGCCAGAGGGGTTCGCACTCCTTCTCGAGGAAGTGCATCCAAATCGGCATGAGCGACGATCCCAGCCATGAAGAAATCCAAAAGAAGCCCGGCAGGGACCAGGGAAATCCGACTCTCTTCTTCGTGATGCTGGGCCTGATTGTCTTTCTGCTGCTGGTCTTTCTCTTCGTTCGCCCGCGCGGCACGGATGCGAGCCCGTCGCAGCAGCAGACCACAGGCGCGCACTAAGCCGGTTGGCCGTGCCACCCCCGCCTGATACGCTTTGCCTCATGCGGATGTGGAACGTGGTCGCGGCCGGTACGCTCGTGGCGTCGTATGCCGTTGGGCAGTCCTTTACACCAGTACGGGAGCAGCGGAATCTCTCTCCGGAAGCGCTTGCGAAGCTGCACAGGCTCGAATCGCTGAACGCGCTTCCGCAGGGCGAGTGGCATGTTCACGTCGGCGATCTGCCGCATGGTGAGGCGGTGGGCCTCAACGACTCCGCGTGGCCGACGGTGCAGGCGGGCGCACATGGCGGAGTCCGCGAGCCCAACGAAGCGGTCTGGTTTCGGCGCGAGATCGAAGTTCCGAAGACCCTCAACGGCTACGACATCTCAGGCGCGCGTGTCTGGTTTCAGTTTCGCGCGGATGCCAATGGCCCCATGCCCGAGATCGTCTACTATAACGGCCGCCGTGTTGCGCTTGGGGATGATCTCGAGCCCATCGTGCTGTTCGAACCGGCGAAGCCCGGCGACAAGGTGCTGGTCGCGGTCAAGCTGCTCCACACCGTGGACCAGAAGCGCTTTGAAGGGGTCAGCATGAAGGTCGAGCCGGCGGCGGGCACACGCCCCAGCCCGGACGACATTCGGATCCAGTGCATCGCCGCAGCCAATCTGCTGCTTGCCCTCCCGACACCGCGCCGCGATCTGCTGCCGAAGGTGGAAGCAGCGGTCGCCGCGATCGATACCGACGCGCTGGCCAAGGGCGAGCAGGCTCGCTTCGATGCGTCGCTGCGCAAGGCGCAGAGCCTTCTCGACCAGGTACACAGCGCGATGCAGGAGGCCAGGGTCGATCTGGCCGGCAATGCGCATATCGACGCGGCCTGGTTGTGGCCGCGGTCGGAGACGATCGATGTCGTCCGCCGCACCTTCTCGACCGCGCTGCAGTTGATGAACGAGTACCCGGACTACACCTTCTCGCAGAGTGCCGCGCAGTACACCGAGTGGATCGCCGAAAAGTATCCGGCCATGAACGCGGAGATCCGGCAGCGTGTGAAGGAAGGCCGGTGGGAGATCGTCGGCGGCATGTGGATTGAGCCGGACCTGAACCTGCCGGGCGGCGAAAGCCTCGTGCGGCAGCTTCTGATCGGCCAGCGCGAGTTCCAGAAGGAGTACGGCGTGACGGCGCGCATCGGCTGGAACCCGGATTCGTTCGGCTACAACTGGCAGCTGCCGCAGATCTACAAGCGTTCCGGGCTGGACTACTTCGTCACCCAGAAGATGCACTGGAACGACACCAACCAGCTGCCGTTCCGGCTCTTCTGGTGGGCGTCGCCCGATGGCTCGAAGGTGCTCACCTACTTCCCGTCGGACTATGTGCACGAGAACGTGAACCCGACGCGTCTCACGGCCGACTTCGCGGAGTCCGCCGAGCGCAACCCCGGGACGACGGAGCTGCTGGATCTGTACGGCATCGGCGACCATGGCGGCGGGCCCACGCGCGACATGCTCGACCAGGCCGATCACTGGATCGCCGCCGGCAAGACTACGCGGGATGCGGTGCCCGCCATGCGCTACAGCACCGCCCAGCACTACTTCACCGACGTTGAAGGCAAGTTGAATCCGGTTTCGCCGGAGTGGAACTACGACAAGATCGCGCAGGGGTGGACGGCTCCGGCAGCAGGCGCTGGCACGGTTGGCCTGCCGACGTGGAAGGATGAGCTCTACTTCGAATACCACCGCGGCGTGTACACCACGCAGGCCGCGCACAAGCGCAACATGCGCGTGAGCGAGACCGAGACGCTGAACGCGGAGAAGCTCTCGTCGCTGGCGTGGCTGAGCGGCAGGGCCTATCCCGCCGACCAGCTGAATGAGAACTGGAAGAAGATCACCTTCAACCAGTTTCACGATCTCGCCGCGGGGTCGGGCATCGGCGTGATCTACAAGGACGCGCAGCGCGACTTTGACGAGGTCTTTCACGTTGACGATGAGGTGAGCGCGGGCGCGCTGCAGACGCTCGACGCGCAGATCGACACCCGCGTGAAGAGCGGCGTGCCGGTGCTGGTCTTCAATGCCGAAGCGTGGCCGCGGTCGGAGACGGTGAAGCTCAAGGTACAGCTGCCGGCAGCCGCGGAAGACGTGCGCGTGCTCGACGCGGAGAACCACACGGTGCCGGCGCAGATCGTCTCGAGCGATGCAGCCACCCATTCCTTCGAGCTGCTCGCGGCCGTGGAGCATGTGCCCGCGATGGGCTACAAGGTGCTCCATGTCGAGGCGAAGAGCGAGGCCGCAAAGACGGCGCTCAAGACAGAGGAGCAGCCCGACAGCTTCATCCTGAGCAACGGCGCCGTGCGGGTCGCGATCGCGAAGAGCAATGGCTGCATCACCAGCCTGACGTCTGAGGGCAGGGAGTTTCTCGCGCCCGGAGCCTGCGGCAATCAGCTGCAGACGTGGAAGGATCTGCCGAAGCAGTACGACGCGTGGAACATCGATCCCGGCACGCTCGACGGGCCCATGACTCCGATCGAGCAGGTCGACTCGGTCGTCCTGGCCGACAAGGGGCCGGTACGGGCGACGGTACGGATCACGCGGCACTGGGGCAGCTCAAAGTTCGTTCAGGAGATCTCGCTCGACGCCGAGGCACATGAAGTCGAGGTCGGCAACGACGTCGACTGGCGCGAGACGCATGTGCTGTTGAAGGCGGCATTTCCGCTGGCCGCGTCCTCGCAGAAGGCCACCTTCGAGATTCCGTACGGTTCGATTGAACGCCCGACCACCCGCGCCAATTCGTTTGAGAAGGCGAAGTTTGAGGTGCCGGCGCTGCGCTGGGCGGACCTCGGCGACGCCACACAGGGCGTGTCGATCCTCAACGACTCGAAGTACGGATACGACGCTCTGGGCCACACGCTGCGGCTCACCCTGCTGCGCGCGCCCACCTGGCCCGATCCCGACGCAGACCGCGGCATGCAGCAATTCTGCTATGCGATCTATCCGCATGCCGGCGGCTGGAAGCGGGCCGACACCATGCGCCTCGGCTACCAGCTCAACGACCGCATGCATGGCGGGCAGGTGTTTCCGCACTCCGGCGCGCTGCCGCCCGAGCAGTCCTTCGTCTCCGTCGAGAACAGGAACGTGACGCTGACCGCCGTGAAGAAGGCGGAAGACTCGAACGCCCTCGTCTTCCGCATGTATGAGTGGGCGGGCGAGGCCAGCGAGGTCAAGCTGCATGTGCCGGCCGGTGCGCAGTCCGCGACGTCGATCAACCTGATGGAGAAGCCGGAAGGCGAATCGCTTCCGATCTCAGGCGGCACGGTGACGATGCCGATCAAGCCGTACGAGATCCTGACTGTCGCGGTTGCATACGCGTCAAAGCGCTAGCGCGGCTCACCCAGCCGGGCCGTCGGCCGGGTCGGCAGGGTGAAGAGAAAGGTGGCGCCCTCGCCCGGGGGGCTCACTGCCCAGATGCGGCCGCCATGCTGCGCGATGATGGACCGGCAGATCGCGAGTCCGAGCCCGGTACCGCCCATCATGCGGGAGTCCGAGGCGTCCACCTGGTGGAACCGCTCGAAGATGCGTTCGAGCTTGTCCGCCGGAATGCCGCGGCCTTCGTCGCGGACCGCGATGCATACCTCGCTCTCGTCGGTTCGCCGGGCTGAAAGCCAGATCGTTCCGCCCTCGGGCGAGAACTTGATGGCGTTCGAGACGAGATTGGTGAACGCCTGCAGCATGCGATCCGGGTCGGCGTAGATCTCCACGCCTGTTACCTGCAGCGCGAAGCGCAGATCCTTCTTGTCCGCCGTAGCCTGCTGCAGAGCGATGGCGCGCTCGAAGAGCTGCTGCACCGAAAGCGGAACGGCGTGCAGTTCGGCCGAGCCGGAGGAGATGCGCTCGATATCGAGGAAGTCGTTGACCAGCCGGATCAGCCGGTCGGTGTTGCCGATCGCGATATCCAGCATGTGCCGCTGCTTCTCGGGTCGCGCGTTCAGCGCGCCGCCGGTTACCAGACCCAGCGCCGCGCGCAGCGAGGTGAGCGGCGTACGCAGCTCGTGCGAGACGGTCGAGATGAACTCATCCTTCATGCGGTCGAGCGCGCGTCGCTCGGTCGTGTCGCGGAAGGCGACGACGACGCCGATTGCCCGGGGCTCACGCGCGGAGTCCAGTTGCGGACGCGCGACGTATTCGACAGGAAAATTGGTGCCGTCTTTGCGCCAGTAATACTCGTCGCTGGAGCGGATGGTGCTGAGCGTGCGGATCGTCCGGGCGATACCGCCCTCTTCCTCGGGATAGGGAGAGCCGTCGGCATGACTGTGATGGATCAGCGGGTGGATCTTTCGTCCGAGCAACTCGTTGGCCTTGTAGCCCAGCATCTGCGCGGCTGCGGGGTTGATAACGGTGACCCGTCCCTCCAGATCGCAGCCGTAGATGCCGTCGCCGATGGATTCGAGGATGGAGTTGGACTGCTGCGAGAGCGTGCGCAATCTCGCCTCGGCGCGTACCTGGTCGGAGATGTCGACGCCAAACGCGAGTACATAGGGTGCGCGTTCGGACACGCGGATCAGCTTGTTGCGGAAGGCCACCACATGCGATTCGCCCTCGGGGCCGAGCAGCTCGATCCGGCCCTGCGCCTCCCCGGTCTCCGCGATGCGGCGCAGATAGCGCGCGAACGCCGGGGCATTTGGATTGAGAAGAAACGACGCGAGATTCGCACCTTCCATTTGCGGCGGCGTTCTGCCGAGCGAGGCGGCGCCCGGCGTGTTCACGGTGAGGATGCGGCCTTCCAGATCGTGGGTACACACCATGCCGAGCGATCCTTCAACCAATTGCCGATAACGGGCTTCGCTCTCCCGCAGGGTCACCTCGGCCTGCCGTTGTTCCGTCACGTCGATCCCCGAAGCGATCAGGAAGTTGACCTGACCCTGCTCATCGACCAGCGCGGTCGCGGTCCACGCGATGCAGCGCAGCGAGCCGTCGCGGCGCTGCCAGCTATTTTCGAAGCTCGCCGGGAAGTCGCCGGACCGCAGCCGTTCAAACGTTTCAATCGCCTCCGGGATGTCCTCGGCCGGAATCAGACGCTCCCATAGAAAGCGCCCCAGCAGCTGGGACGACGTATACCCGGAGACCTGCTCGCAGGTGCGATTGAAGCGCACGATCCGGCCCGCGGTGTCGAAAACCGCGACCAGGGCGCCGACCGTGTCCAGCACGGTGGAGACGAAGTTGCGTTCTACCGAGAGCGCCGACTCGACCCGCATGCGGTCGCGTTCGCCGAATTCCTGCTGCGGCCCGCGCACGTTCAGCTCGAAGCGAGAGACCACCTGACGCGCCAGCATCCCCAGCGCCGACCGCTGCCGGTCGGTCAGGGTCTGCGGGATGGGAGACTGCACGAACAGACAGCCGAGACGGACTCCGAAACGCGTAACGAGTGGTGCGCCCGCGTAAAAACGCGACACGCGCCCTCCCACCAGAATGCCGTCAGGGCGAAACTCCGGGTGGTAGCGCGCGTCCGGAATCTCGAGAACGTCCGTACCACGGAGACAGAACTCGCAGGGCGAAACGTTACGTGGGCTGCGCGCCGGCCCATTTCCGACCCGCGCAACATAGTGAACCGCCTCCGGAAAGAGCAGCGAGATACCCGCCGAGGGCGTTCCGCAAAGATCAGCCGCCAGTTGCGCCAGCTCATACAGAACAGGGTCGGCGATGGGCCCGGTCAGCCCATATTGCTCCAGCGCCCGGACACGCTGCGACTCCTCCCTGGTTGAGATGGGTATCATGGCGATCATCAACTCAACTGTAGGGGAGTGCCGCTGGGTGTCATCTGCAACTTTCGGGGAACCGTGAGAGCCACTACTGGCGCGACGGCGGTCTCACAGGGCCCGTTGCGCAACGTAAACTCCTGATTCTTTAGATGCAACCGAGGTGCCGTGGTCATCCTGCGGACGGGGTTTGCAGGCCCCGGGTGACCATTGATCTTTGACTTGCTCCGTGTTAGTTACTTCGGTTTGAACGCAGCTTTTCATCGGTGCGTCACCATGGGCGGACGACCTGCTCGAGGCTGCTATCCTCACCCAGATGACCTCACGACGGCGCGAAGCGGTGCTGGTGATCCTCGCGACTCTGCTTCTGGCGGGAGGCGTTCTCGCCGGACCAGGCGCAGGATTTCCCATAGCCGGAGTAGTCGCCCGCTGGCTGGGAATCGCAGTGCTGTGCGTCCTCGCCGCTCGCTGGCGCTCGCTCACGCCGTGGATCTTCGTCAGCATGCTCGCCGGAGCCGAACTCGGCGTTGACGCGCCGGGCCTGGCGATCGACCTCCGCGTCTTCTCCGACATCTTTCTGCGGCTGATCAAGGCCATCGTCGCACCACTCATTCTGGCGACTCTGATTACCGGCATCGCCGGCCATGGAGACTTGAAACAAGTCGGGCGGATGGGCCTCAAGAGCCTCGTCTACTTCGAGGTCCTCACGACGCTTGCGCTGGTTATCGGACTGGCGGCGATTCATCTTTCGCATGCAGGCGTCGGGCTGACCTTCCCGGTCTCCGCAAGGGCGGCAGCCGCGCCGGTTGCCGCACCCGCCGGCGGCATGCGCTGGGATGACTTTCTGCTGCATGTCTTTCCGGAGAATCTCGCCAAGTCCATCGCCGAAGGACAGATCCTGCAGGTGGCCGTCTTTGCCGTCTTCTTCGGCATCGCGCTCGCGTCCGTCAGCGAGGCGAAGCGCGCTCCGGTGCTGCGGCTTGCGGAGGGTATCGCGGAAGTGATGTTCCGCTTCACGAACCTGGTCATGTACTTCGCTCCGATTGGCGTGGGCGCGGCGATGGCATTCACGGTCGCGCACGCAGGGCTGGGCGTGATGGTGAACTTGTTGAAGCTGCTCGCGACGCTCTATGGCGCGATCGCCGCCTTCGCGCTGCTGGTCATGCTTCCGGTTGCGCTGCTCGCGCGGCTGCCGCTGCGCGATTTTCTGACCGTGGTTCTTGAACCCGCGACGATCGCCTTCGCCACCTCCACCAGCGAGGCCGCCCTGCCACGCGCCATGGAGGCGATGGAGGCGTTCGGCGTGCCCCGGCGAATCGTTTCCTTCGTCATTCCGGCGGGGTACAGCTTTAATCTGGATGGGTCGACCCTCTATCTCGCGATCGCAAGCATCTTCGTGGTGCAGGCCGCGGGCATGCATCTGAAATTCGGGGAGGAGCTCGCCATGATGGCCACGCTGATGCTGACCAGCAAGGGCATCGCGGGGGTTCCGCGCGCCATGCTGGTGGTGCTGCTGGCGACCGCGGCCAGCTTCCACCTGCCGTCCGAGCCCATCTTCGTGCTGCTCGGCGTGGACGCGTTGATGGATATGGGTCGGACGACCCTGAATGTCGTTGGCAACTGCCTTGCCAGCGCGGTGATTGCCCGCTGGGAGGGTGTCTTCGGCTCCGAGGTACCCAGCCCCGCGGTTGTGGAGGGCATGACGGAATGAAGGAGCGTCTTCCAGTAATCATCCCTGGTGAGCACGTTCCTCGCATTGCGCCCTGAGCCCTGACACCCGGATTTTGCGTCGTATACTGCAACATGGTGTCCACGTAGACGAATGAGCAGCATTCTGGCAACAATCGAGTCGCCCGCCGATGTGAAGCGGCTCTCCATTCCCGAACTGACCACGCTGGCGGAAGAGATTCGCGCGCGGCTGATTCAGAGTGTCGCCAAGACCGGCGGCCATCTCGGACCGAATCTTGGCGTGGTCGAGTTGACGATCGCCATGCACTACGTGTTCGATACGCCGGTCGATCACTTTCTCTTCGACGTCAGCCATCAGGCCTACGTGCACAAGCTGCTTACCGGGCGCGAACGGCGCTTCCACACCATTCGCCAGCCCGACGGCCTGAATGGTTTCATGCTGCGAACGGAAAGCGCCCACGACAGTTATGGCGCGGGACACGCAGGCACGGCACTGAGCGCGGCTCTCGGGATGGCGGTCGCGCGCGATATGTCGGGTGGCAGCGAACATGTGGTCGCGCTGGCGGGGGATGCGGCGTTCACCAACGGCATCTCGTTCGAGGCGCTCAATAATATCGCCTCCCAGACCAGGCGCCTGATTATCGTGTTGAACGACAATGAGTGGTCGATCGATAAGAACGTCGGGGCCATTGCCGAGTACTTTCATCGCATCGCCACCAATCCGATGTACAACTCGCTGCACGACCGCGCCGCCGGCCTGGTCGAGCGATTCGGCGGCAAGGCCGCGCTGCATGTCGCGCGCAAGGCGGAAGAAGCCGCCAAAGGTCTCGTGGGGCGGGGCATCATCTTCGAGGAGTTCGGCCTCAACTACTTCGGGCCCATCGACGGACACAATCTCCCGCTGCTCATCGAAACGTTCAAGTTCCTCAAACAGCAGCAGCGCCCGGTGGTGCTGCACGCCATCACTCAGAAGGGCCGCGGCTTCCAGCCGGCGCTCGAGGGACAGAAGAAGTTTCACGGGCTGGGGCCATACCACCCGGAGACCGGCGAGACCAAGCCCGCCGGACGGCAGACCTACTCCGAGGTCTTCGCCGAGACACTTTCGAAGCTCGCCGACGGTAACGATAAGGTGGTCGCCATCACGGCTGCCATGCCGAACGGCACCGCGCTCGATCTCTTTCGGCCAAAGCATCCCACGCGCTACTTCGACGTCGGCATCGCCGAGGAACATGCCGTGCTCTTTGCCGCCGGGATGGCGACCAAGGGCTACAAGCCGTTCTGCGCCATCTACTCCACCTTCCTGCAGCGCGCCTATGACCAGATTGTCCACGACGTCTGCCTGCAGAACCTGCCGGTCGTCTTTTGTATGGATCGCGGCGGGCTCAGCGGCGACGACGGTCCCACTCACCATGGACTCTTCGACATCAGCTATCTGCGTAATGTGCCCAACCTCGTCCACATGGACCCGCGCGATGAGGACATGCTCGCCGATATGATGTACACGGCGATGCTCCACAATGGCCCCGCCGCCGTCCGCTACCCGCGCGGCACTGGCCCGGGTGTTACGCCGAAAGCGCACCCGTGTGCGATCGAGATCGGCAAGGCCGAGGTGCTGCGGGACGGCTGCGATGTGGCGGTCTTCGCGCTTGGCGCCATGATGCGCGAGGGAGAACGGCTCATCGACCTGCTGGAACAGCAGGGTCTCAGCGCAGCGTTGATCGACCCGCGCTTCGCCAAACCCGTCGACCGCGACTGTGTCGAGCAGTACGGGCGGCGCTGCGGCCTGATCGTCACGATCGAGGATCACGTGCTCGCCGGCGGCTTTGGCTCAGCGATACTCGAGACCCTCAGCGATCTTGAACTGACGACCCCGGTGGTGCGAGTCGGATGGCCGGACCAGTTCATCGAGCACGGCAAGGCGGAAAGCCTGCTGGCACGGTACGGCCTCACCGCCGAGGGCGCGATGCGCAAGGCCGCACCGCACCTGCGCGAGATCCTCGCGACCCGGATGTCGCTCCGTTGACGGATCTGCATCAGAGTGCGGCATGGAACTGCTGGCCTGGATCTCGATCACCATCGCTCTTGCCTGTGCGCTGACCGTCGCGGTCGATGAGGCGAAACGGCCACAGACCATGGCGATCATGAACGTCGTGTGGCCGGCGACCTGTCTCTATTTCAGCGTCTTCGGACTGTGGGCTTATCTTGCCCGCGGGCGTGCCGTACCGGCCGCCGAGCAGGGCTCCATGCACCTGGCGAAGGACAGCACCAGGTCCGCGCCTCTCGGAGGGTGGCAGATCGCGCTGTCCGCGAGTCACTGTGGCGCAGGCTGCGCGCTCGCGGATATCGTTGCGGAATCTGCGGTCTTCTTCGCCGGGGCGACCATCGCCGGCAGCTCGCTTTATGCCAGCTTCCTCTGGGACTTGCTGCTGGCGTGGACGGTCGGAATCGCATTTCAGTACTTCACCATCAAGCCGATGCGGCACCTCAGCCCGGCGAGGGGGGTGCTCGCGGCTGTCAAGGCGGATACGCTCTCGATCGCATCGTTCCAGGTGGGGATGTATGCGTGGATGGCGGTCGCCCACCGGCTGTGGCACCTGGACGCGAGCCGTCCCGCTTACTGGCTCTCGATGCAGGGCGCTATGGTCCTCGGCTTCTCTACATCTCTTCCGATGAACTGGCTGCTGCTGCGCCTTGGCTTCAAGGAGCGGATGGGCTAGCGCCGCGCCGCACTGCCTGCATACAGCGGCAGCAGCTCCGCAGTGCGTTTGTGGCGGAACGAGAAGATCTGCCGGAACTGCATCGGCATGGCCAGCTTCGCCGCAACCTCTCCCACCGGCCCCAGCGGCAGCTCATACGTCACGTGATCGCGCAGCAGCGTTCCCGGCTTGTTCGTCCCTTCGAAGTCGCGCGTCTCCTGCGACAGCCGGTGACAATGCAGCCAGTACGCGAAGGGGCCGCGATGCTGGGTGTCGCAGAAGTGATCGTTCCAGACGAACTCCGTAATTTCGGCGTCCCACGGGATGCGGAACGGCGCGAAGGGAAACGGCTTGAAGCTGATCGTCATCTTCGTGCCGGCACCGGCTGCGATGCCCCGCAGCGGCGTGCTGTCCGGCGTCGACGGGCGCGGCGGCGGAGGCGCAAAGGAGGCCTCTTCGATCCGCGCCTTCTGCCAGCCCGGCATCAGCCGGGGCAGGTTCTCCGGGTTCGAGAAAAAGGCGAACACCTGCTCGATCGGGTACGGGAGCCACTGCTCGGCCTCGAAGACGTGACGCATACGGCAAGGGTACAGGGAAGAGGAAAGGAAAGAGCAGGCAACACAGATGGACGCTCCCGAAGGAGCGTCCTTTGTTGAGCAGACCGAAGATCGCACACACGGGTCAAAGCGACTTGGCTTTTCCTTGTCCGTGCTCAGCGCAATCAGGGCATCAGCACGGCATCGATCACATGGATGATGCCGTTCGACTGGTAAACGTCGGCTACCGTCACGGTCGCTGTCCCGCCCTTGGCGTCAGTCACAGTGATGGTGCCGCCGCTCGCGCTGACGGTGAGATCTTCGCCTTCGACGGTCTTCAGGTGAGCGGTGCCGCCACCCTTCTTGATCTCCTTCATCAGCTTCTTGGAGTCGTATTTCCCGGAGACGACGTGGTAAGTGAGGATCTTGACCAGCTGGTCTTTATTCTCCGGCTTCAGCAGCGTGTCGACCGTGCCGGCAGGCAGCTTGGCAAACGCATCGTTGGTCGGCGCGAAGACGGTGAAAGGACCCTTGGAGTTCAGTGTGTCCACCAGGCCGGCAGCCTTGACGGCCGCGACCAGCGTGGTGTGAATGGGGGAGTTGACCGCATTCTGCACGATCGTCTTGGTCGGGTACATCTCGGCACCGCCCACCTGGGGATCGGTGGTCTGGGCCTGGGCGCAAAGCGACGTGAGGGCGAGAACGGCAGCGGCGGAGGCTGCAAACAATGTCTTCTTAAGATTCATGGTGGATACGCGTCCTTTTTGAGTTGCGTGTTCTAACCAGTCGCCGTTCCTCGGCGTCCGTATGCTGTTACGCGGCCCCTCCCGCGATGGATTGCACCGACGCTGGCAAGTTTTTCTCTTTCTGTCTCCAGACTTGTCTCGCGAAGGATTGGGCGCATGGACTCAGGCAGGCCGGCGTGTTCGTCGCGTTGACATGAGGTGCGTCTGGACCGTCAACTGGAGAAGATGAGCGCAGGAGAGGCCGGCAGCGACGCACTTGCAGCGCAACCCAGGGCGGAGAAGGCGCGCCAGACTTCAAAGCCCGGCGCGCACCAGCGTGGTCTGCTGCTGATCGGTCTCTTCAAGCTGACCAAATCGCTGTTCTTCTTCTGCGTGGGCATCGGTGCGTTCCACCTGCTGCACAAGGACCTGAGCGACGAGGCGCTGCGCCTCGCACATGCCCTGCGCTTCGAACCCGAGGGCCGGCTCACGCAGTTGCTCATGGAGAAGGTCACCCTGATCGATTCGCACCGTCTGCGCGAGATCGGGCTCGCCACCTTCGCCTACTCGGGAGTTGCGCTGGTCGAAGGAATGGGCCTGATGCTCGAGAAGGTCTGGGCCGAGTTTCTGACACTCAGCCTTACGGTCATGTTCCTGCCGTGGGAGGTATGGGAGATTGTCCGCGAGGCGACCTGGCTGCGTTTTTCGCTTCTCCTCATCAATCTTGTGGTGCTGCTCTATCTGGTCTGGCTGCTTGATCGCAAGCGCAAGGCTACGGATCGATCCTGAGTTCGGCTGCGAAGCGAGTCGGGATTCCCGTCTGCTCAATCTTCGCTTTTTGATCGCCTAACAGGTCGGTTGTCTGCAAACAAGTAGCGACTCAGCCGAGAACCTCTGCCCTAAACACCACCCATAGCGCTCTGCACAGGGTTGAACACCACGGGCTGAGTTTTACACATTCGCTCCACTGGAATCGACGGCTCAAGTCAATTTTGCACTTGCTCTGCCGCCGGGGGCAGGTGAGGATGTTTTTGGAAGTGGTCAAAAGTGGTCCAAAAGGGAAGAAAACTTTCGAATCTTCGCAAACTGCATCGAGTGTACGCCCGCTTCCGCTCCACTTTGGGCTTCTGACTTTGGTTCGCTGGTGAAATGACATGTTTTTCGGTGGTTCTCAGACACGCGTAGACGAGAAGGGCCGGCTCAAGATCCCGGCTGACTTCAAGCGCGAACTCGAAGAGGGCCAGAAGTTCTTCGTTACCAGTCTGGATGGCTCGCGGGCCCAGCTTTACCCGATGAAGGAGTGGATGCGCAAGCTGCAGACTCTGATGAAGATGCCGCCCTCGCACCCGGCACGGACGAAGTTCCTGCAGGTAACCGCGCGCTGGGGGGCGACGGTCGAGATGGACGCTCAGGGACGGGTGCTGCTGCCCGATCCGCTGCGTGAAGTGGCAAGACTGATGTCGGCCGAGGTGACGGTCATCTTCACCCCGACCGAAGTAACCGAAACCGAGACCCGGGGCATTCTCGAGGTCATCAACCGGGAGCAGTTCGAGCGCGAGACCACTGCGCTGACCGCGTCCGATTTCGACGCGATGACGGAGTACGGAGTTTAGTTGGGCAACGAGGATCAGCTTGCCGATCCCGCTGGATCCCCTCAGGGGGAGGATGTGCCGGAGCAGTTCAGCGGGCACATTCCGGTTCTTTCTGAAGAAGTAATGGACTTCTTGAAGGTGCGCCAGGGCGGCGTCTATGTGGACGCGACGCTCGGGCTGGGCGGCCACTCTTCGCGGATCATGCGGGGACTGGGCGCGCAAGGCACGCTGATCTGCTTCGACCGCGACCCGGCGGCGATGGCCCGGGGACGCGCGAAGCTGGAGGCGGTCGCGGAGGAGCTGGCGGGCGATGCGCCGCGGCTCCGGTTTGAGCCGAGGGCATTCTCGGAGGCAGCCACCGCCATCGAGCCCGGCTCACTCAACGGGTTGCTCGCCGACTTTGGCGTGAGTTCCGTTCAGCTGGACGAGGCGCACCGTGGATTCAGTTTTCGGCAGGAAGGCCCGCTCGACATGCGCATGGATACGCGCTGCGGGCCGACCGCCGAGCAAGTGGTAAATCAGATCGACGAAAACGAACTCGCCGACCTGATTTACGAATTCGGAGAGGAAAGGAGGTCGCGGAGAATCGCCAGAGCCATTGTGAGGGCTCGGCCGATACACACAACGGCGGAATTGGCCCGCGTGGTGTCGGCCGCAGCCCCCTCAATGAAAGGCGACAAGATTCATCCGGCGACACGTACTTTTCAGGCACTCCGGATTCGCGTGAATGATGAGTTGGGGGAGATTCGATCGCTGCTGAAGAGCGCGGGGTCTCTGCTCAAGCCGGGCGGGCGGCTGGTGTTGATCAGCTTCCACTCGCTCGAAGACCGATTGGTCAAGGATGCGTTTCGCGAGGCAAGGGTCGCGGGGATCTTCGAGGTGTTGACGAAGAAGCCGGTGGTCGCGACCGAGGCCGAGATCGACCGCAACCCGCGCAGTCGAAGCGCGAAGATGAGGGCGGCGGAGCGGTTAGCAGAATCAAAGCGCGGGCGAGAGCGTGATCGGACGCAGTCAGCGCGTAGACAGTAGATGAACAGGATTCGGGCCGGGGTTGTCCCACCGTGCTTTCAGGCGAAAGACAACCGGCAACACAACGTCCCCTCCTCCCATAGCAATCCCGGCCCGGATTGTTTGAGGAAGGGGCAACAAGAGATCAGGGTTCGGCAGTACGGGACAGACTTGCAGTACTTTCTGGAGGGTAGTGGCATGGCGACGATGATTGCGGATCTGAACATGGTGCGGACGCGGACGACGCGCAGCCGGGCGGAGTCGATCGCCGACCGCAATCGCGAGCTGCTGGAGCGCCAGCGCGCCGCGCACCGCGGGCCCACGCCCGAGATCTTCTTCACCAAGCACCTCGACAACAGCCGCATCCGCAAGGCCGATGATCCCGACCGCAAGCGCGAAATGCGCATGTTCTCGGCGGTGATGAGTGTGCTCTTCGCACTGGTGATGGTCTACGTCTGGCAGCATTTCTCGTCCGTCGAGCTGGGTTATCAGATCGAGACGCAGCGCACTCAGGTCGCGCAGTTCGAGGAGCAGAACCGCCAGCTCCGGCTGAACGAGGCGCAGCTCACCGAGCCCGCGCGAATCGACAAGATCGCAAGACAGCTTGGCCTCGAAGAGCCGCAGCCCGGACAGGTGGTCGGCACCGATGGCGTCGTTCTCGGCGGCCCGGTGATGGCGTCGGTCCAGCAGGTACAGGGAATCGGGAACAGAGAATAGGGAGTCGTAGACCCGAGCCCTCTACTCCCTACTCCCTGCTTTCAGAAGGTGCAGCAACGAATGATGACCCGCCAGACACCTCGCCCGATCCCCAGGCAGACGCCAACGACTCCGATCCGGACGCGGCGTTTCACCTTCGTCGCGCTCTTCTTCTGCGGCTGGGTGTTGCTCATCTCCGGCCGGCTGGTCTGGCTGCAGATCTTCCAGCACAAGGTTTGGGTTAACCGCGCCGCGCGTCAGCAGACCGGCGGCTTTGAGGTCGCGCCGCGCCGCGGGCTGCTCTACGACCGCAACCTCAAAGAGCTGGCCATGACGGTGCAGGTGGATTCCATCTTCGCCGTCCCCAGTGAGATCGGCGACAACAAGGAGGAAGCGGCGCAGATCCTCAGCCGTATCGTCCACATCGATCCCACCGAGAACTTTACCTCCGAGCACCAGATGCTCGCGCGCTTTAATGCCTCGCATGGGTTCGCGTGGGTCGCGCGCCGCGTCGACCCGGAGACCGCCAATCGCGTCCGCGAACTCAACCTGAAGGGCGTCTACTTCCAGAAGGAGTTCAAGCGCTTCTATCCCAACGGCCAGCTCGGCGCGCAGGTACTGGGCTACGTGGGTTCGGACGATGCCGGTCTCGGCGGCCTCGAGGCCAAGTTCGATGACGATCTGCACGGCGTTCCCGGCCACATGGTGACGGCGGTCGACGCACGCCGCCATGTGCTCGGCTCGGTGGTCGACGAACCCGAGCCCGGCGAGAACCTGGTGCTTTCGATCGACGCCAACATCCAGTACATGGCCGAGCAGGCGCTCGACGCGCAGATGGCGAAGGTGAAGGCCGCGCACGGCACGGTGGTCGTGCAGGATCCGCACACCGGCCAGATTCTCGCGCTGGCCGTCTCGCCCCGCTTCAACCCCAACGACTCGAAGCATATGGACGGGGAAGTGCTGCAAAACCTCGCCGTCAGCAATGTGTATGAGCCCGGCTCAACCTTCAAGCTGGTCACGTACTCGGCGGCGCTCGACTCCGCCGGCGTGCAGCCAACCGACATCGTCGACTGCCAGGGCGGCGCAATGACCATGTACGGCCGCACCCTGCACGATGACAAGGACGACCACTTCGGCCGCGTCACGGTGCAGTACGCGCTCGAGCACTCGAGCGACGTCGGCGCGGCCAAGATGGCGCTCAAGGTCGGTCCCGACAAGTTTTATCAGTATATGAAGGGCTTCGGTTTCGGCGACCGCTCCGGCATTGAGCTGCCCAGCGAGACCCGTGGCCTGCTGCGCGCACCGCACAAATGGGGGGCGACCTCGATCCTTTCGCTCGCGATCGGCCAGGAGGTGGGCGTGACGCCGGTGCAGCTGGTCACCATGGTTTCTACCATCGCGAACGGCGGGACCTATCTGCCGCCGCATGTTCTCATGCAGTCGACCGATGCGATGAAGGGCGATCCGCGGCTGAAGCCTGCCGCCTTCCACCCCGGGTACGAGCTGCCCAGCCCGCTGCCCGACGGCGCGCATCGCGTCATCAGCGAGGAGACCGCCGCCAGGATGCGCGCCATGATGCGCGGCATCGTCACCGAGGGAACGGGCAAGGAGGCCGCGCTCAACGGTTACAGCTCCGGCGGCAAGACAGGTACGGCGCAGAAGATCGACGTCGCGACACACACCTACTCGCATACCAAGCTGGTCGCCAGCTTCGCCGGCATCGCGCCGGTCTCAAATCCCGCCATTTCAGTAGCGGTGGTCATCGACACCCCCACGGTAGGCAGCCGCTATGGCGGCGCGGTCTCGGCGCCGGTCTTCTCGCAGGTGGCGCAGGAGGTGCTCGAGTATCTCGGCGTGCCCCACGATCAGCCGCTCAAAACCAAGCAGGAAATGCTCACCGCCTCCGCCAATAAAGAAGATGCCATTGACGGCGCCTCCGACGACGACAGCGCAGACCTGCAGGCGATGTTTGCAGAAGTGAACGACCTGCCCGCCGATGATCCGCTGCGCGGCAAGGGCATGTCCGATGTGGGAACGCCGATGGCCTCAACGGAGGCAGCGGCGGCTCCGCCCAGACCGGCTCCGCCCGCGCCGGACGTCGTGCCGAAGCTCGCCGGCTCCCTGAGCGCGAAGGTGCTGGCCGCTTTCCACGCCCACGGCAACACCACCTCCGCGCTGCCGACTGAAGTGGCGCAGAACAACCTCACCCTGGCCTATGTGAAGATCAAGCCTTCGGTGCAGACGCGCGCGGACGGCGGCGTGGTAATCGATGCCGATCGCCGTGTCGCCGTTCCCTCGTTTGTCGGCACCGGTCTGCGCACTGCGGTCGAACAGGCCGGCGCGGCAGGATTGCGCGTGCAGCCGGTGGGCAGCGGTCTCGCCCGCGAACAGGCGCCCGCGCCCGGCACCATGGTCCCGGCGGGCACCGAAGTCGTCATCCGCTTCACCCGCTGACGGCGGCTACACTGGCAGCATGCTCTTGCATGAGGCTTTGCGCGGCATCGTGATTCAGGATCGAACGGGCGCGCCGGCCGATGTGATCGGGGTGCAGTACGACTCCCGCAAAGTACGTCCCGGCGATCTGTTCGTCGCCATGGCGGGCGGCACTACTGACGGCAATCGCTACATCGCCAGCGCGCTGGATCGCGGCTCCGCGGCAATCGTCACCGACTCGCGCGAGGCCTTTGCGCACGAGCGCGCCGCCCATCCCTCGGTACCGTTTGCGCTGGTCGAAAAGGGACGCCGCGCCCTCGCGACAATCGCCTCCCACCTCCTCGATCATCCCGAACGCAAGCTGAAGGTCAGCGCGGTGACCGGCACCAATGGCAAGACCACCACCGCCTTTCTGCTCGAGCAGATGCTTCGCTCTGTCGATCGCACGTGCGTCCTCATCGGCACGATCGAGACGCACATCGGCGACGAGGTCCGGCCCAGCGAACACACCACCCCCGAGGCCTCCGATCTGCTCAAGCTCTTCGCCGACGGCGTGAAAGCGGGCGCATCCGAGGTGATCATGGAAATGTCCTCGCATGCGCTCGATCAGGAGCGCGTCTGGGGCGTGCCGGTCGATGTAGCGCTCTTTACCAATCTCACGCAGGATCACCTCGACTACCACGGAACGATGGAGGCCTACGCGGTTGCCAAGGCGAAGCTCTTCGCGGGAGTCGGCGCCCCGCCGCCGCGCGTGTGCATCCTCAACACCGACGATCCCACGGGTGCCGCTCTGGCCAATCGTCTCGTCGGCCCGGGCTTGATGACGTACGGCATCTCGCATCCGGCAAGTCATCATGCGGAGAACATTCGCATCGAGGCCGGTCAGACCTCCTTCGACTTCGTGACACCCGGCGGCCGAACCGCAATCCTCTCGCCGCTCACCGGCCGCGTAAATGTCTATAACCTGCTCGCGGCCTCATGCGCCGCGCTGGCCCGCGGACTGTCGCTTGAAGAGATCGCCGCCGCCGCAAAGGAACTCAAGCAGGTTCCGGGACGTTTTCAGGTGGTTCCCGGCTCCGAGCGCGTCGGCTTCCCCGTCGTGGTCGACTACGCCCACACCGACGACGCCCTGCGTAATCTGATCACGCTCGCCCGCGAGCTGGTCGCGCCCAACGCCGGCCGCGTCATCACTCTCTTCGGCTGCGGCGGCGACCGCGACCGTACCAAGCGACCGAAGATGGGCCGCGCGGCAGGCGAGGGAAGCGACCTGGTGATCCTCACCAGCGATAACCCGCGCTCCGAAGATCCCGGGGCGATCCTCGCCGAGGCGCTGGCCGGCGTGCGGGAGACCCGCGCGGAGTGCCTCGTCGAAGCCGACCGGGCGCAGGCCATCGCGCTCGCGATCAAAGCCGCAAAACCCGGCGACATCGTCCTGCTCGCGGGTAAAGGACACGAAAAAACCCAGACTCTGCGCGACTGCACCATCCCGTTTGACGATGGAGCGGTCGCGGCGGCGAAGCTTGCAGCCCTGACGGCGAAGGAGCTCGCATGAAGTTGACGCTCGGCCAGATCGCCGACTGGATCCACGCGGAAGGCGACTTCTCCACCCACGCTGAAGCCCTCGGCTGCTCCATCGACTCACGCACGCTCAACGCCGGAGAACTCTTCTTCGCTGTCCGCGGCGAGCGCATGGACGGACACGACTACGTCGAAGCTGCGCTCAGGAACGGCGCCGTCGCGGCCGTGGTCAGCCGCGCATGGCAGGCATCCGACGAGCCCGAGCGCGTGGACCCGTGCAGGCTGCTCTGGGTACCGGAGAACGGCCCGCCGCCCAACGAGGAAGATAACGTCCTGCGCGCGCTGCAGCAGCTCGCCAAGCACGTGCGCCGCGCGTGGGGCAGACGCGTCGTCGGGGTAACCGGCTCGGCCGGCAAGACCACTACCAAAGAAGCCATTGCGCAGGTGCTTGCGGCAAAGTACACGGTGCTCAAGTCCGCCGGCAATCTCAACAATCACTTCGGCGTGCCGCTGCAGCTGCTTCGGTTGGAACCGGAGCACGAGATCGCCGTGATTGAGATGGGGATGAACCACGCAGGCGAGATCGCCGCCCTCGCCGCCATCGCGCAGCCCGACTGGGGCGTCGTCTCGAACGTCGGGCCGGTGCATCTCGAGTTCTTTGCCGACGGTATTGAGGGCGTCGCTGCCGCGAAGAAGGAACTCATCGACGCGCTGCCGCCTGAGGGCCTCGCCTTTCTTAACGCCGACGACGCGCGGGTCGCCGCGATGGGCCGGGATCTGGGCATGCGAGCCATTCTTTACGGCACCCGTGACCGCGCCTCAGTGCGCGCCGTCGACCTCGAAGAGGCCGGGATCGAAGGCACCCGCTTTACCGCTGTCGCTCGACGTGAGCAGGCCTCCGTGGCGCTCAAATTGCTCGGACGGCACAACGTTCTCAACGCGCTCGCAGCCATCTCCGTCGGTCTCGCGGCCGACATCCCGCTCACAGACTGCGCCGCGGCGATCGGCCAGCTGCACGCTACCGAGAAGCGCGGCAATCTGCTCGAGTGGCATGGTGCACGCATCCTCAACGATGCCTACAACTCGAACCCCGCCGCGCTCGACGCCATGGTGGACGCGCTGCTCGCGATCCTCCCCGGCCCTGGCGGCCGCCGCGTCGTCATCGCCGGCGAGATGCTGGAGCTGGGCCCCGACGGACCGGAGCTCCACCGGCGCTGCGGCGATCACATGCGCGCCCGCGGCATCGACCTCATCGCCGGCGTGCGCGGGCTGGCTCGCGGTTTTGGCGGTCTCTTCTTCGACACCCCCTCGCAGGCCGGTGAGTGGATGCGCGGCGAGCTCCGCGACGGCGACGTCGTCCTGCTGAAAGCCAGCCGCGGGGTGAAACTTGAACGCGCGCTCGACGTCCTGCACGCATCCGACAAAGGGGCAGGCAGGTGAGTCATGGCAATCGTTAGAGTAAACAGCAGCGGGGAGGGCGGCAGCCTCGAACGGCGCGTGGGGCTGAAGGTGCCGGGCAAGAAAGCGGCCTTGAAGAAGGGTGCAAAGAGGGGCTCCAAGAAAGGCGCAAAACACCCCGACAAGCATGCGGCGAAGAAGCATGCCGAGAAGCATCCAGGAAAGAAAGCAGCGAAAAAGTCAGCGGAGCACTCCGACGTTCCCGATATCGCCCATGCCCGCAAGGATCGTGAAGATGTCGACGAGACCGCGCTGCTGACGCAGGCCTTCCATCACCTGCAGCGCGCCAGCGGGGTCATTTCGCTGCTGGAGCCGCACTCCGGCGGCGATCTCCGCCAGCTGCTGGAGCATGGCCTTGAGCTCTACCGCGCGGCTGCGGCTGCGCATCCCGGATCCGTAGATCGCGACGTGGTGCAATGCGCTCTGGGTCTGCTGCGCGCCGCCGAACATCTCGCCATGGCCGGCCTGCTCGGGGCCCGTTCCGCATATCGTATTCAGATAGCCGCCCCCGATCCCGAGGAAGTGAGTCGCGCTCTAGCCGCTCTGGTGCCGCGCGTCGAAGCCCTGCGTCCACCGGAGAAGGCACAGGCGCAGCGCCTTCACGGTCTGGCTCGCGAGATGCTCCGTCGCGCCCGGCAGACCGATGGCTCCGATCCCCACCTCGACTACGAGCTCACCATGGCGGCGGAAGGTCTCTGCATCGCGCTCGAGCAGGGTTTGTAGCGTCACGTTTCCGGTGCCCCTGTTCGGTCTTTGAAGATCGGTGCCCATCCCCGACGGTGCCCTGTTAAGATAGGCGGAGATTCGCGTGCGCCTGACGCGCCCGGCGGAGATCGCTTTGCTCTATTGGCTGCTCTACCAGAAGCTTTACCTCTCGTTCCGGGCCTTCCGGATCTTTCGCTACATCACCTTCCGCTGCGTCTTCGCCAGCCTGACCGCGCTGCTCATCGGCCTGCTCATCGGTCCCCTGGTGATCGAGCGGCTGCGCGAGTTCCAGATCAGTCAGTACATCCGTGAGGAAGGCCCGCAGTCGCACCAGAAGAAGGGCGGCACGCCCACCATGGGCGGCATTCTGATCGTCATCTCGATCATCGTGCCCACGCTGCTGTGGTCCGATCTTTCGAACCCGCTGGTCTGGGTGGTCGTGCTCTCGACCGTGGGCTTTGCCGGCATCGGCTTCGCAGATGATTACATCAAGGTCGTCAACAAACGGAACCTCGGCCTCACGTCTCTCCAGAAAATTCTCTTGCAGGTAGCCACCAGCGCCGCCGTCGCCTGCTTTCTGCTGATTCTGCAACTGCGCGGCAGCTACTCCACCCGCCTCGTCGTTCCGTTCCTCAAGCGCGTCCGGCCCGATCTCGTGTGGCAGTGGATGGGTGTCCTTCCGCACCTGCATTTCCTCTCGTACCTGCCGTTCGTCATCTTTGTGATGTTCGTGCTCACCGGCTCCTCGAACGCGGTCAACCTCACGGACGGTCTCGACGGCCTGGCCATCGGCTGTACGATCATTGCGGCCGGTGCGCTCACCGTGCTCACGTACGTCAGCGGCCACGTCGTCTTCTCGGATTATCTCGAACTGCAACGCATGCCGCTGGTCAGCGAGCTCACCGTCTTCTGTGGCGCCATGGTCGGAGGCTCCATCGGCTTTCTCTGGTATAACGCCCATCCCGCTGAAGTCTTCATGGGCGACGTCGGCTCGCTGGCCCTGGGCGGCGCCATCGGCACCGTCGCCGTCGTCATCAAGCAGGAGCTGCTGCTGCCGTTTATCGGCGGCGTCTTCATCCTCGAAGCGCTCAGCGTCATGCTGCAGGTCGGCAGCTACAAGCTCCGCAACGGCAAGCGCATCTTCAAGATGGCGCCGCTTCACCATCACTTCGAGCTGCTCGGCTGGAGTGAGTCGAAGGTCATCGTGCGCTTCTGGATCATGGCGTTGGTCTTTGCGCTGTTTGCGCTGACGACGCTGAAGCTCCGATGAGAGCCCGCTACGATCCGGTTACCGGAAGGCGCGCAGTCACGATCGGCTGATAGAACCCGCTGTCTTCCGGCATCATCCACTTCACCTCGTGAAAGCCGGCCGACGTCACTGCGTCGTTCAGCTCGGAACGCTGCAGCGCCCGATAGTCGGAGACGAAATGATGGCACTGCCATCCGGAAGCGGATGCAAGCGCGAGGTGGAGGTGTACGGCATACCGGCGCTCGTCCAGCCAATCCCAGACCTGATGCACGATGCGACGTTCGTGCCCTTCTCCGTAGAAGGCCGGCTGCTGGGCGGACGGGCGTTGCAGCAGCAGGTGATCGTAGTCCCGAATGCTTGCTGCAAACAGCCCACCCGGCTTCAGCTTGCGACGCATGGTTGCCAGAGCAAGCGCGAGCTGCGGTTCCGACAGGTGGGGCAGGGCGTTATCGAATGCGGCCACAACATCGAACCTGTCTGCTTCGACCTCGGCCATTGAAGTCATGTCCGAGACGACGAAGCTGATTTGGAGACTGCGATAGTCCGCTTCGGCGCGCGCCCGCGCCACGGCTGCCTGGCTCACATCCGAGCCGGTCACCTGATGTCCGTGGGCTGCGAGGCCAAATGCCTGAGTGCCGATCCCGCAGGCGCAGTCGAGGATCCTGAGCGGACCGGCGCCGTTGCCTTCCCGCACGATCGGGTCGAGGATGCGCCCCTGCCGTTCGATAGACCGGTTCCAGTCTTCGAAGATCAGGTGGTAAAGAGGCGCGAGCTTATCGTAGAAGGCCGGAACCTGGTCGCACATGGAACCTGCATGATATCAAGACTCTGAGCCGCGAACGTCGCGAACTCGCGGCGGTCTGGCTGCGGTACGCTGGTACGCATGGAGTTGAAGAACAAGCGGGTGCTGGTTGTCGGTCTGGGCAAGAGCGGTCTTGCCGCTGCGTTGTTTCTGCGCGATCGCGGCGCGCGCGTGACGGTGTCGGATACACGCTCCGCGGCGGCGCTCGGCGATCAGATCCCCGCCCTGCTGGATGCCGGCATCATGGTCGAGGCAGGTGGGCATGGGCTGTTGACGTTCAGAAGACAAGACCTGATCGTCGTCTCCCCCGGCGTGCCGCTGGAAACTCCGGAAGTAAAGGCCGCCGCGCAGCTTGGCGTGCCGATCCTTGGCGAACTGGAGCTGGCCAGCCGCTTCCTCCAGGGGGAGATCGTCGCCATCACCGGCTCCAATGGCAAGACCACCACCACCACGCTGCTGGGCCGCATCTTCGCCGACGCCGGACTGCCCAGCCAGGTGGGCGGCAATATCGGCCTGCCGGTCATCGAGCTCATCCCCGAGAGCAAGGCGGGCTCCTGGAACATCCTCGAGGTGTCGAGCTTCCAGCTGGAGACGACGGTCGACTTTCGGCCGAAGATCGCGCTGGTGCTCAACATCACGCCCGACCATCTCGACCGTCACAAGACCTTCGAGCGCTACGCCGCCGCCAAGGCCCGCATCACCGACTGCCAGACCGCCGGCGACTTCCTCATCCTGAACGCGGAGGACAAGCCGACGCAGATGATCGCTGCGAAGACGAAGGCGCACATCTTCTGGTTCTCGCCGGCGCGCCAGATCAAGCAGGGGACTTTCGTGCACGGGGAGACGCTGTTCTTCCTCGCCGAGGAAGGGGGCAGACCGGAGCCCGTGCTGCCCATCGCCGAGATCCCGCTCAAGGGCGCCCACAACGTAGAGAACGTCCTCGCTGCCGTCTGCGCGGCGCGCCTCGCCGGCATCCCGGCTGAGACGATTCGCAGCGCGGTGGCTGCCTTCCATGCCGTCGAGCACCGCCTCGAGCTCGTCCGCACGGTTCGCGGGGTGGCGTACTACAACGACTCGAAGGCGACCAACGTGGACGCCACCATGAAGGCCGTCGCCAGCTTTCCGCGCGGCATTCACCTCATTCTGGGCGGCAAGGATAAGGATTCCGACTACACCCAGCTCGCGCCGCTGCTCGCAGAGCTGGTCGCGGCTGTTTACACCATAGGTTCGGCGGCCGAAAAGATTGAACGCGAGCTCCACGGTGTTGTCAGGATGGTTAAGGCGGAGACGCTGGAGCGTGCGGTCGGGTTTGCGTTCGAGGCAGCCGAGGCAGGCGATGTGGTGCTGCTCGCGCCGGCCTGCTCGAGCTTCGATCAGTTCGAAAACTATGAGCATCGCGGGCGGGCATTTCGCGAAGTGGTGGCGGCCCTGGGAGAGTAGTTGACCGTTCTCAGTGAACCGTTCTCCGTTCAGCGCTCTGACGGTGAACGGTCAACGCACAACGGTCAACGGTAACGGCGGTGAGATGGCGAAGCGGGTTGGGGTCGACAAGTGGCTGTTCGGCGTAGTGCTGCTGCTTGTGCTCTTCGGGCTGGTGATGGTGTTCTCGGCCTCGGCCGTCATGGCCAAGGCGCAGTACGGTTCGCCGTACCCGTATGTGGCCAAGCAAGCGGTCTACGCGCTGCTGGGTATGGGTGCGCTGGTCACGCTCATGCAGGTGGACTACCGGCGCTACAACAACCCGCGCGTGGTCTTCCCGGCCATGGCGGTCACCACCGTGCTGCTGGTCAGTGTCTTCGCCATGCACGCGCTCAACAACACCCATCGCTGGATCAAGTTCGGCTCCTTCTTTACCTTCCAGCCGTCTGAGCTGGCCAAGCCGATGACCGTGCTCTTCCTCGCGTACTTCCTGCAGACGCGCATCCACCGCATGGGCGACTGGAAGGGAACCATCCTGCGCGCCGCGCTGCCGCCGCTGGTGTTCATCGCGCTCATCTTGAAGGAGCCGGATCTCGGCACCGCACTGGTCTGCGCCGCCGTCACCATGCTGATGCTCTACCTCGCAGGCCTCGACGTGAAGTGGATTGGCGCGGCCATCCTCGCGTCGTCGCCGGTGATGTACTGGATGCTCTTCCGCGTGCCATGGCGGCGCGCCCGCATGATTGCCTTCATGAACCCGGAGGCCGATCCGCGCGGCACCGGCTTCCACATCATGCAGTCGCTGATCGCGGTCGGCACCGGCGGCTTCCACGGGCTCGGTTTGATGGAAGGACGGCAGAAGCTCTACTTTTTGCCCGAGGCCTGGACCGACTTCATATTCGCCAATATCTCCGAAGAGCTCGGACTTGTCGGCGCGCTGGCGCTGGTCGCCCTGTTCGTTGCCTTCGGCTGTCGCGGCATGCGCGCGGCGTTCCTTTCGACCGACCCGTTCGCGCGTTTTCTCGCCTTTGGCCTGACTTCGGCGATCCTTATCCAGGCGTTCTTCAACATCTCCGTCGCGCTCGCGCTGCTGCCGACCAAGGGCATCACGCTCCCGTTCATCTCGTTCGGCGGCACGTCCATCTTCTTTACGCTCGCGGGCATGGGTGTGCTGCTGAACGTCACGCGCGAGATCGACTGACGTGCCTTTGCGCATTCTGATCGCGGGCGGCGGCACAGGCGGCCATGTCATTCCGGGGCTGGCGATCGCGCGCGCGCTGCGCGATACGCATGGGGCGGAGGTACGGTTTGTGGGTACGGCGCGTGGCCTGGAGACCAAGCTGGTCCCCGAGGCCGGATTCCCACTGGTGCTGGTGCGTTCGGGGCAGTGGAAGAACGTCAGTCTGGCCACGCGGGCGCGGACGTTTAATGACCTTCCCGTAGGAGTCGTCCAGTGCGCGCGACTGCTTCAGGCGTTTCGACCCGGCGCGGTCGTCGGCGTCGGCGGCTATGCGAGCGGTCCCGGCATGCTGGCCGCCGCGCTGCTGCGCGTCCCTGCGCTGGTGTATGAACCGAACGCTGTGCCCGGCATGACCAACCGCTGGGTTGGAAGAATCTGCACCGCGGCGGCAGTCAACTTCGCGGAGACCGCGCGTTTCTTCCGCAGGGCGCAGGTCACAGGAGTTCCGGTCCGGCCCGCCATCTTTGCCTTGCCGCCGCGTCCGCCTGGCGCTCCGCCGCGGCTGCTGGTGACCGCCGGCAGTCAGGGAGCCCGTATCTTCAACGACCTCATGCCGCGTATTGCGTACGAGTTGTTAGCGGAAGTGCCGGGATTGACGATCGTCCATCAGGCGGGAGCACGGCACGTGGACGCCACGCGGGAGGCATGGAGGGCAAGCGGAGCCGATCCCGCACGCTGGCGGGTCGATGCTTTTCTCGAAGAGATGCCCGCCGAGTACGGGGCGGCCGATCTGGTGCTTGCGCGCTCCGGCAGCACGGTCGCCGAGCTCTGCGCGGCCGGACGGGCTTCGGTGCTGGTGCCGTTTGCCGCGGCTGCGGACGACCATCAGCGTAAAAATGCCGAGGTGCTGGTGCGAACGGGCGCAGCGGCGATGGTGCTCGAGCGGGAGTGCACTCCGGAACGGCTGCTTGCGGAAGTGCGCGCGCTTCTGCTGGATCAGGAGCGGCGCGCGCGGATGGCCGAACAGGCGAGAACACTTGCAAAGCCCGGAGCGCTGGAACGCATCGTCGCGATGGTAGCCGCCATCGCGCGCTGAAGCCGGAAAGCCCCGGATCGTTCCAGGGCTTTCCGGCTTCAGGCGGCCTAGCGGTGTCCGCCGCCGGTTCGCTCTCCACCACCACCGCGCGGCGCGGCCGCCGCCCCGGCTGGCCGTCCCGCGGGGGCACCCTGCGGGCGCGCCCTCTCCGCTGCGCCACCGGGACGCGCATATCCTTCGCCTGCCGTGTGTACGTTATTACCGAAGCCACGTCCGCCACCGGGTGCACCGAAGCCGGGGCGTGCGAAGCCCGCGCGTGCTGCGCCGACGGTCGCATGGCTGCCGAAGCTCTCACCGCCGCGCAGCCCGACAGCCGCCCGAGCGGTGATAAAGCTCGCCCCTCCGGGCCGTCCACCTTCAAAGCCAACAATCCGCTGGTTATACCCATAGCGAGCGCCCCAGCTGCCTGCATGCCAGTACGCACGGTTGTACAGGAAGGTGCCGCCACGCCAGTACCCGCCATAGAAGCCGGTACCGAAGTAGCCGAAGCCGTAGTTGATGCCGCCATAGAAGCCGACCACCGGGCCCCAGTAGCCCGCATTCCAGAAGTAGAAGCCGTCGTCGCCGCAGCCCCAATAGCCCGGCGTCCAGAGCGCGCCCTGGTACGGAGGCTCAACCCACGCTCCGGGAACCCAGTAGTACCCCGAAGGACCAAAGGCCCAGTAGCCAGGCGTCCACAGGTAGCCGGGTCCGGGCGCAACCGGCTGGTCGTACACCGGAATCGGCGGAGGAGCTTGCGCGATCGCCTCCTGGCCAGCTTCGTAATCGGTCTCCGACTGCTGCTGCGGATACCCCTGCTGACCCTGCGGATACGGCTGGCCGTAGCCGTTGGGATCCTGCCGCTGCGGATAGCCCTGCTGCTGCGGATAGCCCTGCTGCTGCGGATACCCCTGTTGTGGATAGAACTGCTGCTGCTGAGGATATTCCTGCTGTTGCGGGTAACCCTGCTGCTGCGGATACGGCTGCTGCTGCGGATACGGCTGTTGTTGCGAATAGCCCGGCTGCTGTTGCGGAGAGCCCGGCTGCTGTTGCTGCAGCGAAGGGTCGCCCTGATAGACCTGCTGCGCCGGAGCGCCGTAGTTCTGCGGATCCTGCGGATTGTAAGGCTGCGGAGACGCGGGAGCGTTTTGCGCGAACGCCGTTATCGGAGCGGCCGCGAGGGCGGAGGCGAGGAGGACTCTGGTAAAAGTCGCTGAGATCATAGATCAATGCCTGAGCCGCCGGCCTTCGTTGCCCGGGTGGTGCATTCAGTCGCCGGGTTGCGCGGACGGAGGATGGTGGAATGCCGGCCAGGGTGCCTGGTCCGGCTCCACTAAGATAGACAGCAAACTTACCAGATAGTTGCGCAGTTTGCGTGGTTTCGTTACCACACTTCAAAGACTTACTGCCTGTGGAACATCGCTTTGGGGCAGACGACGTGGACGCCTGCCCGCGGGAGATCGACGAGCTGTGTGATGTCGACGTCGCAGGCGACGGAGACGAGGGCGTAGGCGTCGGCGCGCGAAAGGTGCGGGTAGTCGGGATTCTGCTCGGCGAGGAAATCGATCATGTTGCGGACGGCCATTTCAGTGGCGCGCTTGAGGTCTTCGTGGAAGCCCATGCTGATAAAGGCAGTGGGGGTCTCAGCGCGCGGCCAGAGGAGGCGGTTCGGAGCGTCGAGTCCGGCGCCTTTATGGAGGATGAACTGGAAGGTGCCGGTGAGCTGGGTCTCGAGCGCGGTGATGTCGACCTCGCCATTACCCTGGTTGGCGTGGCCGTCGCCGACCTCGAAGTTGGCGCCGGGGGTGCTGACCGGGATGTAGAGGACGGTACCCGCGACGAGCTCGCGGTTGTCCATGTTGCCGGCGTTGAACCAGGGCGGGGCGGAATCCGTCTTGCCGGGGCCTGCCGCAATTCCCATCGACCCGAAGAAGGGGTGCAGCGGGATGTCGACGCCCGGACCGAAGTGGGCGAGCATCTTGTCCCGGTCGAGCGGGACGAGCTTCTGGCGGGACCAGGGGAAGTCGTCGGGCAGGAAGCCGCGGCCAGCGCCGAAGCCGTTGCAGGACCAGGGGACGTCGAGGGCGATCTTCTGGATGCGCACTTCAAGCACGTCGCCGGGCTCTGCCCCGGCGATCGCAATCGGCCCGGTGAGGATGTGTCCTCCGGGACCCTTCTGATCGGCGGGAAACTTGGCATAGATGTCAGTGACGTACTGCGGGATGTCGGCGGGCTTGACGCCGATCGCTTCGAGGCGGTTGGGCGGGCCGCAGGTGGAGAGCGTCTGGACGACGACCGTTTCGCCGGACTGGACGGTGAGGGCGGGTCTGGCGCTTCCGTTGTAGTTGCCCCAGACGACCGTTTCCGGGGTGGCGAGGAGGGTCTTCTGGGCTGCGAGCGGCGAGGCGGCGAGGAGCAGGGCTAGGAGAGCGGGGCGCATTCGTTTGTATAGCACAGGTCCGTTCGGACGAAGAGGCAGATGCGAGTGCACCTTCGCGCACGCGCGGGGCCCCGCTTCGTGGGGTGTTGGAGGCTTCGCGGTGCATGCAGGAAGATGTTAGTTGCTGCGGCGGCGGCCTCCGCCGAAGAGCTGGAGGACGGCGAGAAAGATGTTGATGCCGTCGAGATAGATGGACAGGGCGAGCTGGGTGGCCGTGGCTCCCCCGCCACCGGCGCGGATGCGGGCGAAGTCTCCGACTGTGATGATCGTGAAGACACCGAGAATGAGCCAGGAGTACGTGCTCGGCTGCATGAAATGAAAGAAGATGCTGGCGATCCCGGCGAGGATCAGCAGCAGCAGAGCGGCCGTACCCAGGCCGAGCAGCGCGCGGTAGTTGATCTGGAACAGGTAGGCGACGATGCCCATGGAGGCCATGCCGAGGCCGGTGGTAACGGCGGCGTTGAAGACCAGCGCGGGGCCGAATGCGGCGATGTAGTGCTGGATGAGCGCACCGATCTCCCAGCCCATGAAGTAGGCGAGCAGGAAAAAGAGGCCGAGCGCAAGTGCCGGATTCGCCTTGCGGGCGAACGAGATGAACAGCACCAGCCCGAAGACGGCGATGATGCCGGGCAGCGTGCTCCAGACCGGGGCCGTGGCGACGCCGACGGCGGTGACGAGGAAGCCGCAGGAGGTAATCGCGAGCACTTTGGCGAGCAGCGAGGCGGTGTTCTCGCGCGGAACGTCAATGAGGTTGGACCAGGTGCCGGTGCGGGGGTCGAGTTGGCGCTGTACGTCATAAGCCATGGCAAGTGTGCTCCGTATTGCTTCAGTCTATTGGACGCTGGGATTGGGTCGGCGATGCGTAGAGGCACGGCTGTGCTTTCTACTTGGGGGCGTCGCAGCCGGCACGCTTCTGGCAGGTCGACTTAGGGGTTGCCGGGCGGCTTGGGGGGCGCCCAGAGCTTGGGCCCAGCGTCGGCCGGCCTCAATGCAACGTTCCAGCAGCGCCCTCCTGCAAGGGGGATTTCAGCTGTCTTGAACGGGTGAATGCCTGCTGAATCGGCTCCCACGGTATATGTCCCTGAAGGAAGGGGAGGAAAGACAAACCGTCCGTCCGCTCCCGATTCGGTCAGTATGCGGCTTCGGTCGGAGGCTCGCGTCGCGGTGACTCTGGTCCTGACCGGAGAACCACCTCCATAAGGGGCCTGCACCACCTCACCCTCGATCAGGGCCGAGCCTCCCAGCGTCTTGAGCCGGCGGAGCGTCGCGATTCGAGCCTGCGTAGAAGGAAGACTGAGAGGAAGGCTGTCATTAGCATAGAAGTCGAGCACGACAGGACCGTGCCTGGGCTTGCGCAGGAAGAAGAGCCACTCGTCGCCTGCCCTGAGTTCTGGGAAGCAGAGTGCCTGTGAGGTTTTTACGCTGAGGAAGTGGGCGGGACTCCCCTTGAAGATCTCATCTGTCGTGATCTGAAGAATCTTCTCGTCGTTCTGGAGGGGTTGGCTGCTTACGACACCTTCGCGGGGCTGGATACTCGAGATAGTGCCGCGGAATACGTAGTCATACCAGTCCGGAGTCCCGCAATCGTGCAGATCGCTGTCGAGCCCCGTGTGCAGGCAACTGATCGTTCTGGCCCCACCTTCTTCTGCTCGATCATCTGCGCGCTTGCGATCGCTGTTCCGAGAACAAGTGTGAAGCCTGCGATGCAAAGCCGCCACGGTGTCATGCTGAGGACGTTAGTGCTCGAATGCTGAGTAATCAAGGCATAAGTTGTGCTGGCCTGCTGAGACGCAGCTGTCCGTTTGTGTAAAGTGAAGGGTTGAGGGTGTGGATGTTCGTTCCGGGACATATTCTGTTTGCGCCATCGCAGCGCGTGCACTTTATCGGGATCGGCGGAATCGGGATGAGCGGGATCGCGGAGATCCTGCTGACGATGGGCTACACGGTCTCGGGGTCGGACCTGAAGGCTTCGGGGGCGACTGAACGGCTGGCCGGACTGGGCGCGACGATCTTCGTCGGGCACCGCGAGTCGAATGCGGCGGCGTGCGATGTCGTGGTGGCGAGTTCCGCGGTTTCATCCGCCAACCCCGAGGTCCAGGAAGCGCGCCGTAGAAAGACGCCGGTGATCCTGCGGGCGGAGATGCTGGCCGAGCTGATGCGGCTGAAATACGGGATCGCCGTGGCCGGCATGCACGGCAAGACCACCACCACCAGCATGATCGCGGCGGTGCTCGCGGGCGGCGGCCTCGATCCCACCGTGGTGGTGGGCGGACGTGTCGATGCGCTGGGATCCAATGCGCGGCTGGGGACGAGCCAGTACCTGGTGGCGGAAGCCGACGAGAGCGACCGTTCGTTTCTGAAGCTGAGCCCGGTCTTGGCGGTGGTGACCAATCTCGATCGCGAGCATATGGACTGCTACTCCTCCATGGAGGACGTGGACGATGCCTTCGTGGAGTTCATGGATCGGCTGCCGTTTTACGGGGCTGCAACGTGCTGCGTGGACAATGACCGGCTGCGCACAGTCCTTCCGAAGGTCCGGCGCAAGGTCTACACCTACGGCGAGAGCGCCGACGCGGACTTTCGGCTGGAGATGCTGCCCAGACGCAAGGACTGCCATGCGCACTTTGAGGTGAATGTGCGCGGGCTGGTGCTGGGGCCGTTCTCGCTGCATGTGCCGGGCAGGCACAACGTGCTGAACGCAATGGCGGCAATTGCGGTGGGCGTCCAGCTGGGCGTCTCGCCGGAGGACATCGCAAAAGGGCTGGCGACCTTCCGGGGAGTCGATCGCCGATTCCAGACCCGCGGCTATGTGGGTGGGATCGCCGTGATCGACGACTACGGGCATCATCCGACCGAGATCACGGCGACGCTGCGGGCGGCGCGTGAGTGCGGCTACCGTCAGGTGCATGTGCTCTTTCAGCCGCACCGGTATACGCGGACGCGGGACCTGCTGGCGGAGTTCGCGCACGCCTTCGAGGACGCGGATACGGTCGAGGTGCTGGACATCTACGCGGCCAGCGAGGAGCCGATTCCCGGGATCTCGGGCGAGGCGCTCGCACGGGAGATCGCGGCCGTCTCGCCGGCAGGAAAGATCGTCCGCTACGCGGCCGGCGTCCCGGAGGCGGTGATCGAGCTGGCAGGCCGAGCGAAGCGCGGAGACGTAGTGATGACGCTGGGAGCGGGAAGTGTTTCGGGCATGGCGCCGCTGGTGGTGGAAGCGCTTGAGCAGGGACTAGGGACCAGGGAGTAGAAGAGCGAGGTTGAGAGCCTCGGTCTTCTACTCCCTGTTGCCTGCATCCTGCTCGCCGCGTAGCGGCTTAGGTTCTCCCCCCAGATGCCCACAGGACGGGCCTGCGCTGCGGGATATAGTGAGGGTGGCGATTCTCCGTGGCCTTGCTCGGGCGTGCGGAAAGCTAAATCAGCAGAGGATGGGACGGCGGTGCTCGATACGCCTGCGCGGGGTCGCGCGCGTGGAGGTATGCGGGAGAGCCCTGCGGATGGCGGCGCGGAGACGCGCCGGCTTCCGGGCGGCCCGACTTTGCGCCGCGATCCCATGCTCGATGTGCGCTCCGATCTCGAGTCCGCTCTGGGTCCGGGCTTCGACCGGCGCAGAAATGGGCCTCGGACCATGGCTGCCGACGCCAGTGCGGAGGGCCGTGGGCGCGGGCTGACACTTCGTCTGCGCGGGAGCATTCCGCGGAGTGTGGCGGGACGGGTTGCCGTCGGTGCCGGGGTGCTCGCCGGCCTGGGGGCGATCGGCTTCGGACTGGCGCAGGCGCGCGCGGCGGTCCTGCACGATGCACGGCTGGCGATTCCGTCCAGCCGGAACATTCAAATCTCGGGGAACAATCACTTGACGCGGGCGCAGGTGCTGGGCGTCTTTGGTGCGGATCTCGAGCGCAACGTGCTCTCGGTGCCGCTGGACGCGCGGCGGGCGGAGCTGGAAGCGCTTCCCTGGGTGGAGCACGCGACGGTGATGCGGCTGATGCCCAATCGTCTGGCGGTCGCGGTAACGGAACGGACGCCGGTCGCGTTCGTGCGCCAGGGAAGCGCCGCATCCAGCCACATCGGGCTGGTGGATGCGCACGGAGTGCTGCTGGAGGGGTCGCCCGATCTGGACTCCGACAAGAGCTACTCGTTTCCGGTGGTGACGGGGATCGCGGCGAGCGACCCGCCGGGCACGCGGGCGGCCCGCATGAAGCTGTACCTGAAGCTCACCGGCGAGCTGGACAGCGGTCCGGAGAAGATCTCGCGCAAGCTGAGCGAGGTCGACCTGACCGATCCCGAGGATGTCAAGGCGCTGATCCCGGATAACGGGGCCGAGGTGCTGGTGCATTTTGGCGATGAGGATTTCCTCGAGCGGTATCGTCGCTATGAACAAAACCTGCCGGAGTGGCGTTCAAAGTACCCGAAGCTGGCCTCGGCGGACATGCGCTACGAGCGCGAGGTCGTGCTGGAGATGCAGCCGGGCGCGGCTGTTCCGGTGGCCGGGGCGGCGGATGCGGACGCGCCGGCGGCTCCGGGCAAGGCGGCTTCGAGGACGGCGGCGAAGACGAAGACCCATGCGCCGGTCGCTCCAAAGCCACATGCGCCGGCCGCCGCGCCGGTCGCGGGCAAGCATCTGGAGCAGGCGTTCGACATTAAGGCGAAAGCGAAAAAGGCAGGTCCGCGATGAATCCGAAGCAGGAGAACCTGATTACCGTGCTGGACTGCGGGAGCCAGAAGAGCTGCGTGCTGGTGGCGGAGGTCGCCGACGGCGTGCTGCGTTACCGCGGACACGGGGTCGAGCGCTCACAGGGCATGCGCAAGGGCCTGATCGCCGATCTGCAGCCGGCGTTCGAGGCGATCAACCGGGCGGCGCTCGAGGCCGAGCGGTCGGCAAAAGCGGTCATCGAGTCGGCGGTGATCGGGATCGGCGGCACGCATGTGCGTGGCATCAACTCGCGCGGCGGCATCTCGATGGGTTCGCGGATGAAGGAGATCACGCGCGAAGAGGTGCGCGCCTGCGTCGACCGTGCGCGCAGCGTGCCGCTGCCGCCGGACCGTGAGGTCATGCATCTGCTGCCGCAGGAGTTCATCCTCGACGATCAGTCGGGCATCCACGATCCGATCGGCATGGTCGGCAACCGGCTGGAAGTCAATTTGCATCTGGCGACCTGCTCGGCGGGGATCGCGCAGAGCGTCGTGACCTGCGCCAATCGCGCCGGGCTGGAAGTTGAAGACACGGTCTTCGAAGGGATCGCGGCGGCGGAGGCGGTGCTCTCGGCCGACGAGCGCGAACTGGGCGTGTGTCTGGTCGATATCGGCGCGAGCACGACCGAGCTGGCCGTCTTCTTCGAGGGCTCGATCGCGCATACGGCGGTGCTGCCCATCGGCGGCGACCACTTCACGAACGATCTCGCGGTCGGGCTGCATGTCTCGGTCGATGAGGCCGAGGAGCTGAAACAGCTCTACGGCAACTGCGTCGTAACAAGCGTACCAACGCTGGCCGAGATCGAAGTCGGCGGGCACATCACCGGGATCTCGGGCGCGGGCGGCACGGCGCGGCTGGTGCGGCAGCGCTTTCTGGCGGAGATCCTTGAGCCGCGGGCGCGCGAGTTCTTCACCATGCTGCGCGACAACCTGCGCGCGGGCGGCGTGCTGGAGGCGCTGGGGGCGGGCTGTGTGCTGACCGGCGGCGGCGCCAACCTGGTGGGGCTGCTGGATAACGCGGAGTCGCTGCTGCGGGTGCCCGCGCGTGTGGGCTCGCCGGTGCCGCTCTCGCGCATGCCGGCGGAGCTGGCGCGGCCGGAGTTCTCAGTGGCGATCGGCATGCTGCTGTACACACATCGCACCCAGATCCGCCGGGCCGGCGAGCAACAGGGCCTCAAGGAAAAGCTGCGCTCGATCTTCGCGGGGAGCTTCTAGGCGGGCTGCGAAGGGTAAGTCTTCAACGGTGCAAAACCGCGCGGAAATCGGCTTGGCGCGCGCAATGGAAGGCCGTGGAGAGCTGTTTCCAGGCCGGCATGCGATTGAGTTCGCCGGTCTCCAGCTCCGTACCGGGTATGCTCGTCGCTTTTGCGCCTAGCCGCAGGCGTCGCCTGCGCCAGAGCCTGGCTCACGTGTGCTCATGCAGGCGGAAACGCGGGCACCCGGCAGAAGACGGAGCGGCATCCATGTGTAGCATTGCGGAGAGGACAGAGGAGCAACATGGAAAAGCTGTATATGGCGGATGAGACGCGGTACCGGCAGGCAAACTTCAGACGGTGCGGGCGTTCGGGAATCGTGCTGCCGGCGGTCTCACTGGGACTGTGGCAGAACTTCGGCGGCGTGGACGTCTTCGAGACCGGACGCGCGACGATCCGGCGAGCCTTCGACCGCGGCGTGACCCACTTCGATTTAGCCAACAACTACGGGCCGCCGTACGGCTCGGCCGAGGAGAACTTCGGCGCGATCCTGCGCAAGGACTTCCGCACGCATCGTGACGAGCTGATCGTCTCGAGCAAGGCCGGCTGGGATATGTGGCCGGGCCCGTATGGCGTGGGCGGCTCGCGCAAGTACCTGCTGGCCTCACTCGACCAGAGCCTCAAGCGCATGGGTCTGGACTACGTCGACATCTTCTACTCGCACCGGCCCACGCTCGATGTGCCGCTCGAAGAGACCATGGGCGCGCTGGTGCAGGCGGTGCGCTCGGGCAAGGCGCTCTATGTGGGGATCTCGAGCTACAGCCCCGAACGCACGCGCGAAGCGTACGAAATCCTCAAGCGCGAGGGCGTGACGCTGCTGATCCACCAGCCTTCGTACTCCATGCTGAATCGCTGGGTGGAAGACGGGCTGCTGGCGACGCTCGATGAACTCGGCGTGGGGTGCATCGCCTTCTCGCCGCTGGCGCAGGGTCTGCTGACGAAAAAGTATCTGAACGGTGTGCCGCAGGAGTCGCGCGCGCAGCAGGAGGGTTCGTTCGCAAAGGAGATGCTGAGCGAAGAGAACCTGAAGAAGGTCCGCGCGCTGAACGAGATCGCGCAGGGCCGCGGGCAGACCCTGGCACAGATGGCGATCGCGTGGGTGCTGCGCGACCAGCGCGTGTCGTCAGCGCTGATTGGCGCGCGGAACGCGGATCAGTTGAACGATTCGCTGGACGCACTGAAGAAGCTGGAGTTCTCGCCTGACGAGTTGAAGCAGATCGACGGCTACGCGCAGGATGGCGGGCTGGATATCTGGAAGGGCGCGCGGACCGGCGAGCAGTAACGCTTTCGGAAAGGGACAGGGTCAGCCGATTGCTGCGGCTGACCCTCTTGTTTACGGCTACTTCAAGGCAGTAGTCTTTGCGGCAGGTGAGGCTTCGGAGCCGGGGTCGGACGGAAGATAGCGGCCGAGCCACTCGATCCAGCGGCGCTGGATGTCCATGCGGCGAAGCGGGTCGCCGGGAAAGTGGCCACCGACCGGGTACGCGACGAACTCGGTGACGACGCCGTTATCCTTGAGCGCGCGGTACCAGCTGTAGGACATGGTGATCGGCACGCGATAGTCGCCGACATCGCACAGCACCAGCGTGGGCGTGCGGACACTGGCCACGTAGGTGATGGGGGACTGGTCGCGGTAGGCCTTCATGCGCTCGGGGCTGGTGTAGGGCGACCCTCCGAAGCTCTCGGCCACGGTGACGTTGCCGTCCGAGAGGTCATACATGCCGACCCAGTCGTTGACGGCGGCGCCATCCACCGAGGCCTTCCAGATGTTCGAGTGGCCGAGCAGCCAGCTGGTCATGTAGCCGCCGTAGCTCCAGCCGCTGACGGCGATGTGGTCCTGGTCGACCGCGCCGCCCTTTTCGAGTAGCGCGAGGCCGGCCATCACGTCCTCGCCCGGACCCTTGCCGGCATCGTTGAGGATGGCGGCATTATACGCATTGCCGAGGTTGTCACTTCCTCTGTAGTTCGGCTCGAACACCATCCAGCCCTGCGCGGCGAAGAGCTGGGAGAAGCTGGTCCAGGTCTGTTTGGAGTTGGAGGTCGGGCCGCCGTGGATGTAGAGCACCAGCGGATACTTTTTGCCCGGCTGATAGCCGATCGGGTACGTGACGACGCCATCCGAGAGCGGGCCGCCCTTCATGCTCGGCCAGGTGATGGTCTCCTGGCGCGCAATCTCTTTGCTTGCGATCTCGGCGTTGAGGTGCGTGAGCTGTACCGGTGCGCCGTGCGCGCTGTCGATGAGGAAGAGCTCGCCTGGATCGGAGGGTGTGCTTCCGGTAAAGGCGATGGCGCCCTGCGCGTCGACGCTGGCGTCCAGCCAGAACGGCTCGCCGGGGGTGACCTCGCCGGTGGCGATGCGCTGCGCGGCAGAGCCATCTGCCGGCTGCAGCCACATGGCGGCGCTGGTGGCGTCGTTGCCGGCGACCAGCAGCGATTTGCCGCCAGGCATCCAGAGCGCGCGCACGATGTTGCGGTCGAGCGTGCGCGTGATGTCGTGGCCTGCGCCGCCCGATGCGGGCGCGAGATGAACCTCACCATCGTTCCAGGCGTGGCCGTCACGGTTGCGCAGGTATGCAATCTGCGCCCCATCGGGCGAGAGCACCGGAATCGACTCGAGCGTGGACGCGCCGGTGAGCGGCTTATAGTGGCCGCTGGCGACGTCCATCACCTGAATGGTCGACTGCATGGCATCGCCCGAGAGCGGCGTCGGCACCTTGACGAAGAAGATCTGCCTGCCGTCGGGCGTCCACTGAACCGGCGAAGCAGGCGGGCCGGGCGGCAGGCTGATGGGCAGCGACCACGAGCCGGAGGTCAGCCGCTTCGGCTCCGGCTTTGCGTCGGGAGAGGTGGGCAGCTCCACTACCCACAGGTGCGCCGGCATCTGCGCGGAGCTGGCCAGAAAATCGTTGCTGCCGACGACAAAGGCGTCGTCGAACTTCGCGCGGCCCTTGCGCTCGGGCTCATCGTCCTCGGCAACGAAGGCAAGCGCCTTGCCGTCGGGTCGCCACGCCAGCTGCTCGATCGAGGTGGGCGAGTGCGTGATCTGCGCGGAATCTCCGCCTGCGGCCATGCCGAGCGTCCAGATCTGCAGATGCTTCTTGTCGTCATCGGCCAGGAACGCGAGCGTCTTGCCGTCGGGCGACCAGCGCGGGAAACCGGCGTGGCTGCGCGTGGTGAGGACGCGCATGCTCTTCGTGGCCACGTCGATCAGGACGAGTGAAGCGTCCGTGCGGTCTTCGTCGAGGTTGACATGACCGACGACGGCGACGATCGACTTGCCGTCGGGCGAGATCTCGGGGTCGGAGATGCGGACGATCTTCGCGGTATCGGCGACCTTGAGGCGGTCGGCGAAGGAGGGCATGACAGAGACGGCGGCGAGGGCGATCGACGCGACGATACGAACGCGCACAGAGGCTCCTTGAGGGAATGTGCGTTGATCGTAGCAGAGGGATTGGCGGAGCTCGCCCACAGCAGGCGCGAGCCCCGCATGCGATCAGGCGTGGGCCGGTGTGGCGGCCGCGATGGTGTTGAGGCGGGCGAGGATCTCGGGCGCGAGCTCAAGCGTAGCCGCGGCGAGGTTCTCGCGCAGATGCGTGCGCGAGGAAGTTCCGGGGATCAGCAGAATGTTGGGCGAGCGGTGCAGCAGCCAGGCCAGCGCCACCTGCATGGGCGTGTGCGCCAGCTCGGCCGCCACCTCAGAAAGCTCGGACGACTGCAGCGGCGTAAACCCGCCGAGCGGAAAGAACGGAACGTACGCGATGTGCGCCGCCGCGAGTTCCTCCAGCAGAGCATCGTCCTCACGGTGAGCGACGTTGTAGAGGTTCTGGACGCAGACGACGGGCGCGATGTTGCGGGCTTCGGCGAGCTGCGCGGAGGTAATGTTGCTGAGGCCGAGATGGCGGATCAGGCCCTTCCGCTGCAGCTCCACAAGCGCCGTGAACGGCTCTTCGAGCGACCCTTCCGCCGGGCCGTGAATCTTGCCCATCAGCCGAAGATTGACGACGTCGAGCGCGTCGACGCCGAGGTTGCGGAGGTTGTCATGGACAGCCTTCTCGAGGTCTGCGGCCGACATCGCCGCGTTCCAGGACTTGTCTTCGCCGCGCGTCGCACCGACCTTGGTGACGAGGACGAGGTTCTCGGAATACGGATGCAGCGCTTCCCTGATGATCTGGTTGGTGATGTGCGGGCCGTAGAAGTCGCTGGTATCGATGTGGTCGACGCCGGACTCGATCGCCTCGCGCAGCACGGCGAGGGCTTCGGCGTGATCGCGCGGCGGCCCGAAGACGCCGGGGCCGGCGAGCTGCATGGCGCCATAGCCCATGCGGTGAACGGTGCGGGTGCTGTCGGGAAAGGCAAAGGTGCCGCCGAGCTTCGTGCTGGATGCCATAATGTCGATCTCCTGCGCCGTTCCGCCTGCATATCTGTGCGGAAGCGGCTCTGTGTGGTTAGATGAAGAAAGCTTCAGGTTAGGAGTTCGCATTTGTCGTCGACCGCGAGAGCCGTGCTGGAGCCGCGCAAACTGCCCGTGCAGGCGCGTTCGGCGGCCAGCGTCGAGGCTGTCCTCGAGGCCACGGTTCAGGTTCTGCTGGAGGTCGGGAAGGGCCGTCTGACGACCACGCGCGTAGCGGCACGCGCCGGCGTCTCCGTAGGGACGCTCTACCAGTACTTCCCGAACAAGAGCGCGCTGCTGCAGGCTGCGCTGCGGCGGCATCTGGATGCGGTTGCGGACGCGGTCGAAGCGGCCTGCCGTGCACAGCGCGGGGCGAGTCTGCGGACCATGGCAACGGCGCTGGTGGAAGCCTTTCTCGCGGCTAAGATGCACACGCCGCGGGCCAGTGTGGCGCTCTACGCGGTAAGCGCGGACCTCGACGGCATGAGGATCCGGCAAGAGATGGGCGTGCGCTTCAACCGTGCGGTCGCGCGCATGTTGGCCTCCGCGCGCGAGCCGCTGAACACCGACCCGCAGCTGATGGCGACCATGCTGCAGGGTGCCATGGCCGGGGTCAGCCAGCGCCTGCTGGAGTCGGGTGCCGCGGAGAAGCAGATCGAGGCAGTCCGGCGGGAGCTGACCGCGCTCGCGTGCGCCTATGTGGAAGCATGCGCGACACCTGCCGAGGGTAAATTCCTCGGCTGAGCGCATCTCGGACCAAAGCTGTCGTATATTCAGGAGAGACAAAAAGAAAGGGAAGGGCTTCCACGGATTCACTCTTGGCGGAGGGTCCGTGAAAGCCCTGACGACGCGCAGCTTTTGACCGCGGCCTGGACTCATTCTAGGTCAACGGCGGTGTGTTGTCCTGGAATATCGCATGCCTGGTTCGTTCGCACGTCTTCTGCTGGTTGCGCCGCTGCTCGCGGCTTCGGTACAGTCGCAGTCTCCCGCTCGCCCGGCGACGGTGACGCTCCACATCGTGGATGCGAGTGGAGCCTCGATTGCAGGCGCCTCGATCCATGCGGAGCCGCTGCCTGGAGGATCCGAAGTCTTGCCGATCTCCTCGGTAAGCAGCACCACGGGCGACGCGCTGCTCCCGGCGCAGCCGGGAACGCGCTATCGCGTGACGGTCGCGGCGGCCGGCTTCGATCCGTCGACGCTGGAGGTGACCGGCGGCGAGGCTCCCGGGCCGGTGGTGCTGCGGGTGGCCAGCCACGCCGAGTCGGTCGAGGTACAGACCTCGTCCAGCGGTGCCGTCATCGACCCCCGCGAGACCCAGTCGGGGCTGGTGCTGGCGGAGGCGCAGGTGGCCAGTGTGCCGCTCAATGGGCGCAGCGTCACCGATCTGCTGGCGATCTCGCCGGGCGTCGTGCCGGTCAGCTCGGCGCAGCCCAATGCCGTGGTGATGAGCGGCGTGGCGAGCACGCCGCCTGCCGGCGATCTCGATATCGGCGCGCTTTCGGTGAGCGGCCAGCGCGAGACCGCGAACGCTTTTCGCGTCAACGGTGCGGACGCCCAGGAAGATGTCAATATGGGGTTGGCCATCGTGCCGACGCTCGACTCCATCGCCGAGCTGCAGGTGCTGACGGACAGCTTCGACGCGAAGCTCGGCAATCAGAGCGGCGGCCAGGTCGCGATGACGACCCGATCGGGCAGCGACCGCCTGCATGGCAGCGTGTACGACTACTATCGCGATACCGCGCTCGACGCCCGCAGCTACTTCTCGCTGACCCGTGCGCCCTTCCACCAGAACCAGTTCGGCGGTACTTTGGGCGGCCCAACCCGCTGGCGGCGGCTGAAGTTCTTCGCGGACTATCAGGGGACACGCGAGAACGAAGGCATCGATACCGGCCTGATCGCCGTGCCGAGCCTGGCCGACCGGACCGGCAACCTGGCCGACAGCGTGGCTTCGCTTACCGGGACCGTCAGCGGCGACGGCTGGGCGCAGACCCTGAGCAGCCGGCTTGGCTACACGGTAAGCAACGGAGAACCGTACACGCAGGTCTTTCCCGGCGGAGTCATTCCGATGTCCGCGTGGTCCGCGCCCGCGAAGAACCTGCTGCAATACATCCCGGCGCCCAACAACGGCACCGCCAGCTTCGCAACCTCCGCCTACGCGCAGCAGGTGCGCGACGACCGAGGCGCCCTGCGGCTGGATCTTGATACCCGCGCCGGACAACTGGCGCTCTACGGGTTCGGTGACAGCTACACCCTGGTCAATCCCTATCCGACCGCGCAGGGCGGGGCGTCGGTGCCCGGGTTCAGCGCGCGCAACAACGGGCTGGCGCAGCTCGATACCGCCAGCCTGACCTCGGCGCTGAGCGCGACCATGCTGAATGTGGCGCACGTGAGCTATCTGCGCAACGCCGCGGACGTCGGACAGCCGCTCGGCGGGCAGGGCGTGCCGCTCGCTTCACAGGGCTTCGTGACCGGAGCCGGCACCTCCGGGATCGATCCCCAGATGCCGTCGATTCAAGGCGTGGAGAACCTCGTCTTCAACGATTTCACCCTCGGCACGACGGTCACGGGCCTGTCGCAGGCGGAGAACACGATCGAAGCCTCGGACGATCTTTCGCGCTCGCACGGAAGCCACTTTGTCAGCTTCGGCGCGACCTTCCACGCCGATCAGATCAATACGCACCCGGACGTCTACGACAACGGCAGCTTCCAGTTCACGGGCAGCGAGACCGGGCTCGACTTCGCCGACTTTCTCCTGGGGATCGACAGCACCTACACCCAGGGCGACGGGCAGAACTTCTACAACCGCAACCACTACGTCGGGCTCTATGGACAGGATAGCTGGCAGGTTCGACCGGGCCTGACCCTGAACTACGGTCTGCGCTGGGACGTGCTGCCGCCCTGGAGCGAGAAGTATAACCAGCTGCTGACGCTCGACCCCAGCGAGCAGTCGGAAGTCTTTCCGAACGCGCCAAAGGGCATTCTGTTCCCCGGCGATCCGGGCGTGGCGAAGACCATTGCGCCCACGCGCTACGCCGACTTCGCGCCGCGCGTCGCAGCTTCGTGGGCCCCGTCCGGCCGGCTCTTTGGCCACAGCGGCGATACCGTAGTGCGAGCCGGCTTCGGCGTCTACTACAGCGCCTTCGAGGGACTTTCGGCGGGCATCATGAGCGGCAATCCGCCCTACGGCTTCACCGATACGACCGCGGCACCGACGCGCTTCGACGAGCCGTTCGTCGAAGCTTCCACCAACACCAGTCTGGGCCAGCCGTTTCCGCTGGCGCACGTGCCCTTCGGAGCAACGCCCGCGCATCCGTACGATGGCGTGAACTGGAGCGCCTTCGAGCCGCTCACCGGCATTCCGGCGTTCAGCAAAGACAACGTCGTGCCCTCTACCGAGAACTACACCTTCGCGATCGAGCGGCAGGTCGGGCCGGGAACATCGGTCAAGGTGGGGTATGTGGGAACGCAGGCGCATCATCTGCTGGTGCTGCAGGAAGTCAACCCGGGCAATCCGGCACTCTGCCTGGCGCTCAGCACGCAGGCCGATGTGGCACAGGGCTCGGCGACCTGCGGGCCCTTCAATGAGAGCAGCACGTTTACCTCGGCTTCGGGACAGGTCGTCACGGGAACGCGCGGGCCCTTCTCCGGGGCCTTCGGCAGCGTCAACCTGCAGCGGACGATCGCGAACTCGCACGACAACGCGCTCGAGGCGCAGGTGCGGCATGCGGGACGGCGGCTGTTCGTCGAGCTGGCGTACACATACAGCAAGTCGATCGATCAATCGTCGAGCCTGGCCGAGGCGGTTTACCCCGGAAACGCCGGGCTGAGCCGGGCCATCTCGGCGTTCGACCTGACGCATAATTTCAGCGCGACCTACCGGTATGAGCTTCCGCTGGAAAGCCTGCTGCAAGACAGGCCGCGCATCACGAACGGATGGGAGATCTCCGGACTGACGCGCTTCTCGAGCGGGCTGCCCGTGACGCTCGTCAACAACAACGACACCTCGCTGCTGGGCACGGCGCCCAACGGGATCAACGGCAACGGGATCGACGAGCCGGAGTTTGCCGGGGGGAAGTTGCGCATTCATCACCGGCCCGATGCGGCGGCGTTCGATGCGTCGCTGTTCTCGCTGCCGGCTCTGGGAACACTGGGCAACGCGCGCCGCCGCTTTTTCTACGGGCCGGGCGCGGACAACACCGATCTCTCGCTCGCGAAGACGACGAAGCTGCACGAGAGCATGGCGCTGGAACTGCGGGCGGAGGCGTTCAACGTCTTCAACCACGGACAGTTCTTCGGGCCGACGGCGGTAAACGGCAATATCTCGAGCGCGAACTTCGGAGAGATCCAGACCGCCTCCCCGCCCCGGCTCATGCAGATGTCGGCGCGGGTCAAGTTCTGAAAGGGATGCATGCCGGGAACGGGAGCTCCTGGACGGCGCAGGAAAGCACAGAGCACACCCACGCCACCGAAAAGAGAAGAGCCCCGTGCCACAACGGGTCACGGGGCTCTTCTCTGTACGGATTAAAATACGCCTAGGACTTTTTATTCACCTGGGCGCTGTTCCGGGCCAGCTTCGTTCGTGCCGCGTCCAGTTCGTGCTTCACCTTGGCGACATCGGCCGGGTCAGCGTCCGCCGGCAGCGAACGGGCATACTCGGTCATGGAGCGCTGCCACTGTTCCACCGCAAGCTGCAGCTTGCCGGTCTTCTCGTACACCTGCCCCAGATGATCGTGAATGCTGGGATCGGTCGGCGTGCGGTCGATCGCCTGATGCAGATTCGTCTCGGCGTCGGCGTACTGGCCCAGCTTGAAGTACACCCAGCCCAGCGAGTCCAGATAGGCTCCATTCTGCGGGTCGAGTGCGAGCGCCTTCTTCACCATCGCCAGCGCCTCGGGCAGCTTCACACCCTCATCCGCCAGCATGTAACCAAGATCGTTCAGCACGCTGGCATTGTTCGGGTCGAGCTCCAGTGCCTTGCGGTATTGCGTCTCCGCCGCCGCGTATTGCTTGTCCCGGTCGAGCACCGTCGCCCGCAGCAGCGCGATCGTCGCCTGCTGCTCCGGCTCCTTTGCCAGCGGCTGCGCCTTATCCAGCTGCGCCAGCGCGTCGGCTGAGCGATGCAGACGCATATCGATGTTCGCGATCGAAACGTGTGTGTTCTCGTCCTCGTCGGAGTTGTTCAATTGAGCCTTCGCCAGCGTCAGTCCCTGGTCGGGCGAGCCCGTATCCGCCAGCTGATACGCATACGTCAGCTGCACCGCGCGGTTGGCCGGATACAGCTTCGCCAGTTCCGCCGAGGCGTTCACCGCGTCCTTCCACTGGTGCGCGTCGCGATAGGCATCGATCTCGCCCTCATACCCGCGCAGCACAAACTCGTCCCCGCCCATCGCCACGATCTGCTTGTAGGCGCCGACCGCATCGGCTGTCTTGTTCTCCTCGCGGTCGATCGCGCCCAGCCGGTCGAGGAAGATCGCGCGATTGTTCTTCTCGCTGTCCGTGTACTTGCGGTCCAGATGCTGGGTCTGCGTCAGGATCGTCTGCAGATCGCTGACCGCCAGGTCGTACTTGCCCATGGAGTCGTAGAGCGCCGCCTCGTCGAACTCCACCTCCAGATTGTTCTGGCCGCCGCTGGTCGCCTTCGCCTTGTTCAGCGCGTCGAGCGCCTCCTGATACTTGCCCTGGCCGCGCAGAATCTCCGAGATTTTGATCTCCGACTGCGCGTCCGCCGGGTCTTGCTTTACCAGGTCCCGATACACGCTCAGCGCGCCGTTTACGTCGCCGGTCGTCATCAGATCGGTCGCCAGCGCACGCTGCACATCGGCATTGCCGCCGTCGTCCTCGAGCGCCGCCTTGTACGCCGCCGCCGCGTCCTTCGAGTCCTTCATGGAGTCGTACGTCGCGCCCAGCGCCTCATTAACGCGCGCGCTGCGATCGTCCGCCGGAATCGCCTTCAGCGCGTCAATCGCCTTCTGCTGCTCGCCCTCCTCGGTATACAGCCGCGCCATGTTCAGCACCGCCTCCTCCGAGTTGGAATCCAGTCCCTGTGCCAGCTTGAACTGCGCCTGCGCCTTGGCCGTATCGTGATTCAACCCGTACAGCTGTCCCAGCAGCAGGTGCGTGTCCACATCCTTCGGCTGCAGCTGCGCCAGCTTCTCGTACTCCGCGATCGCAAGCTGCAGCATCTCGTTCGCCTGCGGGCCCTGCATGTCGTTCAATGAGCGCAGGTAGACTTTGCCCAGCAGCTGGTGCGCTTCGAGATCGTTCGGGTCGCGCTTGATCTGGTCCTGCGCTGCCGTCACCGCCTCGCGAATGCGCCCGAGTTTGAAATAGAGATCGGCCAGCCCGTTCTGCAGATAGCGGTTGTCGGGGTCGGCGTTCAGCGCCAGCTTGTACTCCTCGATAGCCTGCGCCGCATAGTCGGGACGCCCGTTGTTGGTGGCCATCTCCTCGTACATATGCGCCAGGCCGTCATGATAGTAGGCCGCCGCGCGGTCTGGGACCGCCGACGGCGGAGCGGACCTGGTATCCACCTGCGCCATCACCGCGTGCGCGGCAAGCAGAAAAGCCGCCGCGGAGAAAGTCGTACGGGCTGCGCGGGAGACGGGAGAAAAACGCACTGTCATCGAGAAGGGTGTCCTGTTCAGGCCGCAAACCGCGGCGCAGGGAGGCTGTTGCGACAGAGGTATAGACGAGCCGCACCCCTCATTGGATGCGCTGCAACCCCCGCCGCCTTTCGATGGCAGTGTACACGGCGCAACTCCCGCCTGCGGCTTCCCGGCAACCTACCCGTGCCGGAAGTGCCGCACGCCGGTAAATGCCATCGCCACCCCAAGCCGGTCCGCCGCCTCGATCACCTCGGCATCCCGCACCGAGCCGCCCGGCTGAATCACCGCCGTCGCGCCCGCCTGCGCCACCACCTCCAGCCCGTCGGGAAACGGGAAGAATGCATCCGAAGCCGCCACCGTGCCGACCAGCGAAAGCACCGCCTTCAGCGCGCCGAACTTGGCCGCGTCCACCCGCGACATCTGTCCCGCGCCCACGCCGACCGTCTGCCCGTGTCCCTCGTGAAACCGCGCGTAGACGATTGCGTTCGACTTCACATGCTTGCAGATGGTCCAGGCAAACCGCAGCGCCCGCAGCTCCTGCGGGGTTGGCTGGCGCTTCGTCACAATCTGCAGCTCGGCTTCCGTCACCTTGCGATCGTCCGGCGTCTGCGCCAGCAGCCCGCCAGAAATCTGCTTCAGCACGCACGCCGGTTGCGCCGGCACGATCTGGACCAAACGCAGGTTCTTCTTCGCGCCAAACCGCGCCAGCGCCTCCGGCGAGAAGCCCGGCGCGACGATCGCCTCCACAAACAGCTTCGCGATCTCTTCCGCCGCCGCGCCGTCCACCGCGCGGTTGACGCCGATCACGCCGCCGAAGGCCGAGACCGGATCCGCCGCCAGCGCCCGCGTATACGCCTCGAGCACATTCGCGCCGGTGGACGCGCCGCACGGGTTGGTGTGCTTGATGATCACCACCGCCGGCTCGTCGAACTCGCTCGCCAGCTCCCAGCACGCGTCCAGATCCACCAGGTTGTTAAACGAGAGCTCCTTGCCCTGCAGCTGCGTCGCGCCCGCCACGCCGGTACCGGAGCCATCCGCGTAGAGCGCCGCCTTCTGGTGCGGATTTTCGCCGTATCGCAAAATCGCCGAGCGCTTCTCCACAATCCGGATGGTCGCGGGCAGCGACTCGCGGTCGAACGCCGCCGGCGCGTGCGCGTCCTCCGTTGCGGCAAGCGTTTCGAGCGTCGACGCGATCCCCGCGTCGTAGGCCGCCGTGGTCGCGAACGCCTGCTTCGCCAGCGTCCAGCGCGTCGCCCGGCTCAGCTTTCCATTGTTCGCGTCCAGCTCCTCAACCAGCCGCGCATAGTCGTTCACCGAGGTGACCACCGCCACATCCTCGAAGTTTTTGGCCGCCGACCGCAGCATCGACGGCCCGCCGATATCGATGTTCTCGATGATCTCCGCCGCCGAAACGCCCGGCTTCGCCGCCGTCTTCTCGAACGCGTACAGATTTACCACCACCATATCGACCGGCTCGATCCCGTGTTCGCGCACGCTGGCCACGTGCTCCGCGTTCCCGCGAATATGCAGGATGCCGCCATGCACCCTGGGGTGCAGCGTCTTCACCCGGCCGTCCAGCATCTCGGGAAAGCCGGTCAGGTCGGAGAGATCGCGCACTGTCAGCCCGGCGTTGCGCAGCGCCGTCGCGGTGCCGCCGGTGGAGACCAGCTCGACCCCATGGCGCGCCAGCCCGGAGGCAAACTCCGCCAGCCCTGACTTATCGGTGACGGAGAGGATCGCCCGGCGTACCGGCTTCAGCCCGGCGGCGGTCGCCGGCCGAGCGGCGGAGGAGGGAAGCGAAGAGGGGTTCTGTGCGGGGCTCACCGCCCGATTCTACCGCCGCGCCCCCCGGCCGAGGAACTGCCGGGGCGTCGAAGCCCGTTCCAGACAGATTCCACAATGCGGCCACATGCCACGGAAGTGGCACGCCGATGCCGCCCCCGGGCAATCGCACCGGCGTCCGCCGTTCCATAAGCTGAGACCAGCGCGCGAAGTCCCCTGCTCGGCCCGCCGTTCCATAGTGACGAGGACTTCGCGCCACTGTCCAAAGCTCCGCACAGGTCAGGCGCAGGGCTCCCGGTACCAGGCATGTTGAGGTGATTCGCCTTGTTCAGCTTCAGACAATCCATGCGCGCCACCTCCGGGCTAAGCGCCACGGACGGCCAGTCAATCGTCGAGATGGCCCTGTGCCTGCCTGCCTTCCTGCTCGTCGTTACCGGCATTGCCGCCTTCGGCCTCACTCTCAGCAACTTCATCACGCTCACGGACGCCACCAGCGTCGGCGCCCGCCAGTTCGCGATCGAGCGCAGCGAAGGTGGAGATCCCTGCGCTCTCTCCGTAACCGCGATTACCGGAGCGACACCCAACCTGAACCACACCAATGCCACCGTGGGCATCGGCTATGCCTTCACCGTCGGGGGCCAGACCTACACCAGCAGCTGCCCCAGCGCGACCCTCACCCAGGGCCAGAACGTGCAGGTGAAGACCACTTACCCCTGCACCCTCAAGGTTTACGGGCTCAATCTCAATCCGACCTGCCAGCTCGTGGCCCAGACCACCGAGGTCATCCAGTGATGCGTCGACGCCCCGAAAGCCTGCCGGCTCGCATGTTGGCCAGGCTGCGCGCTCTGCTCTCCGCCGAGGGTGGCCAGATTCTGCCCATCATGGCCGTCATGGCCTTCGTCCTCATGGGCATCGGCGGGCTCACCATCGATGTCGTCCATACTCTGGCCTGCAAGCGCGAGCTGCAGGCCTCCAGCGACGCTTCTGCTCTGGCCGCGGCGCAGATCCTGCCCGCTTCCGCGCTGCCCGGCGCCCCGCAGGCGGACGACCCCATCGCCGTCGCGACCAGCTACAGCTCCGTGACGGCGGGCAAAAACGTCAGCGCCAGCCTCCAGAGCGTCAGCCTTGTCTCGAATTACCCCAGGCTCGAGTGCCTCGCTACCTTGCAGGCACAGGGCATCGCCTGTCTCGCCCCGGTAGTCGGCCCGGACGCCGGCACCGCGGCCAACGCCGTCCAGGTCGCCCAGAAAGCCTCCGTGCCGCTCTTCTTCGCCGGGCTCTTCGGCTTCCACTCGTACACCGTATATGCGATCTCCACTGCGGCCATCGAGGGCGGCGGCCCGCGTCCCTCCAATATCGCCGTCATCATGGACAGCACCCTGTCCATGGACGCCATCGATACCGACTGCAGCAGCAATACCCAGCAGCAATGCGCGCTGAACGGCCTTCAGGCGCTCATGCAGAAGTTGAACCCGTGCGGCGACAACAACGCCACCTGCGGTCCCGCGGTCAGCGGCAAGGTCACAAACCCCTTCGACAGCATCGCCCTCTTCACCTTTCCCAACGTCACCTCCACCACCGCCTCGATCGACACCTGCACCAGCACCCCGCCGAATCCAACCACTCAGAACGGCTACTGGCCCAGCACCAGCCAGGGTTTCTCCAATCTGTTCAGCATCATCATGCCGGTCAATACCACCGGAAGCGCGGCTGTCCAGCCGTATGCCTACCTGCCGACCGCAGCCGCTTATACCTTCCCCACGATCGGCGCGTCCTCGTATACCCCGGTCTCCGCGACGACCGTCACCGGCGCCAGTGCGACCGCCACCTATCAGATCACCGATTTCCTCAGCGACTACCGTGTGTCCGATGCGGCCACCGCCCTCAACACCAGCTCCAGTCTCGTCAAAGCCGCGGGCGCCGCCTCCAACTGCGCCGGCATGCAGCCCATGAACTACGACGGCATTTATGGAACGTTCTATGCCGGGGCGATCTATGCCGCGCAGGCCGCGCTGACGCATGCGTCCATCCCAGGCACGGACAACGTCATCATCCTGCTCAGCGACGGAGACGCGACCGCAGGCTGGAACAGCAACACCAGCCAGCCGAGTAACTCGTATTACGGGGTCTACCCCGCCCTGATGACCTCGTCCTACGCCTTCACGTACCCGTCGTTCATCAACGAATGCACCCAGGGCCTGGCTGCCGCAAACTATGCCAAGTCGCAGGGAACTCTGTTCTTTACCGTCGCCTACGGCTCCCCGTACACCGGCTGCAACAGCGACAACTATGGCAGGCCCACCACCGTCAGCCCCTGCGTCACCATGTACAACATGGCCTCCGCCTCCCAGATGTTCTATTCCGACTGGAAGCAGAGCGGATCGGCCTCCACCTGTTACTCCGGCCAGCCTGTCACCTCGCTCAACGACATCTTCCTCTCAATCGCAGGCACCCTCACGCAGCCCCGCCTCATCCCCAACAACATGACCTGATCCCGCATCCGGGCGCCTGGCTAGATCCGTGCGTGCAAGGCTCGACCGGTAACGCCCGCCCGTTCCGTCTTCAGGCTGCTCCCCTGCGACCATCCTTCGCTCCCGCTCATCCCATCCTTCAGAACATCTGGAGGAACACCCTTGAGCAAACTGCTGGAGCCCCTGAAGGTCGGCGCCCTCGAACTCCCCAATCGCGTCGTCATGGCGCCGCTGACCCGTCTGCGCGGCACCCCCGACCACCTGCCCACGCCCGTCATGGCGGAGTACTACGCCCAGCGCGCCTCGGCCGGACTCATCATCTCCGAAGGCACCCCCGTCTCGCCCATGGGCGTCGGCTACGCGCAAGTCCCCGGCATCTGGTCGCAGCAGCAGACCGAGCTCTGGAAGCCGGTCACCGAGGCCGTCCACCAGGCCGGAGGACGCATCTTGGCCCAGATCTGGCACGTCGGCCGCGTCTCCGATCCCGCCTTCCTTGGTGGCAGGCAGCCGATCGCGCCCAGTCCCATCGCGCCTCCGGGGACGGTCACCCTGCTGCGCCCGAAGAAAGAGTTTGAAACTCCGCGTCCACTCGCGATCGACGAGATCAAGAGCGTCGTCGAGGAGTTCCGTCAGGGCGCGAAGAACGCGAAAGAGGCCGGCTTCGATGGCGTAGAGATCCATGGGGCGAACGGCTACCTGCTCGACCAGTTCCTGCATTCCGCTTCCAATCTGCGCGACGACGAGTACGGCGGCCCCATCGAAAATCGTGCCCGTCTGCACCTCGAAGTCGCGGATGCAGCCTCGTCCGTCTTCGGCGCCGGCCGCGTCGGCATGCACCTCGCCCCGCGCGGCGACGTCATGGGCATGGGCGACCAGAACCCCCGCGAGCTCTTCACCCACCTCGCTACTGAACTCGGCAAGCGCGGCCTGGCCTTCCTGATGGCGCGGGAGTACTTCGGCGAAGACCGCCTCGGACCGGCTCTCAAGCAGGCCTTCGCCGGTGTCTACATCGCCAACGAAAAGTACAATCAGCAGCAGGCGGAGCAGGTCATTGAAACCGGAGAAGCGGACGCCGTCGGCTTCGGCAAGCTCTTCATCGCCAACCCTGACCTCGTCGAGCGCTTCCGGACCCACGCCCAGCTCAACGATCCCATCGTCGAAACCTTCTACACCCACGGTCCCGAGGGCTACATCGACTATCCGGCGCTAGCCATGCAAACCGCGTAACCAAACCAAAGCCGATGACACCGGTCCATTTACAGGATTTGCGCTGATTGGCGTCATCGGCGCAACGAGGTGTCACGCCTTATCAGGCGATACTGGACGACAATGTCGTTCTCCCCTCAACCGCATAGCTGGAACCGCGTCGACGGAATCGATCTCCTCCGCGGGATCTCTATCGTCTTCGTCCTCTGCAATCACCTCAACATGCGTCTGCTCTTTGCCGACGTGCCATACCTCGAAGGTCTGCCGAAACAACTGGCCTGCACCATCGCGTGGAACGGCCAGTTCGCCGTGCAGATGTTCTTCGCCATCTCCGGCTTCCTGATTACCTCCACCAGCATGCGCCGTTGGGGCTCGCCGTCCGCGCTCTCCATCCGCGACTTCTACCTCCTCCGCTTCGCCCGCATCGCCCCGCTCCTCCTGCTTCTGCTGGCACTCCTCACCGGTCTGCACTTCGCTCGGGTACCGGACTACATCGTCTCCGTCAAGACCGGCGGCCTCGCCCGCGCTCTGCTCGCTGCCCTCACCTTCCACCTCAACTTCCTCGAGGCCACCCGCGGCTACCTGCCCGGCAATTGGGACATCCTCTGGTCGCTCTCAGTCGAGGAGATGTTCTACCTCGCCTTCCCACTCTTCGCCCGGCTCCTGCGCAAGCGCCGCTTTCTCATCCCGCTGCTCCTGATCTTCATCGCCGCCGGCCCGTTCGCGCGCATAAAAGCCTTCAACCCCAATCCAGTCTGGCGCGAGTACTCCTACCTCGGCGGCATGGATGCCATCGCGCTCGGCTGCCTGAACGCCATGCTGCTCGCCGGTCGCCGCCTCTCGCGTCCGGTCGTCCTTCTCTGCGGCACGGGCGGCTCAGCCCTCATCGTCTTCACGCTCGGCTTCTCGCTCACCGCCTACCGCCTCGGCCTGGGAAAGAACGGCCTCGCCATGAGCGTCCTCGCGATCGGCGTCTGCCTCGTCATGACCGCTACATCCCAAAGCTGCTGGCACGCACCGCGCCTGCTCACGCCACTCCTCGCGCTCGGTCGTCGCAGTTACGAGATCTATCTCACGCACGAGTTCATCGTGCTCGCCCTTTTCGCGCTCTTCGTCCACGCAGGAAAGTCGGTGCGCACCGTGCCGGCGCTCTTTCTCTCTACCATCCTTCTCGCCGGACTGCTCGGCTGGGCCGTCTCAGCCCTCTACACCGAACCCATGAACCGCTGGATCCGCCACAAGAACAAAGACGATGCAGCCCACGTCGGCGCGGCCATCCCGCAGGTCGACTGACCAGCATCGGCAACAGCGGTGATCCGTTCTCATCCACGTCGACCCGCGGTCGCCTTCCCCTTCGTCCGCTGCCACTCCCGGTACGCATCCGACTTCCCCAGCCCGCGCTCCTTTGCCACCCGCTTCAGCGCGTCCTTCTCGGCCAGTCCCTCACGTACCAGCGCCGCCACGGCCTCGCCTACAGAACCGACACCTTCAGCCGCAACCTCCGCCAGCGCCAGAAGCAGCACCATCTCGCCCCGCACCTGCGCCCGCGTGGCAAGCTCGGCCCGCACCGCGCTCACCGGTCCGCGCAGAAACTCCTCATGCAGTTTGGTCAGCTCGCGCGCCAGCACGATCTGCTGCCGCGGCCCGAACACTGCCTCCACATCGCTCAGCGCTTCCAAGATCCGGTGCGGCGTCTCGTAGAAGACATGCGTCAGCGCGGCATCCCGCGTACCCGCCGCGAGCCGCTCCAGCTCCGTCCGCCGCTGCCCCTGCTTCGCCGGCAGAAACCCGTGAAACGTAAACCGCTCGTTCGGCAGCCCACTCGCGACCAGCGCCGTCAGCGCCGCATTGGCTCCCGGTACGGCAAACACCGGCACGCCCGCTGCAATCGCGCTCCGCGCCAGCTCCGCGCCCGGGTCCGCAATCCCCGGCGTCCCCGCATCCGAGACCAGCGCTACCCGTCCGCCGGCCTTCAACTCTTCCAGCAGCTCCTCGCCGCGTCCCGCCTCGTTGAACAAGTGGTAGCTCACCGTCGGCGTCGAAACGTTGAAGTGGTTCAGCAGCTTCTGCGTCTGCCGCGTATCCTCGCACGCAATCCGGTCGGCCTGCTTCAGCACCCGCAGCCCGCGCAGGGTCATATCCTCCAGATTGCCGATCGGCGTCGCCACCAGATACAGCCCGGGCGCCAGCACCTTCTCATCCATCCTGCAATCCTCTCAGACACGCCAAACGGGTACCCTGCCTTAGTGAAGCTGAGGCGGGGAAGCGCGTCACAAATCCCCATCCGCACCCACCCGGCTCCAGCCATCATCCAAGGTACTTATGTCCGATCAGCTTTATCTCAGCCTCTGGTTTCCCAACTTCCGCTTCGCCGACCTGCCCGAACAGGTCATCGCCGTTCTGCGCCAGTTCGCCCGTGTCTCCGGCCTGCCGCGCGTCTCGTCCGCGGCCGCCATCCCCGTCAGCTTCGCCGAGCCGCCCGTCTACCAGCGCCTCTACGTCCTCGACACCCGCGCCGCCGAAGGCGCCGACACCGATGCCTCGCTCATCGAGAACGCCGTCCGCGAGGCCACCGAGCAGCTCCACGAAGACACCGCCTGGGAGTTCGAAACCAAGTGGCCGCTCTGGACCTTCGAGCCCGGCGAAGGCGGCCTCGACGGCATCTGGCGCCGCACCGCGCAGAACGTCAAGCTGCTCGCCTTTGGCCCTGACTTCGACAACGCCGCCTGGGAGCAGAACGGCCACGTCCGCGTCGACTTCGGCCTCGATACCTCCTGGGTCTTCGACGAAGACGAAGCCTGGCAGGATGAAGAAGCCCGCGCCGAAGCGGCCCGGCACATCAAGGAGAACGTTGAAATGCTGCTCGCCTTCACCCTCTCGGTCGAGAAGCACTGCAAACTCGAAAGCCGTCTCCTCTGGACCGAATCCGGCGAGCCGCTGGCTGAAAAGCTCGTCGCCCGCCTGCAAAAACTGCAGTAACGCAGAAACAGGAACAGGAAGTTGATAGCGCTCAAAGCAAAAGAGTAGAGCCGCGCCCGCCAGTGGCTGCCCTGCTCCCTTCGACTCTCAGTTCTTCGACTCCCTGTTGCCTACTCCCTGTTCCCTGAAGTCGAAGCCGTCCGTGCGCCGCCCCCCGCATACGTTACCCGCCACACCGACCGCGAGCCATCGTCCGTCACATACAGGGCACCGTCATGTCCCACCGTCACACCCACCGGCCGTCCCCACACCTGCCCGTCTTTCGTGACGAAGCCGGTCAGGAAGTCCTCATAGCTGCCCTCCGCCTTGCCGCCATGCATCGGGATCATCACGACCTCGTACCCCGCCCGCTGCGCGCGGTTCCAGCTCCCGTGCTCAGCCGCGAACGCGTCGCCCGCGAACATCTTCGAAAAGACACCATCGCCCTGTGCGGGCACGAACGACATCTCAAGCGACGCCATGTGCGGCTGCATCAGCACGTTCGGGGTCTTCACCTTCGCGCTCAGATCCACGCGGCTGCAGCTCTTCGCCTGTTCGTCCGTCAGCGGCTTCGCATCCGGGTTTGGCCCGGTCCCGCTGGCGCACGGCTGCGGCAGCCGCGGATCCTGATGGCCGCCCATGTAGTACCACGGCCAGCCGAAGAAACTGCCCTCCGGTACCGACGTCACGTAATCCGGAACCAGATAATTCCCAAGATTGTCACGCTCATTCGTCGAGCACCACAGCGATCCCGTCGTCGGGTTGATCGCTTCACCCACGCAGTTGCGGATCCCCGACGCATACACCTTCACAAACTTGCCCTCGGGCGTGAACTCCAGCACATCCGCCCGGTGCCACTCACGCGGGTGCGTATCCGCATCGTCCGCATTCGATCCCGACCCCACCGACACCAGCATCTTCGTCCCGTCGCTTGAAAAAACCACATCGCGCGTCCAGTGGCCGCCGCCACGCAACTGCGCGTACCCCGGCAAGTCGGGCACCAGCATCTCCGGCTTGGCGGAAGCATGCAGATCGCCGGTGTGATACGGGAAGCGCACCACCGTCGTCGTATTCGCGACATAGACATACCGCGGATTCTCCGCCGGGTAAAATGCGATCCCGAACGGGTGGTCGAGCCCGGTGGCGAACTTCTCGATCCGCGCCACCTTGCCATCGGCGCCCACGCCGCGCAGCACAAACACCGTCCCCGCCTGTGAGTCCGCCAGGAACAGATCCCCGTTCGGAGCCGGCCGAATCAGCCGCGGCATCACAAACGTCCCCTCGTCCGGCCCGTGCGTCTGCTCGCGGTTCTCGCTGCGTTGCATCGGCTTCGAATCGCCGCCCGCATACAACGTCACCTTGAAGCCCGCCGGGGCGAGCGGCCACGCATCCTGCGGCCGCGGAATCAACGAGGGCCCGTTGTCCACGGCCTCGGCCGGATCGGGCGCGGGCAGATCGCCCACCGTCACCTTGTGCATCGCGCCGGGCTTCTGCTGGGCCCAGTCCGCGAACGGCCCCTGCTGGGCAAACGCCGAGATCGGCAGGCAAATCGTAAATGCGGCAGCGGCGAGCAGAGGGGCGGTCGTCTTCATGGGAGAGGTCTCTCTTAGCTTGATGTTCCGTTTCGGGGCGGATTCCCGCATCAGATGTGTTCCCTCTGAGACGTGAATCGCGGCAGACGCGATGCACCGTATTCGTGCCGAAGCCTGCCGGCTGCGTGCCTCAGGGTGTGCCTGAAGGCGCCAGACGCTTCAGCGCCTCCGGAGGAAGCGTCGCGGTCAGGGTCACGCGATCCTCATGCGGGTGAATCGCGATCGAGTCGAACAACTCCTTCACCGCCGGATCCACCGGCACCGGCTGGTTCTGCTCGACCGCCTTGATTAGCTGCAGATACCGCCCCAGCGACCCCGCCGTCTGCTGTGCCGTCTGCTGCGATGCCGTCAATTCATCGATGCGCAGGTGCAGCGCCGACGTATACCGCAGGCTGGCCACAAAGGTCGTATCCGCCGGAACCGGCAGCTCCAGTCCCGCCACCGACACCTTACCGTCGCGCCCGAACGGCAGCCCGATATGCCCGATCGCCCACGCCGACGAGAACCGCGGCACCTCGCCGTATCGCGCGCTCAGCAGCGAGGAGCCCGCGAACGGACTCGCCGCCGCCCGCGCCCGGTCAATCATCGAGTGAATCTGCTCGGCGGTGGGGGCGTTGGAGGCCGCCACCGTGTCGTAATCCAGCACCGTCACCCGCAGCGTGCGGTTCTCGACCGGCAGCGCATAGATGGTGTGGTCGGCGTAGCTCTCCTGCGCGGTCGCCAGCGAGGCCAGATACTTCGTCAGCCGCGGCCCGTCGAATTTGCCCGTAAATACCTCGGAGAAAGCCACCGGCCCGTTCGGCCCGTTCGGATCCGCCATGCGGTGCAGCGCAAACGCCGCCTCATTCAGATCGCGCTCCGGCACAATCCCCGTCGCCTCCGTGAATTGCGCCAGCGAAGCCGACGGAGGCACCGGCGAACGATCGAAGTGCGTTGCCGCCCGCAGCGGCTTCACATTCAGGAAGACGATCGCGTCCGACTCAGGCAGCAGCCGCGCCGCTTCGGGAGGCGCCTTTACCCGCAGATACACCGCGGCGGCCAACGCCAGCACCACGAGGAAGACGACAAGCAGGGTATAGCCAGTGCGCTTCTGCATCTGGGTAGCAGTCTACAGAACAGGGAGCAGGGAAAAGAGAACAGGGAGCAGGGAAAAGAGAACAGGGAGCAGGGAAGATGCACGAGCAAGTAGAAAAGCCGCCTCCTTCGTCCGCTACTTCCTACTCCCGATCCCCTACTCCCTGCCTCACTCGCTGATGGCAAACGTATAGATCTTCCCGCCGTTCGTAATGTTTCCCGTCCCCGGCGGCAGAATCCCATACTCCGCCCCCGGCGTCTCGCGGCCCAGTGTAAACGTCCAAGTGCGCGGCGCGATCTTCTTCGGGTGGAACTCCACCTCATCGTGCCCGGCCCCGCCGCTCGAGTGGAAGATCCCGCCGGTCAGCGTGCGGAACTCGCGATCCCTTCCGTTCAGCCGAAACCGCAGTAGCCCGTACTCGGTGGCGTCGGTCCCGTCCGGCGTATAGATCAGAAACTCGACCGGCCGCGACACCAGCAGCTTCGACTGCGGACCCGCCACGGCGCCGTTCATGTCCGTCTTGATGATCCCGTCCGAAAGCGTGTTCTTCAGCCATCCGCTCGACTTGGTGTGAATCACCTCGGACTCCATCGGCTGCCAGCGCCCCTGCCCGTCCTTCCAGTACACGCCGATCTCATTGACCGGTGCCACCAGCACCGCATCTTCTTCCTCGGGATGCGTAATCCGCCGGCGCGCCTTGTTGGTCATCGCGGCCAGCACGCTGTCCGAGAGCCCCGCCTGCTTCAGCGCGATCAGGCCGTCCGGCGACGTATTGAACCGGCCCGGCTGGGTCGCGATCGTCTCCAGAATCAGCTCATCCGTCAGCCCCGCGCGATGCATCCGGATCACGGAATCGTTCGTCATCACCGCCGGATCGTCCGCCGAGCCCTGCGTAGAGCTCGGAGCGGCCGACGCCGTCCCCGGAGTCTGCGGACCCTCCAAAATGGTCGGCGCATCCGCCGTATGCTGCGCGGCCGGCTGCTGCTGCGGCGTCTGCGTCCACCCGTACGCCGGAACCGTCAGCAGCATCGCCAGCCCAGCCGCGCCCAGGATCCCAGTCCTCTGCATTAGCCCTTGTCTCCTAACGTTGTCCGTTCTCAGTTGAACCCAGAACCCGAAGACGGACAACCGTGAACGGTCAACGCCTGACCATAGATCGCAAGCATCCGGTCCGCCTTCTTCTCCCAGTCGAACAGCGCCTCAACCCGCGCGCGCCCGACCCGTCCCATCCGCGCCCGCAGTTCCGGATCGCCGGCAAGCCGCTGCATCGCGTCCGCAAAGCCATCGACCAGCGCCTCCAGGTTGGACGGAGCCACCAGAAATCCGCACTCCGCCGTGATGTAGTCCTGCGGGCCGCCCCAGTCGGTCGCGATCGCCGGCGTGCCCGTCGCCATCGCCTCCAGCACCACCGCCCCGCCGCACTCGAGCACACTGGGCAGCACCAGCGCCGTCGCCGCCCGCAAGCGCTCGGCACACGCTTGCTGCGGCAGCCAGCCCACAAAGCGCACCCGGCCGGCAAGCCCGAGCTCCGTCGCCAGAGCCTCCCACGCCCCGCGCATCGGTCCGTCGCCGATCACCTCCAGCTCCGCCGCCGGCACCCGCGCCAGCGCCCGCAGTGCCACGTCCAGCCGCTTCCAATCCACCAGCCGCCCGATAAACAGAAACCGAGCCGCAGGCGTCTGCTTCTTCTCGGCATACGCCCAGAGCGTCAGATCGACCCCATTCTCCACCAGCTCGATCACCCTGCCGCGCACGCCCGCCGGCAGCGCCCGCCGGGTCCGCTCATTCGCCACCAGCACCACCGCGGCCTGCAGCTTGCCCGGGATCAGCCGGTTTACCGCATTGGCCGCCCGCCGCCCCAGCGCCACCGCCGCCCGCGTCGCGCCGGACTCCTCCCCGCGAAACGCTGCCGGGTAGTCCATGCCGCCGTTCATCGGCCCCAGCACCACCGGCACGCCCAGCCCGTAGAGCGATGACGGCGCCCTGGGCGAGACCGGCGTCGGCTGATGCACCAGATTCACTCCGTGCGTGCGGACAAGCTCCAGCGCCATCCTCCGGATCAGCACCTGGTTCACCAGTTCCATCGCCGTCCCGAAGGTCGCGCTTGAGATTCTGCGAGGCAGCGGCTTGCCCATCTGCCAAAGCAGCTTGTGATACCAGCGGTCCGGAATCGAGAGAATTCGCTCCGTATCGTCGGGGAACAGCGCGTCCAGCTCCGCCCGGGTGCGTCCATGCACCACCAGCCACGCCTCCACCCCGCGCTCGCGCAGCCGCTTGAAGTAGTGCACCGGCAGCGACGCCTCACCGCCAAACCGAAAGGACGCATTCTCAGCCACGATCGCCACGCGCAAAGCGTCCGGCGCAGGTGCGGTCGGCTCGTCGGACAGGCGCGCGGACATACGTGCTGTAACTCCGGAAATCCAGGCTCAAAGAAACTGTCCCGAGCCTACACGACACCCCGTCCGCGTGGCACTTCCCCGAGGGTTCCCGAACCCAACGCTGCGTGGTACAGTGAAAAGAAGCGCTGCGGTGGTTGGCAGCGCGGTGTGCTGTTTGGGCTGGCGTAGCTCAGCTGGTAGAGCATCTGATTTGTAATCAGAGGGTCGGGGGTTCAAATCCCTTCGTCAGCTCCACTCTCTTCGTCTTCGCCAGTCAGGGTCTCCCCCTCTCGCAGCAGCCACGCCGGATCGCTGAATGCGCGTTCTCCAGACACCGGAGACGCTCAGACGGATCAAGGGGCACAGGTGGCCGAGTGGTTAATGGCAGCAGACTGTAAATCTGCCACTCTTCGAG
>CAXTVJ010000010.1:58266-85449 GCA_964247715.1 uncultured Acidobacteriaceae bacterium | reverse complement strand
CTTCGGCGCCTGGGCAGGCAAGCAAGGCGACGGCCTTGACTACGAGCGCCGCCAGCGCGATGAGTCGTAGCTGTCCCGGCTACCGCTAAGACGAGCTGATCCACGCTTGCGCCCCATTCTCCGCCCCTCTATCCTCACCACACGGAGAACCCATGCCCTCACGCACGCCACGCAAGCTCCTCCTCGCCTCCGCCGCCCTCGCCGCCCCGTTCTTCCTGCAAGCCCAGCAGACCCCCGCATCGCCCGCACCCGCAAACTCCACCCACGGCATACGCGTAGCCGACATCGACCCCGCCATCGCTCCCGGCGACGACTTCTTCCACTACGCCGACGGCGCCGGCATCGCCCGCACCGAGATCCCCGCCGACCGCGCCTCCCTCGGAGTCTTCAACGAGCTCGCCGAGACCAGCAATCACCACGTCGCCGCCATCATCCGCGACGCCGCCGCCTCGAACCCCGCCCCCGGCACCCCCGCCCGCAAGATCGCCGACCTCTACGCCTCCTACATGGACGAAGCCGCCATCGAGCGCCGCGGCCTCGACCCGCTGAAGCCGCAACTCGCCGCCATCGCCGCCATCAAGAACCCGCACGACCTCGCCCGCGCCTTCGGAGAAACCCTCCGTGCCGATGTAGACCCGCTCGACCTCGGCAACTTCCACACCGCCAACCTCTTCGGCCTCTGGGTCGGCCCCGGCTTCAACGACCCCGACCACTACACCCCCTACCTCTTCGAAGGCGGCCTCGAACTCCCCAACCGCGAGTTCTACCTCACTGACTCGCCACGCATGCAGACCATCCGCACCACGTACCAGGCCCACGTCACCACCATCCTCCGGCTCGCCGGCTTCTCCGACCCCAACGCCCGCGCCACCCGCATCGTCGCCCTTGAACACGCCCTCGCCGCCACCCACATCTCCATGGCCGACAGCGAAGACATCCACAAGGCCAACAACCCCTGGCTCCTCGCCGACTTTCCAGCCAAAGCTCCCGGCCTCGACTGGCCCGAGTACTTCCGCGCCGCCGGCCTCTCCACCCAGAAGTCCTTCATCGTCTGGCAGCCCGCTGCCCTCACCGGCGAGGCCGCGCTTGTCCAGTCCACCCCGCTCGACACATGGAAAGACTGGCTCAGCTATCACGTCCTCGAGCAGTACTCCGGCTCCCTGCCCAAAGCCTTCGCCGACGAGAAGTTCGCCTTCTTCGGCAAAACCCTCGGCGGCACGCCCGCCCAGCGTCCCCGCGATGTCCGCGGCATCGGCCTCGTCAACAGCATCCTCGGCGACGAGGTCGGCAAGCTCTACGCGCAGCAGTTCTTCTCGCCTGAGGCCAAAGCCAAGGTCCAGGCCCTCGTCGCCAACCTCGAAGCCGCCTTCCGCGTCCGCATCGAGAACCTCGACTGGATGGCCCCCGCCACCAAACAGGAAGCCGAAGCCAAACTCGCCACCCTTCAGGTCAGCGTCGGCTATCCCGACCACTGGCGCTCCTACGAAGGCTACGACCCCAAACCCACTCAGCTCTTCGAGAACGTCCGCGACGCCTCACTCTTCGACTATCACTACAACCTCGGCCGCCTCGGCACCCCGGTAGACCGTCGCGAGTGGTGCATGGAGCCCCAGACCGTCAACGCCGTCGAGATGCCGCTGCACAACGCCCTCAACTTCCCCGCCGCCATCCTGCAGCCGCCCTTCTTCGATCCCCAGGCTCCCGACGCCGCCAACTACGGCGCCATCGGCACCATCATCGGCCACGAAATCTCCCATACCTTCGACTCCGAGGGTTCCGCCTTCGACTCCCACGGCCGCGTCCGCAACTGGTGGACCCCCGCCGACCTCGCCCACTTCGAGGCCTCCACCGCAAAACTCGCCGCCCAGTACGACACCTACGCCCCCTTCCCCGACCTCCACGTCAACGGCCGCCAGACCCTCGGCGAGGACATCGCCGACGTAGCCGGCCTCAACGCCGCATACGATGGTTTCCACGCGGCTCTGCACGGCGCGGAAGCGCCCGTCGTAGCCGGCTTCACCGGAGACCAGCAGTTCTTCCTCGCCTTCGGCCAGAACTGGGAGAGCAAGACCCGCGAAGCCGCGCTCCGCCAGCAGGTCCTCACCGACGGACACGCCCCCGCCCAGTTCCGCGCCGACACCGTCCGCAACCTCGACCCCTGGTACGCCGCCTTCCACGTTCAGCCCAGCCAGACCCTCTACCTCGCCCCAAACGACCGCGTCCGCATCTGGTAACCCAGACAAAGTGCGAAGCCTGTTTACAAGCAGCGCAGAGCGTCCCTTCCCGATCACTTGCGATAAGCCAACTTCGCGGTACTGATCCGGCTGAGATTCTTTTCGTCACGGCTGGGAGGCCGCACCGATGACGAAAAGAGAAAAAAACCCAGAATGTTCTCCGACTCCCGGACCTTGAATTTCTCCACTGGGCTATCTTTCGAGAGCATGCACAGAGCAGAGTGAAATCGTCGCGTTGCATGTACGAGATCTCTGCGACTGAAGTCAGAAAGGCTCGGACCGCAATGGATGCTTGCTTATGGTTCTGACGAAAAACCGGGAGCATTCACCGGCTTTCCAGCAATCGTAGGGCTGGCAATGTGGTTGTTGTGTCCGATGCAATCCCATGCCACGCAATGGCCGGTGGGGAGCCGTCATGGAATGGCAAAGCCCGACATCTCGCTAAAAAGCCAACCACCAGTACAACGAAGAAAGCCTGAGAGCGGGATGCCCGTCGCACCACAAATGAGCAATCCGTTTGGGCTGCCGGAGTCCCTGACGCAGTCTCCGCGCCATGCTGCCGCCCGGAGACTGCTTCCGGCCTCAACTAGATCTTTCCCGCTGCGGCAGGTGCCGAGATGACGGGCGGCTCGTCGAGATGCGGCACCGGTTTCATGGCTCCGATCTGCTGCAGAATGCCAACCTCGTGGGACGCTCCCCAGCGCTCGACGATCTTCGAATCCGAGTTGAACTTGGAGATCTGCATCCCACGAACCTTAATCTTTTTCCCGGTTGCAGGAATGCCATTGAACGGGCCACCCTGCGTTCCAGTAATGGTGTAAGCGAAGGCGACATTGTCCTCATCCGCTACCAGGTGCTCCACCGCGATCTGAAAATCAGGAAAGGCCGAATGGAATTGCGTGAACCAATGGACAAAACCTTCCGGGCCCGGACCCTGATCGTCTGCAGGATCATGATCCTTGACGCCGGGCGCGAAGACCTCACGCAGCTTTTCAAACTGGTAGCTGTTGATGATGTCACCCATCTTCTTCTGCGCCGCAATGTTTGCTTCTTTGCTCATGCATTTCTCCTTTCCTCGTCAGATGCAGCTGCGAGGTATGCAGGAAGTGCAGGGCAGGAGCTCATCGAGAGCGCTATCGGCGGCCTGTTGGACGGCTCACCTCGCCCGCTTCACCCAGCCCTTCACGCACAAGCCTCCTGCGTCACCTGCTAAACTCGATCCCTGCAAAGATTTCGGCGAGCCGCGCCCACCGCGCCGCCATTCGCACTCAGAAAGAGACCTCATCCCGTGGACCAGAAGACCAAAGCCGCCCTCAAGCAGGATCACTTCGTCACCACCACCTCGCACGGCCTCGACTGGGCCTCCGAGAACCGCAAATCGGTCATCGTGACGGTCTCCCTCATGCTCGCCGTCATCATCGCGGCTGTCCTCATCGGCGTCGTCTACTCCGCCCGCTCCGAGGCCGCCAGCGTCGCCTTCGGCTCCGCCATGAGCATCTACGAGACCCCCATCGCCATCGCCGGCCAGCCTCAGATGCCCGGCCAGAAGACCTACGCCTCTATCGCTGAGCGCGCCAAAGTCGCCAACGCCGCCTTCACCGACGTCGCCGGCCACTACGGCCTGACCAAAGACGGCAAGACCGCCCGTTACTTCGCCGGACTCACCTCTATGGAAGAGGGCCAGACCCAGACCGCCGAGGACACCCTCAAACAGGTCGCCGGCGGCTGGGACCACGAACTCGCCTCCCTCGGCAAGCTCGCCCTCGCCGACCTCTACCGCCAGACCGGACGCGACGGGCAAGCCATCGACGTCTACAACGACCTCACCGCGCACCCCACCGACGCCGTCCCCGCCGGCCTCGCCCAGATCCAGCTCGCCGAGCTCTACGCCGCCCAGGGCAAGACCGATCAGGCCAACAAAATATACGCCCAGTTGAAGGACAAAGACGCTAAGGGAGCAGCCGGCCAGCTCGCCGCCGAGAAACTCAACCCGACCGCCGCCCCCGGTCGCCCGCAGCTCTAAACCAGCTCCGGCAGCCGCACCACCCGAGCCCCGCGAGCTATCTCGCGGGGCGCAGTCGTTTGAGGCACACGGCGGTAATGCAGGCTCGAGCCACAAACCTGTCAAGCCCCCGCGATGAACACACCCCGCCCAAGCAGCTGTCGTGTAAGCACTTATGCGAGATAAATAGTTGGCATACCTGCCCTGTCCCACTCGCTACAATGGAAGTAGAGCTGGAACACTCCGTGCGACCTTCCATGCCTGGCCGTGTGATTCTTGCAGGTAACTCCTGTCATTGCATTACTTTAGCGACACACGACCCGAAATCCCTGCGAAATACGAGAAAGATGACTCGTTGGTTAACGGAGGGGGGTGCTGTCCAGGGCGGGCTAGTACCCGTCTTCACTGTGCGACGACGTCGAATGATCACTCACATGCCGCGTGATCTCCCGGAGCGCGTCGTCCGGCACCGCCAAGGAAGCATCGCGACGCAGTCCTGCAACCCGATTCCAGGCCTCGTTATGCTTCGGCTCCGGAATCCACCGCGGCAGCGGCATCTTCAGGTAATCCGAAAGCGACAGCGCATGCGGCTCGTACAGCTGACGAATCGCCGTGAGCCGCTGCTGACTCGCCGCATCGTCGCACAGCCGCAGATGCAGATCGCTCAGCGAACCGCACACCGCGCGGAAGACCTCCGGAGGCAGCCGGTCCGGCCGCTCGTCGTGCGGCAGCAGATCGTGCAGATGCTCCAGCGAGAACACATGCCCCAGGTCGAGCAGCGCATGCCGGCCCATGGCGAACGTCAGCTGCGCCTGCCGCGCCGCCGGACCCTCTACCGTCGTAATCAGCAGCGCGCACGCGTCCAGCACAGCCACCAGCGCTGCCAGCCAGCTCTGGTTATCGTGCTGCGACCGGTAGTAGCACAGAATCGGATACGAGATGTGCGTCTCCAGGATCTCCGCCGACCACCGCTCCCACTCCTCCAGCAGACGCGCGAGATCGCGCTCTCCGCCTTCGTACCCGTGCCGTCGCAGCAACTCGGTCGCCGTGGGTGGCGAGCCCGCCCGCCCATCCAGCATCGCCACGTTCACCTCGCGCCGCGAAAACGCCTGATAAAGGACAGGCAGGTAGCCGATCACCAGCGCAACGAACCCCAGGCCCGTACCTGCCTCCAGCACCACCAGCAGCCGAGCCAGATGCCCCCGCGGCACCACATCGCCCAGCCCCAGCGTGAACAGGGTGGTGCCGCTCAGGTACATGTCCGTGCGCGCCATCGCCCAGAACTGGCCATGCAGGTTCAACTCATCGTGCAGCGGCGTTCCCAGCGCGAAGTAGAGACATCCGAAGCCCAGCACCAGCAGCGTCGCCCACAAGCCCAGCAGCAGCAGCAGCGAGACCGGCCCATACGCACTGTAAATGCGCTCGCAGCGCCGGTGATCGTTCACCTGTTTCGTGAGCGCCACCACCGGAGCCCACGTGAGAATGTAAAACAGCCGCGTCAGCCGAAGCCGCCCCGTCGGACGCCGCGGCAGAATGATGGTCTGCAGCGCATCCAGCACCACGCCGAGGCAGAGCAGCACGCCGACCAGAAGGGCAAGCAAACGCATGCCTCACCTTATCGCATGTTCCAATTCGGGAGATGCGTGCGAAATCTGCGTACATCCGTCTGATAGGTGACGAAAGGGACACGCACGGCGGGTTTACCCTTTGCCTGTTCTCCCCGCACGCGCGTCGTGTCCCAGGTCCTCCTATGAATGTGCTGATCGTTGATGACGAACCTCTCGTAGCCGAGACCCTCCGCCTTATCTTTCTCCAGAGCGGATACAGAGTGCAGGCTGTTCATAACGCAGGCGAAGCCCGCCGTGCCGCCGCCTCCACGTCGCCCGACCTCGTCATCTGCGACATCGAGATGCCCGGCGAAGACGGAGTCGAGCTCATGCGCCATCTTGGCCGGGAGCTCCCGCACTGCCCTGTCCTCGTGCTTACCGGCGATTACAGCCACGACCGCCGAATCCGTCAGACCGCCTCGTGCATGCCGGCTCAAGTGCAGATCCTCAACAAGCCCTGCGCTCCGGCTCATCTGCTGCATACCGCCGTCGCGATGCTTGCCCGCAGCTGAGTCGCGGCAGCCGCATCCCGCCGCCAAGCTCATTTATCCTCGACAGGATGGCGGCTGACGACCCGATCCCGAGCTTTCTCGACCTGCTCGCCCCGCGAGCCAAAGCGTCAGCCCGCCCGCCAACGCGTACGACCCGCTCAACCGGTGCCGGCCCCGCAACCAGACCTGCCGCGCCTCGTCTGCAGCTCAGCTTCGATCTCCTGCCGACCGAGCCCGCGCCGCGGGTCGCGCCACTGCCTCGTCCCGAGCCGCCTCTTCCGGAGCCAGAACCGCCGCCGCTGCCTGTCTTCCACGAGCCCGTCCTCTATACCGTCCGCCAGCTCATCGGCGAGCTCCGCCGGCACCTCGAAGGCGCCTTCACCGGCCTCATCCACGTCGAGGGCGAAGTCTCCAACTGCCGCCCCGCCGGCTCCGGCCATCTCTACTTCACCCTCAAAGATGGAGATGCCCAGCTCTCCGTCGTCATGTTCCGCCGCCAGGCCCAGCTGCTCGGCTTCAAGCTCCGCGACGGCCTTGCCCTCGAAGCCTCCGGCCGCATCTCCGTCTACGAAAGCCGCGGCCAGCTTCAACTCATCGCCGAAACCCTCCGCCCGCGCGGCACCGGAGCCCTCCAGCTCGCCTTCGAGCAGCTCCGCGACCGCCTCCGCGCCGAAGGCCTCTTCGACCGCCCGCGCACCCCGCTGCCGCCCTTCCCACACTGCCTCGGCATCGTCACCTCCGCCTCCGGCGCCGCCCTGCGCGACATCATCCACGTCGTACGCCGCCGCCACTCGCGGCTCAACCTGCTCGTCTTTCCCGCCGTCGTCCAGGGCCCGGGATCGCCCGCCGCCGTCGCCCGCGGCATCCGCTGGTTCAACCGCCATCCCGAGCGCGTCGACCTCATCCTCATCGCCCGCGGCGGCGGCTCGCTCGAAGACCTCGCCGGCTTCAACGACGAGGCCCTCGCCCGCGTCATCGTCGCCTCCAGACTCCCCGTCGTCTCCGCCATCGGCCACGAGATCGACCACACCATCGCCGACTTCGTCGCCGACCTCCGCGCCCCCACCCCCTCCGCCGCCGCCGAGCTCATCACCGCCGCCCAGCACCGCATCGAAGAACGCGTGCTCTCTCTCGAACGCCGCGTCCACCGCGCCGGCGAATACCACCTCCTCCGCGCGCGCCAGCGGCTCTCCCGTCTGTCCGCCGAACAGGTCCTCGCCCGCCTCCGCGACCGCATCGGCCGCCGCGAGCAGCGCATCGACGACCTCCGCTTCCGCCTCGATCACGCCTCCGAGCGCCGCCGCCGCCAGACCGCCGCCCGCCTCGCCGCGCTCGAAGCCCGCCTCCAGCGCCAGGCACCCACGGTCCGCCTCGCCCTCACTGCCCGCCGCCTCGAATCCGCGACCGCCCGGCTCAACCGCGCCGCGGCCCGCATCACCGACCGCCCCGAGCAGCATGTAGCCCGCCTCGCCGCCCGCCTGGGCGCACTCTCCCCGCTCGCCGTCCTCGACCGCGGCTACGCCATCGTCTACGCCGCCTCCGGCGCCATCCTCAGATCCCCCGACGATGCGCCACCCAGCAGCAGCATCCGCGCTCGTCTCGCGCACGGCTCCCTTCAGGCAGTGGTCACGGTAACCGAGGAGAACCCATGATGCGAGCAAGCGTCCTCTACGGCCATCTCGGAGCCGCGTTCGTCATCGCGCTCGGCGCGCAGCAGCCCATCGCGCAGACGGCTCCTGCCGAACCGTCCCCTCACTCCATCAAGCTCACCCTCTACGTCCCGAAGACGCCCACACCAATGGGCCAGCCACTCTGGATCTCCCTCGCTGTCGATAACCTGACGCAGAACAACATCGACATGCCTGACTGGACCATCCATATCGAGGGCAAGGATGGCGAACCGCCGACCACGCTTCGCCAGCGTGAGTGGACACACACCCTGCGCCCCGGGGAGGCAGAGCCGAGGAGGACCGGCTACACTCCGGGCATCAATCCCGGAGACTGGTACACCCAGAAGACCGACGCAACCCAGCTCTACGATCTGCGCACACCCGGCCGCTACACCGTCTACGCCGAGGCACAAGACGCGTTGGAGTGGAAGGGCGGAAAGTGGGTTCCCTCGTCCAAGTCGAGAACCGTTCGTACCCCAACCGCTGTTTTCGACGTCACGGCACCCACCGCAACGGAGACCACGAAACCATGAAGAAGCTGTTCGGAACCGACGGCATCCGCGCCGTCGCCGGTGAGCCCCCGCTCGACCCACGCACCCTCCACGCCATCGGCCTCGCCCTCGCCCACACCCTCAGGCGCGCGCAACCCATCCCGCGCGTCCTCCTCGGCATGGACACCCGCGAGTCCTCCCTGTCCATCGCCGCCACCCTCACCGCCGGCCTCACCGAAGGCGGGGCCATGGTCGAAAACGCCGGCGTCATCACCACCCCCGCCATCGCCCACCTCGCGCACACTCACTCCTTCGCCGCCGGCATCGTCATCTCCGCCTCGCACAATCCCTGGCAGGACAACGGCATCAAGCTCTTCGGCCCCGACGGTTTCAAGCTCCCCGACGCCAGCGAACTCGCCATCGAACAGGAGATCTTCGCGCAGCTCGAAAACACAATGGTCGACGGAGAACGGACACCGGTCAACGTCGTCCCTCCCGAAGTCAACGAGTCTGACCGAGCCGAATACATACGCTTCCTCCTCGACCAGGTCCCCGACCTCTCGCTCGACAACAAACGAGTCGTCCTCGACTGCGCCAACGGGGCCGCCGGCGCCATCGCCCCGCAGCTCTTCGCCCAGCTTGAAGGTCGCCGGGGCGGGGAAGTGATCGTCACCCACGCCGCCCCCGACGGACGCAACATCAACCGCGGCTGCGGCGCGCTTCATCCCGAAGTAGTAGCCGCGGAGGTTGTCCAGCACAAAGCCTCGCTCGGCATCACCTTCGACGGCGATGCCGACCGCGCCCTCTTCGCCGACGAACACGGCCGCGTCGTCAACGGCGACGCCGTCCTGCTGCTCGCCGCCCGCGACCTGCACGCGCGCGGCATGTTGGCCAACGCGACCGTCGTCGCCACCACCATGTCCAACATGGGCCTCGAAGCCGCGCTGGCGCGTTCCGGCATCGCCATGCTGCGTGCTCCCGTGGGCGACAAGTACGTCCTCGAGCAGATGCTCGCTACCGGCGCAACCCTCGGCGGCGAACAGTCCGGCCACATCATCTTCTCCGGCCGCTCCACCACCGGCGACGGCCTGCTCACCGCGCTGCTGGTTCTCGACGTCCTGCACCGCGCGGGCAAATCGCTCGCCGAGCTCACCGCCGACCTCAAGACCTTCCCTCAGGTCATCGTCAACGTCAAAGTCCGCGAGAAGCGCCCACTCGATCAGATACCCAGCGTGGCTAACTCCATCGCGCAAGCCGAACAAGCGCTGGCAGGAACCGGCAGAGTCGTCATCCGCTACAGCGGCACGGAAGCGCTTGCGCGCGTCATGATCGAAGCCGAAGACGAAGCTCAGATGACTTATCACGCCAACGCCATCGCACAAGCGATCCGCACCGAACTCGGCGTCTGAACACGCGAAGCGTCCAAAACCCCACGAAGTGACCGCCGCCCGGGCAGGGCGAACTTACCGTTGTCTTTACACCCGCCCCGCAAACTCCCGCGTCTCCGTCGCCACCTTCACCCGTTCGCCCTGCTTGATAAACAGCGGTACCCGAAGCTCCAACCCGGTCTCCAGCTTCGCCGTCTTCGTCCCGCTTCCGCTCGACGAGTCACCCTTGCCGCCCGGCTCCGCGTACGCCACGTCCAGCTCGACGAAGATCGGCAGCTGCAGCCCGATCGGATTGCCGTTGAACTTATGGATCTGCAGCATGGTCCCCTCGGTCAGCATATCCAGCGCATCGCCCATCGTCCGGGTGTCGAGCGTCAGCGTGTCGAAGCTCACCTGATCGAGAAAGTACGAGCCATCCGCATCGCTGTACAGGTACGAAGCCGGCACCAGCTCCAAGTCCGGCTCCTTGAACTTGTCCTGCGCCTTGAACGTCTTTTCGAAGACCGCGCTGGTCAGCAGGTTGCGCATCTTCAGCCGCACCAGGGTCTGTCCGCCGCGTGCCGTCGGGGTCGTAATCTCAGACTCCAGACAAGCGTACGGGGTCTCGTCCAGCTCAAATACACTCTTCCGCTTGATGTGAATCGCCTCAATCAACGCAGCCATGCAGCCCAGTATAAGGAAGCCCGCGGCGACAGCGGGAGCAAACACGCGAAGCTCCTGACCGCACGAAGTGCCGCCCGCCCGGCGTAAGGGCGCACTTGCGGTTGCTCTTCCCCTAAGCCGCTTCCGCCATCTTCTCCGCCGGCGCAATCGCCTCGTTCTCAATCTCCTCGAGGCTCTTACCCTTCGTCTCCGGCAGCGTCATCAACGTCACGATCAGTCCCAGCACGCTGGCAATGGCCGCCGCCGACTCCGCGCTCAGCAGCCCCTTCCAGCTCATCAGGAACGGAAACACGAACACCCCGACGAACCCGCCCAGCTTACCCGTCGCCGCCGCAATCCCATGCCCGGTGGTCCGCACCTTCACCGGAAAGATCTCCGACGGATACACAAAGGTCGTCGCGTTCGGCCCAAACTCCGTGAACAGGAACGAGGAGCCGTAGATGATCAGGAAAGGAACAGCCTGCTTCTCGAGATTCGGAATCAGCGCCAGCAGCGCAAAGCAGATCGCCATCATCGCGAAGCCCATGCACTGAATCGTCTTGCGCCCCAGCTTGTCCATAAAGAACGCCGACAGCGCATACCCCGGCGCCGCGAACACCGCGAAGATACCCAGTTGCGTCAGCGTCTTCTGCAGCAGCGAGTGGTTCGTACCCAGAGCGGACAACACCAGCGGACTCGAGACCGTATTGCCGTAGTACGCGGCGTCCATCAGAAACCAGGCCACGCTCGCGCCCACCAGCCGAATACCCAGCTTCTTATCCGTGACGAAGCGGTGATAGCCGTCCCAGAACGAGACCGAATGTTCCTTCTCATCCCAGTGATCGGCCTTGCCCAGCTTGCCCTGCTCATCTTCTTTCCGCCCGTTCGCCGCAAGGAACCGCGGCGTCTCTTTCAAATGCCGCCGCGACCAGTACACCGCGAGGGCCGGCACCGCACCCGCCGAAACCAGAATGCGCCAGATGATGTCGTGCGGCATGCTCGTCGAGAGCAGACCCGCCGCCAGCAGCGGCCCGACGATCAGCCCCGCCGCCTGCATGGCGAATACCAGCGTCACCAGCATCCCGCGAGACGCCTTGCCCGCATACTCGCTCATGATCGTCGCCGACACCGGGTAGTCGCCGCCGATCCCGATACCCAGGATGAACCGGAATCCGATCAGCCACCAGATGTTCGGCGAGAAGGCGCACGCGATCGCCCCCGCCGCCAGCACCAGCACCTCGACCCCGTAGATCCGCTTGCGCCCCAGCATGTCCGCCACCCGCCCGAACAGCAGCGCTCCGAACGCCGACGCCAGCAGCGCCGTCGAGTCGACCAGCGCCTCCTCCAGCTTGCCCGTATGCCAGATCGGCTTCACCAGGCTCATCACCACCCCGATGATGAACAGGTCATACGCATCGGTGAAGAAGCCCATGCCCGAGATGAACATGATCTTCCAGTGTTCCTTCGACACCTTCGCGTTATCCATCTCGTCGAACTGCAGCACCTTCGCATCCGCCATGGCAGGGCACCTCGTACAGACGAACGGATGCCTTCGGATGTGAACGCCAGGCTACAGCCGTGTGAATTTCATCAGCCTGATGCCGAAAGCCGACACGCCCTCACACCACCCGCCGGAACGCCCGTCGTCACACTTCGCCCCAAATGCGCTAACGTTAAGTCTTTGCGGGGCGAGAGAAAAGTTTGAGCGATAAGCGCTGGGTACTGTTGATCGCAAGTGAAGTAGGCCGGACCGATTCCGTCTCTGACCGCGCCATGGAGCGGCTCGTCGATGCCATCGGCGACGAGGGCTATGAGGTCGTCCGCACCTCCACCCCCGAGGACGGTCTTTCGCTCGTCACCTCCGACCCGTCCTACTCCGCCGTCCTGCTCGACTGGGACCTCGAGGGTAACAATCAGTTCGAAGAGCGCGCCGCACTCGACATCATCCGCGGCGTCCGCCACCGCAACAAAAAGGTTCCCATCTTCCTCATCGCCGACCGCACGCTGGTCTCGGAATTGCCTCTGGAAGTCGTCAAGCAGGTCCACGAGTACATCCACCTCTTCGGCGACACCCCCGCCTTCATCGCCTCGCGCCTCGACACCGCCGTCGAGCGCTACCACGAGCAGCTCCTGCCGCCCTACTTCCGCGAGCTCCTCAAATACAACGACCAGTCCGCCTACTCCTGGGACGCGCCTGGACACATGGGCGGCGTCGCGTTTCTGAAGCACCCCGTCGGCATGGAGTTCCATCGCTTCTTCGGCGAAAACCTCCTCCGCTCCGACCTCGGCATCTCCTCCGCGCCGCTCGGCTCCTGGCTCGACCACATCGGTCCCCCGGGCGACTCCGAACGCAACGCCGCCCGCATCTTCGGAGCCGACTGGACCTTCTACGTCCTCGGCGGCTCGTCCACCTCGAACCAGATCATCGGCCACGGCGTCATCGCCCAGGACGACATCGTCCTCGCCGACGCCAACTGCCACAAGTCCATCTGCCACTCGCTCACCGTCACCGGCGCGCGCCCCGTCTACTTCAAGCCCACGCGCAACGGCTACGGCATGATCGGCCTGGTTCCCCTGAAACGGTTCTCTCCGAAAAACGTCCAGAAGCTCATCGGCCGCAGCCCCTTCGCCAAAGGCGCCCGCTCGCAGGAACCCACCTACGCCGTCGTCACCAACTCCACCTACGACGGCCTCTGCTACAACGTCGACCAGGTCGTCGAAGAGCTCGCCAAGTCCGTCCCCCGTGTCCACTTCGACGAAGCTTGGTACGCCTACGCAAAATTTCACCCCATCTACAAAGGCCGCTACGCGATGGGCGTCCCGGACGACATGCCCGACCGCCCCGCCATCTTCTCCGTCCAGTCCACGCACAAGATGCTCGCCGCCTTCTCCATGGGCTCCATGGTCCACGTCAAGCTCTCCGACCGCGCTCCCATGGACTTCGATCAGTTCAACGAAGCCTTCATGATGCACGGGACCACTTCGCCGTTTTACCCTTTGATCGCGAGCCTCGACGTCGCCGCCGCCATGATGGACGAACCCGCCGGCCCCACGCTCATGGACGAGACCATCGGCGACGCCATCTCCTTCCGCCAGGCCATGTCCTCCATCGCCCACCGCCTGCGCGTCGAGAGCGAAAACGGCGAAGCCTGGTTCTTCGGCATCTACCAGCCCGAGCAGGTCACCGACCCCGCCTCCGGCGAGCGCATCCTCTTCGAAAACGCTGAAGACGAACTCCTCGCCTCCACCCCTTCCTGCTGGACCCTCAAGCCCGGCGAGGACTGGCACGGCTACCAGGACGAAGACATCGCCGGCGACTACTGCATGCTCGATCCCGCCAAGGTCACCATCCTCTGCCCCGGCGTCAACGCCCAGGGTACGGTCGGCGACTGGGGCATTCCGGGCGCTATCGTCACGGAGTTCCTCGACTCCCGCCGCGTCGAAATCGCCCGCACCGGCGACTACACAATCCTGGTCCTCTTCTCCGTAGGAACCTCCAAGGGCAAGTGGGGCTCGCTGCTCGAAAACCTCTTCGAGTTCAAGCGCCTCTATGACGGCGACGCCCCGCTCGTCGAAGCCCTCCCCGAACTCGTCGACCGCTACCCCGCACGCTACCGCAACGTCACCCTCCGCGAGCTCTCGGACGAGATGCACCGCGTCATGCTCGAGCTCGACCTCGCCAACCTCGTCAACGCCGCCTGCGACGAGGACTTCGACCCCATCCTCACCCCCGCCCAGACCTACCAGAAGCTCGTCCGCAACGAAACCGAACGCATCCGATTCTCGGAAATGGCGGGTCGAATAGCAGCCGTCATGCTCGTCCCCTACCCGCCCGGCATCCCCATGTCCATGCCCGGCGAGCGCCTCGGCGGCCCCGATTCGCCCGTCATCAAGCTCATCCTCGCCATGGAAGAATTCGGCAAGCGCTTCCCCGGCTTCGAGCGCGAAGTTCACGGCATCGAAGTCGACCGCACCGGCAACTACTGGATGCGCGCCGTCAACGAAAACGGAGCCAAACGCCGCCGTCGCGGCAAACAACCCCCAGACTCCGGCCCACCCGCCAACACCCGCCGCCTTAAAGACAAACCCGTCCGCCGGTCGACTGAGTAGCGCTACAGAGACGAGAAGAAAGCCCAATGCCGCTCCCGATTCCAAACCATCCCTTCCGCGCCTTCCTCTTCGACTGCGACGGCACCATCGTCGACTCCATGCCGCTCCACTTCATCGCCTGGAACCGCGCCCTCGCCCGCTTCAACTGCCCCTTCCCCGAAGACCTCTTCTACGCCTGGGGCGGCCTGCCCGTCGCCAAGATCATCGAGACCCTCAATCAGACCCACGGCCTCAACATGCCCGTCTCCGAGCTCGAACAGGAGAAAGAACAGATGTACCTCGACGCGCTCCCCCACCTCCAGGCCATCCCCGAGGTCCTCGAGCACATTCACCAGAGCCACGGCCGCATCCCCTTCGCCGTCGTCTCCGGATCGAAGCGCGAATCCGTGGAAGCGTCGCTTGCGACGCTCGGAATCTCAGACCGTTTTGACACCCTCGTCTGCGCTGGCGACTACATCCGCGCCAAGCCCGATCCCGAGCCCTTCCTGCTTGCCGCCCGGCGCCTCAACGTCGCCCCCGCGGACTGCCTCGTCTTCGAAGACGCCGAACCCGGCATCCAGGCCGCCATCGCCGCCGGCATGCAGTACGTCCGCGTCCCCAACCCCACAGAGCGCGCCCAGGCCGCCCTCGAAGCCGCCAACGCAGGTGCCTCACCCTCGCGCAGCTAGGGTGGGTTTGGCCTGCACCACTGGTCGCTTGACGCGGACGATACAATCGAGGCAGAAAGTCCAGCGGCACTCTGGCTGGACCCGGGCACTGCGGAGCAGGCGAGTGGTCCGGACCTGAGCGCAGTAGTTTGAAGAGTTTGGAGCCAGAGTACGGGGGTGGGGTACCCCCCGTATTGGCGCTCCGCAAACCGCTCCAGTAAGCTGAAGCCATGTATGAGGACTTCACGGTAAACGACCGCTGGACCGGCGAGCCGCTGCACTGCACCTGGCGCGGCACCATCGTCGCCATCGCCACCCGCCACGCCGACGCGACCGACATTCGCTTCGCCGTCAACGGCCGCCCGCTGTGGATCGCCATGCCGAACATGGCCTGGGTCCGGCTCAAGCAGGAAACCGGCCACGTCATCACCGACTACCTCGCCGCCCAGACCGCCGGGCGCTACCTCAAGTCCATCATCGAGTCCGGCTACGACAACGGACGCGAGATGTACGCGATGACGGTCGACGAGGTCCTCGAGCACGCCGACAAGGTCGTCCGGGAAGCCGGCTCCACCGGCAAGCTGCCCACCCTGCCCATCATCAACGACGACGTCAAGCCCGAGACCTACATGGGCGAGCTTCCGGCTGACCCCGGCAGCGGCGCCTACACCGGCGGCCCCCGCGCCGACGCCAACCAGAGCCTGAAGGCCTAGCGCGTGAGCACGGAAAAACAGCTCACCCGACGCCATCTCCTCGCGCTGCTTCCAGCCGCGGCCGCCACCCTTGGCATCCCGTCCGAGGCAGACGCCCAGCACGGCCTCTTCAGCCGCAGACGCAGGCAGAAGCCCGTGCCCGACCAGAAGTTCATGGTCTTTCTCGGCTCCGTCACGGGCAAGCCGGGCGAAGGCATCTATCTCGCGCAGTTCGACGCGAAGACCGGCCAGCTGACCCAGCCCGCACTGGCGGCTGCGACCCACAATCCGTCCTTCCTCGCCGTCGCGCGCATCGGCGGCAAGCACTTGCTCTACGCCGCCAACGAGGGCTCCGACGAGCAGACCTCCTCGGCCTCAAGCTTTTTGATCGATCCCGCATCCTTCGCTCTCAAGCCACTGGGGAAAGCCCCCTGCGGTGTGGGCCCGTGCTACATCTCGCTGGACGCAACCGGCACTGCCGCCTTCACCGCCAATTACATGGGCAGCTCGGTGACGAGCTACCGCGTGCAGCCCGATGGCACGCTGTCGAACCCCGTCGAGCAGCTCGACTTCCGGGAACCGAAGTTCGGTCATCGCGGGCCCAATACCGTCCGCCAGGATGCTCCGCACCCGCACTGTGCCACGCTTTCGCCCGATAACCGCTTCCTGATCGTCTGCGATCTCGGCAACGACGACATCGTCACGATGTACGTCCAGCCGGGCACAGCGCAGCTGGGCGCGCCGCAACTCAACCGTACCCACACTCCCGGCTCCGGGCCGCGCCACCTCGTGTTTCATCAGAACGGGCGCTGGGCCTATGTGATCGACGAGCTCGCCAGCCGCATCGACCAATACCTGTGGAACGCGACACATGCGAGTGGCGGCACCGAGCCTGAGGCTCTGCTGACCTACGCCGGCAACTCAGTCCCGACCCTTGACGCCGGATATCACGGTACCAACACCGCCGCTGAGATCGCTTTCTCGCCCGACGGAAGTTTTCTCTATGCCAGTAACCGCGGCGAGAATTCACTGGTCGTGTTCCGCGTCGATCCGTTGACAGGCGCGCCGGCTTTCGTGCAGCGGCTCTCCTGCGGCGGGCGCATTCCGCGTCAGTTCGCGCTCTCGCCGGATGGCGGCTGGCTGCTGTGCGGTAACCAGGAATCGGCCGGCGTGACCATCTTCAAGCGCGATGCCGCCAGCGGCCAGCTCTCCGGCCCCGTCCAGACCGTCGCGCTGGAGATGCCGGAGATGATCCTCTTCGCCTGAGGGATGCGCCGGTGTCTCACGAGATTCTGAACCTCGATCGGCTGACCATCGGCCCGCCGCGCTACGGCGGCCTGTTCGCCACCAGCGAGTCCGGAACCGAACTTCCGTTCTTGCTGCCTGACGAACGGGTGGATGCTGCCACGCTGCATGTGCTCGAGCCCTCGGGCGATCGCGTGGAACCCGCATGTGCGCACTTCGGACGCTGCGGAGGATGCCATTACCAGCACGCCGCCTACCCGGCACAGCTCGCTCTCAAGCGCGAGGTGCTCGCCGACATTCTGACCGGGGCCGGTCTGCGCGATCTGCCGGCGATCGGTCTCGAACAGGCCGCGCCTTACTGGTATCGCAACCGGATTCGGCTGCGGATCGAGCCCGCGCACGATGGCGGGTACGAGGCCGGGTACAGTCTGCGCGCGACCAACGCGTTTCTGCCCATCCGCATGTGTCCCATCGCCGCGCCTCTGCTGTGGCGCGCGGCCGAGGCAATCCTGCCGCTCGCAAAGGCGGACGCGCTGGTTGGCCGCTGGCTCGCGATCACGTCGGAGCTGGAGCTCTTCACCACGCCCGGTGAAACGCGGCTGCAGCTTGCGTTTTTCCTGCGCAGTGCTGTGGGCGCGCAGCAGGAGGCGTCCAGCTTCGCGGGCCTGTGTGAGCGGATACGGCTCGCGATCCCCGAGCTTGCCGGAGCCGGCGCAAGCCTCGACCCGGAGCTGAACCGGCGCGCACGGCGTGCGTGGGCGGGAGCGGCATGGGGTGCCGAGGGTCTGCTCTATCCTGCAGCCGGGCGCGAGTATTGGGTTGGCCGCGGCGCCTTCTTTCAGGTCAATCGATTCCTGGTGGATCGTCTGGTTGCGCTGGTGACGGAGGGTGCGCAGGGGGAGCTGGCGTGGGATCTCTATGCGGGCGTCGGGCTGTTCACGCGCGCACTGGCAGAGCGTTTCTCCCGCGTGATCGCGGTGGAGGGCGCGGAGCCGGCGGTGGCGAGCCTCGCAGCCGCGGCGCGCGCGAGCAGGGGACGCATCGAGCCGGTGCACGCGGCGACGCTGCAGTTTCTGCAGACGCGGCAGCACGACCGCGAACGCCCGTCCACGATCGTGCTGGATCCGCCTCGCGCCGGGCTGGGTATCGAGGGCTCCGCGATCCTGAACCGCATCGGAGCGCCGCAGGTGGTGTACGTCTCCTGCGATCCGTCGACGCTGGCGCGCGATCTCGCCGTGCTGGCGGAGACGTACGCCACGGAGCGGATCACGTTAGTCGACCTTTTTCCGCAGACCTTCCACGTCGAGACGATCGTGCATCTGCGAAGACGTTGAAACTCAGTCGGCAGCACGGTGTGCGTGGTATCGTTGCGACAATTCGATATGCACGAACGCGTCTCTGCCGAGCTGGATATGGAGCGTCTCTGCTTTCGCCGAACCCCGCTGGCTGCCGCCACGCTGTGGTTCGCGCTGGGCATCCTTGCCGCGCGGGTACAACTCGAAGAGCCGGTCCAGTTGACGGCCTCGCTTGCAGGCTGCATGGCGCTTGCGCTGCTTGCGATGCGGTCCACTCCGCGATTCTCCTGGGTTCCGGTGGCGGCTACGTGGATCGTACTCGGGGCCGCGGCCATGTCGTGGCAGCCTCCTCCTCCTCAGACAGCAGAGCTGCTCCCCTATGCGGACGGCCTCAGCCGAGCCGTGCAGGCGCGCGTGGTGCGCGTGCAGCCGGGGTCCGATTCGTCCGCCTCGCCCGAGTCCACGGATGCCGATCCGATCGCTCCGTGGGAAGCAGTGGAAGATACCTCCGAGCAGAAAGGAAGACCCCTGACCCTGGACCTCGCGATCGACAAAATCGAAGAGGTCACCCCCGACGTCAGCAGGATGGTCCCGGTTGCCGGAGGCGTGCGGGTGTCGGTCTACGGGGCGAAAGCGCACTGGCAGCCCCGCTGCGGAGACCGGCTCGACGTGCCGCTGCGCCTCAAGCCGGTGGAGCGCTTCCGTACCGCCGGCGCCTTCCAATACGCCGATTACCTGCAGGGGCAGGGCATCGCCGCGCATGCGAGCGTGGTCGGCTCCCGCATTGCGCCGCTTGGTCCGTCTCCGCCGGGTTTGCGCTGTCGCCTTTATGAAGCGCAGAGCTGGGCCTCTGGAAGGCTGCTCGCCTATGCCGCGTCGTCCGACAATCAGCGGCTCCCGCGCGTGCTGCGGCTGGGCACGCAGGAGGCGCGCATGCTGAATGCCATGCTCTTCGGCGACCGGTCCGGGCTCAATCATGCGCTGCGCACCGGTTTTGAGCGCACCGGTACCTTTCACCTCTTCGTGGTCTCGGGACTGCATATCGCGCTGGTCGCGGCGGCGGTGTTCTGGCTTACCGGGCGGCTGCGCGCGCCGCCGTGGCTCCAGACCCTGACCACGCTCGCGGGGACCACAGCTTATGCCGCGCTGACCGGCTTCGGACAGCCGGCGCAGCGGGCGCTGGCGATGACCGCCGTGTTCCTGATCGCAAGGCTGTTCACGCGCGATCGCGATCCGCTGAACGCGCTGGGAGCGGCCATTCTTGCCATGCTGGTGCTCGCGCCGTCGAGCCTCTTCGACGCCAGCTTTCAAATGACCGTGCTCGTGATTCTCGCGATTGCCGGCATTGCGGCTCCGATGACGCAGCACACCCCCATTCGCCTGGCATCGGTCGCCAGGCTGGTCTTTGTCCGGCCGCGGCGTGTCTTCCGGTCGCCGGACGCGCAGCTTATCCTTATGCTGGAGCTTTGGGGCGGGGCGCTGGCCGGAGTGTGCGGGCGCTGGTCGCGGCGTCTGCCCGCGTGGAGCCTGCGTCTGCTGCTGCGCGCCTCGGAGCTGGTCCTCATCAGCCTGGTCGCGGAGCTGGTGATGGTGCTGCCCATGGCAGTCTACTTTCATCGTCTTCCGCTATTCTCGGTTCCGGCGAATCTGATGGTGCTGCCGTTGATCGGCGTGCTCGTCCCGGTTGCGATCCTCACCTTCGTCAGCTCGCTCCTGAGCGCGAAGCTGGCGCTGGTGCCGGCTTCGCTCACGGCGCTGCTGCTGCATGGAATCGGCTGGTTTATTCAGCGGCTGAGCGGTTTGCGCGCGGCGGATGTTCGGGTGCCGGCTCCGGTCCTCGCCATCGCCCTGGGTGCGGCAGGCGCGTGGCTGGGATGTACATGGCTGGTACGCCGCAGCCGGATGGGCGCAGGGCTGGCCGCGCTGGCGCTGCCGGTGATCGCTGCCGCGATCCTCTGGCCGGAGCCGCCGCTGACGGTGCCGGGTGAGCTCGAGCTCACCGCCATCGACGTAGGCCAGGGCGATTCGCTGCTGGTGGTCAACCCCGATGGACGCACGATGCTGATCGACGCCGGCGGTCCGGTGGGCTCGCACGGCGTGGCCGAGGCATCGTCCTCGTTCGACATCGGCGAAGAGGTCGTCGCGCCGTACCTGTGGACGCGTCGTCTGCGCCGTCTGGACGTGCTGGTGCTCTCGCACGCCCATACCGATCACATGGGTGGCATGCCGGCGCTGCTCGAAGACCTGCGGCCACGTGAGCTTTGGGTCGGGATCGATCCAGCCTCGAAGCTGTATGCGGCCCTGCTCGCCCAGGCAGCAAGCCTCGGGATTCCGGTGCACCACCTGCATGCGGGCGACGGGGAGAACTGGGGTCCGGTGCGGATCGACGTGCTTGCGCCGGCCGCTGCATATCGCAATCCGGCGGCACCGCGCAATGACGACTCACTGGTGCTGAACCTTACGTATGGGCGCGCGTCCATGCTGCTGGAGGGCGATGCCGAGCGTTCCAGCGAGGACGCCATGCTGGCCGAAGGACGGGTGACGCCGGTGACCCTGCTCAAGGTAGGGCATCATGGCTCGAAGACGTCGTCCAATCCGGAGTTTCTGGCGGTCGCGCGACCGCGGTACGCCGTCATCAGCGTGGGTCGCGGGAATTCGTTCGGACATCCGCGCGGAGAGGTGATCGAGCGATTTGCCGAGGACCGCACGGCTCTTTTCCGCACGGACATGCTGGGCTCGATAACCTTTCTACTCAACCCGGACGGAGCACTGACGACGGCCAGCGCGTCTGCTCCTCTATACTGAGGCCATCCCATACGCACTATCAGACAGGAGCGGCATTGACCCCCGAAGCGGATGCGCGTCCGTTGTTTCTCTGCGAAGCGGATCAGTTTGGCGGCGCGGAACGTTCGCTGCTCGCGCTGTCGCGGCGACTACACGACCGCGGGCTGCCGAACTATCTGCTCGTCTACAAGAACCGCTGCGACCTGGCCAGCTACGCTACGCATCCGCTGCAGGTCGTGGAACTGCGTCCCGGGATCGGTGGACGCCGCAAGGTAGCCGCCTTGCGGGCTTATCTGGCGTCGCGTCCGGCATCCGCGCCGCACCCGCTGGTCTCGGGATACCAGCCTGCTCTGCATGCGACCATCGCCGGGGTGCGCGGCTTCCACACCCTGATGCACGACACGCCCGCCCTGTTCGGCGACAGCGCGCGCCGGCGCCTTCCGGCACGGTTGCGAACCGCCGTCACCAATCGGATTGTCGGCTTCGGGTTGCGGTCGGGGGGCGTGACGCTGGTCAACAGTGAGTTTCTCCGCGACGACTGTCGCCGCGAGTTCAATATGGAGGCAATGATCGCCCGCATGGGAGGTCTGTCGGGTATGCCTGCGGCTCCCCAGCCCAAACCGCCTGTCGCTGTAGGAGGTGCGCTGAATCTGCTTTCCATCTGCCGGATCGAAGCGAATAAGCGCATCGACTGGATATTGCGCGCGCTTGCTGAGCTCGAGCGAGACGCCGCAGGCCCGCTCGCCGCGCCGCTGTCGCATCTGGTTGACTGGCGGCTCGACCTCGCGGGCAAGGGAGCGCTGATCGAAGAACTGCAGCGGCTGTCTGAAACGCTCGGCCTCGCAGCGCGCGTTCACTTCCATGGCTTTGTGCCGGACCAGCAGCTTGAGACGATGTACGCGAACGCACACCTCTTCCTCATGCCTGCCGTACAGGGCTACGGCATTCCGGCGATCGAGGCGCTGCAGCGCGGCATTCCGGTGCTGCTGCATCGCGACTCCGGGGTAAGCGACATCCTGCTGGATACGCCGTGGGCCACTGTGCTCCACGGCGGAGAAAGCCGGCTTGCGCCCGCACTGGCCGAGGCGATTCACGGCGTGATGGGCCGGGATCTCCGTGCGGTGCCGCTTCCTCAGCTGCCGTCGGAGGAAGAGTGGGCCGACCAGATCATCGCACTATGCAGGTGGGCGTAGCCAGGCCATGCAGATCGTTCAGGCCGTCTTCGGTACCTTTCATCATTTCGAGCTTGCCCACCAGATGCGTCGGCGAGGCCACCTGCGCCGCATCTACAGCACCTTTCCGTGGGCCCGGCTCAAGCGCGAGGGACTGCCGCGCGAGTACGTGGCCATGTTCCCGTACCTGCATACGCCCGAACTCGTGCTGGGCCGCATGCGCTTCTACCCGCCACAACTCTCCCCGTGGGTGAACCGCATGAATACTCTGCTCTTCGACGAATACACGCGGCGGGATATCCCCGCGTGCGATGCGTTCGTCGGCATCTCGGGCGCGGGTCTGCTCACCGGGCAGAGGGTGCAGCAGCGCGGAGGCGTGTTCGTCTGCGATCGAGGGTCGACGCATCAGCGCTATCAGCAGAACGTGCTCGCGGAGGAGTACCGGCGCTGGAATCTCGCGGTTCCTGCCATCCCCCCGCACATCGTCCGGCGCGAAGAGCGGATCTATGAGGTCGCCGATGCGATCACCGTGCCGTCCAGCGTCACCCGGAGATCGTTTGTCGCGATGGGCGTTTCGGAAGATAAGGTCCACGTGATCCCGTACGGCGTGCGGCTCGATCGTTTTCAGCGGACGACCGCCCCGCCCTTCGACTCGTTTGAGGTTCTGTTCGCGGGTCAGGTGGCGTTGCGCAAGGGTATTCCTTACCTGCTGGAGGCGTTCGCGCGGCTGCGCCATCCGCGGAAGCGGCTCACGATCGTCGGCAGTGTGCAGGATCCTCTGCGTCCGCTGCTGCGCACGCTGCCCACCGAGGACGTGACCTTTACCGGCTCGCTTCCGCAGACGGAGCTGATGAACCGGATGAGCCGCAGTCATGTGCTGGTCCTGCCCTCCGTCGAGGAGGGGCTGGCTTTGGTGCAGGCGCAGGCCATGGCCTGCGAGTGTCCGGTAATCGCGACCCGGGCCACCGGGGCGGAAGATCTGTTTACCGACGGAGTCGAGGGCTTCATCGTGCCGGATCGCGACGTGGATGCGCTGACCGATCGTCTGCAGCGGGTCGCCGATGATCCCTTTTTGCAGCGCAGCCTGAGCGCCGCGGCGCTGGCGCGCGTGCGCCTCGTCGGCGGGTGGGACGAATATGGGGATCGCTGGGACACCCTGCTGCACCGGCTCACGGGAATCGGGCGCGATCCAGGCTGCTGCGATCCGGATGCCGGGCTCGTGTAAGTTTTGCCCTCGTTTTGCACGTCCGGAGCGTCGTATAGTCGTTGCAATCCGCTCCAGGGGGGGACGCATGCACGATTCACTGCCGGACGCCGGCGAACACAATCCCAAAACCCATGATCAAGCCGAGGAAGGGCGCCTGATCCGCCGCCTGCAGATGATGATGAACATGGTCATGCAGGTCATCGCGCAGGACGCCAGCCTGACGATCGATGAGGCCTCTCAGATGATTGCGGACAGTCGCAAAGCGGCGCTCGCCATGTTTCCCGATAAGGAGCTCGCATACGAGATCATCTGGCGGCCACGCTTTCAGCGGCTGATGCGCGAGCGATTCCGCATTATGTAGCGGACGTCAGGCGAGCTTTCCGAAGCGGTAGAAACGGTGCTGACACCCATCGCAGCGGAAGGCGTGAAGCCCGAAGACCCGGAAGAGCAGATCCACACGCCGCCTCCGGGAAGGACGAGTCGATCGAACGCCGCGGCACTGGGGGCAGTCCGGCATAACGGACCTTGGAGCCATTGGCATGGTCAAGAGAGACACCTCTTCGGGCTTCGCTGTTGCAGGACGGGTGCGTGCGGACCCTGCGGAACATACGTGCATCCATGGAAGGTCGCCGCGACGCAGGCTGGCTCGGTCCTCTCGGCGAGAGAGGCTGGGCTCGGACAGGAAGCAAGTCTGAAACGGCTTGCAACCAAGAGGATCAAGTGCTGATAGCCGAAGTTTAGCAGGAACTTCAGTCACCCCGCGGAGAAAGTGATGCCAGCTCTCCGGCTGTGGACCGGGACCGTTCAGTCCCGAAACGGGTAGCTGGAGATCAGCATCGGCTCTGCCTCCACGAGACGCCCGTGTGCGGAAGCGAAGAACTCCTCCACCGCCGCGAGGACCGTGTCGCCGTCCTTCGCCTCGAAGATGCGCCGCCGCAGGGACGCACCCCCCGGAATACCATGCGTGAACCAGCTGGCGAACTGCTTCATCTTGCCCAGCATCTCGCGCCGCGCGGACTCGCGATTGCGCTTCAGCCGCAGCTGCTCGTCGGTAAGGTCGGCACCCGGGATGCCGTAGACCGGCGGGTGCTCCTCGAGTTCTTCGACCAGCATGCTGAAGTAGGCACGGATCATGCGGTGCCGATCCTCATCGTTGGCCACGTCGTAGCGCCCTGTCTCGGTGTACTGCGCAATCTGGCGGAAGATCCAGGGATTCGACGGGGCCGCGCGTCCGATCATCACCGCGTCGCATCCGGTCTCCGCGACCATCGCGGCGGCTCCCTCCGGAGTCAGGATATCCCCGTTGCCGATCACCGGGATGCCGACCGCATTCTTGACCGCGCCGATCCACTCCCAGCGCGCCTGGCCCGAATAGCCATCCTCACGCGTGCGTGCGTGGAGAGAAACGGCGTTCAGTCCGCAATCCTCAGCGAGCTTCGCAAGCTGCACGCACACGATGTTCGCATCATTCCAGCCCATGCGGAACTTGACGGTGAAGGGGATTGAGACCGCCGCCCGCACTTTGCGGAAGATGACCTCAATCAGCGGAAGGTCGCGCAGCAATCCCGAGCCGCCATTGCATTTGACGACGCGTTTGGCCGGACAGCCGAGGTTGAGGTCGACGATATCGAAACCCGCATCCTGGCAGATTCGCGCGGAGTCGGCAAGCGTTTCGGGATTGGAACCAAAAAGCTGCGCGGAGATCGGGTGCTCGTCATCGTAATAGGTCAGATACCGTTTTCGCTTCGACTCCCGCATGCGCGAGAGCCCGTCGGCCGACGTGAACTCGGTCATGATCAGGCCGCAGCCGGATTGCTCGTTGGTCGCATCGGCTTCGACATTCTCGAACGCTTCGGTGGTGCGTGCCTCTGGAGTGAAGCGGCTGGCATTCTTGATGAAGCGCCGGAAGACGGTGTCCGTGACGCCCGCCATCGGCGCGAGCACGGTTGCCGGAGCGATCCGAACCGTCCCGATTCGGAATTCCCCGGGGACACGAGCTGCCGCAGGCATGCTGTGCTCGACCGGGTTGTCCCAATATTTTTTCATGGAGAGCTGGCTGGGTTCGGGTGAAAAGGCGAGGCCTCCGCGCACAGGCGGAGGCCTCTCGCTGAAGATTTGCTCGGCTTACTTCGTAGCGGCTTTGGCGGCGTCGGACTGGGCGACCTTGCGACGGAAGCGATCGACGCGTCCGGCCGTATCGATCAGCTTCTGCTTGCCGGTGAAGAAGGGATGGCACTGCGCGCAGATTTCGAGCACGATGTCGCCCTTGTGTGTCGAACGCGTCTCGAAGTTGCTGCCGCACGCGCACTTGACGTTGATCGTTTCGTACTTCGGGTGAATTCCGGTCTTCGGCATGTTCTTGATCCTTTTGGGCATTGGCCGGCTTGCGGTTCGCTTGCGAACGGGCCGACTCACCGTCACATCGAAGGTCCTGACGCGCCGCCGGCTCGCCGTCTGAGGCGCGCAGAGTTTCTCTGCCGCGCTTTCCTCAGTCTATCTTTGATTCACACACCCGGCAACGGGATTCAGGCCGCCGGGTGCTCCCGTTAAAGCAGGCGATGCTGCAATACTTGACTCATGGATGAGGCGCTCACCGCGGAACCCTGCTCGACCTGCGAAGGCTCCGGGCTTCAGGTCATCGAACGCCCCGACGGCTCGCGCGCGGTCCGCGATTGCCAGTGTCGCGTCGAACGCCGCGCGGCGCGCAGGCTGCAGAGGGCCAACATCCCGCCCCGGTTCGCCAACTGCACCATGACGAACTTCAAAGCGGAGTACTACGGAAATGACTCCATCTCCCATGCCAAGATGGCCGCGCGGAAGCTCATCGACGGCTATCCGATCAATCGTGAGGTCGGACTGATGTTCGTCGGGCCGAACGGGGTAGGCAAAACACACCTCTCGGTCGCCATCCTGAAGGGCCTGATTGCGCGAGGTGCTTCCGGGCTCTTCTGCACCTATGGCGAACTGCTGAAGGAAATTCAGAATACTTACAACAAGCAGGTTCAATCGACGGAATCGCAGATCCTTGAGCCGGTTATCAAAGCTGAAGTGCTGGTACTGGATGAAATCGGCTCGTCCAAGCCTTCAGACTGGGTACTGGATACCTTTGCGCACATCTTGAACACGCGCTATAACGAGCGCCGGATGACGATCCTTACGACCAATCGTGAGAACAGACCGCCCCTATCGGCGGAGATGACAGGTGGTCAGGTCTCTGATGTGCGCTCGGCCATCGATCGGGAGACACTCGGCGACCGCATAGGGGAACGTGCACGGAGTCGAATCCACGAGATGTGCCTTGTCGTGCCTGTCCATGGCGAAGACGCCAGACAGGGGTTCAAGGCCGCTCGAGCCGAACTGATCGGTTAACCCTGATTCTGGTGCCGGCTTGCGCAGTAATCGTACGGTGATCGGCTGTTCACCAGACTCGCACACCAGGTTCCAGCAGCCCCGATTCGCGGGGAGCCGAAGCGCTTCGGGAGAAGCGTGTCTGGAGAAGCGTCTCT
>CAXTVJ010000010.1:49371-58166 GCA_964247715.1 uncultured Acidobacteriaceae bacterium | reverse complement strand
TCTGGAGAAGCGTCTCTTTGTGATCGCGGGCTTAGCTTGAAATCCAGTACAGGGCACAGGCGGAGCCGACGACGCTGACCAGCCACATCGCACCCATCCAGCGCGGACGTGCCGGCTCGGAGCTGCGCCACGCGACGAAGTTCCGTTCAAGCCGCTCGTAGAAGCGCGGACGCGGCGCACGTTCCTCAGGGCTAACCAGACGAAGTCTGCTTCGGGCTACCGCAGCCGCGGTGGCGTGTCGCTCCGTGCAGGCAGAGTGAATCGCTCGAGAGTGTGGGCAGGCTTCGGCAGCTCCTGCCGAAAATCCGTTGCAATCCCCACGCACCTCAAATCCCCCAACCCCATTCCAACCTGATGCCAGCGCCATACGTTTCCCCAGCTATCCTTCATTGAGGTCGCAGATAAGATCGCAGCCATTCGGACACCAGTCCGCGAAGAACTCTCAGAGAGTGAACGAATTCCGGATTGCCTTTCGTAGACCTTCTCTGCGCCTGCTGCCCTGAATGCGGTTCAAATTCCCGTTACAGGCGAAAGCTACACCCGCGCCGTATGGGTTGGCAACCGCCGCAATCCAAATTCGACGTTTGTGCGTCAGTGGCCTACATCTCCCCCACGATAAACTGCTTGCATGAGTTCCCGGCCTGTTTCCGATTCCCCTGCCATGTTTTCGCCGCCTTCGCCCGAGCGCGGCGCGCGTCCGATGATGCCGTGGGTGGTCGCAGGCGGGGTGGTGCTGCTGGTGGTTCTCTTTGCTGTGCTTCGCCAGCGTCCTGGCCCGGTTCAGACGCCGCCGAACGCTCTGCTCCCGCTCGACAGCTACGCCGCCAACCTCGTCTACTCACAGATTCAGATGAGCGAGTCGACCTCACTCTCGGGCGGCAAATCAACCTTTATCGACGGACATGTTCGCAACACGGGGAGCCGGACGGCTATCGGAGCGTCGGTTCAGGTGCTCTTCACGGGGTTCGACGCGTCCTCGCCGCCTCAGGTCGAGAGCGTTCCGTTGACGCTCATTCGCACGCACGAGCCTTACGTCGATACCGAGCCGCTCGGTGCCGAGCCGCTGCGCCCGAACGACGAACGGGAGTTTCGCCTCATCTTTGTGGACATCTCGCCCAACTGGAACCAGCAGCTGCCTGAGATCCGCACCACGCACGCGACGTTGAGGTAGCTGAATGGTATCTGGGCACAGCAGGTAATTTCTGCCAGTCGAGCAGCCGTTTTTCCGTCGCGAAGGTGGAGCTTTCGCTAAGAGCAGCAGCTAAGTGATTCAATCGAATGCTCTAGAGGCTTTGGCACGGCGTTTGCTACGAGCTGTGTAGCGGAGCGCCTGACGTTCTGGCGCGCACGCCCGAGTTTCCGGCGTGCCGCACACGAGGAGATTGACGTTCTATGACCAAGCATTGGACGAAGTCCCAGATTTTCGGCACGGCTGGTTTTCTCGTCGCCGGTGTTTTCAGCTCAGCCGTGGCTCAGACCACGCCCGCTCAGGCTGCTGGACAGGCGCCGCCATCAGCGACCCAGAGCACGGGTTCGATGGATCCCGGTAACTCCGGCACCTATGCGACCGGAAAACCGCTGCAGCCGCAGTCGCAGGAGGGCTTCTGGGGCCACATGAACCCGCTCGCCCGCAAGAAGTGGGTACATCGGCAGATCGATCCTGTTGTCGATCGCGAAAACGAGCTGGATCAGCTGCAGGCGAAGAACGCGAACGACATCCGCGACGTGGATGCGCGTGCGACAACGGGCATCAACAAGGCGATGACGGCCGCCAATACGGCCGATCAACATGCTGCGGATGCGGCAAGCCGCGCGGATCAGGCAAATTCGACAGCGGTCGCCGCTAACGGCAAGACGACGCAGCTCTCGGGCACTGTCTCAGGGCTCGATCAGTACAGCCAGGTGACCTCCACTGAAATGCCCTTTTACAGAGGCCGTACGGCCTTGACAACAAAGCAGAAAGCTGACTTGGATCAGGTAGCCGGATCGCTGGCTGCCGAGAAGGGATACATTGTCGAAGTGCAGGGCTTCAGCCGCGCCGGCGTCGCCTCGTCACAGGCAATGGCGGACTCGGTTGTTCGCTACCTCGTGGTTGACCAGCACGTACCGGTCTACCGCATCTACCGCACTGGTCTTGGCAACAGTGCCGCCAAAATGACGGATGGCAATCCCGACCAGAAGCCGCTGGCCAACGGTGTTCGGGTTACGGTGATGCACAACAGCCTGGCGTCTATGGGTGACAGCAACGCACCGGCAAACACTCCGGCTCAAACCAGCGGACAGAGCACCGGCGTCAGCGCGCCGTCGACCAGGTAGAGGTCCGGCGGGAAGGCACGGAGTTTCGTTCGCTCCCCCTTCCCGGCCGCTTAAGTGAGACTCAAGCTCTGGCTCACGCAGTCGATGATCAGGATTGCGAGATGTCGCCGACAGCAACGAGCGCATCCGCGCCAGGCTCTCCTAACCAGAGAGAACCAAGGCAGATTGGCCCCTCACTTCAGAGGGGCCGTTTTTTTTGCTTCTGAATGCATCGATGCACAGACCTGTCTGTGTGCAGGGCGGGCGGGTGACTCCGTCTCAAAGCGGGCGCTGCGTGCGTAGATCAGGAGCCAGCTGGCCGGACAGGTCCCGGGATGGTCGCGCGGACGGCCTCATGGATTTGCAGTATTTGGTCCAGCAGCTCTTTCAGGCGGTCCAGGCGCAGAGCATTGGCGCCGTCGCTCTTCGCTTCGGCCGGGTTGTCGTGGACTTCGAGAAACAAACCATCCACCCCGGCAGCGACTGCCGCACGCGCCAGGACCGGAATAAACTCCGGTTGGCCGCCGGAGATACCGTTCGCGGCGGACGGTGTCTGCACGGAGTGCGTTCCATCGAAGACGACCGGCGCGAACTCCCGCATGATGGGAAGCGCGCGCATGTCGACAACTAGATTGTTGTAGCCAAAACTGGCGCCCCGCTCGCATAAACTGACGCGCTGGTTACCACTCTCCCGCACCTTGGCCACGGCATGGTTCATATCCGGAGGCGCGACGAACTGGCCCTTTTTGATATTGATGGCTCGTTTGGTCTCCGCCGCGGCAATCAGCAGATCGGTCTGACGGCAGAGAAACGCCGGAATCTGCAGTACGAGCTCCACGTCGCCCATGGCGTCGGAGAGTCGGGGGCAGTCCTCCGGGGTGTGCACATCGGTCAGCACCGGCAGACCCGTGTCTGCAGCGATCGACCGCAGGATGCGCGCGCCTTCCTCCAGCCCGGGCCCGCGAAAGCTGCGGATGCTGGTCCGATTGGCCTTGTCGTAGCTCGCCTTGAAGATGAAAGGCAGCTTCAGATCCGAGGTGATGCGCTGTACCGCCTCCGCAATCCGCCGCGCGTGCGCTTCACTTTCCAGCACACAGGGGCCGGCAATAAGGAACAACTCGCCTTGGCCAACAGCAACGGATCCGATAGAAAAGGAATGATTCTCCGGCATTTGGCAATGATATCAATGGGCGATACAAGGGAGACTATGCGCACACCCCGTGGATCTGCCGGACGATGATCTTCGTCTGCTGAACCTGCCGAGCGAATCCGAACAGGTCTCGCGCACGGAATTCGTCCGTCGCGCAGTGTCGGATTCTTTTCGGGCTCATGCAAGCCCAGCCACTCCCCGGCTTCGGCATCTGGAGGGATAACCCGGCCACGGGATGGAGTTGCAGGATCGAATCCGTACGATACCGGTCCTCTCGGATACCAGCAGCGTCATCGACTACTTCGCCGGCCGGGAGGAAGCCTCTCGGGAACTGGCTCACTCTTCAGATATTGCGATCAGCAGGGTGACAGGGACGAGACACAGATCGGAGCGACGTCCCGCCACGAGCCGGTGCGCGCAACGCCCGCGTCTTCCTCAACAGGATCGGCCTCACGTATGAGTTCGCCGGACAAACCATCGCGATCAGGGTCAATTCCGGCTGAAGCTGCCCGATGCAAGCTGCCCGAAGCAATGACCTTCGCGACTGCCCTCGGAAGCGGTCGCCTGTTCCTGAAGCGTAATACCCGTGATGGTAACTTCTCGCATCCGGCCGTTCGCATCCTTAACGGCTGTGATGGGACTATTCGTGCTTCGACCCCGCGGTCGGCGCCAGGCTGCGCCCCAGCGCCTGCAGCATCAGCGTCAGAAAGGAGAGCGCGCGCAGCGAGTCGGCGCTGAAAACCCGACGCGTGATAGCCCATAGCGAAGGTGGCTTGTCCTCGGTGCGATGCTGACCTGTGGCGGACGTCACCTCTTTGGTTACCGCGTCCAGTGTCTCAGGATCGAATGCCATCAGGATCTTCGAGAGCGCCAGCACATTGCGGATGGCATTGATGCCGCCGGGCATTCTGGCATATTTCGCAAGCTCGCCGGCGATCATGTCGCGACCGCCGACCAATCCCTGGATCAACCCGAGGGTGCCGTTTTCATGAGCCGTTCGCAAGATGTCATAGACAATCAGCATCGCTTCGGCGTCCTGGTAAGGCGCCGCATCGAGTTGCTTCGCCAGTTCTTTCTTTGGATCGACACGCGCCTTGAATTGGATCGGATTCGCCATCGTAGACAGCTCCTGACTGTTCGCTTCCAGCATTCTCCCGCTCCGAGGATCCTCCGCTGATGCAAGCCGTCGCGGATCGCGCCACTCGGAAGCCAAGTGGCCAAGAGATGGAAGCTGTTTACACCGTGGTTGATTTGATCTGGACCAGCTTGTCCCCGTCGCGGGTTCCGGGCACGTGATAGCCCGGCTGTGCCCATTTGCGTTCGATCTCCAGTCCTGGCTGCGGCGTCCGGTTGCCGAAGCGGAAGTTGCGGCGCGGCAGCGGCGATTCACCCTGCTCGGGAAGAATCGTCATATGAACCGAAGTCTCCTTGAAGGCCGGTGTGTGCGTGGCGCGATCCGTGTGCGAACTAGTCAGCTTGTTGACGGGTTCCTCGGTCGAGTTCATGGGCATGTAGAGCTCCTTGCCCTTCACGCGATCCGAAACCAGCACGCGCACCTTTACCCGCCCGTAGGGACTGGCAAGCTGCACGAAACGCCCGTCGGTCAGACCGCGTTCGGCCGCAAGCTCGGGCGAGACCTCGACGAAGGTGTCGGGCGTGATCGCTTTAATGCCCGGGGACCGATAGGTCATGGAACCCTGCTCGAAGTGCTCCAGCAGACGTCCGTTATTGAGGTGCAGATCGAAGTGATCGCTCTGTTCTTCGGACGGTGCGACGTACTCAAGCGCCATGAAGCGCGCCTTCTTGTCAGGGAATGCAAAGCCTTCCGTGTAGCAGAGCGGCGTATCCGTGCCGTCTTTCGCCACAGGCCACTGCAGGCTCTTGTAGCCCTCCAGCCGCTCGTAGGTGACGCCCGCCATCGAGGGAGTCAGGCGCGCCACTTCCTCCATCACTTCAGAGGGGTGCTTGTAGTCCCAGTCCGCTCCGAAGCGTTGCGCGATCAGTTGCAGGATCTCCCAGTCGGGCTTCGAGTCGCCGAGCGGTTCCAATGCCTTGTAGAGCCGCTGAATGCGCCGTTCGGTATTGACGAAGGTCCCGTCTTTCTCAAGCGAGGGGCTGGCGGGCAGGATGAGGTCGGCATACTGGCAGGTCGCCGAGAAGTTGATGTCCTGCACGATGAAGAACTCCAGCATGCGCAGAGCTTCTCCTACGTCGGTCGCGTTCGAGTCCGACGTGATCGTGTCCTCGCCCTTGATGTACATCGCTTTCAGCTTCCCTTTGTGAATGGCCTCGATCATCTGCCGGTTGTCGAGTCCGCTGGTGGTCGGCAGCGTGCATTTCCAGTCGGCCTCGAACTTGCCGCGGATCTCCGGGTCGTCGACTTTCTGATACCCCGAGAAGATGTTCGGCATGGAGCCGAAGTCGCTCGCACCCTGCACGTTGTTGTGTCCGCGCAGCGGATAAGCTCCCGTACCCGGCCGCATGTAGTTGCCGGTCAGCAGCAGCAGGTTCGAGATGGCGGTTGACGTATCCGAGCCGCCGCAGTGCTGGGTCACGCCCATCGCCCACAGAATACAAACGGTCTTCGCTGCGGCAATCTCGTTGGCAACGGTGATGAGCGTGGCTTGAGGGATGCCGGTAATCCTCTCCGTGTACTCGAGCGTGAACGGCTCGAGTGACTTCACGAATTCGTCGAAATGATTCGTCCACTGCCCGATAAAATCCTTTGCATGCAGATTGTGGTCGTAGATGTACTTGGATACGCCCATAATCCAGACTTCGTCGGTCGAGGGCTTCGGCGAGAGCCAGAGATCGGCCCGCTCCGCCATCTCGTGTCGGCGAAGGTCGGCGACGATCAAGCGTTGCCCGCGATGTTTATGCGACCGTTTAACCCGTGTCGCCAGCACCGGATGTGACTCCGACGTGTTCGAGCCTACGATTACCACCAGATCCGCCATCTCAATGTCGGCGATCGAGCCCGAGTCGCCTCCTATTCCAACCGTTCGCTGCAGGCCCATCGAGGCCGGCGTCTGACAATAGCGTGAGCAGTTGTCGATGTTGTTGGTCCCGATCACCTGACGCGCCAACTTCTGCATCAGGAAGCTCTCTTCGTTGGTGCACTTGGAACTGGCGATAAAAGACAGCGCATCCGGGCCATGCTCGTTCTTGATCTTCGTCCACTTCTCGTAGATCAAGTCCAGCGCCTCGAGCCACGTGATCGGCACGAAGGTATCTCCCTGGCGCTTGAGCGGCGTGGTCAGCCGATCGTCGGAGTTGATGAAGTCCCACGCGAACTTGCCCTTCACGCAGGTGGAGATGCCGTTGGCCGGACCCGGCCCGGGCTCGATCTTCAGAATATGACGGTCGCGCGTCCACACCTCGAACGAACAGCCCACGCCGCAGTAGGTGCAGACCGTCTTGGTCCGCTTCACCCGCTGATTGCGCATCTCCGCTTCCGTCTCGGACAGCGCGAGAATCGGTCCGTAACCGATCGGCGGCTCGATGCCCTTGACCACGTCGATCATGTCATCGAGCACCTTGGCGGGCAGATTGGTCAGATAACCCGCATGGCCCAGCATCGACTTTTCCATGAGCGCATTGCACGGGCACACCGTGATGCAGTGGCCGCAGCTTACGCAGGAAGATCCGTCGATAACGTTGCCGCCGTCCCACAGCACGCGCGGATGCGGCGAACCCCAGTCGATGGTCAGCGTCTCATTCACCTGCACGTTCTGGCACGCCTCCACGCAGCGTCCGCAGAGGATGCACTGCTGCGGATCGTAGCGATAGAAGGGGTTCGACATATCCTTCTCGTACGGCTTCTCGCGGTATGGACGCGCCTGATGCTTGACGTCCAAGTCCTTGGTGACATTGTGCACGGTGCAGTTCTGGTTGTTGTTGTCGCACACCGTGCAGTACAGCATATGGTTCTGGAGAATGCGGTCGAAGGCCTCGCGCTGCGCGACGTCGACGTCATAGCCCTCGCTGGTGACCTGCATGTTGGCGGACACCGGGGTCGCGCACGAACGAACGAGTTCCGCCGATTGACCGGCGGCGCTCACCTTCACCATGCAGGTATCGCAGGACTGGATCGGACCCATCTGCGCGAGGTAGCAGACGTGCGGAATCTCCTTGTCGCCGCGGGAGGTGGAGTCGCGCATCAGTGCTTCCACGAGCCACTCTCCCGTGTGCGCCGGCACCGTGCGCCCGTTCACCTGAATGGTGGTGTCTGGCGTACGGTCGAGCGGAGTATTCAGCAGCGCTTTAACAATTTCCATGGTGTCCTCTGATGCAGACCAGAATAGTTAGGGTTCTCAACACCTGTTGAGACACATCATTCAGTGCGGTCATCGCACGAGCGCCTGCGCCTGCTTCACCTCGCTGCGGTTCGCACCTCCAGCAATTGCCGCGCGGCGCGAAGCCCGCTGCCCAGCGCCGCATGGACAGTACCCCAGTGACCCGTGACATCAGTATGCTCCCCGGCAACGAACAGCGTACCGTTCACCGGCTCACACATGGCCCGGGATGCATCCAGTGCCCCTGCCGGTACCCACGAATAAGCTCCCTGCGACCGCGGATCGGAGCGCCAGTTGTGCGTCCGGAACGCGACCAGTTCGTCCCGGACCTCTGCTTCAGAGATATTCAACGCCCGGGCGGCGGCGCGGACAGCAAGCTCCCGCAGTTCTTCATCGGTCAGCTTCAACAGATCTTGACTGCGCGGACCGCCGGACCAGCCTGTCAGCGTATGGGGGTCCGCCGGACGCGCCGTCCACCAGACACCCGGCATCAGAGCGCGCGCCAGCAGAAAGCTCATCGCCTCCGGCCAGAGCGGTCTGCGAAAGATCAGCGTGAACCGGCAGACGTCGCCCATGCGCATGCGGCGGGCCGCCTCGAGAAGGTGGCTCGCCTCGGGCGGGAGTTCAATCCCGCCGGCATGCAGTACTCCCAGGGGCACCGTGACCACGCATTGCACAGCCTCAAACAGCCGAGCGTCCGCGAGCCGCAGTCGCACACCGTCGGCGATCCACTCCACCGCCGCGACCTGCGCGCCCAAGACGATCTGCCCTCCAGCCGCCTCGACGCGCTCACGCAGGAAGTGGGGCAGAGCATCGTATCCGTCGCGGAGCCGCCACACGCGTTCTCCGTCAATGGCGTCCTCGGCGATCTGCTGCACCCCGAGCGCCCGCACTGAAACCTCGCGGGCATCGGCCGCATTGAATCCTTCTACATAGCCAAGCTCCTCGTCGCGCGCCTCTGCGTCGAGTCCACGATCGTCCAGATACTCCGAGAATGAGCAATCGGGCCCTGCGTAGCTCTTCAGGCCCTCGAGAACTTCGTCTTCGCCCTGGTC
>CAXTVJ010000010.1:0-49271 GCA_964247715.1 uncultured Acidobacteriaceae bacterium | reverse complement strand
GCCCGTCCTCGTACCGGAAGAACGCGCCGGTCCGCTCATAGGTTGCCAGCCCGGCTTCCTCGATCAACTGCCACAGCTCCGGCGGCCGGCCGTGCACAAACTCCGCACCCAGCTCGACGACCGCCCCGGCCTCGCGTACGGTGAGAATGCGTCCGCCGACCCGCTGGCTGGCCTCGAGGATCGTTACCCGCAACCCGGCTTCAGCCAGCGTACGCGCGGCGGCCAGTCCAGCCATGCCAGCCCCAACCACCAGAACATCGTCCATGCTCCGGTTAGACGCGACCCGTTGGCCGGCCGCTTCGCGCGAGGGACCGCGGCCCGGGCATGCCGCATCCAACGCGCCATGACCACGACCGCACAGCAGACCCCCGTAGACACCCAGCTTGGCCCGCTCAAGCAGCTTGGCGATTCCGACATGCACCTCACTTCGATCGGCTTCGGCGCCTGGGCGATCGGCGGCGGGAACTGGCAGTACGGCTGGGGCAGCCAGGAAGACGACGACTCCGTCGCCGCCATCCATCGTGCGCTCGAAGGCGGGGTGAACTGGATCGACACGGCCGCGGTCTATGGACTGGGCCACTCGGAAGAGGTGGTCGCGCGCGCTCTCGCCGGCACGGCGCACAAGCCCTACCTGTTCACCAAGTGCGGCATGGTCTGGGATGACCAGCGCAACATCACCAACTCGCTCCAGCAGATTCGCCGCGAGGTGGAGGATTCGCTGCGACGGCTCAAGGTCGACGTCATCGACCTCTACCAGATTCACTGGCCCAATCCGGACAACGAGGTGGAAGAGGGCTGGACCGTCATGGCCGAGCTCAAGCGCGAGGGCAAAGTCCGGTACATCGGGGCCTCTAATTTTTCGGTCGAGCAGATGAAGCGAGCGCTGACGATCGCGCCGATCACGTCGCTGCAGCCGCCTTATTCCATGGTCAATCGTTCGGTCGAGCCCGAGATTCTGCCGTTCTGCCAGGAACACGGCATCGGCGTCATCAACTACTCGCCCATGCAGTCCGGCCTCCTGACGGGCGCCATGACCAGAGAGCGCGTCGCGGCCTTTCCGGAGGACGACTTCCGCCGCAATGCCAGCAACTTTAAGGAGCCGAAGCTCTCGCGCAATCTGGAACTGGCTGCGCTGCTGGGCCAGATCGGCGAGCGGCACGGCTTGAAGCCGGTGTCGTCGCGATCGCATGGACGCTGCATCATCCTGCCATCACGGCGGCGATCGTCGGCGGGCGCAGCGCGAAACAGGTCGAGGGCACGCTTGCTGCGGCCAGCTTCCGCCTGAGCGCGGACGAATACAGCCAGATTCAGCAGTTCCTCAACGACCACCCCTAGACGGAATACGGCGCAGCCTTCAGCACCGCACGAACTGCCGCCCGACGTCAGGGTGCGCGTGCGGCTGTACTCACTCGTTACCCGGAGGCGGACCAAACTCCGCCTCCAACAGCCTCAAGCCTTCTTCGCGGGTAGCGATCCGCCCTTCCAGTTGAGCGTCCTCAGCCATCCGGAGCATGCGCTTGAACTCGGGTGACGGCCTGTACCCGGCGGCGATCAGCTCGCGTCCGGTGACCAGCCCTTCCGGTCGCGCGGCCTCAGGTTCATCGTGCTCGTACGCGTTCTTCGCGTAGTCGTACATGCCCAGCATGCCGTGCGAGCTGAGGCAATCCGCGCGATGCAGCGCAAGATGTTCCTCGAACTGCGGCATGCGGATAAAGCGCTTCAGCGTCGACTCCTTCATCGCCTTCACATCGCCGAACTGCATGTGGTGCTTGATCAGCGACACAATCTGCGCCTTTTCGTCGTTGGAGAAACGCAAACGGTTCAGCAGCACCTCCGCCACCCGCACGCCCACATCGACGTGCCCGTTAAAGCGAATGCGGTCGCGCGCTTTTCCGGGATCGGGCGGCTGAAGGGTCGCGGGCTTGCCGACATCGTGCAGCAGAAAACCCCATGCGAGCGCGCAGGACGCGCCTGGCGGAAGCTGCTCCAGCAGCATCAGCGTGTGCACCCACACGTCGCCCTCCGGGTGATATTCCGGCGGCTGTGCCACGCCTTTCATCCGGGCAACTTCAGGCAGCACGCACGCGAGCAGGCCGGTCTGGTCCAGGAGCTCGAAGGCGAGGCGGGCCCGCCCTTCGGTCAATATGCGTGAAAGTTCATCGCGCACCCGCTCGGCCGAGACCTGCGCGACCTGGGGCGCGTGCCGCTGCATCGCGCGGAGCGTTCCGTCTTCGATCGCAAAGCCCAGACGGGCAGCGAACCGCACGCCACGCAGCATGCGCAGCTTGTCTTCTTCAAACCGCCGATCGGCCTCGCCGATGGTCCGCACGAGGCCGGCCGCGAGATCCTCGCGTCCGCCGACGCAATCCAGCAGCGCTTCTTCCGGTACTTCGGCGGTCGCTTTCCCTGCATCCCGGATCAGCGCCGGATCGAGCAGCATGCCGTTGATCGTGAAGTCTCGCCGCGCCACATCCTCCCGCGGATTGGTCGAGAAGCGCACGGAATCCGGTCGCCGTCCGTCCAGGTACACGCCGTCGTGGCGAAAGGTCGCAACCTCAATCGCAACCACGCCTGCGTCCGCGGGAACCTGTACCAGAATCACGCCGAAGTGCGCCCCGACCTCGGCCGTCCGCATCCCGGCCCGCTGGAAGATTGCCACAACCTCATCAGGACGCGCGCTGGTGGCAATGTCGAAGTCTTGCGCCTCGCACCCGAGCAGGAGATCACGTACGCATCCGCCGGCGAAGTAAGCCTCGAAGCCGCCCTCACGAAGCAGGGAAGCGACTGCGCGCGCAGCCCTGGACGCTGAAGTTTGTTGGAGAAGCCAGCCCATGATGTCAGCCTACCGGAGCAGGCTGTCTTGCCAGACGCGCCGCTACTGAAAGAGACGCATCCAGACGCAGGTCTGATGCCCGAGCCAGACGAACGGGCCGAGCGCCGCAAGTCCCGCCATCAGCAACTCATGCCGATGTTGCGATCTGCCGCTCACCACCGGTGCTCGCGTGGGACTGCTCGTGATCCCAACAGGCGGCGAGACCGGCTTGCGCGCGCTCTCCACAGGACGCGGTCCAGTCGGACGAGCCTCCACCACGCGAGGGCCACTCAAGTTCGGCGTGGACGCTCTGAGAGCGGTGGAAATCGCTCTCGCGCCCTCCGTCGTGTCTTGGATCGCACCCCGGCCTCCCCTCAGCAGTGTCAGCGCCGGCCGTAGCGCGCCGGGAGCCGGCATGCGCAAAGGACGGACCGCGCGGACGGAACTGTGGACAGGAGACCAGAGCCGCGCCACTCGGTCTCCAACCACCTGCCTGTCCGCGCGATCCCAGTGAAGCTGCTCCATGAACGTCACTCTACCCGGCGCATCCTGCGCAGCCCATCCCACGGAATGGCTACGAAGATTTCTCCCGCCCGGCACGAACTTTCTCTCCTGCTGCGGCCTCGCCCTAATATGGAAGAGTGACTGTCCCGCGTTCCGGCCTGATCCTCGCCATTGAAAGTTCCTGCGATGAGACCGCCGCCGCCGTCGCGCGATTCGGAGATGGCATCGAGGGTGGCTCCTCTCTGCTGTCGAATGTCGTTGCGTCTCAGATCGCCCTGCACGCGGAGTTTGGCGGCGTGGTGCCGGAGCTTGCCTCCCGTGAGCACCTCCGCCACATCGTTCCGGTGGTGCGGGAGGCGCTGGCGCGAGCTGACGTCAGCTTTGCGGATCTCGCGGCGGTCGCCGTCACCGAAGGACCGGGGCTCGCCGGAGCCCTGCTGGTTGGCATCGTCTACGCCAAGGCGCTCACGTTTGCGCTCGGCATTCCGCTGATCGCGGTCAATCACCTCGAAGGCCACATCCACGCCGTGGTGCTTGAGGCAGGGAAGACCCTCCCACGCGAGAACAATGCGCCTCTGCTGGCACTGGTCGTCTCCGGCGGTCACACCCACCTGTATCTCGCAGGCGAAGACAGCGTCACGGGTGCATGGACCTATCGAAACGTGGGCCGCACTCTCGACGATGCCGCCGGCGAGGCCTTCGACAAGGTCGGCAAGCTGCTGGGCCTGGGCTACCCCGGCGGACCGTGGATCGACGCGCTCGCGGCGCACGGCGACCCCGCGGCCGTGCCGTTCCAGTTCCACCCCATGCGCTCGCGCACTGCCTCCGAAGATGACAGCCCGCGCTTTGACTTCTCCTTCTCCGGGATCAAGACGGCCGTCCTCCGCTACACCGAGCAGCATCCGGAACTCGCCGCCGGAATCGCCGAGCGTCGTGGAGCGCTGGCAGCCGATCCCGCACTGAAGCCCGCCGCCCTCCTGCCTTCCTGCGATCGCGCGACGCTCAACCTGATCGCCTCGTTTCAGGCTGCCGTTGTGGGCAATCTGATCCGGCAGACTCTTGCCGCAGCGGAGGCGTTTCAAGCGCGCGCGCTCCTCGTCTCGGGCGGAGTCGCCGCCAATCGCGAGCTGCGAAGCCGCTTTCAGTCCGAAGCGGCGCGACGTCATCTGTCCGTGGCCTTCCCGTCGCTCGCGCTCTCAACCGATAACGCCGCCATGATCGCCGCTGCCGCGTGGCCCCGCCTGCTCACGCGCCAGTTCGCGGATGACACCCTCTCCGCCGCCCCCCAGCTCAAACTCGGCTGAGTGCTCTGGAATCGCCGCGTTTCCTGCGTCCCGCCCCGGTCTTCCTCTCTCCTCTAGAATGGGAATCGAAGCGAAAGCCACGAAAGAAGCGGACCTTTGACCCTTCAGCTCTTTAATACTCTCACCGGTCGCGTCGAAACGCTCACGCCGGCCGACGGCGCTACGCTGCGCATGTACGCCTGCGGACCTACCGTCTACGACTACGGTCACATCGGCAACTTTCGCACCTTCATTCACGTCGACGTGCTGCGCCGGACGCTGAAACTCTTCGGTGTTAATGTCCGCCATGCAATGAACATCACGGATGTCGACGACAAGATCATCCGCAACGCCGCGCTGGCCGGCCAGGATCTCGCCACTTACACCCACAAGTACGAGACCGCGTTCCTCGAAGATATGGATGCCCTCCAGGTCGAACGCCCGGAGATCCTTCCGCGCGCCACTGAACACATCCCCGAGATGGTCGCACTGATCGAGCAGCTGCACGCGAAGGACATTGCCTACGAGGCCGAAGACGGCAGCTGGTACTTCCGCATCGAGCGCTTTCCGGGTTACGGCAAGCTGGCCAAGAAGGATCTCGAAGGCATCGAGGACGGCGCACGGGTCAACCTCGAGGAGGACAAGGACCATGCGCGCGACTTCGCGCTCTGGAAGGCCGTCAAGGCCGTCCCGCCAGGCAGTGACGCCAAGCCCGAACCCGCCTGGCAGACCACGCTGGGCCCCGGCCGGCCGGGCTGGCACATCGAGTGCTCCGCCATGGCGACGCGCTTCCTCGGCGAGAGCTTCGACCTGCACGCCGGCGGCGAAGACCTGATGTTTCCGCACCACGAGAACGAAATCGCGCAGTCTGAATCGGCCTCCGGCAAACCCTTCGCGCGGCACTGGATGCACGTGCGATTTCTGCTGGTCGAAGGCAGGAAGATGTCGAAATCGGAAGGCAACTTCTTCACCCTGCGCGACCTTCTGCTGAAGGGTCATCGCGCCTCGGCGATCCGCTTCCTGCTGATGTCCGTACCCTACCGGCACCAGCTCAACTTCACCACCGACGGCCTGACCGAATCCACCAGCGCGGTCGAGCGTCTGCGTACCTTCGCCGCACGCATGCGGGCGAGCTTCCCTGAAGGGGAGGACGAGTCGCTGGCCGCGCACACCCGCACCGCACGCGAGGGATACGATGCCGCACTGGCCAACGATCTCAACACCGCCGAAGCTCGCGCCGCGATCTTTGACCTCGTCCGCGCCGGCAACACCGCCGCCGATCAGGGCACACTGCTCGCCGGTAATGCCCGCGCGATCCTCGACGTGCTCGCGCGCTTCGACCACGTCTTCGCCGTGCTGGACGACAAGGACGCGCAGATTACGCGCGCGGCGCTCGAGTGGGCCGAACGCGAAGGCCGTCTCAACGAAGCCGACCCGGCGCTGATCGCCACGCTCTCCCTTTCCGACGAGCAGATCGACAGGCTGGTGGCGGAGCGTACCGAGGCGAAGCGCACCCGCAACTTCGCCCGTGCGGACGCCATCCGCAAGGACCTGCTGGAGCAGGGCATCCTGATCGAAGACCTAAAAGAAGGCGCACGCTGGAAACGAAAATAAAGATCTTTCACGCGCAGCATCCAATACCCATGAAGTGGCGCCCGCCCGCCGTCAGGGCGAACTGATCGCCTCTAACCAGACATGACCGACATTCTCACCCTGCATCTCGACGCCAGATCCCAGGCTCTCTTCGAGCAGATGCGCCAGCATCACTTTCCGCCTGAGCGGAACCTCATTCCCGCGCACCTGACGCTTTTTCACACGCTGCCACGCACGCCGGAGATCGCCGCCACGCTCGCGCGGATCGCGCCGGAAACGCCACGCTTCTCCATGACCGTCAACGGCCTGCGCTCGCTCGGTCGAGGGGTCGCCTACACCCTCGTCTCCGCGGAGGCGAAGGCGCTGCACCAGCGTCTGGCCGAAGCCTTCGACGAGCACCTGACTCCGCAGGACCGGCAGAAGTTCCAGCCGCACGTTGTCATCCAGAACAAAGCAACTGGCGAAGCCGCCCGCGCACTGCTCGCGCTGCTGCAGCCCGCGTTTCAACAATTTACGGTGCAGGCCGAAGCTCTCGATCTCTGGCACTACGAGAACGGCCCCTGGCGGCACGCCCGCACCTTCCCGTTTACGTCGAGCTAGGCCAAAGCTGCATGGGCGGCAGCACGAGCATCCCGAATCAGATCCGGCAGGCCCACCCCGCGATAGGCGTTGCCAAGCAGCCAGAGCCCGGGTTTCACCTTCATCAGCGCGTCCAGTTCGGCCATCCGTTCGCCGTGTCCCACTCCGTACAGGGGCAGCGAGTTGCGCCAGCGGCGTACCTCGGCGAACTTCGGCTCCGGCAGATTGCCGAGCAGCGTACGCAGCTCCGCCAGTACGCGTGACGCGACCGTCTCGTCACTCAGAAACGAGAGCGCCGCGGCGGACTCCCCGCCGAAAAAGCCGCGCAGCAGAAGCGAACCCTGCGGTGCGCGATCCGGCCACTTGCCGTTCACGAAGGTCCCGGCCAGCAGCCCGCTGCCTTCACCCGGCGGCACCAGAAAGCCGAACCCGCGCGGGATTTCGACGTCACCCTCGAACGCCAGCGAGGCCAGAACGGCGGAGCTCGATTCCATCTCGAGCAGCTCGGCCATGCGTTCATTCCAAGGCTTCAACAAGGCGCGTGCGCTGTGCGCCGGAACCGCCAGCAGCACGCGATCGAAGCGCTCGCGCGTGTCCGCGCCGCGGCCCGCGCCCGAGTAGCTCAGCATCCACCCGCCGTTCTCTGGTTTCAGCTTGGCCACCGGTCGCTCCAACCGGAACCAATCTTTCGGAATCTCGGCAGTCATCTGCTCGATCAGCGTTCCCACGCCGGTTCTCAGCGAGGTGAAGATGGTGCTATGGGCGGTGGACTTCTTACCCGAAAGGGCCTTCACCAGCGATCCATGCTCGCGCTCCATGGCGACAAACGCCGGCATCACCGCGCGCACGCTCAATTTGGCCACGTCGCCGCCAAAGACGCCGCTCAGCAGCGGCCCCGCCACTTTCGTCAGCACCTCTTCGCCGAAGTGCCGGCGCACAAAATCGGCCACACTCTCATCGGCCGAGGGAGCCAGTCCACGCAGCTCGTCAGCGCGATCGCTCTCGGTCGCATACGCCGCACGTGCGAGGTCGGAGAACAACGCGGAACCTTCGAGCTGCTTCAAATCCGTCGGCACCATCATGCGCATGCCGTCCGGCATCGGCACCAGCTTGCCGGCCTGCACGATGTACGTGACCCGCGATGCGTCGAGCGATCCGATCAGGTCGTCGCCAAGCCCGAGATCCCGCGCCAGCTCGCTCGCCCATGGTTTTTCGGTCACCCACCCGTCCGGCCCGCCTTCAACGATAAAGCCGTCGCGCCGCGTCGTCTCGACCGTGCCGCCCAGCCGTGCAGTCGATTCGAAGACGGTCACGTCGGTCGCACCCAGTTTCGCCAGCTGCCACGCCGCCGTCACGCCGGCCACGCCGCCGCCCACCACCGCGATCTTCGCCGAGAGAACGCTCATGCAGGCACCGCGACCGGTACAGGAGCTTCGTCGATCTGCGCCGCGAAGCGTCCTGTCGCGACGTCGGCCAGCGCGCGAATCAGCGTCGGCGACTCGTTCAGGCTGGGTGCCCGCCAGAGCTCCATCCCCAGCTCACGCGCCGTCTCTCGAAAGGCGATGTCGATGTCATAGAGAATCTCTACATGATCGCAGAGGAAGCCGACCGGCTGCATGATGACGCCCCTGTGTCCTTCTTCCGCCAGCGCTTTCAGGGTGTCTTCGACCGCCGGACCGATCCAGGGCGCGCCCGCCACTCCCTGGCTCTGGAAAGCAAAGTACCAGTCGCGTTCGGTCATCCCCAGCGGACCCAGCGCCGCTGCGATCGCCCGTGCGGTGTTCTTGCACTCGACCGGATACGGATCGGGCGCAACCGCCGGGCCATAGTTCTGGATGCCTTCGGCCGGCACCGGCCCGCCCGGACGCTCGGCCGAGGGGCTGGCCGTGTTCGTCGGAGCGCTCGACATGATCGTGCGGCAGGGAACCGAATGCGCCGAAAACAGTACCGGCACGCGCCTGCCCAGCTTCGCCGAAGCCTCCGCCCAGACCGGCCACATCTCCAGCGCGAACGCCTGCGCCAGCAGCGGATGCTCGCTCCACCCCGCCACAAACTCCATCTCCATCTCGGATTCCACCGCCGCCGCAGCCGCCGCGCGCCGGTACAGCCCCACGCTCGTTCGCGAGTTCTGCGGCGCCAGGCACACCGCCTTGAACCGCCGCACGCCATCCGCGCTCATCTGCCGCACGACATCCGCGATATACGGGTGCCAGTTGCGCATTCCGACATAGACCGGCACGTCCAGCGCCGCGCCCAGCAGCCGTCCCTGCGCCAGGGTGTAGCGCGTCAAGGGCGGACCTTCCGGCAGCGGCTCTTCCTTCAGGCCGATCTCGCCATAGCGGTGCTGCAGTTCCTGGACCACATGCTGCGGCATCGGCCGTCCGCCCGTCACGTTCTGCAGATACTCGGCCATCTCGCCCAGAACGTCGGGCGTACCGTGCGCCAGAAGCAGAATCGCATCGTGCTTCTCGTGCTCACTCATCCCGTCACCCTCGTTTCTGACTTGATTCGCGGACCCACTCGACGACCCGCACCACGTGCTCGACCGGCGTTCCCGGCACGATACCGTGGCCCAGATTGAAGATATGTCCCGGCCGCCCAGCCGCCTGGCGCAGCACCTCGTCGACCCTCGCCTTCAGCACGGCCTCGGGTGCGAACAGCGCGATCGGGTCGAGATTCCCCTGCACCGCGCAGCCCGGGCCCACCGCCTTCCATCCCTCGGCCAGCGGCGTCCGCCAGTCCAGGCCGATCACATCCGCCCCGGTTTCGGCCAGCGTCGGCAGCAGCGAGGCGGTATCCACACCGAACAAGATCACCGGCACGCCCATCGCCCGGACGGCGTGCACGAGCGTCGTCGTCGGCCCCAGGCAGAACTGACAATAGTCGTTCACCGCCAGCGCGCCCGCCCAGCTGTCGAAGATCTGAATCACATCGGCACCGGCCTCCACCTGCTGCCGCGCGTAGCCGGTCAGCACGGTCACCAGCTTCTCCATCAGCAACGGCCAGGCCCTGCTCTCGGGGCTGCCCGCCACGCCCGAGGCATACATCATCTGCTTGGTCTCGATGTAGTTCCGTGAAGAGCCGCCCTCGATCATGTAGCTCGCCAGCGTAAACGGCGCGCCACAGAACCCGATGATCCCGAGTTGATCGCCATCCGCCCGAGGCGGTGCGAAATGCTTGACCACACGTTCGATCGAACGAGCCACATAGCCCAGTTCCTCGGTCCTGTCAGTCTGGAGCGCCTCCACCTGAGCCAGCGTGCGCACCGGAGTATGCACCACCGGACCTTCACCCGCGACGAACTCAAAGTCGAGTCCCATCGGCGTAAACGGCAGCAGCAGATCGGCGAAGATAATCGCCGCGTCCACGCCCAGCCGCTCGGCCGCTGTGACGGTTACCTCGGCCGCAATCTCCGGCGTGCGGCAGATTTCGAGCAGCGTGTGATGCTTGCGCACCGCCATGTACTCCGGCATGTAACGGCCTGCCTGCCGCAGAAACCAGACCGGCGTGCGATCCACCGGCTGGCGCAGACACGCACGCACAAAACGGCTTGGCCCGATAGCCGCTGCGGCATCCGCCAAAACCGCCGAAGCTGCCTCTCCCTCGATCAAGTCAGGCTCCCTGCTACGAGCCTAGCATCCGCCACGACGTCGCCGGCCCGCTGCTTTGCATCGCGCGCACGCGTTACTGCCGGATCGACAGTTTGCCCGCGCCGAAGCGGTACACCGCCGCCACGCTCACCACGATTGGCGTAAACGCATTCGTCTCCCCGCCCGTGTGCCAGTGGCTGTACTGCACGTCGCCCTTAATCCCGAGGTGTCGTGTCAAATCCACATCCACGCCGCCGCCGAAGTCATACACGAACGAGTTGTCGTGCGCGTACGGAACGCCGTTGAACAGGACCGGATGATTGAAATCGATATTGCCGTTGCCGAACAAAACGGTGACATACGGGTGAAGCCGGTTCGCCAGCTCCCGCTCGAGCTTTACCCCGCCCAGAAACGTCTTCTCATTCACGTCTGAGCCGGTCACCGAGGTATAGCGCACCTCAACCGACGGCGTGACCCGCCGCAGGCTGCGGGTAAGATCCCCGCCGAGGACGTAGCCATAGTCGTTTGGACCGCCGTCCACCTCGGGGTTCGCTCCGCTCACACCACCAAACGCAGAAAGTCCGATCGATCGGCCGGCGGTTGCGCGCGCCTGCGCTTCCGCTCTTCCCGATCCCGCCAGAAAAGCGCACGCACACACCCCTGAAATCACGGCGAAACCAGCACGGCGCGACAGCCACGTCGATCCAGCCAACATTGTTCCTCCGTACCCGGGTCGGGTGCCTTCTGCAGGTTAGAAGTGAAATCCGCCGGAAAAGAGACGCCACAGGCTCCTCTTTTTTTGGCGGACGCATCGGTCCGTGACGCGGCATCCCCGCAGACGGCTGCGAATCCTACGGCTCGAGCCGGAAGCTGTACTCCTCGATGACCGGGTTCACCAGGACCTCGCGCGCGATGCGCTCAACCTCGGCCCGGACCGACTCCTCGCCGGCGAAGCCGTCTTCGAGCGTCAGCAGAAAGTACTTGCCCTGGCGCACATCGCCGACACCCCGGTACTTCATCCGCTTGAGGGCGTCGGCCACGGTCTGGCCCTGCGCATCCAGAACCGAACGCTTCAGCGTTACATAGACATGGGCTTTCATTGCCCCCGATTATAGCCGCCGAAGGGTATCGCCCGCGCCTCGGCGCGACCGTGGCGTCCACCCGGCAGGAACCCGCCCCTGCCCCGAAATGCTATCCTCGTGCGAGCATTCGTGTCCCGAATCAAAACCGAGAGAAGACACTACCCGCCATGCCGAATTACCTGGAGCTGCCCGTCGGACCCAAGAGTCCCGAGGTCATCAACGTCGTGATCGAGATTCCCAGCGAAGGCGTCAACAAGTATGAGTATGACAAGGAACTCGATGTCTTCCGGCTCGACCGCAATCTCTACTCGCCCGTGCACTATCCCGGTGACTACGGCTTTATTCCCTCCACCCTCGGCGACGACGGCGACCCGCTCGACGCGCTCGTGCTCGTCGACTCACCGTCCTTCCCGGGCTGCGTGATGGAAGTGCGGCCCATCGGCCTGCTTGAGATGCTCGACCAGGGCCTCGGCGACGAGAAGATCCTGTGCGTCGGCACCGGCAACCCCCGCTACAAGGACGTCTGGAGCTTCTCCGAGATATACCCGCACATGCTGCGCGAGATCACCCACTTTTTCTCCATCTATAAGGACCTCGAAGGCAAGCGCGTCGAGATCCGCGGATGGCGCGATGCCGCCTTTGCCCGCACCAAGGTGCAGGAGGCGCAGCAGCGCTTCATCGAAAACAAAAAGAACCCCGAACCGAAACCCGTCCCCCACCCTTAGGATCGAACGCCGCGCAAACGGGTGCGCCACGCTCGCCAGCTAGTGCGGGTGTGGTGCCTCGGCTTTTCGGCGCAGCGCACGCGCCAGCAGGTACGCCAGGGGTCCGCAACCACCTGCCAGCGCGGCAAACCCGAGCGCCGGCATCCCAGCCACGCGTTCATCCCGCGCTGCCCACAGAGCGAACGCAATCAGCAATGCCGGCCCGATTCCGGCAAGCACCGCGCCACATGTCCCGCCCGGCACCCGGAACGGCCGCACCAGCGCCGGTTCCCGCACCCTCAGCACCCCCAGCGCGACAAACTCCAGCAGCAGCGCCGCTCCGTACAGCACCAGATCGATCGAGATCAGCCGTTCGAAGCTCATCCCGAGCGCCAGCGCCCACGCGATGCCGCACACCAGCACGCTCACCCACGGAACGCCGTTCGGCAGTCTGCGCTTGAGCGCCGCAGGCAGCAGCCGCTCTTCGGCGAGTGCATACGGCACGCGCGTGTAGCTCAACATCAGCGCGTTGAACATGCCCACCCCGTTCAGCGTTCCGCCCAGCACCACCAGAAGTGCCAGCACCACACCGCCCGCACCGGCTCCGCCCAGCAGCCGCGCCGCATCCGCCCACGCGCCGGTCGAGAACTGCTCGGCGGGAATGCCGGCGACGGCGACCGCGAAGAGCGGCAGGATGTAAGTCAGCGCGACCAGCCCGGCCGCAATCAGCATCGCGCGCGGATACGTTCGCTGCGGGTTTTCGACCTCCTGCGCCACCGTCGAAGCATTATCCCAGCCCATGTAGTTCCACAGGCACACCGAAATGGCCGCAGCCATGTCCGGCGTGCTCGAAGGCCGTGTCAGCGCCGCCCATCCGCCGCCCGCCGCATGCAGCGCAAACCCGCGCCACAGCCCCAGTCCGAAGAGCGCCACAAACGGCACCAGCAGCACGCAGAAGAGCCAAACCGACCCGCCGCCCACCGCCTTCGCCCCGCGCAGATTCCACAGCACGCACCCGACCACCACGGCCAGCGCCCACAGCGTCCCGCGCCCGCCCGCCGTCCACGTCGGCGCCACGCGTCCCAGATACAGCACGAACGTCACCGGGTAGATCGCCATATCGAAGATGCTGGCTGCCAGCGACAACCACGCCTCCTGAAAGCCCCAGAAGCCGCCCAGCGCCCTCCGCACCCATTCGTAGTAGCCGCCTTCGGCCGGGATCGCGCTCGCAAGCTCGCCCACCATCAGGCTGGTCGGCAGACTCCAGAACAGCGGGATCGCGATCAGCAGCAGCAGTGCCCGGCCGTATCCCGCCTTGCCCAGAATGTCTTCAAGCCCGTAGGGTCCGCCCGCGACCATGAAGTAGGTTGCGCCGACCAGCGGCAGCAGCCGCATCTTCCTGTTCAATCCATCTGCCTCCGTTTCGCAAAGCTGGAAAGTCGCGTCTCAAGGAAAACGCAAGACGTAGTGTATGCAGGAATCCATGCAGCGAAACGGGTATCTTTAACGAAGTCACGAGGGATCTCCAGTCATGCCGAATCTGCCCATCGCCATCTACTACGAGCAGCCCCACTGGTTCAAACCGCTCTTCGCCGAGCTTGATCGGCGCGGCACGCCGTACGTCAAGCTCGACGCGACCGAGCACATGTGGGCGCCCGAGGATCGCCCCGAGGAGCAGTTTGCGCTGGTCTTCAACCGCATGAGCCCGTCCGCCTGGAATCGAGACCACGGCGACCAGATCTTCTACACCCTCGGCTTCCTCGAGCATCTCGAAAGCCGCGGCGTCCGCGTTCTCAATGGCCTCACCGCCTACCGTTCGGAGCTCTCGAAGGCCGGCCAGCTTGCGCTGCTCGAGTCGCTCGGCCTGCCCTACCCGAAGTCGCGCGTCATTCATCGCGCTCTCCAGGCCGGTGTTGCGGCCAGCGGGTTGCGTTATCCCGTGGTCGTGAAACCGAATATCGGCGGCTCCGGCGCGGGCGTCAAGCGCTTCGACCACCCGTCGCAGCTCGAGGCAGCCTCAAAACTCCCGGCAAACGATCCCGACGCCCTCGCGCTCGGCATGGATTCGACCGCGCTGGTGCAGGAGTTCATCCCCGCCGAGGACGCACATATCGTCCGTGTCGAGGTGCTTCACGGCAAGTACCTCTACGCCATCAAGGTCCACATTACCGGCGAAACCTTCGACCTGTGCCCGGCCGACATCTGCCGCACCACAACCGGCGTGGACCTGAACCGCGCCGCCTGCGCCGTCGACGCGCCCAAATCCGGTATCACCGTTGAAGCATACGATCCGCCCGCCGAAGTAAAGGCCGATGTCGAACGCATCATGGCCGCGAGCGGCATCGATATCGGCGGCGTTGAGTACATCACGGACGCGCGCGACGGCCGGCGCTACTACTACGATGTAAATGCACTCTCAAACTTTGTCGCAGACGGCCCCAATGTGCTCGGCTTTGATCCGTTCGCGAAGCTCGTCGAATGGCTGGAGTCGGAGGCGAAGGTCGCTAACGCCGTGCATCCGCAGGCGCCCGCGCTGGCAGGGGTTCGCTGATGCGTTATGGCTTCTGGCTGCCCGTCTTCGGCGGGTGGCTCCGTAATCTGGACGACGAGCGGATGGAGACCAGTTGGGAGTATGCCAGCCGGCTCGCGCGCCGCGCCGAAGAGATCGGCTTCGACCTCACGCTTATCGCTGAGCTCAACCTCAACGACATCAAGGGCGTCGAGGCGCCGTCGCTCGATGCGTGGTCGACGGCTGCCGCCCTCGCCGCGGTGACGAAGACGCTGGAGCTGATGGTTGCGGTACGGCCGACCTTTCACAATCCCGCTCTGCTGGCCAAGCAGGCCGCCAACATCGACCGCATCGCGAACGGCCGGCTCTCGCTGAACGTGGTCTCCTCGTGGTGGAGGGACGAGGCGACCAGGTACGGCATCGCCTTCGACGAGCATGAACAGCGCTACGCGCGCACGTCGGAGTGGCTCGACGTGCTTGACGGATGCTGGTCGCACCAGGGCTACTCGCACGCGGGCGCGCTCTACACGGTCGAGGACAACGTGCTCTCGCCCAAGCCGTACGGTGAGCGCCGCTTCAGCGGGGAACCACAGGCCGCGCAGCCGAAGAATGGACGCCCGACGCTCTACGCCGGCGGCGAGTCCGAGACCGCGAAGAATCTGATCGCGGCCAAGTGCGACGCGTACCTGATGCACGGCGACCCGCCGGAGATTGTCGGCGCCAAGATCGCCGACATGCGGGAGCGGCGCGAGCGTCTGGGGCTGGGGCCGATGACCTTCGGCGTCTCGGGTTATGCCATCGTGCGCGACTCCGAGTCGGAGGCGCAGCGCGAGATCGCGCGCATCACCGATGTGCAGGCGTCGTCGCGCGGCTATGCTAACTATCAGCAGTGGATCACCGGTTCGAAGCTCGAGCAGAAGGTCTCGCTTGAGGACTACTCCGTCTCGAATCGCGGGTTGCGGTCCGGTTTTGTCGGAACACCGGAGCGGGTGAAGCAGCGGCTGGACGACTTTGCCGGAGTCGGCTGCGATCTGGTGCTGCTGCAGTCGAGCCCTCAACTCGAGGAGATGGAGCGGTTCTCGGCTGAGGTGATCCAGCCCACGCGTGCAGTGCGGTGAGGGTTGCTCCCCCACCCCGTACTTCAGGTCCCAAAGTATTCAAAAGAGCTACTTAAGTCTGATCTTCGGTATGGCTCTGCTCCAAAAGATGTGCATCGTTGCTGAACGGTTTACAGGGATTTCTCGAGTCAGGCTATAATCTCGAAAGCCCTGAGCGTTGCGATTTTCAGCAGTGCTCTTGAGTGGTGTGAGCGGCCATCAAGCGCTGACCCGCAACGTGCTGGAGAGTTGGCCGAGAGGCTGAAGGCGGCGGTTTGCTAAACCGTTATAGGACCAAAAGTTCTATCGAGGGTTCGAATCCCTCACTCTCCGCCATTCCCCTTTAGAAGATTTCCGGAGCAAGCAATGCAAACCGGCATTCCTCAGCGTTGAGGAATGCCGGTTGCAAGCTGCACTGTACTTCTTTTGTTTTTACTTCCTGGTGATCTTCATTTACTGGGTGACGGTGATGGTGGCGGTGCCGGACGACGCGGTGTAATTGGCGTCCGCCGCCTGGCTGTAGTCGAGGGTATGGGTGCCCGTCGTCATAGGCGCGGTGTAGGTGACGGAGCAGTTGGTGTGGGCGCTTTCGGAGGTGTTTTTGTTCTTGAACGTGCAGGTCTGGCCGGAGAGTCCGGCCGTGCTGCCGTCGACCGTAATGCTGATTGCGCCGGTCGGCGTCGGCACGGGGGCGTCGCCGGGATAGCTGAACACGATATCGATGCCCAGGGAGGCTCCTTCCGCCACGGTATAGCCCGTGCTGGAACTGAAGCTTTGGTTGTTGGTCGCCTGCACCACCTTGAGCATGGCCGTCGCGGTTCCGCCGGTTCCGCCGTTGGTGGAGCTCACCGCGCCCGAAGTATTGGTATAGGAACCCGCGCCCGCAGGGCTCACGGACACGGAGACCGTGCAGGTGGCGCCGGCCGCGAGGGTCGCCCCGGCCAGCGAGACAGCGCTGCCGCCCGCGCCGGCCGACACAGTCCCCCCCGGGCAGTTCGTCGTCGCGCCACTCGGATTCGAGACGGTCAGGCCCGACGGAAGCGTGTCGCTGAACGCCACTCCGGTCAGTGACACAGTGTCCGCGCCGGGGTTCCCCACGGTGAAGGTGAGTGTCGAAGTTGCACCCGGTGCTATGGTCACCGGCGAGAACGCTTCCACGATCGTCGGCTCGCCCACAACCGTCGTGGGATCGCTGCCCGTGTCATTCGAGGTGTTCGCCTCGCCACCGCCCGAGACCGTCACCATATTCGTGTAGGTGCCGGCGTCCGAGCCCGATACGCTGACCGTCAGCGCGATCGGCGGGTAGCTGACGCTGGCCGACAGCGCGTCCGAGCGGGTACAGGTCAGGGACGACAACGTGCAGGTCCATCCCGATCCCGACAACGCGGTCGCCGCGAAGCCGCTCGGCAACGCATCCACTACCGTCACGGTAGATCTGGTCGACGCGGTGCCGGTGTTGAACGCTGTCAGCGTGTATGTGTCCGCCGTGTCACCGGCCTTGAAGTTGCCTGGATGCGTGCTCGAGACGGTGAGGTCCGGCGCGGTGATGGTGAAGGTGGTGCTGAGCGACTGGCCATCGACGGTGAGCGAAGCGGTTCCGGACCCGGTCTGGTCGGCGGTTCCGGTCGCGGTTGCGGCGGCAAAGGACGTGGCGGTGGCGGCCGTGCTCGAAAACGCGGTCGCGGAAGGGCTGTAGGTCACACCGCTCGTGTCGGTCAGGGTGAAGGCCGTGATGGGTGTCGCCAGATAGGCGGCATCGTTCCCGGTCGAATAGATAGTGCCGGCCGAATCCTGCCCCAGACTGGCGGTCGCGGTGACGCTCGCGTTATAGGCGGGGGACGCGGGACTGACGGCCAGCGTCAACCTGGTGTAGGGCGCAACCGTGAGCGGCTCCGAGGAGGAGGACGAGGTCAGGGCCGTGTCGCATCCGCTGCCTGCAATCTGCCCGCTGGACGTGGTGGGATTGCAGCCCCACCAGTTGTCGGTCGCATTCACGCTGGCTTGCTGGTTTGCGGCGCCGACGCAGGAGACGCCCAGCCCGGTGGCACCCAGCCCGGAGCGGCTGGACGAGATGGTGTTGCCGTGGAAGCGCGAGTAGTGCAGCGCCAGCGTGTTTCCGCTGGTCCCGCTATCGAAACACATGCCCGCGCCGTTGGCGTTTCCACCTCCGCCTTCATACGTCTCGCCGGAGTTCCCGATCAGGGTGTTCGAGGTGAACGTCGACGTCGTGACGCTGATGGCTGCATTGCCCGGGGCGACCATGAGCCCCCCGCCGAAGGATCCTCCGGTGTTGCCGCTCAACGTGAGTCCCGACGCCGTAACGGGGCCCTCGATATAGATCGCTCCACCCTGGTCTGTGGCCTTGTTGCCCGCAGCCGTGATCGTGGTCAGGGTATCGGCGGCCTCCCCGGAGCAGACGGCGTTGCCGTTCATGTAGAAGGCACCGCCTGCGGCGTACGGGTCTTCGGACGAGGCACTGTTGGACCTGCCGGCGGTGTTGCTGGTGAAGGTGTCGTTCGTCAAGGAGTACTGCACGCAGGCACCGTAGTTGTAGACCGCTCCCCCACTGCTCCCGGCCGTGTTGCTGGAGAAGGTGGAGTTCTCAATCAGCAGCGAGCTCACGATCTCCGACGAGGCCTCATCGTTCGAGCCGACGTAGACGCCGCCGCCCAGGGCGTCGCCTTCGGAGTTCGCGTCGGAACCGCCATAGACGGCACTGCTGTTCGCGACCGCGACGCCGTTCAAGGTCAGGTTGCCCGGGCCGGTGAAGCTGTCGTAGATCGCGCCCCCGCCGAAAAGACAGAAGGGCGCAGCGGTCCCGGTTGCGTCTGCCGAACATTGCGAGGAGGCGGGATTGTTCCGGTTTTCGCCATTTTCGATGGTCATGCCCGCGAGGTAATCGTCATCGGTCGAGGGATCGTAGAAGTAGTTCGAGCTGTTACCCCCGACCACGCCGGAGTTGAAGTTGAAGACCTGGTCCAGATTGTTGCCGTTGAGGATCGTTTGACCCACCCCGGCGCCGATCAGGTTCACCGACGCATCGATGGCGAAGTGATAGTTGTAGTCCGCCTGGCTGTCGTAGGTGCTTCCGTTGTTGGTCGTGGAGAGGGAGTAGGTGCCGGCCGGGATGTCGATCGTATCTGCCTTGCTTGAGCCGTTGGTCGCGTTATCTCTGTTGGCCACGGCGATGGCCGCGCGCAGCGTGCAGCCGGAGGTACCGTTGATGCAGTCGTTTTCCGAGGTAGAGTTCGGAGTCGCATCCGCGGTGGTGTTGACGATCATCGTCCGATTCGCGGGAAGCTCGAGATACGCCACATGCGCGTCTCCGGCGGTGATCAGGCCCATGCGGGCATCTGCGGCGAGGCGCGCGCCGGCCGCGGCCGTTACCGTCTGGGCCATGGAGTCGATCGTCACTTCAGGCGTGGTGGTGCCGACGCCGCCGGCGTAGTGCGTGGGGTGCGTGACCAGCACGTACCGGGTACCGGAGAGGATCGCCAGATCGTCATATCCGCCCCCGTTGAAGCGGCCCCGCACCATGAGGGGCGTGCCGCCGTCGCCGGCTCCGACGCCCGGCAGCGTCTCCGCCTCGGTCCACGGCTTTCCGTTCAGCCTGACGCGGGAGAGCGCAGCCGCGGCAGAGTGCTTCTGGCTGCGCGCGACGGCTGCCTCCGCCCGCGTCTGCCTGGTGCTGTCGATTCCGGCGCGGGCCATGACATGCAGGGTGCCATTGGCGTCGAGCACCGCCAGTTGCCGGTAGCCGCGGCGGTCGTACACGAAGTGGCCGGGCGCCATGCCGACGGGATTGCTGACCGGCAGCGTCTCTACCGCCGGAGTTCCGCTTAACGCCGAGTCACCATCGACCAGCATCAGGCTGCCTTTGGCAATGACCGCCAGATCCACAAGTCCTCCGCCGTTCAGCGAGGCGAGTTCCAGCAGATCCGGTACGCCCGGGGTCGCGATAAAGCCGCGGAGGGTACCCTCCCCGCTCAAGAACCGCAGACCGCAGCCGGCGGGTCCGCAGACTCCGGCGACGATCAGGTTTTCGGCCGCCGCACTCCGCCAGACGGTGAGCGCGGTGACGGCGCCCTCCACCGGGAACGGCTGTGGCGTGGCGAAGCTGCCCTGACCGTCGCCCCGCAGCACATAGACCGCGGTATCGCCCTTGCGGGCAACGACGAGATCGGCATGTCCAAACCCGCTCAGGTCCGCGCTCTTCATCAGGTCCGGGCGCACGGGGAGAGAGAGGCTTTCGGCCTTTTCGGCGAAGGGAACCACCGGGACGCCCCGGGCGATCGCCGGCCAGTTCTCCGGAGCAGGAGAGAGAGCCAGCGGCGAGCCGCGCTGGAGCAGCAGGGCGCCCCCCGTAGCGGTCGCGTAGCCCGTCACCAGATCCCGGGTGCCGTCGGCATCGAAGTCCGCCACCGCGAGAGAAACTGCGGTCCGGCTGGCCAGTCCAGCCCGCAGCGTTGCCGCCGCGGCGGGCACGGTCTGCGGCAGCACGTGCTCTGCCTGACGATTCACCGGGCTGTATCGGATCTGTTGCGCCGGAGCGGATGAGCCGGCTGCAAAACCAAGCCAGACGGGAAGCAGAGCGACAGAAACGAGACGGGTCGGCAGCATGGGAATCCTGACGGAACGAGAGATAGGCTCGACACACCCCGGCCGCACCCCAAGGCGGTGCGGCCTTAGCTTCTCTTACGGGATGAACCAGCCCTTCAGGCACGAACGATTGAAGCTGTCTTGGATGCGGCCTATACTACAGCGCGCGCCGGAATTCGTGCAAGCCAAACTCGTCAGTGCCCTGCAGGTGGTGAGCTGCGTTCTTGCGAATCGCGGCGCATGTGCCGTGATGTCGAAACACAGAGTGACTTTCACCCGTAAGGGGTCAGGCTGCCTGTTTCTTTCGCGCTGGCAGCGTGTTAGTCTCCGGCTGCGAAGGCCAGCTTGCAGGCGGGCGCTGCAGGAGATAGAACAGACTTTGTTCCTGCGCGGCCTGCCGGCTTCCTGCGGGAGGGCTGTCAGGACGCGCGACGTGAATGTTCAGCTGCAACCGCCGGGACCGGACGACCAGTGCTTCCTGGAGCAGCTGTTTTACGTGGTGCGCGCTCCTGAGTTCGCACCGCTGGATCTGCCGCCGGCGATGCTGGGCCAGCTTCTGCATCTGCAGTTTCGTGCCCAGACACAAAGCTATGCGGCCGACTTTCCGCACGCGCAAGACAGCATTGTCCGGGTCGAGGGGGAACGTGCGGGACGCCTGCTGGTGTACCGCGCCGGCGGCGAGATACACCTTCTGGATATCGCGTTGATGGAACGTTATCGCCGCTGCGGCATCGGCGCGCGGCTGATTCGCGGGCTGTGCGCGGAAGCCGGCGCGACCTGCCGCTTCTGTTCGCTTTCCGTGCGCGCCGGCAACCCGGCGGAAGCGCTGTACCGGCGACTGGGATTTCTTCCGGCCGGCGGCGACGGGGTCTATCGGAAGATGGTCTGGAAGGCGGGAAACGCGCTCGGAAAGTAATTTGCGCGCTTCCTCAATTTTCCAGCTTGCGCTCGCGCGAGGGTGCCGGTAGAGTGACTCACCGAGGGATCCCGGAGCTCATAGCGGTGCGGAGGCGAGCGGCCGCAAGGCCCTCGTCCACAAGGAGTCGTGATGGCAACACCTTATATCGGAGAAGTGCGCTCTGTCGGCTTCTACTTCGCGCCGGTGGGATGGGCGCTGTGCAATGGCCAATATCTGTCGATCAGCCAGAACGACGTTCTCTATTCACTGATCGGGACCACCTACGGAGGGGACGGCCAGACGACGTTCGCGCTGCCCAACCTGCAAAGCCGGGTGGCGATCCATATGGGCGTGGGCGGCGGCGGCGTCTACACACAGGGTATGGCGTCGGGAGCGGAGAACGTCACCTTGAACGCAAACCAGCTTGCGGGTCACTCCCATGCCATCGCGGCCCAGACCGCGGCGGGCACGCAGAGCACACCGGCCAATGGTTTCTTCGCCGCTTCCACGCAGCCGCAGTTTGGCCCTCTGGCTCAGGGTGCGACCTCTGCGCCGATGCTGACGCAGCAGGGCGGCGGCGGGGCTCACTCCAATATTCAGCCGTACCAGTGCATCAACTACATCATCGCGCTGACCGGCCTTTACCCGAACCCGAGCTGAAAGGAGCCGTTCGATGAGCACACCCTACATCGGCCAGATCGCGGCGTTCGCGTTCGGATTCGTTCCGAACGGCTGGGCCGCGTGCAACGGGCAGATCCTGTCCATCAGTACCAACCAGGCGCTGTATTCGCTGCTGGGCACGACCTTTGGCGGGAACGGCGTCCAGACCTTCGGGCTTCCCAACCTGCAGGGGATGAGTCCTGCAGGATTCGGCAGCTTGCCTGGCGGGTCACTCTACACGATGGGCCAGACCGGCGGCGAGGTCAGCCATACTCTCACGGTAAGCGAACTCCCCTCGCATACGCATCCCGTTGCGGCTTCGAGCGCAAGCGCCGTCGGTTCGCTGTCGCCGAACATTGCCGGCAACTATCCGGCCGCGCCTTCCGCTCTGGGGTATGCCGCCTCGGCGAACGTGCAGCTGGGCGCAGGCTCAAGTCCGGCCGGCAGCGCGGCTCATCCGAATCAGCAGCCCTATCTTGTGCTTTCCTTCTGCATCGCCCTGCAGGGGCTCTATCCTCCGCGCAACTGAACGTGTAGTTTCCTTCGAGTGAGGAGCAGTCATGAGTGATCAATTTCTTGGCGAGATCCGTTTGTTCGGCCTGAATTTTGCGCCCCAGGGATGGGCCCTGTGTCAGGGACAGCTGGTCAGCGTCAGCCAGAACTCGGCTCTTTTCGCTCTGCTCGGCACCCAGTTCGGCGGAGACGGGCGGACCACGTTCGCTCTGCCCAACCTGCAGGGTCGGGTGATGGTCGGGCAGGGCCAGGGCGCGGGACTCTCGCCTTATACCGTCGGCCAGACGGGAGGCTCGGCGACGGTGACGCTGAGTTTGCAGCAGCTCGCGGCCCATACTCACACGCTGCCTACCGGCACCGCAGGTTCGGCTCCGGTGCTTCCGTCCACCTCGGTGTATCTCGCAAAGACCCCCGGCGAGGGTCGCGAGCCCGGTGCTCCGATCTACGCCACGCCGGCGACCCAGTCCGGCAGCGCGGTGACAATGGCTGCGTCTGAAGCCGGAACGACGGGGGGAAGCCAGCCGCACAACAACATGGCTCCGTTTCTCGTGCTGAATTACTGCATCGCCCTGCAGGGTATCTTCCCGCAGCGCCCGTGACTGCAAGGGCGCTGCGTCTGGCGCCCTGCTTCCCCGGCAGCGACACTCACTGCGCCGTGGTGGACGTGTGCCTCATTTGCTCTGCTCCTCACGCTCTATGACGCTGATGCCGCCGTTGCGTTCGAGCACGGCGTAGTCAATATCCTCCAGGCTCTTGATTCCCTTGGTGCGGGCCGAGGCGAGCACGTCCTCCGGTGCAAGCCGCATGCCGCGCATCGTCTCTTCCTGCCACTCGCCGCGTTTGTAGAGCACCAGCGGGATGCCGTCGATCACCTTCGACAGCGCGGGCCACTTCGTCTTCGCTCCCGAAACCAAGCGGTGCAGCAGGCCGACGGTGATGACCGCCAGCGTGCAGTTCGTGACGGAACGATCCCTGCCCACGGTAGCCAGAATGATCACTCCGCCCACCAGGAAGACGATTACAAACTCGAACAGCGTCATCTGCGCGCCGGGTCTGCGCGTGAGCACGCGCACGGTCAGCAGCAGAAAGAAGTAGCCCGCGATGCAATGAAGGATGGTTGCCACTATGGCACCACCACGACGTGGCGATGGACCATTTCGCGTCCCGGCACGCCGATGGTGAAGTCGTAGATGCCGGGGGAAGCAGGCTCCAGCGACAATGAAATCCTGGCCGGTGCCGGCAGAGCAGGGAAGGTGTATGTGAATCCGTCATTACCAACCGCCGAGCTCGCGGGTTGAGGAGCGATTCGCTGATTGCCGAGCTCCTGGACCAGCGACGCGCTGACGAAGAGGTGATAGGCGCCATTCTGGGCCGTTCCCGGTCCGAACTCGATGCGCAGGACCGACGGCGTCATGGTGCGTTCGATACGCTCGTACTTGACGAGCATGGAGCCGTCTCCGGCGCGTGCCTGCGCCTTCGCCAGCCAGCCCCGTCCGAAGACGCCCAGCAGGTCGAGCACGATCAACAGGGCGAAGAAGCTCCAGACAATGTTCTCGAAGGTCCACCACCGCCGCTGAAAGTCGAGATCCTCGCCCACGCTGATGGTGTCGTCCACTTTATGGCCGAGATCCTCAACCGGTTTCGTCTCCATCTCCTGGGTTTCGCTGGGCATCGCGGCTACTTCTCCTTTTCTTCTTCTTTGGGCAGCAGGCTGATCTCGCCGTTGCGCTCCAGCACGGCCGCGCCGACTTCATCGATGGTCTTCATGCCCTGATCGCGCGCCATGGCCATGATGTCCGAAGGCTGGATCCGCATTCCGTGCATGGTGCTCTCGCGCCAGGTGCCCGCCTCGAGCAGCACCAGCGACGTGCCGTCGAACAGGCGTGCAATTCGCGGCGATCGGGTGCGCAGCCACACGATTGCATAGTGACAGCAGGCAACCGTGATGATCTGCAGGAAGGCGTTGGTCAGCGAAACCTCGTCGCCCACCATCCCGGTCAGCGTAAGGCCGCCAAGGAAGAAGATGAGGATGAACTCAAACGGCGTGATCTGCTTGCCCGGTCTGCGCCCGACCACGCGCACCATCAGGATGAGGAACAGATAGCCGAAGATCGCGCGAAAGACTGCTGCCATGGTCTGCACCGAAACCAGCCGGCCGCGGCACCGCGCCGCGCTGTACTGGTGACCCGGTAGATGCCGCCTGGAGAGGAAGCGTTCCCCAAACCAACGCACCCGGCCCTTTCGTCATCACACGCAGCAAAACTGTTGTTCTCACCTCCGCACCTGTTTTCCGCGTTTTGATCAGCGAGCCCGCATGCACGTTGTGATCTTCGGCCTGACGATCTCGTCCTCCTGGGGCAACGGTCACGCTACGCTCTGGCGATCCCTGGTGCGTGCGCTGGTGGCGCGCGGGCATACTGTCAACTTCTACGAGCGCGACGTCTCGTATTATGCCGATGCCCGCGATCTGACCGAGCTTCCCACGGGAGCACGGCTCATCCTCTACCGTTCCCTTGAGGAAATACGTTCCGCGGCCCGGCACGATCTCAACGACGCCGATCTCGCGCTCTGCACCAGCTACTGCCCGGACGGACCCGCAGCCTGTGCGCTGCTCCTCGACAGCCGCGCAACCCTCAAGGGCTTCTACGATCTCGACACGCCCGTGACGCTCGATGCCCTGCAGTCGGGCGTGCCAGTCGCTTACCTTCCCGCGAACGGGCTTGCGGACTTCGATCTGGTCTTCAGCTACACCGGCGGCCGCGCGTTGGACGAACTGCGGACTCGCCTCGGAGCGCGCGTGGCGGTGCCGCTGTATGGCTCGGTCGATCCCGCGCATCACCATCCCGTTCCGCCCGTTGAAGCCATGGGTTCGGCGTTTTCCTATCTTGGGACCTACGCGGCGGACCGGCAGCCCGCGCTCGAACGTCTCTTCTGCGACACGGCAGCCAGCATGCCGGCTGCGCGCTTCCTGCTCGGCGGCGCTCAGTATCCCGAGAGCTTCCCGTGGAAGCCGAACATGTTCTTCCTCAGCCATGTGCCGCCGGAGACGCACTCTGCATTTTTCTGCTCGTCGCGCGCAACCTTGAACGTGACCCGCCGGGTGATGGCGGCGTATGGGTTCTGTCCCTCGGGCCGCCTGTTTGAGGCCGCCGCCTGTGGCGTGCCGCTGGTCTCCGACACCTGGGAGGGGCTGGACTGCTTCTTCGCGCCCGGCCGGGAGATTCTCCCGGTTGAGACTACCGGCGACGTCGTCCGCGCGCTTTCGCTTGGAGACGCCGAACTCCGGCGCGTCGCCGCCGCCGCACGCGAGCGTGTGCTCGCCGAGGCCACCGGAGAGTGCCGCATCCGCGAACTCGAACGGATCTGCGACGATCTTGTCCGCGGGATCGTGCCGCGCAGCGAACACGCCGGAGCCGCGGACGCATCTCACCTGGCAGCAACGCGTTAGACGAGGCGCTCCCGGAGGAACGACAAAGCATGTGGGGCATCATTCCCGCCGCCGGCGCAGGCAGCCGCATCCAGCCGCTCGCCTTCTCGAAAGAGCTGCTGCCCGTCGGCAGCCGCATGGAAGAGACGCGTGAGCGTCCGCGCGCGGTGAGCGAGCATCTGGTCGAGCGCATGATTGCGGCCGGAGCGGACAAGCTGCTGTTCGTCATCTCGCCCGGCAAGACCGACATTCTCGAGTACTTCGGCGGGCGCCTGTGGGGCGCGGACATTGCGTACACCGTGCAGCCCTCGCCCGCGGGACTCTGCGACGCCGTCTTCCGCGCCGCGCCCTTCATCCCGCCTGGGGAAGAGGTGTTGATCGGCCTGCCGGACACCATCTGGACGCCACTCGACGGGTTCGCGCAACTGCCGGCCGGCGTGCTCTCCTTCCTGCTCTTCCCGGTGGAACACCCTGAGTTCTTCGACGCGGTCGTCACCCGCCCCGACGGTTCCGTCGTCGAGATCGAAGTGAAGAAGCGCGGTGCGACGTCCAGCTGGATCTGGGGCGGCATCCGCATGCCCGGCACGGTTTTCCATCAGCTGCACGCTCTCTGGTGCCGCCCCGGGCAGCGCGACGAATATCTCGGAACGCTGGTCAACGCATGGCTCGCCGAAGGCGGGAACGCCGTCGGCGTGCGTGCGGGACAGCTCTACCTCGATGTTGGTACGCTCGATGGCTACAGGCGTGCCGTGAGTCTGTTCAGCGTTGCCGACTCATCGGGCGATGCCGGGCAGACGCGGACCTCCCCAACTCTCGCTGAGGTGTCGATTTGAACGCAACCGAAGTGTCGGCCGAAGCTTCCTCCCTCGCCACAACGGAGGTCACTCCGGATTTAGAACAGCGTATCCGCGAGCTCGGCCCGTGGTTCCACAACATGATCGTCGGCGGCATCCGCACCGAGCCCAACCACTTCCTCGGCGACTACCCCGAGATCAAGTGGCGGCATCTGCGCCCCGCCATCGCCGAGGACCTGACCGGCCTCTCCGTCCTCGATATCGGCTGCAACGCCGGCTTCTACTCACAGCAGATGAAGCGTCGCGGAGCCGCCCGCGTGCTCGGCATCGACACAGACGACCACTACCTGCGCCAGGCCCGCTTCGCCGCCGAGGTCGAAGGACTCGACATCGAGTTCGCGCGCATGCCGGTGTGGGAGGTCGCGTCGCTGCGCGAGAAGTTCGACGTCGTCATCTTCATGGGCGTGCTCTACCACCTGCGCCACCCGCTGCTCGCGCTCGACCTGATCCACGAACACGTCGCCAAAGACCTGCTCATCTTCCAGAGCCTCGTGCGCGGCTCGAAGGAGGTCGTCCAGCCCGCCGAGGACTACGACTTCAACGCGCCCGCGCCTTTCGACGAACCGGGCTTCCCGAAGATGCACTTTATCGAGCATCGTTACTCGCACGACGAGACGAACTGGTGGATTCCCAACCGCGCCTGCGTCGAAGCCATGCTGCGTTCGTCGGGATTCCGCATCGAGGACCGGCCCGAGGAGGAGATCTATCTCTGCCGCCGGCAGGAGATCGCGATGCCGCCGGACGGGCCGCATGCCGTCTATCCCCAACATGGCTGAAGCGGGTGAAGGGCAGGTTCCGCTGCTCGAGGCCGCGGAAGAACAGCTCACCGCGCGCCGTCTGGATGAGGCGCTCGCGGCGTACGATCGCGCTCGACAGGCCGGCGAAGATCCCGACCGCGCCGGTGGCGGCTTGTGGATGACGCACATGCTGCGCGGCGAGTTCGAAGGCGCGTGGCTGCAAAGCGATGCGCTGCGGGCTCGTCATGCGCCCGATCCCCATCAGCTCTGGCGGGGCGAGCCCATCGCCGGCAGGCGCGTCGTCGTGCGCTGCCTGCACGGCCTGGGCGACGCCGTGCAGATGCTGCGCTACGCGCCCCTGCTGCGGCGTCTCGCCGCCGAGGTCTGGTTCGAGGTGCCGCCGCGCTTCGTGCCCGTCGCACGCTGCTTCGCGGGCGTCCATCAGGTCTTCACCTGGGGCGAGAACGCGCCCGCAACTCCGCCCGGGTACGACGTTCAGGTGGAGGTGATGGAGCTTCCATACCTCTTTCGCACCACCCTCGCCGACCTGCCGCTGGCGACCGGCTATCTCAGCCTCCCGCGCACGGAGGTTCTGCAGGCTGCCCGCGCCCTGGGACGCCGGACGCGCCCGCGTGTCGGTCTCGTCTGGTCGGCCGGCGAGTGGAATCTTTCACGCTGTATTCCGCCTGAGGACCTTGGCCCACTTGTCGCCGCGCATCCCGGCGTTGAGTTCTGGAGTCTCGCGCATCACCGCGCGTCCGACGCGGCGCATGTACTTCCGCTGCGCCGGCAACTGGAAGTCACCGGAGACGGCATGCTCGCCCTCGCGGCTACGATCGCCAACCTCGACCTCGTCATCACGGTAGACACGCTCGCCGCCCATCTCGCGGGCGCGCTGGGCAAACCCGCCTGCCTGCTGCTGCAGCACGCTGCGGACTGGCGCTGGATGTACGCGCGCACCGAATCACCCTGGTACCCGTCGCTCCAGCTCTTCCGCCAGCCAGTGCCTGGAGACTGGGCCTCCGCCGTGCGCGGCGTGCAGCAACGCCTCGCCACGCTATAGCCTGAAGGCATGCAGCCCGAAGCTATGCAGCCCGAAGCAACGAATCGCCCCGCGTGGGACCGCTACGACGCCTACCTCTTCGATATCGATGGAACGCTGCTGCATTGCCGGGATGCGGTCCACTACTTCGCCTTCTGCGACGCGCTCACCTGGGTCGCGGGCAAGACGCTGAACCTCGACGGCGTCGCCACGCAGGGCAATGTGGATGTGGCCATTCTGCGTGACGCGTTCGCGCTCGGCGGCGTTCCCGAAGAGACCTGGCGCCCGCGCCTGACCGAGATGCGCGAGCGCATGGTCGCGCACGTCGGCCGCAACCGCGCCGATTTCGAGATCGACGTGCTGCCCGGGGTACGCGAGCTGCTGGAGCATCTGCGCGCGCGCGGCGCCGTGCTGGGTACCGCTACGGGAAACCTCGAAGGCGTCGGCATCGCCAAGCTCGAGAGCTGCGGACTGCTCCCGCTTTTTCACTTCGGCGGATGGAGCGACGCCTATGAATCCAGGCCCGCGGTCTTCGGCGCGGCCGTGAAAAAGGCACGCGCACTGGCGGGGGACCATGCCGCGATCTGCGTCCTCGGGGACACGCCCGCCGACGTACAGGCCGCGCACGCCAACGGACTCGACGTGATCGCGGTCGCCACCGGCATCTTCAGCTTCGAGACGCTTCAAGCGGAGCGGCCCACCTACTGCATCCACTCGCTCACTGAACTGCCTGCCACTGTCTAACGGCACTCGCTGACGATCTGCTCGAACCGTGTCGCGCGATGATCCGCGGAGTGCTCCGCCAGCACGCGCTCACGGGCGCGCCTGCCCAGCGCCATGCGCTCCTGCTCGCCTGTCTCGCGCAGAATGCGCACCACCTCGGCGGTCTCGCGCGCCAGCAGAATCTCCTCACCCGGCGTCAGGAACTCCTCGAGGCCCGGCCAGTAGTCCGACACAATCGCGGCCCCGCACGCCGAGGCCTCGAACAGACGTACCGAAGGCGAGTAGCCCGCCGCCACCATATCCGCCCGCGTCAGGTTCAACGTAAAGCGCGACGACGAATAGAACTGCGGGTGAAACTTTGGCTCAAGATGATAGATCCGGCGCACATTCGCCGCCCACGTTGTGTCGCCCGGATACTGCGGACCCGCCACCAGGAAGCGGCTCTCCGGCATCTGCTCCGCCGGCGCGTTCAGCAGGTTCATCAGCTTCGGCTGACGATCCACCGCATAGGTGCCGAGATAGCTCAGATCGGCGCGAAAGTCGTTCACCCCGGGCAGCGGCCTGTAGATCTCCGGATCGACGGAACAGAACAGCGCGTCCGCCCGCCGCGCCCCGAAGTGTGCCACCAACTCCTGCAGTGCCGGCCCGCTGGTGAAGCTGAGATATGCCGCATACGCCGGGATCATCGCAGCATCGAGATACTCCGTACGCCCCTCCGCGCGCAGCCTCGCCATGGTCACCGGCGTGTCGATATCGTAAAAGAGCACCGGTGCCTTCGCCCGCGTGAACAGCGCCTGCGAGACCGCAATCGCATCCGGGAAGTACGATCCAACGACCACCGCGTCGGCATCATCGGCAAGGGCCAGCAGCGCAGCCCGCTCGGCCGTCCAATCCTCATAAAGCCGCACCGAGCAGAACGTCGGCTCCGGCATGTCGCGATTGTTGCGATACCACTCGACGTCCTTTTCCACGAAGATGGTCGTGTGTCCGCGCGCGGCGAGAGCCTTCAGCAGGGAGCGATACGTGGTCGCATGGCCGTTGCCCCACGAGGACGTCACACTCAACCCATAGACGACGATCTTCATCGGGTGGCGGTGCTCTCCTGCGTGCGGCCGGCCGAGCGCTGCTGAAGGCAATACCGGAACGCCGCATCGGCCTGCGCGGCCCGCTGCGCATAGGTATGGTCCCGCAGCGCGCGTGCACGGAAGGCGGTGCCGATGCGTCTGCGCGCGGCCTCGTCGTGCTCGGCCAGCGCGCGCACCACATCTTCCGCGTTCTTGATCACGAGGATTTCCGTGCCGGGTTCAAAGCAGTCGTCGATGCCCGGCCAGTCGTCGCACAGCAGGCACGTGCCCGCGCCCGCCACCTCGAAGACACGCGTCGGCGGCGAGAAGCCCGTCGCCGCCATCGACGCGCGATTGATGTTCATCACCATGCCCGCCGAGCAGTTCACCCGATTGTGATCGCCCGTCGGCACGTGGCCGATGTAGCGTACGTTCGGCGGCATGGGCTTGTCGCCCCAGCCCTCGCCGCCGAGCAGAAAGCGGCTCTCCGGCGCAAGCTCCGCGGCGCGCAGGAAGAGCTCTTCGACGCGGGCTTCGCGGTCCGGAAGGCGATTGCCGAGGAACGCCACATCGCACGCCAGTGAGGGATCGGGCGGTACCGGGAAGTGCGTCTCCGGGTCGAGCCCGTTGTACATGGAGAAGTACGCGAGCGCCCCGAACCCGTTGAAGCCGTCGCGGCAGAACGGCCCGCCTCCATACGTCAGCACCGCGTCGTAGCGCGGCATGCAGAGCCGGAAGGGATCGGTCGCGTTCTCGCGCATGCGCTGCAGCGTCGCGGGCGCGTCCACATCCCAGTACGTGATCGCACAGGTCTCCTGCAACTCAAGAATGCGTCGCTCCAGCGTCTCGTCATCCACCCCGATGCCGGAGTGCTTCACCACCACATCCGCGCCGCGCGCACGGTCGAGCATCGCGTCGATACCTGTGCCTGGCTCGTAAACGAGTGATGTTACATAGGAGAAGTCATCGGAATCGCGATGCTGCTGGCGTCCGTACGCATCCGGCTCGGCGAAGGTGATCTCGTGGCCCATGCGCGCGAGGTATTTGTAACAGCCGCGGTAGTAGGTTGCCGCGCCGTTCCAGTAGGACGAGACGATGCTCGATCCAAAGGCGAAGATCTTCACGCTCTGAGCTCCTCGAGGATGCCGGTCAGCTGCTCGGCGCGATGCCGGCAGGTATGTCGTAACAGTACGGTGTCTCTACCGCGCGCCGCCTGCTCCGCCGCCATCGCCGGCTCGCGCAGGAGCCGCTCCATCGCGTGGTGCATCTCGCGACAACTGTGCACAAACTGGAGATCGCCCTCGCGAAAAAGTCCTTCGGTGTCCCGCCATGGAGCCGAAAGCAGCGGAATGCCGCATGCCAGCGCCTCAAAGACGCGAATCGTCGGGATGCCCTCCAGCGACTGCGTGTACTGCTGGCGCGGAATGTGCGCCGTCATGCGCGCGCCTGCGTAAATCCCGGGCGCATGCAGGTTGGGCAGATAGCCGCCGTAGCGAACCCCGGCGTGTGCCAGCGCGTCGAGACCCTCCGCCGGATAACGCACGCCATAGATCGTCGCGCGCAGGCGGGGCGACATCTTCGCCAGCGGATCCAGCAGGTACTCGCGAATCTCGCACGAACGTTCGCCTTCGCCCCAGTTGCCGATCCACACCACGTCCAGCGTCTTCGGGTGTTCGTCGAACGGCTTGAAGACAGTCGTATCGGCGGCTTCGTGGAAGGTCCACACCTGCGTGAGTCCATAGCGCTCGCGATAGAGCGTGCGGAGCGCCTCGCCAAAGGCCAGCACGCCATCGAAACGCTCCAGCTGAAAGGCCGCGATCTGCTCCGGTGAGGATGAGGCACGGTGATGGGTGTCATGGAAGAGCAGCGCAAACCCAAGCTCTTCGCGCAGGCGCAGCAGCAGCCGTGCCAGCTCAGGCTCGTTCCACTCGTGAAGAATGACCGCGTCCATCCCGCGCAGTCGTTCCCGCCAGTGAGCTTCATCCTCCGCGCGGCGATAGAGCTCTAAGTGCAGATCGGGGTAGACATTACGGAACTCCGCGAGGGACTGTTCGCCGTTCTGCTCCTGACGCAGGTTCTCGACCGACCAGCTCGGTTCGGGCTCAAACGCCGTGACCTCGTGCCCCAGCGATCCGAGCGTGCGCAGCAGGCCGCGCAGAAAGTGCGCGTTGCCGTTGTTCCAATCCGACCTCAGCGTGTGCGCGAGATAGGCGATTCGAAGCTTACCCGGCATGGGCCATGTGCTCCCGCCGGAGATTCATAGAGGGGTCCATCAACTCACGATAAAGCGTCAGGTAGCTCTCGACCATTCCGTCAGCCGTGTATTCGCGTGCGCGGACCAGACTGCTCCGCTGCGCGCGCGCGAGCTCTGCCGGATCGTCCGCGAGCCGATTCAACACGGCCCGCAACTGATCGGAGCCGCGGAAGTAGAGCGCAGCCTCGCCCCAGACCTCGCGCAGGGAAGCGATGTCGTTTGCCACCACTGCGCACCCGCACAGCGCGGCTTCGAGCGGCGCGAGGCCGAACGGCTCATAGATCGACGAAGCCACATACACGCTGCTCTGCCGGAAGAGCGCCAACAACTCTCCTTCAGCCAGCAGCCCATCCGCCGCGGAGCCGAGCGTCACCTCTCCCGCAATCAGAATCGGCATCTCCGCCTCGATTCCAATCAGCACGCTCAAGCCTTTCGCCTCATCCCAGGCGCGCCCGGCGGAAATTGCCTGGAGCTTCCGCACCGGGCTTTCCGTTGCTTCCGCAACGTATCGGCCATTCGCGATCACGCGCACATTCCCCGAGACGGAGAAACCACGTCTCAGCGCCTCAGCCATCCACTGTGTCGGAGCCGTGATGGCATCCGCTTCGTTGAGACCGGCCTGCACCAGCCGGGAACAGGTACGCAGCCATACTGAATCCTGCAGACCCTGAGGGCGGCACGCTTCTGCCCAGCTCAGCACATCACTGTGCGCCGTGATCACCTTCGGCAGGTCGACAGGAAGCGCGCCGAAACAGTACTGATTCGCATGGAGCAGCTCCGCTCCGAACGCACCCGCGATCCGCAAAAGTTCAGGCTCCGCCGCGCTGTATGCGGCCTCGTTGCCCTGCATCCATTCGAGCGGAAGATCCAGCGGCGTGCACGCAAAGAGGGCGCCGTACTCAACCGATACGCGATCGCACCACGCCTGCTGCGATGCCGAAGGCATACGACCCAGGCTGACCAGCGCCACGGCGTGGCCGCGCCGCAGAAGACTCTCCGTAAGTTCGCGCGTGAAGGTCCAGACGCCGCCGATCGTATCGGTCGTCAGCAGGACGCGCATGTGAGTTCCCGTGCTTCGCGGCCTTCCAGTGCGGCCAGCGTCAGCGGGCGTTCGGACTGGATGTCGCTGAAGCCTTTCTCCGCGAAGAGCTGCAGGTAAAAGTCGTGCGCGCGCTCCCACGCACGCTCATCCGGCTGCGCGCCAAACGTGGTTACATATTCGGGACTGCCGGGGAACGGGAACATCGGCACCGGTTCGCTGACCCACACACCGCGTGCTTTCAGCCCGGCCTGCCACGCCGCGACCTCCGCCGGATCGTCCTCCGCCGTCTTGATCAGGTTCGCCTGTACCCACGGAATCCTCTGCTTTGCATAGACCAGCAGCTCCGTAATGCGATCGGTCGTAATGCGGCAGTTCTTGTTCATGGCCTGCCGGCCTCCGTCCGTGATCGACTCGATGCCACACTCGAACGAGACACAATGCGCCCGCGCCAGCAGGTCGAGCGACTCTTCATCCCACAGGTCGATACGCGTTTGAAAGCCGATTGAGACAGGCCGCTTCGCAATCTCTTCGAGCAGCGTGCGCACCTGCTTGCCGACGCCGAAGATCTCGTCGATGAAGTAGATGTAGTCCACTCCGCGTGCGAGGAGCTGGTCGATCTCCGCGACGACCTGTGAGAGTTCACGTTCGCGATACTTGTTGCGGAAGAGCGTTTTGTTGCAGAAGGTGCAGGCGTACGGGCAGCCGCGCGCGAACTCTACCTCGGCACCGAGACGCAGGTGGTCGGCGCCGTTTCCGGGAAAGATGTGGTGCAGATGCGCATGCCGCTCGACCGGGTAATCCGAGTAGTCGAGCATCGGCACCAGCCGCATATCGGTCGCGCCGAGGCCCGGCGTAGTGTGGATCAGCCCGTTCGCGTCGCGCCAGCAGCAGCCGGCGATCATCTCACCAGGCTGCGAAGCAAGCTGCGGCAGCGTCTGGTCCGGCTCGCCGCGCAGCACGATGTCGGCGCCGGTTTTCTCGAGCGTGGCCAGGGGCGTTACCGAACCATGCGGCCCGATCGCAACCCGCTTCGCCACGTTCTTCGACGTGCGCGCAAGCGCGGCGAACCACTCTCGCGGCACGCGCAGCTCCGGCTGCGGACAGCGCCAGAACAGATAAGACGGCGCAGTCGGGATCACGAGAAAGTCTTCGCCGAATGCGTCCAGCCGCGCGCGTACCTGCTCCGGCGTCAACGCTTCCATCCATGCGTCGACCAGCAGAACCTCATGTCCGGCGGAGCGCAGAAACTCACGCGCGGACAGCAGTTCCAGCGGAAAGTGCGGCTCCGCGCAGCCGAAGTACGTCGAACCCTCGAAGCTCCAGCGGGGATTGACCAGCGCGTATTTCATGCGCCTACCTCCTGCAGACCCGGCTGGGCCGCGGTACGCACCGCCTGCATCTGCCGGCTGCGCTGGTCCGCCACCAGCTTGCGATTGTCGTTCCAGAAACGGTGAATCGCCCGGAGCGTCTCATGTGCCGAACGTCCTGCGCGCCAACCTGTGTGCTCCGTCAGCTTGCCGGTGTTGCTGATGTAGAGCGGCTGGTCGCCCGGACGGATCGCATCGTAGCGCAGCACCGGCGCGCGCCCGGTCTCGCGCTCGATCGCGGCCAGCATCTCGACGATCGAAACCGCGCGCTCGGGGCCACCGCCCAGGTTGTAAACCTCGCCGGACGTCCTCTCGCGGTGGTCCCGTGCGGCGCACATCGCGTCGACCAGATCGGTGACATGCAGCACGTCACGGACCTGGAACCCGTCGCCATAGATCGTGATCGGCTTCTCTTCGAGAACCGAATAGAGGAAGTGCGCCACCCACCCTTGATCTTCGGTGCCGAACTGCCGCGGCCCCGCGATGCACGACATGCGGAAGACCACGGTGGGCAAATTGTAAATACGTGCGTAATCGTGAACATACTGGTCGGCCGCGCCTTTGGAGCAGCCGTACGGCGAATGGAAGTCCAGCGGCTCGCGCTCATCTACACCCGCGAATCCGGCGGCCCGGGCGCGATAGCGCGTGCCGTCCACCCGCACCGGCACGCCATGCAGAGATCCGTACACCTTGTTCGTCGACGTGAAAAGAACGAAGGGCCGCCGGCCCGAGCGCCGTGCCGCTTCGAGCACATGAAACGTGCCCATCACGTTCACTTCGAAGTCCGTCTGCGGATCTTCGACTGAAGTCGTCACCGCCACCTGCGCCGCCAGATGATAGATCTCATCGACATCCTTAGCCGCCCGCGCAACTTCGGCCGCATTGCGGATGTCGCCGCGCACGCACTCCAGGCGATCCCGCCCGGCGATCGACTTCAGCCACTCGAGGTTGAGCTCGACGCCCGACCGCGAGCAGTCGTCGAAGACGCGCACGCGCGTGCCCGGCTCACTCAACAGGCGTTCCGCGAGATTCGACCCGACAAAGCCGGCACCTCCGGTGATCAGCACCGTGCGCCTGCGCTCGCTCGTACGTTCCTGTGCGTGCGCGGCCATCAGGCGGTCAACCCGTAGGTGGTCAGTTCCTTCATCATGGTTTCGGCTTTGTCGTCCGCCTCCTGGTGCGCCAGCCACGCGGCCAGTTCGCGGAAGCCCTCTTCGTGCGTCACCTGCGGTTCATAGCCCAGCAGCCGCCGCGCTTTGGTCAGGTCCGCGTAGCAGTGGCGGATGTCGCCCGCACGGCACTTGTTCGTGATCACCGGTTCCAGTTTCTTGCCCAGCGCTTCGTTCAAGATCTCAGCGACCCGGCGGATCTTGATGGGCTTGCCGCAGCCCACGTTGATCACCTCGCCGTTCGACTCGGGCCGCTCCATCGCCAGCATGTTCGCCCGCACGATGTCATGCACGCTGACGAAGTCGCGCTGCTGCTCGCCGTCTTCGAAGACCAGCGGCGCCTGGTTGTTCAGCAGGCGCGAGGCGAAGACCGCGGCCACGCCGGTGTAGGGATTCGAGAGCGCCTGGCGCGTGCCGTAGATGTTGAAGAAGCGCAGCGCCGTCACCGCGATGCCGTACGTGCGCCCGAAGATCAGGCACATGTCTTCCTGGTCGCGCTTGGAAAGCGCATAGATCGAGTTGATCTCGGAAGGCTTGGTCTCGAGCGTCGCACGCGGCACCAGCACGCCGCCGCACGCCGTACAGTGAACTTCCCATTGCCCGCGCTTTAGCTGCTCTACCGGGCGAACCGGCGGAGAGGCATCGCGTCCGCACTTCGAGCAGCTGTACTGGCCTTCGCCATAGATCGACATCGACGACGCGACCACCAGCTTCTCCGGCGTCATCTTCGTATCGAGCATGGCCTGCAGCAGCTCCGCCGTGCCCAGCGTGTTCACGCTCATGTAGCGGCTGATCTCGTACATGGACTGGCCGACGCCAACCGTCGCCGCGAAATGGAAGATCACCTCCACGCCCGCCAGCACCTCGCGCAGACGGTTCGGGTCACGCACGTCGCCGACCACCAGCTCGACTTCGGGCGCGAGGTAATCCGGCGCGCCGTTGGAATGCACCTGCGGCAGCAGATCGTCCAGCACGCGGACGCGATGGCCCGCGGCCAGCAGGCCGTCCGCCAGGTGTGAACCGACAAAGCCCGCGCCGCCGGTAATCAGAATCTGTTTCGAACGAAGCGTTTCAAGACTCAAAGGACGGCCTCCTCGGGTTCTTCTTGCAGCCTGGTACGGGTGCTGCCGGGCGCGTAGCGCGCAACCGCCCACTCACAGAAGCGGGCGAACTCTTCGTTTTCGCGTGGCGGGCTGGTGTGGTGCTCTTCGAGCCCCAGGTGCGCGGGCGTAAAGCACAGCGTCAGCGCTACCCGGAACGGCTCCAGCGCCCGCATCTGCCGGTCGAACCAGCGCTCCGCGTCAGGCCGAAACCAGTCCGCCCAGCTGAGGCCCGTGCGCAGGTACTCGACTCCATGATCCCGCATCCACGCAACCGCATCGTCCAGCCGCGGGTCCTCATAGTGGAACCACTGGCAGAAGCCCACGCTGCCGTCGGCAGGGAAGTGCCTGGCCGCCAGCTTCTCGGTGCCGTCCGCCCTGATCAAGCCCATATAGTAGTGCCGGTAGTACGCGGAGCCTTCGGCTTCCTTGTGCCGCGTCTCCGCCGGCCAGCTTGGCGGCAGATCGAAGAGGCTGTACCAGTGCACGCGCTCGGCGCGGCCGGCGGCATCGCCGTGCTGCAGCAGTTCCAGCGTCTTCCGCATGCCGAACTCCTGCACCTCCTCGGCGCCGAACGTCGAAACGCCAACCTCGGTCACCCACACCGGCTTGCCTGTCACCGCGCGTGCCTCGCGCACGCGATCCGGCCACTCGGTCAGCTGCCAGTGGTTCCAGTCCAGCGGAAAGCCGTGAATGCCCACGGCGTCGACAAAGGGCATCACGCCGTGCGCCGCCATCAGCTTTAGAAACTCGCAGTCGGCGGCGGAGACGCCGCCCAGCACGACCGGAAGCTCCCGATTAACGGTGCGCACCGCATCGGCGCCGCGCTTCACCATCTCGGCAAACTGAACCCAGCCTGGATCGAGCTTGAAGTTCCAGTGCGAGAGGTTGTTGGGTTCATTCCAGAGCACGACAGCTTCGACCATGCAGCAGATCCCCGGGGGTAAGTCGCGTCGGGCAGCGTTCATGCCCGACGACCAGATGGCTTACGACGGGTTGCGACGCGCACGAGGCCGCATCGGCGGACTCGATCCCAACCCGTAGAACGATGCACTTAGGATCGTAAGTAGATGCGAGAGGTTGCTTTAAGGCTACCAGAGTTTCTCGATCAGGCAACCTGTTCTATATACCCTCAAGAGCGTCACGCCCTGCGCCAGCCGTGCGCCCTATGCGCTACGATGGTCTGCGTTCCGCATCGTTCGCCCGTCGAGGACTCATGAAGCTCGTTTCCGCTCTGTTCGCCGCTGCCGCCCTCATCCCGGTCGCCGCCGCTTCCGCCCAGACCTCCGTCAGCCACGCTTCTTTCGGCAGCACGGCGGACGGCAAGCCGGTCGACGTATACACGCTGAAAGATCACGCGCTCGAGGTGAAGATCTCGAACTTCGGTGCGCACATCACGTCCGTCCTCGCGCCGGATCGTGCCGGCAAGATGACGGATATTGTCCTCGGGTACGACACCCAGGCGGGCTACAACGCGGACAACAAGACGTACATGGGCTCGGTCCCCGGCCGCTACGCCAATCGCATCGCCAACGCGCAGTTCACGCTTGATGGCAAGACGTATCACCTGCCCGCCAACAATGGCCCCAACACCCTGCATGGCGGGGTTGACGGATTTGACCGGCGCCTGTGGAGCGCGCGGCAGGTTCCCGACGGGGTCGAGCTTACGCTGGTCAGCCCCGATGGCGATCAGGGCTTTCCGGGTACCCTCACCGCGCACGTCAAGTACACGCTCGCGGGCAACCGTCTGCGAATCGACTACAGCGCCACCAGCGACAAGCCCACGGTCATTAATGTCACCAACCATACCTACTTCAACCTTGCCGAACACGGCGATATCCTCAGCGACATCGTCACGATCCGTGCCAGCCGCTTCACGCCGACCGATAAGACCCTCATCCCCACCGGCGAGCTCGCGCCTGTGGCCGGAACGCCGTTCGATTTCCTGATGCCGCACGCAATTGGCGAACGCATCCACGCCGATAACCCGCAGCTGAAGGGAGCGAAGGGATACGATCACAACTTCGTCATCGACGCTCCGCACGATCTCACCCACCCTGCCGCCACGGTGCTCGATCCCGGCAATGGACGCATGCTGACCGTCTACACCACCGAGCCCGGCGTGCAGTTCTACACCGGCAACTCCCTCGACGGGAGCTTTACCGGCCACGACGGCGTGAACTACGCGCAGTACGACGGCCTTTGCCTCGAGACCCAGCACTTTCCCGATTCGCCCAATCACCCGGGATTTCCGACCACCACGCTCAACCCCGGCCAGACCTTCCACTCGACCACCATCTTCCAGTTCAGCGTCAAGAAGTAGGCGTTCCATCGCTGAGGAGCGAAGTTCAAGGCTTTGCCGGACAACCTTCAGGTGGTCTGCAGGAGCGGCAGCCCGGTCCCGTGTCTGTGCCACCCCGTACGCCTTCAACGCGTCCAATGCACTGGGAGGATCGGATGGACTCGTCGCTTGAGCAGACCCCGGCGCAGCACGATCGGCCCACAGACCCCGCACATCAGAACTCTGGGACCGCAACCTTCAGCAACCTGGCTGAGAAGCACACGGGCGGCACTGACACGGCCGGGCAGCAATTCGGCGACACCGTACCGGACGGGCAGCGCGCTCACCTGCTGGTGGTCGAGGACGAGCCCACCATCCGCCGCCTGTTCGTGACGCTGCTCACCGCGTCCGGCTATTCGGTGGCCGAGGCGGAAGACGGTTTCACCGCGCTTGAAGAAGTGCGGCGCCAGCGTCCCGCGCTGATTCTCTCGGATCTGAACATGCCCCGCATGACAGGATTCGAGCTGCTCTCGATTATTCGCCGCCGTTTTCCGGCGATACGTGTCATCGCCATGAGCGGCGCGTTCGCGGGCGACTCGGTCCCCCGCGGCGTCTCCGCCGATGCCTTTTACGAGAAGAGCGGGCGGCATATCGGCACGCTCGTCGACGTCATCGAGCGGACGCTGCGCGAGCAGAACGATTCGCACGCGCATGCGCAACCCGCCCTCGAACCCATCCAGCCGGTCTCCACCGACGAGTCCGTCGCCCTGTGGGTCACGCGCCGCGGCCGGCCCATCGAAGGTTCCTACATCCTGCTCACCTGTCAGGAGTGCCTGCGCTCCTTCCCGCATTGCGCCGAAGATGAACGCACCATGCAGGTACAGGAGACCGCCTGCGTCTTCTGCAACGCCAACATTGCATACGCCCTGCTCGATCCGTCGATTACCCATCACCCGGGCTATCCTCCTCCCGGCACCAGCTAGACCCGTTTGCGAGGTCAGGCCGGAGACACCGGGCCGGAGCCGTTGCCGTGCCCGCCCTGAGCCTCCGCGTCCGTACTCGCTGCAGCCAGCTCCGCCGGCTGCAGCAGCGCCATCAGCGCGTTGCTTATGCGGTTCCGCATTTCGAAACGTTCGCTTGCGCGCGTGACGAAGCGCACCGTCACGTTTACCCCGGCGGCGGCCGGGCACAGCTCCACCGTCGGCTTCGCCGAGAACTGGCCGACGCCGATGTCCTGCGCGACGCGCTTCCATTCGAGCTCCGCCTGTTGGGTATCGGCAAAGCTCTCGCGTTCCACCGCCGCCTGCGCGCGCAGCAGCACGTCGTGGGCATCGCCGTTCGCAGGCAGATTCAGGCTGACCTCATCCCACATCCACTGGCCGCTGGTGGAGAAGTTGAAGTACTGTCCGCGCAGCGCGAAGCTGTTCGAGAAACCCATGCGACGCCCGGTCGGATGTCCCTTCGTCGTCCAGTTGCCGGTCTCGAGCAGCACCGTGCGGAAGAGCGTAATCTCCGCCACCTCGCCCGAAACTGCATTGATCTCCACCCAGTCGCCCACGCGGATGCCGTTGCGCCCCATCAGCGCGAACCATCCGATAAATCCGAGAATGAAATCCTGAAACACCACCGTGATGCCCGCCGTCGCGAAGCCCACGATGGTCGGCATCTGCTGCGGGACGCCGAACACCACCACCGCGATCGCCAGCAGCGCGGCTACCTCCACCCCCAGCATCAGGATGGTATGCAGCGTGCGCATCCGCCGCTGCTCCGCCACGACGTGTTGGATCAGCATCCGTCCAACCGCCGCCGCGATCGCCGCCAGCAGCACGATCAACGCCAGCCAGGCAAAGGATTCCAGCAGCAGATATCCGACGATATGGTGCTGCAGCCACACCTGCGCCTGCCAGCGGTCGTAGACCTGTCCCAGCTCGGTGTCGGTGGCGCGCCGATCGTCGAGCAGGCTCATAGCCGTCCGCTCGGACGAGAGCCGCTTCAACAGCTTCACCTGATCCGCCCCGGCCAGCGGCTGGCTGCCATCCGGTGGATGGCCGGCCTGCTCGCGTCCGGCCTGCTGCTCGAGCGCATCGTGCTCCACGGCCAGCTTCACCGCTTCCGTCCGGGCCTCGGCGGCGGCCTGCGCCAGCAGCTGCACCCGGCTCCGCTGCCCGAACCACGCCGCCGCCCGCGTGCGCAGCGCGTCGAAGTCGCGCGCCGCCGCAACCGCCGACTTCATCCGGCCGCCGCCCCCCGCCATGCCCTTGATCGCCACCTCGCGCGCCGAAAGCTGCTGCTGAATCTCCGGACGTTTGTCGCCCGACTCCCGCGCCAGATCGCCCGAAGCATCCACCAGCTCGTCCTGATCCAGCGCAAGCTGTGCCTGCGCCACGTCCAGATCGTCACCCGGCGCCGCCGTGGCCCCGGCGGACGCGGCCCCGGAGGACGCACCGCGGCCGACCTTCGCGGCTCCGGTCAGCGTATCCACCCGGCTCTGATCGTCCTTCACCGCGGCCCGCAGTGCTTCGACCCGCTTCGCCAGCTCGGCCGCCTCACCCTTCAGCGGCTTCGTCTGGAGCGTCGCCTGGCGCAGCGCCAGCGCGAATGCCTGGTCGACATCATGCGCCGAGAGCCGTTCCGCCTCGCCCGCAAACTTCTGTTCCTCGGCCGAGACCGCCAGCCCGGCGAGCGTCTGCGCGGTCTGCTCCGGACGCTGGTCGACCAGGTCGCCCGCGCTCATCTGACCCCGGCGCAGAAACGCCAGCTGTTCCATCGCCCCGCGGTTCACGTACAGCAGCGTCAGCAGCACCGCCAGCGCCAGCGCCGGCAGGGCGATCCACAGACGACGAAGATCGTTCATGCTCCCAACCTAACCCACCGGACGGTCGCGCGCGCCGCAATCTCCCATGCACCCGCGAGCGTGCGGCTTGAGGAATATTCATGGCGGCGACGCCGACTTCCCGCCGCAATCCGGGTTCAAACAGGGGATTGCGTCTAAACTTGGTGTACAACCGCGCACCGTGAAAAGGAATGCATGCAGATCGTCTCCGTCGGAACCGCTTTCCCGCAATACCGCTACGCCCAGACCGAAATCGCCGACATGCTGTCCGAGCGCTGGAAAGATAAGCTCCCCGAACCCCGCCTGCTCCCCCGCCTCATGGCCAACTGCGGCGTTGAGCACCGCTACACTGTCCTCCCGCTCGACCGCTATCCCGAGCTGATCGGCTTCAAAGCCACCAACGACGAGTGGATCACCGCCGCGGTCAACCTCGGCGAGCAGGCCATCGAGCGCGCCCTTAAGCCGCTCGGACTCGACGCCTCCGCCATCACCGCCATCTTTTTCGCCTCAGTCACCGGCATCGCGTCTCCCACCATCGACGCCCGGCTCATCAACCGCATGCCGTTCTCGACCCATATCAAACGCACGCCCATCTTCGGCCTGGGCTGCGTTGCCGGTGCGGCCGGCATCTCGCGCGCGACGGACTATCTGGCGGGCCACCCGAAGGAGATCGTCCTGCTGCTCTCGGTCGAGCTCTGCTCGCTCACGTGGCAGGATGACGATCAGTCCATCGCCAACCTCATCTCCTGCGGGCTCTTCGGCGATGGCTGCGCCGCCGTCGTGCTCGCCGGCTCGGAAGCTGAGCTGCCCAAACCGCCCGTCCATGCACCGAAGGTTCTCGCCACCCAGTCCACCTTCTATCGCCACACCGAGCACGTCATGGGCTGGGATATCCGCGACACCGGCTTCCGCATCGTGCTCTCGCCGGACGTCCCCAAAGTCGTCCTCGAAAACCTCCGCGGCGACGCCGACCGCTTTCTCGCCGAGCACAATCTCACCCTCGCCGACATCTCCAGCTGGATCTTCCACTCCGGCGGGCCCAAGGTCCTCGAAGCCACCGAGAAGGCGCTCGAGCTGCCGCATGACGCCCTCGCCCTCAGCTGGAAGTCGCTGCGCGAGGTCGGCAATCTCTCCGCCGCCTCCGTCCTCTGCGTGCTCGAGGAGACCCTGCGCGAGCAGCCCGGCAAGCCCGGCAGCTACTCCATCCTCGCCGCGATGGGCCCGGCCTTCTGCCTCGAACTGGTGTTACTCCAGTGGTAGCTCCGGTCTTGCTTCCGTGGTAAACGACGGTGCTCCGGGAGGCGCGAGCGCTTTGCCCCGGCGGCATTCGCTCGCGTACACTCCGCCTATGCACGACGCCACGAGCGCGACCCGCATCATCGAGCTGATTGCCCGCTCGAAGAACCTCTCGCCCGACGTGGTTACCCCCGCCACCAGCTTCGACGATCTGCAGATCGACTCGCTCGAGAAGATCAATCTCACCTTCGAGGTCGAAGACCTCTTCGCCATCTCGATTCCCGACGCGTCGCTCACCTCGCTGCGCACGGTCGGCGATGTGATCGACGGGGTCGAGCGCCTTCAGGCCGAAAAAGCCCTCACGTCTGCGGAGAAGCAGTAACCCTTGCAGCGTGTCGTCATCACTGGCGCGGGATGCGTCTCTGCCCTCGGCAACTCACCCGATCAGCTCTGGCGCGCCCTGCTCGCGGGTAGCAGCGGTATCGTGCCCCTGCGTCAGCCAGACCCTTCGCTCAAGTTCAAGAGAGCCGGGCAGATCGGCGAGATCGACCTCTCCGGTCTGACCAGCGCGCAGATCCAGACCACCGAACGCTGCTCGCAGCTTGGTCTTCTGGCCGCCAGGCAGGCCGCGGCCGCCTCCGGCCTCGTCGCGCATCACCGGCCTGCGAAGATCGCCATCATCCTTGGCTGCGCCACCAACGGCCGCCAGGCCGAGGAGCCCGAGATCGGCAACGTGTACACCCGCGATGCGCGCGTTCATCCGCTCACCGTACCGCGTTCCATGGCTTCGAACTGCGTCTCCCAGGTCGCCATGGATCAGGGCGTTACGGGCCCCGCCTTTACCATCAGCACCGCGTGCTCCTCGGGCGCGCACGCCCTCGGCACCGCCTTCCACATGGTCCGCGGCGGTATGGTCACCGCCGCGCTCGCCGGCGGCCACGAGGCACCGCTCACCCGCGCCTTTCTGCGCGCCTGGGACTCCATGCGCGTCGTCTCACCAACCCAGTGCCGCCCGTTCTCCGGCGATCGCGACGGCATGTCGCTGGCTGAGGGAGCGGCGGTGCTGGCCCTTGAGACCCTGAGCGCCGCCCGGGCCCGCAATGCTCCCATCCTCGCCGAGATCCTCGGCTTCGGCATGTCCGCCGACGCCCACCACATTACCCAGCCGCGCGCCGAGGGCCCCGCCCAGGCCATGCTCGCCGCGCTTGAAGATGCCGCCGAAACCATGCGCGGAACCGACCGCCCCGGCACCACGCGGAGTCTGCTCGAGCAGGTCGCCTACATCAACGCCCACGGCACGGCCACCTCGACCAATGACGCGGTGGAGGCGGTCGCCATTCATCAGGTCTTTGGTGCCCGCGCCGCCCGCATTCCGGTCTCCGGCACCAAGGGCGCGCACGGCCATGCCCTCGGCGCAAGCTCCGCGCTCGAGACCCTCCTCACCGCGTACGCCATGCGCGAACGTATCCTGCCTTTTACCGTCGGCACTGCCGTCAAGGATGTCGCGATCGATCTCGATGTGATCCTGCATGAGCCTCGCACGCTCGCGGACGACACGCCCGCCCTGGCCTTAACGCATTCCTTCGCCTTTGGCGGATTGAACGCGATCCTGTGCCTCGGCGCGTACCGCAGCTGATTCCGGCGGTCCCACTTCCGCACGGCATTTCACACAATCGTCATCATGACGAAACAAATCTCTTGCAATTCCTCATGCCCGCCGCTAAGGTGATTCAAATCCTTGTCCTAATTGGCCGATCTGAAGAACTCTGAACCAGCTCTTTAGACCAGGGTGAGCCTGATCAGCTCGCCCTGGGAGACCCTATTCCTTTTCCACTGTCGTCTGCGACGGTGCCGCGGCCCTGTCTTCGTCCCTTGAGGTGATCTTTATGAAGCATGCGTCTCTCCGCGGCTTTGCTGTCGCCGCGCTCGTCGTCTCCGTCAGTTCCGTTCTCGCGCAAAGCAACCGCGGAGCGATCGACGGCAGGGTCCTCGATGCTTCGGGTGCCGTCATTCCCAATGCATCCGTCACCCTCCTCGATATCGATACCAACGCGACCCTGCATGTGATGTCCACCAGCGCGGGAGAGTTCAGCTTTCCCAACCTGCCCCTCGGCACCTACATGGTGACGGTCCAGTCTTCAGGCTTTGCGGTCGCAAGGTACGAAAAGATCCAGATTGAAGCAGGGAACCCCTACACGCTGGAAGCCAAGCTCCTGGCCTCCAGCACGGGCGAAACCGTTGAGGTGAATGCCGCCTCCATAGCCCTCGACACCGTGACCGACATCCAGGCGACCACCCTGCCTGAAGTCGTGGTGCAGAACATCCCCAACAGCGGCCGCGACTTCACCCAGATGCTGGCACAGACCACCGGCTTCGCCGGCTACAACACCGGCGGCGGCGGGGGGGACTCTTCGGTAAACGGAACGCGCTCGAACGACGTCAACTGGCAGATCGAAGGAACCGACAACAACGACCTCTGGTGGAACATTCCGGCGGTCAATCAGGGCGGCGTCTCGGCCATCGCAGGAGTCATTCTGCCGATCGACGCCATCGACAACTTCTCCTTCGTATCGAGCGGCACGGTCGCGCTGGGACGCAATCCCGGCGGCACGGCCAACCTGGTGCTGAAGTCGGGAACCAACTCGCTGCATGGCTCCGCCTACTACTTCAATCACAATGAGTTCTTCGAGCGCAAGAACCCGTTTTCCAGCAGTAAGCCGGCTTCACGCCTGCAGGACTACGGCTTCTCCGTCGGCGCTCCCATCCTGCGCGACAAGTTCTTCTTTTTCCTTGCGGGCGAGCATCAGAACTTCCTCATCGGCGCGCTCAATCACGCCACCGAGCCCACCACTGCCTTCCAGAACGACGCTTATCAGCTTCTCGACTTTTACGGCATACCCCACAACACCGTAGCCGCCAACCTGCTCAACGGCAACGGCACCCTGCCGGGCCTCTGGCCCACCTCCGCCCTCAACTGCCCCCCCGGCGGAACCTCCAACGATGGCTCGCCCTGCGATGCCGCCGAGGAATACCAGTCTGTCGGCAACCTCACCGGGCACAGCTTCAACGGACTCATCAAGCTCAGCGCCAAGCTCACCGACAAGGACACGCTCTCGGCAAGCTGGTTCGTCGCCCAGGGCACGCAGACCGCGCCGACGTCTTCCGAACTCGCGCAGTACTTTGAAAACGCCCCCATTCACGTGGAGAACTACTCCATCATCTACAACCGGCTGCTTTCGAACGCGCTGGCCAATCAGCTCTCCGCCGGCGTCTCCTACTTCAACCAGGTCTTCTCCGATAACGACACCAACTTCAGTCCGCTCGGTCTGGGACTCAATACCGGCGTCACCTCGCCCACCCTCGCCGGCGCCCCGCACATCATCATCGGCCCGCCCTCCAGCGGTGCGGGTCTCAGCGCCAGCAACACCGGGTTCGATCCCACGGGGCCTACCGCGCCCTCAGGACGAAACGATATTACTGCCCACATGGACGAAGACCTGAGCTGGACCAAGGGCGCCCACCAGATGCGCTTCGGCGGCGAGTTCCGGCATGCGCAGGTCGACGATTTCTATCAGACCGGACAGCGCGGCTCGCTCTCCTTCGACGGCTCACAAGGACCCTGGAACGTGGTGAACGGAGTAGCCGCCGGCTCAGCCGCCTGCGACGCGCTCGCCACCAGGAACCTCAACCAGCCCCTGCCCGCGAATCTGCAAACCGTCCCCACCGATCTCGCCGATTTTCTTGCCGGCTGCATCAACCCCGCGGCGTCCTCGATCATCCTTGGCGATCCCAAGCGTTTCGTCTATCTCACGACCGCAGCGACTTACGCTCAGGACTCCTGGCAGATCAACAAGCGCCTGTCCTTCAACTACGGCCTGCGCTGGGACTATGAGGGGCCGGTCCACTCCGCGCACGACGATCTCTCCATCTTCGACCCCACCCAGCCGACCGGGCTGGCCGTCGTTGGACAGCAGGCGTCCAAACTCTATCCCAACTACTACGGCGCCTTCAGCCCGCGCATCGGCTTTGCATACCAGCTCGACAATACCGGCAGTACCGTCCTTCGCGGCGGCTACGGCTACTACTACGACACCATCTATATGAAAGAGATCCTGCAGAACAACGGCGCGCAGAACATCTCCGTCTTCGGCCCCGGACTCAATCCCGCCGGCGTCGACCTTGTCGCCAACGCCCAGCCCATCCCCGCTTCCGGCGGTGGTGCCGTCATCCTGCCCGGTGTCGATATCTTTCCCACGCTGGCCGCCTCCACAACCGGGACGCCCGCTCCGGGAAGCATCAGCGTCTCCACCTTCGATCCCCACTTCAAGCCATCCGACACGCAGATCTTCGACCTCAACCTCCAGCACAGCTTTTCCAACACCTTCATCATGCAGATCGGGTACGTCGGCACCAAAGGCACTCATCTCTCCGGTCTCTTCGACATCAACTCGGAGACGCTGGGCGCAGCCTTTCTCCCGTGCCCGGCCGCAGACCTGAACGCCGACGGCAGTTGCCGGATCGACCCGGCCCAGGCCACCCGCCCCTACAACGCCACCTTCCCGCAGTTCGGCGTCATCGACGAACTTCGTTCCAACCTCGGCTCGATTTATCACTCGCTCCAGTCCAGCCTGCGCATGCAGAACTTCCATGGCTTCACCGGCCAGGTCAACTACACGTGGTCGCATGCGCTCGACTATGAGACCGGCCTGCTGCCCTATCTCCCGCAGAATCCTCTGAACGAGAAAGCTGAATACGGAAACTCCGACTATGACGTGCGCAACACCGTGAACGGCGATCTCGACTACCTCCTGCCGGCCTTCAAGGGACCGAAGCGCCTCACCCATGGATGGGAGGTCAACGGCGCGTTCCAACTCCACGGCGGCACGCCCTACACCGTGATCGCCGGCACCAACACCAGCGGTAATGGCGATAACGCCGACCGCGCCGTCCAGGTCCTCCCGAATCCCAACAACGTCTCCCACGCCATCAACAACGGCTCGGTGCAGTGGTTCAACCCGAATGCCTTCGTCGACCCCGCCGCCGGCACCTACTCGCCCACCCGCCGCGGCCAGAACTCCAACCCCGGCTACGAGGCCGTCGACCTCTCCGCCATCAAAACCACCGCCGTCACCGAGCGCGTCAACCTCATGTTCCGCGCCAACATTTACAACATCTTCAACCACACCAACCTCGCCCCGGTCGGCTTCCCCGATGCCGGCGAAGGCGGCACCATCGGCTCCACCATCGGCCCGTACCTCGGCAATCCCACCATCGGCCCGGGCGAGCCGCTCAACGCCGAGTTCTCCCTCAAAGTCCTCTTCTAACCTCATCCATCTCTCTGGTGCAGCCCCGGCACGCAGCCGGGGCTCTTTTTTCGCCGCGCTCAGCTCCGCAAGGTCAATCCCCCGCACGCAGCAGACCCCCGCTCTCACCGAACCCGTCCAACCGTCATCTAAACTGCAATCATGTGCGGAATCGTCGGTTACATCGGTCCCAAGTCTGTCGTCCCGGTCGTCATTGAAGGCCTGCGCCGTCTCGAATACCGCGGCTACGACTCCGCCGGCATCGCCGTTGGCGGCTCGCCCGAGCACCCCAACGCCCTCGAACTCCGCCGCGCCTCCGGCAAGCTCAAGAACCTCGAAGCCGTCATCGCCGCCTCGCCCATCCACGGCACCTACGGCATCGGCCACACCCGCTGGGCCACCCACGGCCGCCCCAC
>CAXTVJ010000009.1:82379-86584 GCA_964247715.1 uncultured Acidobacteriaceae bacterium | reverse complement strand
TCCGAGATGAGCGAGGCGGGGAAGCCCTTGTTCATGCGCATCTCGTCGTCGAAGGTGCCCCAGACCTGGGTGGCGACGTGCGCCATGAAGTTCTTACCTACCAGGCCGGAGCCGTTGGCAAGGCCGGTGTGGAGGAGCAGACGCGGCGTTTCGACTGCGCCGGCGCAGAGGAAGACCGCGGCGCAGCGCTGGCGGATGTCTGTTCCCGAAGTGCGGCCTGCGCTGTTGTCGCGGTAGATGACGGCGGTGAGCTTGCCGTGCGCGTCCTGCTCGAAGGTGTGGACGAAGCAGTTGGCGCGGATTTCGCATCCGGCGGCGACGGCTCGCGGGATCCAGGTGACGTCCATGCTGGCCTTGGCGCCGTTGAAGACGCATCCCTGGTGACAGAAGCCGCAGCCGACGCAGGGCTGGCGCGGGGCCGCGTAGCCGGGCTGCATGTACACGCGGGAGACGGCCGCGATGGGGGCTTCGCTGGTTTCGACGCCAATGGCGGAGTAGCCCTTCTGCATGACGATGGCGGGTGCATTGAGAGCGACAGGCGGCAGCGGATAGCGGCGTGCGGGGTCCCAGGGGTAGTGTGCCGGGCCGGCTACGCCGAGGAAGCGTTCTACCTCTTCGTAGAAGGGGGCGAGTTCTTCGGAGGTGAGGGGAAAGTCGGCGCCGACGCCGGAGTCGGAGAAGAGCTGGAGGTCGCGCGGGTCGGCGCGGGGGACGAAGGCTCCCCAGTGGAGCATGGAGCCGCCGACGCCGGTGCCGGCGTTGTTGCCGCCGAAGGCGGTGGGGGTGTCACCGTCGGAGATGCGCTCGCCGAGCCAGTAGAGGGCGGAGGCGGAGGGCTCGTCGGCGGCGAATTCGGTGGCGGGATTCCACCAGCGTCCGGCCTCGATGGCGACGACCTTCAGCCCGCGCTCGGCGAGTTCGGCCATGATCGGCGCTGCGCCGGCTCCGGTGCCTATGACGACTACATCGACTTCGTCCGTGCTGCCGTATTGCTTCATCGTCATGGCTCTGCCGTTGGCTGGGGGAGCGGTTCCCATGCTTCGCGCTGATTGGGTGCGAGCGTGACGAAGCCCTGATGCGGGGTGTGCGCGCCGCCCACGCCGAAGCCGGAGTAGCCCCAGCGGCCGAGCGTGGCGGGATGGGCGGCGTAGGCGGAGGTCACGTCGCCGCGGACGTCTTCAAACCAGCGCGCGTCGAGGGAGCTCTTCGGGGATTGGGCGAGTTCCTGAAGCATCCTGTCCTGTTCTTCGCCGGACATCTCCGCGAAGCCGCGCGCGGTCAGCTTGTCCAAGCCTGCCCGATAGGCCTGGAGATCGAGCGGAAGCACGGCGTATCGCCAGCCGTCGCGCTTGTCCTCGCCGCCGGCAAGCCCGTCGAGGACATAGGCGGTCAGGTCAATGGAGGGTTCTTGCTGGGGGATGATTCTGGCGATCATGGCGCGCAGGGTCGCGAGCTGGGGATCCGTCAAGAGGCCGGGCTTTAGCTCCGGAACGTGCAGACGCCTTTGCAGCACCTCGCGTGTCCTGGGCGAGATGCGGTCGCTTTCGAGGAATTCCAGGTAGTGCGGCGGCACGGTTCCGCTGGGGTCGGTCATGAACTGGTTCCTTTGGGCAGTCGACGTGCAGGCACAGCATGCCACGAGAGCGCGGCCTGGTCTCGCGAAGATGGGGCCGTCCGCTGGTTATGCGGCTCCGCTGCGGTGAAGCTTTGCGTGAAAGGCGCGCAGGGCGGCGGCCATGACGGCGGGCTGCTCCATGGGAATGAGGTGCGAGCAGTTGGCGACGACGCACAGTTCGCCGTGAGGCAGGTGGGGCATGGTGCAGTCGCGCTGCTGCTCGGGTCCCAGCGAGAGATCCTTCTCGCCGGCGAGGACCTGGGCCGGGAGACGCAGGACACCGACGCGCTCCGCCCAGTCCTCGCGGCTGCCGTGCTCGATCCAGGCGACCCAGGCGGTGCGATTCATGCGCAAGACCTCCTGCGACGCGCGCTCTTCCACTTCTTCGGGAATGTCGCGCAGCTCGTTCTTGGTGATGTACCGGCGGGCGCGGGCACGGTCATCGGGGTGGCGCTCGCTCAGCAGGCCAAGCATCATGGAGCGTTTGTCTTCGCCCATGGGTTCGGGCGAGGGCGGCGAGGGTGCCACGAGAACGAGGCCGGCGAGTGGCTGATCCGTATGGGAGGCGAGCCGGTCCTGTGCGCGACGGGCCAGCGCAAGCGCCACCTTGCCGCTCATGCTGTGACCCACGAGCACATAGGAGCCGGTGACATGCTCGCGCACGGTCGCTTCGACCGCATCCGCCATCTCCTCGACCGAATAGCCGGGGATGGTGTGCGAGTCGCCGAAGCCGGGAAGGTCGACGGCGACGGTGCGGATCTCATTGCCCAGCGATGCCGTCACCTCATCCCACTCGCGGGCGCTGCCGCCGAGGAAGTGCATGAGCACGAGGGTCGGTCCGGCCGCGTGGGGTGAGCCGGCGAGCCGTACCGCCAGCGCAGGGGAAAATTTCACGGGCAGGTGCATGGCGAAACTGTGTTGCGTCATCTCGAGCATTCGGTTCGTCCTTCCGCCGTGCGGGAAGCTGGGGCCGCGGAGCGTAATCATGGGATGCGCGGCCCCGGATTCGATCCGCCGAACAGCCCGCGGGGGTTTCATGGAGCGCATATCGTATCGCGCCCGCGTTGCTTTGCTGCAAGAACCTGTTCTCACTGCCTTGTCCGTGGTGCGTTTACACTCGAAAAATGTCTGAACCCGCTTTGATGACCGTACGAGTGGAGGTGCAGAAGCTCCATCCTGACGGGCGGCTGCCGCGGTATGCGCATGCGGGACCGTGGGGCGATCTCGCGGCGGATCTATATGCCGTCTCGGCTGAAACGATCGGGCCGGGGGAGACGCTTGCGGTGCCGACCGGCATCGCACTCGGCCTGCCGGCGGAGTATGGCGCGCTGGTGGAAGATCGCTCCGGCCTTGCGCTGCGCGGGGTGACGACGCTGGCCGGCGTGATCGATCCCGGGTATCGCGGCGAGATCAAGGTGGTGCTGACGAATCTTACCGCGGAGCCGCACGGCATATCACCCGGCGACCGCATTGCGCAGCTGCGGCTGGTGCGGCGCATTGCGGCGGAGTTTACGGAGGTGGGGTCGCTCGCGGAGACCGAACGGGCAGCAGGCGGGTTTGGTTCGACGGGAACGTAGCGCTGCTGCGTTCGACTGGATGAAGCCGCCTCGCGTGCGACAATGATTCCGCGAGACATGTCTGAGACGCCCGTTTCACCCTCCGCCGTTCCCTCCCCCGCCGGCATCACGCCCGCGCTGCTGAAGACTCACTCCATCACCGACGAGGAATATGCGCTGATTGAGCAGAAGCTCGGGCGCACGCCGTCGCTCACCGAAGTAGGAATTTTCTCGGTGATGTGGTCGGAGCACTGCTCGTACAAGAGCTCGCGCGTGCATCTGCGGCGGCTGCCGACGAAGGGCACGCGGACGAGCGGACCGGGCGCGGTGGTGCAGGGGCCGGGCGAGAACGCCGGGATTATCGACGTGGGCGACGGCTGGGCGTGCGCGTTCAAGATCGAGTCGCACAATCATCCCAGCTACATTGAGCCGTACCAGGGCGCGGCTACCGGCGTGGGCGGGATTCTGCGGGATATTTTCACCATGGGGGCGAGGCCGCTGGCGGTGATGGATTCGCTGCGCTTTGGACCGCTCGCTGCGGACCGTTCCCCGTTCCCCGTTGACCGTGAACCGCTTGAAACGGACAACGGAGAACGGAGAACGGATCACGCGATCGATTATGCGCGGAATCGGCATACGATGACGGGCGTGGTGCATGGGGTGGGCGGATACGGGAATTGTTTTGGGGTGCCGAATCTGGGCGGCGAGACGCGGTTTGAGGCGTGCTACTCGGGCAATCCGCTGGTGAATGCGTTCGCGCTGGGGCTGGTGCGGACGGACGAAATCTTCTATGCAAAGGCCGAGGGCGTGGGGAACCCGGTTTTCTATGTGGGGGCGAAGACGGGGCGGGACGGGATCCACGGCGCGACGATGGCCTCGGAGGAGTTCACGGAGGGCTCGGAGCAGAAGCGGCCTAACGTGCAGATGGGCGATCCGTTTCTCGAGAAGCTTTTGCTGGAAGCCTGTCTCGAGGCGATGAAGACGGGCGCGATCGTCGGGATTCAGGACATGGGGGCGGCGGGGTTGACCTGCTC
>CAXTVJ010000009.1:77933-82279 GCA_964247715.1 uncultured Acidobacteriaceae bacterium | reverse complement strand
AGACGGGCGCGATCGTCGGGATTCAGGACATGGGGGCGGCGGGGTTGACCTGCTCCACGTGCGAGATGGGCGCGCGCGGCGAGCTGGGCGTGACCATCGAGCTCGACCGGGTGCCGCAGCGCGAGACCGGCATGTCGAGCTACGAGATCATGTTGTCGGAGTCGCAGGAGCGCATGCTGCTGGTGGCGGAGAAGGGCCGCGAGCAGGAGGTGCTGGACGTCTTCGCAAAGTGGGGGCTGGACTGCGCCGAGGTTGGAATCGTGACCGCCGACGACGTGATGCGGGTCTACCACCATGGCGTGCTCGAGGCGGAGATCCCGAACAAGGCGCTGACGGATGAGGCGCCGGTCTATCACCGTCCGGTGGGCACGTGGACGGCTCCGGTTCCGAAGGATCCGCCGACGTGGGTGCTCGAAGAGTTGCACAAGCCGCGTGACTACACCGCGGATCTGAAGCGCCTGTTGGCCAGTGCGAATGTCTGCTCGAAGGCGTGGGTGTATGAGCAGTACGACTCGATGGTGCAGACCAATACGGTGCAGGGGCCGGGCGGCGAAGCGGGCGTAATGCGGGTGAAGGGGACGGTGAAGCAGGACAGAACGTCAGCTTCCCAAGCTGAAGGGCAGGACCGCAGGCCCCTTGTAGCGGCAGCCTCCGAAGCTGTAGGTCAGACGGCCTCGACTGAGCGTGGGATTGCCATGGCGCTGGCGGGGAATGGGCGCTGGTGCTATCTGGACCCGTACATGGGGGCGATCAATGCAGTCACGAGGGCTGCGCTCAAAGTTGCATGCACAGGTGCTACCCCGGTGGCAGCTACTAACTGCCTCAACTTCGGCAACCCGCAAAAGCCCGAGATCATGGCGCAGTTATCTGGGGCGATCGATGGAATCGCCGAGGCGTGCACCGCGTTGGGAACGCCGATTACGGGCGGCAATGTTTCGCTGTACAACGAGACACTTGGCGAAGGTATTTATCCCACGCCGACCATCGGGGTAGTTGGGATTTTGAATGATGTCTCAAGGGCTGTGTCTAGCAGCTTCCAACGCGAAGGCGATGCAGTCATTGTCGTGGATTTCAGCTACTACCCCGAAGCGACACGGGATTTCGGGAGCTCGGAGTTCGCGAAGGTTGTGCTTGGAACCCTTTGGGGAACTCCACCCTGGATAGAAATGCGCTTCTCGGTCGACCTGAAGGATTTCCTAATCGAAGCAGTTGGTAAGGGCAACGTGAAGAGCTGCAGCCTTCTTGGCGGCGGTGGTCTTGTCGTCGCTTTGGCAAAAGCCGGTATGGAGTTCGGCATCGGTGTGGATGCGTCGGGCCTGACGCTGAATCACCCGGAGCCGCTTTCGCTCTTTGCAGAGGGAGCGGTAGCGCTCATGTCGTGTGATCCGTCGAAGGTCGGAGACCTCACCACCTTAGCTGAGCAATATGGGTTGACATGGTTCGACTTAGGCAGGACGACTGCGGATCGTTTTCAATTTCGCCTGGTCGCTCAAACCGATACGCCAAGTCCGCTTCTGATAAATTCGTCGATCTCAGAGCTGCGTAAGATCTACGGGCCATCACTTGAAACTCAAGTGGCGGAAGAGGTGTTTGCGTGAGCGGTTCGGAAGATTTCACCGAGGCCGATCTCCAAGCGCTACGCTCCTGTCTTCGCGACCTCGACCTGCTTCTCGCCCGGTACCCGGCGGAGTCGCACGACATCGCTGTTCGCTACTCGCTTGTCAAGACGTTCGAGCTCACCTACGAAATGGCCGTCAAAACTCTGTCGAAGTACCTGCTCTACAACGCTGTGGGTGGAGCTCAGGTAGAGAGCTACAACTTCCAGGATCTGATACGCTTCGGCGACCAGGAGGGGCTTCTGCGCAGCGGCTGGCCGGAATGGAAGCGGTATCGAGAAAACAGGGGCAGGACCGTACATGCCTACCGTGAGGACGTTGCGCTGGCGATCACCGCGGAACTTGGTGTGTTCTCCCAAGAGGCTCATGTACTTCTGAACAACCTTGCGAGGAGATTGGAACAAAGTGGCTGAACGCTTGCTGGATCTGGAGCCTGCGGACCGGGCGATCGTGGAGGGTATCGTGCGCCGGCTTTTGCCCGGGCGGCCGGTTTATGTTTTTGGATCACGAGCGAAAGGCAGGGCCCGGAGGCGTTCCGACCTCGACCTTGCGGTGGGCGGAAAGGAAAAGCTCACTCTCGCCGAATACGCCGATTTGAAGTACGAACTCTCGGAGTCAGACCTGCCGATCTTTGTGGACGTCGTTGACCTCAATACTGTCGATTCTACATTTCTGAAACGGATCGAGCCTGAGTTGTTGCCTCTGGTTCCCAGCGAGACTAACGACGATCCACGCGTCGCCGAAGACGACGCAACCCCCTTCGACAAGCTGCGGGAGCATTGCGGGGTGATGGCGGTTTATAACCATCCGGATGCGGCTCGGCTTACATACTGGGGGCTGTATGCGCTGCAGCATCGCGGGCAGGAGTCGGGCGGGATTGCCTCGGCGGATGGTGAGCATGTCCATGACATCAAGGGCATGGGGCTGGTGAGCGAGATCTTTACTGACCCGGTGCTCGAGAAGCTGCCGGGGCATATCGCGATCGGGCATACGCGCTACTCGACGACGGGGGACTCGGCGCTGCTGAATGCGCAGCCGATTTCGGTCGAGTCGACCAAGGGGCTGATCGCGATCGCGCACAACGGCAACCTGATCAATCTGGGAACGTCGCGGGAGCGGCTGGAGCGCGACGGTGCCATCTTCCAGACGACGTCGGACTCGGAGATCATCATCCAGCTGATCGCGCACTGCAAGGGGTCGACGCTGATCGACTGCATGGCGGAGGCGCTGGCGCAGGTGGAAGGCGCATTTTCGATCGTGATGATGACGCGCAACCGCATCTTCGCGGCGCGCGATCCGCACGGGTTCCGCCCGCTGTGCATGGGCCGGATCAAGGGGGAAGACGGCGCACCGGACACCTTCGTGTTTGCGTCGGAGACGTGTGCGCTGGATCTGCTGCACGCGAAGTATATGCGCGATGTGGAACCGGGCGAGCTGGTGATGGTGTCGGAGGACGGGGTGACGAGCTGCCAGTTTGCGCGCGGCACGCCCCAGGCGTCGTGCATCTTCGAGCACGTGTATTTTGCGCGGCCGGACTCGAAGGTCTTCGGACGCTGGGTGCAGACCTCGCGGGAGGAGATGGGACGGCAGCTCGCGCGGGAGTCCGGCGTGCCGGCGGATCTGGTGGTGCCGGTGCCCGATTCCGGCGTAACGGCCGCGCTGGGGTACGCGGCGGAGTCGGGAATTCCGTTTCAGTTCGGGCTGATCCGCAACCATTATGTGGGCCGTACGTTTATCGAGCCGACGCAGCGGGTGCGGGACTTCGGGGTGCGAATGAAGCTGAACCCGAATCGCGCGCTGCTGGAGGGCAAGCGGGTGATCCTGATCGACGACTCGATTATCCGGGGAACGACTTCGCGGAAGATCGTGCGTATGGTGCGGGCGGCAGGCGCGACCGAGGTTCACCTGCGCATCTCCTGCCCGCCGACGATCTCGCCGTGCTTTTACGGGGTGGATACGCCGGACAAAGAACATTTGATCGCGGCCAGCCAGACGATCGAGCAGATTCGCCAGTATATCGAGGCCGACTCGCTCGGCTATCTTTCGCTGGTAGGGCTTACCCACGCGTGCACCACGGGCGAGCCGTCGCACGGTCTGTCGCCGGCCAGCTTCTGTACCGCCTGTTATACCGGCGACTACCCGACCGAGCGCATCGACGTGCAGTACATTCTGCCGGCACGGACGTACGCCTGAGCGGCAGGCCGCCGCTTGTCCCGATGTGGGAACGACGGCGGGCCGGCGGACCGCGTTGTGTTGTCGATGTCCTGGCCCGTATTGTTTCGTCAGTCCCGCGTGCGATAGAGTGGCGCTTCGGAGGAAGTGCGAAGCGTTATGGCCCAGGAAGATCTCGAGCGGATGCTGCGCATGCCGACGACCCCGGCCTGCTTCTTCCATCTCAGGTCTCATTGCATTCTTGCGGTCAACTCCGGGTTCGAACGCATGATGGGCTACACGCGGGAGGAGCTGCTGGGGATGCAGCTTGAGGATCTTCGTCCGGAAGAGGACGTGCCCGCGCTCGAACGCGCTCGAACGCGCTCTGGCGTCGGGCCCGCCGCAGGGCTTGGTGGAGTGGCGTTACAGGACGCGCGACGGCCGGACGCTGTACGTGCTGCTCTCCTCCCGGAATAACATCCGGGTGAACGATCGTGGCGAACGTCAGGAGGTGCAGCTGGTGGTACTTCCGCGATTCGACACGGAACCGCTGCACAGCGCACCGAGCGCGCAGGACGT
>CAXTVJ010000009.1:56031-77833 GCA_964247715.1 uncultured Acidobacteriaceae bacterium | reverse complement strand
TACTTCCGCGATTCGACACGGAACCGCTGCACAGCGCACCGAGCGCGCAGGACGTGTTAGGATCCTGAGTCACGGGATGCTGAGGTTCCGGATCCTGAAGTGACGGGAGGATGCCGGGGCCGCTGTCCGCGGGCCGACAAGGAGAGCCGGCTCAGAGGTTCAGGGTGCGCAGGTAGGCGCGCGCCTGTTTCATGCTCTCCTCGACGGGCAGGCTGGTCTCATCCTGGTCGAGGTAGGCATAGCGGATGCCCTGTTCCTTCGCCTGTTTGAGCAGGGCCCGGAAGTCGATGGTTCCTTTGCCGAGCTCGGCGATAGCGGCGGCCGCGGCGGCGTTGAGTTCGAAGCTCCTGGGGGCACCCGGCCTGCGGTCTTTGAGATGGATCAGCACGGTGCGGTCGGCATGCGCCTTGAGCATCTCCATGGGATCTTTGCCGGCTTCGGTGAGCCAGAACACGTCGAGTTCGAGCTTGACGAGGTCGGCGTGGGTTCCCTGCATGAGGGTGATCCAGCCGTTGGTTGCGCCCTGCGGCTTGAACTCATAGTCGTGGTTGTGGAAGACGAACTCGATGCCCGCCTTTTTTGCGGCCTCGCCCATGCGGTTGAAGGTGTCGACCGCGCGCTTGAAGTCGTCGATCGCGTCGTGCTGCGGGAGGTAGGCGCAGACCAGGTACTTGAGGCCGACCTGGTGGGCGTAGTCGACGGCGAGATCGAGCTTGTCATAGTCGAAGTGGCCGGAGACGGCGGTCAGGCCCGCGTCGGCAAGCATTTTCTTTACTTCGGCCGGCGGGCGCTGGTAGACCAGCGGAAAGAGCTCCGCCTGATCGAAGCCCGCGTCCTTGATCGACTTGAAGGCGCCGGCGAGGTCCGTGGCCGCCTGCTTGCGAACCTCGTACATCTGCACGCCATAGGTCATGCGCGCGACCGGCGCGGCATGGGCCAGGGATCCGCGTCCGAGCACCGCGACTGCTGCGGCGGACTTTGCACCAAGCTCCAGAAACTCACGCCGTGTCGTCATTGGTTCCTTCTTGTCTTTCGTGGTGCGCAGCTTACTTGTTTTCGACTTCGGTCGGCTGCGTGCCGGTGAAGGCGGAGCAGCAGATGGTGCCCGAGGGTTTGAACTCCATGTACTCGACACGGGTCTGGTCGGGGTCGAAGACGTTGAGCTGCACCTTGCCGTCGCGTCCCATCTGGGTTTTGGCGCAGTTGGAGGCCTGATCGGTTTTGGCGCACTGGTTGCGGGCGAGCTCGTCGACGACATCCTGCATGTGCGCGGTGCCGAGCGAGAAGTGATCGAGGACACCCTTTTCGCGCAGCGCGGCGGCGGGGTCGGCGATCGAGGGTTCGTTGAGCATGTATTCGATCCAGTCGGTCCCGTCGGGCACCTGAATGGAGACGAAGTCGGTGCGCGCGTCGGTCATGCCGCCGTGCCAGTAGCTCTTGAAGCCGAGCAGCTCGCGGAAGAAGTGGTCCTCGGCTTCGGCGCTCTTGACCGCGTAGCCGACGTGGATGATGCGTTGCGAGGTGGTCTCGCCTACACCGTCGCGCGAGCCCTGCACCATCTTGTGCGAGCCCTCCTGTACGAACGCGACTTTGTTGCCTTCGGGATCGAGGACCATGAACTGGCCGTGCTTCAGCGGCTCGATCTCCTGCACGCCGTGGGCTTTGAGGTACTTTTCGAGCTGCGCCGCGTTGCGCGTGGTGAAGCCCACGGCGGCGAGGCGGGCGGGCGGCGCGGGCGCGGGCAGGTTGACCACCTCCACCCACTGGGAGTCGCTGACATCGTAGCGCTGCAGCGGCCCCATGGCGCTCGGCATCTCGGGTTCGGGAGGCAGACCAAGCATCTTGTAGAAGCTGTCGGCGGCGGGCGGGTTCGACGTGTACATGCGGGCGAAGGCGATGCCGGTGATGGCGGGACGCTGCTGCGCCCGGGCGGGTGTGGTGAAGAGGAGACCCGCACACGTTGCCGCGGCTGCGAGCAGAACGGCCAAACCTCTGGGAGCACTCATGATCTGCCACTCTAGCGAAGCGGCATGGGGATCGTCAAAGCGTCGTCACGAAGATGAAGCCTTGTAAATGGGGATACGCTCTCCCGCACCGGGAGCAGGGCCCGCACGGAGGAATGCATTGACAAGTGTTCACGCGGTTTAGTACACAGGATAGCGCGCCAGTGAATGCGGACCGTCGGCCAGCAGGCCTTCCCGATCGAGGAACGAACGGACCCGCTTCGCAGACGCTGGAGGCTCCCCAGTTGTCGATACGCAGTGTTGTACCGGCAGTATTCCCTGTTCTCCCTGAGGCGGGAGAACGACCCTTCGGGTTCGTCACGGTCCCTTCCGTCCGGCGCGCAAAGCGTGCGGACGCTTTACTGCGTCTGCTGACGGAGGCGCCCCCGGGCGACGCCGGCAGCCGATCCAGCATCCCAGCGTTCACGGGATCCCCGACGAATACAAGGCATAACGGGACTTCGCCCATGGCGAATTCCGGCTCCTCAGTGTTTTGCTGTATCGATTAGCTCGGCCGTCCTCCCCGGCGTGAGGTTGTTCTTGCGTACGACCAGAGTAGTCAGCGAACGCGCGATGTCCGCTTCTCTCTCTGAAACTTGAACCAGCTGCAGCAGGCCTTGCCGCTGTCGCGCGGAGACACGTCCCGCTCCGGAGCGCTGCCCTGCTGCGTTCGGACGCGGAAACCAGTTTGATCCGGAGTCAGCAGTTTCGCTCCAGAGCATTCCTTTCAGGAGACTCACCATGAAGTTCAAGCAGCATCCCCACCGCCTTCTGCCGGGCTTTTTGAAACCTTCCCGGCGTATGAGGGCTATTTTTCTTTCCGGCGTTGTCCGGACGGGTGGCGCCACCGCGCTTCTCGCCGGTTCTCTGGTGCCGATGCAGATGGCCGCGCAGGGTACGACCGCTCAACTCGGCGGCACGGTGACCGACGCTACCGGCGCGGTCATTCCGAACGCCGCAGTGGTGCTGAAGAACGAGCAGACCGGCGACGTGCGCAATTCGGTGTCGAACGGGGCGGGGATCTTCTCGTTCGCCGGCGTGCCGACCGGCAACTACGACATCACGATCACGGCGCAGGGCTTCAGCAACTTCCAGCAGAACGCCATTCACCTCGATCCGGGCGATCAGCGCAGCGTGCGCGACATTCATCTTGCCGTAGGGTCCGAAGGTCAGACGGTGACGGTGAGCACGGGCAACCAGCAGATCAACATCGACTCGGGCGAGCAGTCGTCGCTGATCTCGGCGGAGGACATCCAGCACCTCTCGGTGGAAGGCCGCGATGTGACGGAACTGTTCAAGATCCTGCCCGGTTTTTCGATCAACACCGGCGTTGGCGCCACCTCCGTCAACAACCGCGCCTTCGATCCCTCGCAGGTCTCGGTGACGGGCGCGCTGGGCCAGTACGCGGCCAATGGGACGCCGATCAACGGCGTGGCGCTGCTCTCGGACGGCGTCGACATCACCGACCCGGGCAACTTCGGCGGCGCGATGCAGACCGTGAACTACGAGCAGGTGGCCGAGGTGAAGGTGCAGACCTCCTCCTTCGGCGCGGACACGGCGCGCGGACCGATTGTGGTGAACGCGGTGGGCAAGTCCGGCGGCGACAAGTATCACGGGTCGCTTTACACCTTTGCCCGGACGTACCAGCTGAACGCGAACGACTGGATCCAGAATCACTTCGGCGAGGGCCGGCCGGCGGAGCATCAGGTGTATCCGGGTGCGACGTTCGGCGGTCCGGTGAAGATTCCGGGGACGAACTTCAACAGCGCGAAAAAGATCACCTTCTTCGTCGGCGCCGAGCAGTACGCGCAGAAGAACGTGTATGCGTACGGCAACGCGTCCAGCGCGCTGCTGCAGGCGCTGGTACCGACGGCGGGCATGCGCACCGGCGACTTCAGCTACGGGCAGCTGCAGCAATATCTGGGCCCACTGGCTTCGCCGACCGCGGCGGCCGCCGCTTCCGGCAATCCGAACTGCGGTATTGCGGCCACCGTATGCGTGGTTCCGCAGACCGCACCCAACGGCACGCCGATTGTCAACGGCAACATCGCGCCGTATCTCGACCCGAACTCGTCGCTGATGCTCAATCGTCTGCCGCTGCCGAACGTGACCAACACGACCGGCCAGTACAACTACCAGCAGGACAACCTGATCTCGAACGATCTTTGGCAGGCTCGCGGGCGTACGGACATCGCGGTCAACGACAACAACAAGATCTTCGCGGTGTACAGCACCCAGCGCGGCTCGAACGGAGTTCCGCAGTCGGAGTACTATTCCGAGCGCGGCACCTATCTGGGGGGAACCAACGTTCCGGGCGGCGGTGAAATCTCGTCGATCGACTCGCAGATCGCCAGCGTCAACTGGACCTCGATCATCAGCCCCACGCTGACCAACGAACTGTATGTTGCCGGCGCGTATCTGGCGAATCCGTTTACCGCGAAGAACATCGCGGCGACCGAGGGTTATACCTACAACCGCATCTTCGCCGAGCCGGGCGATACGGTACAGCCGACCACCGAAGACTATAACTTCGACGGTCTGCCGGTTGCGCGTACGCCGGACTTCTCGTTCGGTCCGATCTATGCCAAGAAGACGGTGCGCACGGCCGGCGACAACGTGACCAAGGTTCTCGGCAAGCACACCATCCGTACCGGTATGTTCTACCAGCTCGATTCGAATCACCAGACGATCCCGAACGAGCAGACCAATGGCACGCTGAACCTGTACTACTTCGGCGCCAGCTTTACCGATCCGGTGAAGGGCAACATCGACGACACCGGCTTCCTCAACAACAACGGCGGCAACTACCTCGCGAACTTTGCTGAAGGCAACGTTTTCCAGTTCACGCAGGCGAACTCGCAGCCTTCTCCTGATCTTTACTTCTGGAATCTGGACGGCTATGCGCAGGATCACTGGCGGCTTACGTCGCGCCTGACGATCGACTACGGTGTGCGCTTCGAGCACATTACCCCGTGGGGCGATGCGCACGGTCAGGGCATTCCGGTGTTCAGCGCGGCGGCATATGCGGCGAACACCAACCCGATCGAGCCCGGATACGAGTGGCACGCGATCGATAAGAGCGTGTCGGTCTACGGCATGAACCCGCGCTGGGCGTTTGTGGAACCACGCGGCGGTTTCGCGTGGGATGCATACGGCACGGGCAAGACGATCGTGCGCGGCGGCTTCGGCATCTATCGCGCGCACGACTCGTTCAACGACGCGGACGTAGGCGAGGGCACGGTGGAGGGTCTGCGCACGACGACCGTTGGTGGTCCGATTGCGCTTTCTTCGGTGGGTGCAGGCGGCGGCAACACGAGCGGCTCCTTCGTGGCCGATTCGAACGGCTACGGCTTCTCGCAGTCCGACAACAACATGCCGCGGGTCCGCACCTATAATCTGGCAGTCGATCAGCGTCTGCCGGGCAACATGCAGTTCGAGCTCGCGTACGTCGGCAACGTCAGCGACTTCCTGCTGAACGATGGCGCGTCGCAGAACGGACAGAACACCGCGCTGGACGATATGAACTCGCTGCCGATCGGCTCGCTGTTCCAGCCGGAGCCGGTGAACACCCGCGGCATCGCGCCGGGAACGGTGTATCCGGTCTTCGGGGCGCCGGGCGCCAGCACCACGAACACCACCGTGGGCGGATTGAACCAGGAGTACATCGACTCCTATAAGAAGTACGACGTATACGACCACGTGTACGTGCAGACGCATAATCTGTACGCCAACTACAACGCCCTGCAGGCTGCGCTGACCAAGCAGACGGGCAAGAGCATCTTCTCCTTCAACTACACGCTGTCGAAGGCGATGGGTGTGCTGGGCGCGTTCAACAACGGCTACCCGGGCGATCCGTTCAATGCCCGCAACGACTACCAGGAAGAGAACTACAGCCGGCGCAACATCTTCAACGCGGCGTACGACTATACGTTCGGCAACCTGGTCAAGAGCCGTCTTCTGGGCGCGGCGACGAACGGCTGGGAGGTCTCGGGCATCACCACCTACCAGAGCGGCCCTCCGCTGACGGCGGTCGTGAACTCGAACTTCGGCGCAAGCGGCACGCTGACGGTGCCGACCGGATTTCTGGCGGCTCCCACCGGGGCCAACCAGAGCACCTGCCAGGTGGCCGCGGGATCGGCTCCGGGTACGGGCTGCACGCTGGCGGTCAACAACACCAACATCCTCGGTACGCCGGACGTGACGCTGCAGCCGCTGGTCGTGGGCCAGACGAACGCCGGGCTGAGCAACCACCACTACATCAACGCAGCGGCGTTCGGGCTTCCGGATTTCAACTCGAACGGGGCGTACCGGCTTGGACCGCTGCATGGTCCGGGCTACCTCGATACCGACCTGACCCTGGCGAAGCGCTTCGCGGTGACGGAAGGCAGCAGTTTCCAACTCCGGCTTGCGGCGTTCGACTTCATCAACCACGGCAACAACAGCTTTACGCCGCAGGAGAGCAGCGCTACGGTGCTGAACTTCACGGAATCACCCACTTCGCTGAGTTCGGCCGCGGCTCTGAGCAGCGCGCGGACAGCCAACAACTCGAACGATCCTGCCTCCGCCTTCGGGTACGCTCCGCTGCGGGAAGGCCGGCGTGTTCTTGAAGTCGCGCTTCGGTACGACTTCTAAGCCGGCACGGCAGTCGCTTCAAACCTTCCGGGGATGCTCTCTTACGAGAGCATCCCCTTTTTCCTGCGTCCTGCGGAGGTTCTCCCGCGCGGGTTGCCCGGCCTATAATGTCCTATGGCAAGCAGTTTGCCGGCCTCTCCGCAGGCCGGGCTCGACCCCGGTAATCCGCAGGCCGCCACGCTTCCCGGTATGCCGGGCGCGGTGGGCACGTCTGCGCGCGAGGCTCTGCCGTCCGGGATCGATCTCGAAGCCGCGCTGCAGCGTCCTCCAGCCGCGCCGGCTATGCTGCGCAGCCTGGCCGAGCCGTCCGGCTCTTTCGCCGCGCCCGCGCCGGGACCGGACGTGCCGCCTGCCCTGCCTGAAGCGGCTCCCGCCACCAGCAATCCGGGTGTGCACGACCTGGACGCGCGCTTCGAGTATCTGCTGGAGACTGTCCACAAGAACCGGCCGCAGGACGATCTGGATCTGATCCGGCGAGCGTGGGCGTTCTGCATTCAACAGCATGAGGGCCAGAAGCGTGCTTCGGGCGAGCCCTATATTGTGCATCCACTCGAGGTCTGCCTGATCCTGGCTGAGCTGAAGATGGATTCGACCGCCATCGCGGCCGGCCTGCTGCATGACGCGGTTGAAGATACCGACGTCACTTCGCCCGAGATCGCGCGCCGGTTCAACGAGCAGGTGGCGCACATCGTCGAAGGCGTCACGAAGCTGGACAAGATCAAGTTCGCCAACCGCGAGGACCACCAGGCCGAGAATATCCGCAAGATGCTGCTGGCGATGGTGACGGATGTGCGCGTGGTCATCATCAAGCTGGCCGACCGCCTGCACAACATGCGGACGCTCGAGCACCTGAAGCCCGAGAAGCAGCAGAAGATCGCGCGCGAGACGCTCGACATCTATGCGCCGCTGGCGCATCGGCTCGGCATGGGCAAGCTGCGCGGTGAGTTGGAGGACCTGGCCTTTCGCTACACCGATCCGTATGCGTACCTGCAGGTGGCGCAGGAGGTCGAGTCGCTGAAGGGCGCCAACATCGACTTTCTCGCGGGGGTCGTCGGGCAGATCCAGCTGAAGCTCGAACAGGCCGGCATTGAAGGGCACGTGGAGTCGCGCATCAAGCGCCTGTACTCCATCCAGCAGAAGCTGCTGGCGCAGAAGATACCTGTGGAGCAGGTCTACGATCTGCTGGCGGTGCGCGTGATCTGCCACACGGTGGCCGAGTGCTACGCGGTACTTGGGCTGCTGCATGCGCAGTGGCGTCCGGTGCCGGGGCGCATCAAGGACTTTATCGCGATGCCGCGGCCGAATCTGTATCAGTCGCTGCACACAACGCTGATTGCGCCCGGCGGCCACCAGTTCGAGGTGCAGATCCGCACCGAGGAGATGCACCGGATCGCCGAGGAGGGCATCGCCGCGCACTGGAAGTACAAGGCGGGCGACAGCGTCTCGGCGCGGGATGAGCAGCGGCTGGCGTGGGTGCGGCAGCTGATGGAGTGGCAGCGGGAGATGTCCGATCCCAACGAGTTCATGTCGACGCTGAAGATCGACCTGTACCCGGAGGAGGTGTACACCTTTACGCCCAAGGGCAAAGTCGTGGTGCTGCCGAAGGATTCGAGCCCGGTCGACTTCGCGTATGCGATCCACACCGAGGTGGGGACGACGTGCATCGGGGCCAAGGTAAACGGGCGCATGGTGCCGCTGCGCACGCGGCTGCGCAACGGCGATATCGTCGAGGTCAACACGCAGACGGGTCATCAGCCTTCGCGGGACTGGCTGACGTTCGTGAAGAGCTCGCGCGCGCGCAACAAGATCAAGCACTGGCTGAACGAGCACCAGCGCGAGCGCGCGATCGAGATCGGCGAGAAGCTGCTGGAGCGCGAGGCGCGCAAGTGGAAGATCCCGCTGAAGCAGCTTACCGAGGAGGACTATGTGCGCGCGGCCGGCGAGTACGGGCTGGGCTCGAAGCCGGAGCTGCTGGCCGGGGTCGGGTTCGGCAAGTACTCGTCGCGGGTGGTGCTGAACAAGCTGCAGCCGGGTTCGACCTCGCCTGCCGAGGCCGCGCAGGCCGACGGCCAGCATCCCGTTGGCGACGCGCTCTCGCACATGTCGGACGCGGTGAAGCGCGTGTTCTTCGGCAAGGGTTCGGACTCGCTGCAGGTGGAGGGCCAGGACGATCTGCTGGTTTACCGCGCGCGATGCTGCAACCCGATTCGCGGAGAAGAGATCATCGGCTACGTGACCCGCGGCAAAGGCGTTGCGGTGCACGCGCGGGCCTGCCCCAACGTGCAGAATCTTCTCTATGAGTCCGACCGCCGCATCCAGGTGGAGTGGGGCTCAGGCGAGGAGCAGGGCGCGAACGGCAAGCAGAAGACCACCACCTATCCCGTAAAGCTGACGGTATTGTGCGACGATCGCGCCGGGCTGCTGCGGGAGTTCACCGCCATCATCTCCGAGGACGGCACCAACATTCGGTCGGTGGGCAATAACTCGACCCCGGACGGCTCGGCGATCGTGGAGTTTGTGATCGAGGCGGTGGATGTGCGGCACCTGACCAAACTGACGCAGAACCTGCGCAAGGTGCCTGGTGTCCGCGACGTGCAGCGGGTGCAGAAGATCTAGCCCGGCACCGTGCCTTCGGCTTCTGCCGCAGTGGCACCAGCGACGAAGCAAATTCCGAAAGGAATGCACTGTTTCAGCAAAAAATTTGAGAAAAGGTATTCGCGAAGCAACTATGGGCAACTTGTCCGGGTTGTAGCGGAGAGAGAACAACATGCCTGCCCACAGGCTGCACGCGAACGTCCACGTACGACGCAGCACGCTCTGCTCAGAGTCGAGGATGACACCGCACATGAACCGGGCCCTGGAACAATTTAGCGATCGCAGACCGCATCACGCGGCCTCCGTTCTCAATGCACACGATTGCGAGCGAACCGACGACGATTTTATCCGTCTGCTCAAGGTGAAGGCCGGCCTTGAACACGCTCAAGAACCGCCAACCCGCTCAGTGGGCTCTCCGCGCCTCGCTCCCGAGGATCTTCATCTCGCCGAGCGTCAGGCGGAGCGCCGCGGACTGGGACTCGAACAGTATGCCCGCGAGCTGTTTCACCTCGCGGTCCATGCCGAGGAGACCCTGCTCGATGCCGAACCCGAACTGCTGTAGACGTGAGGGCTTCGACCTCTTCGCGGGAGTGAGGAGGCCCTGAGGGTTCGGCGTGCAGAGAGACCGGGCGCTTAACACTGGGTGGAGCAAGCCGTACGCGAGCTGCTCCGACGCTTGGCGCTGAGCGTCTCCATCGTCGCCTCAGACCCTGCATTCGCGAAGGCGATCGTCGAAGAGGGTGCTCGGCATCGGCTTCCAGAGCGCGCAGGCGAGCAAGACAAGCAGCAACAAGCTCTTCACCAGGCCTTGGTACCAGGCGCCTGTAAGCACCGCAATGGGGGCGATCACGAGTGCGAAGGAAACGCTCATGACCATCAGCAATGGCCGGCTCCGCACGAAAAGTGTGGGTTCCGCGTCGTCGAGCAGATAGAGGAGCCACACCCCGAAGAGGCTGTAGACCTGAATGAGGGTGTATTCGTAAGAGACATAGGGCAACAGGATGGAAAGAAGCGTCAGGCAGAAGTACTGATTGAGCAGCGGCAGCCCGCGAATGCGGAAGAGATACACCATAAGGAATGCCGCAGGCGCAAAGAACGAGTAGAGAGGGACGAGCTTCGCAAAGTGCGGGGGATCGTTAAGGCTGTAGTGATGCAGGCGCAGCCCGACCTGAAAGATGGTTGTCTTCAGAGCTCCCAGCAGCGAGTGGTCGAACATGAGGGAGTCTTGTGCGAGCGGGACGATCTGGGCATTCGTGAGGTAGCGGGCGCTTCGCGCCATGTCCGCGATCGCCTGCGGGATCGTCGGACCTACGGCAGCCAGCGCCGCGATTGAGATCGAGGCAGCGCTGACCATCGCCAGCACGAAGGCCTTGTACTGCCGTCTCGGCAGAAAGAGCAGAAACATCAATGCCGGATAGATCTTCATGCTGGCTGCGATGGCGAACAGGATCGCGGCGGCAAACGGCCACTTCCGCAGAAAACAGATGGTGCCCAGCAGGACGTTGAACCACAGAAAGACTTCGATATTGCCGCGATCCAGGCAGAAGAGAGCGGGATTCCCCAGGAGAAGCGTGAGCCAGACCGCCGCCTTCGCGATCGGTGACGGCTGCCTGCGCTTCAGCGCGATGGAAAGGACGACGGCGCTCAGCACGAAGAGGCCGACGCTCGTCAGCAGGAACGGAACCAGCGAGTGGGAGAAGAGTCTGGTGAAAGAGACGTAGAGGAAGACGCTGGGAAGCGGATACGGATACGGCAGAGGAATGTCGGCTCGTGTGAGCAGCCCCGGCTGAGAGAAGTGCACCCCGTACGGAACGAAGTTCGTCCAGTCGGAGAACCGGGCGGCGGAGTCGAAGAGGGAGCTGTTCCCTCTCCAGGGAAGCTTTCTCCAGAACGCGCGCGCTACCGAGAGCCACTGCGTAAAGGAGAGGAATGCGAGCAACACGAGGTACGCCGAGAGGATCTGGTTGACTTGCGCGCGTGCCGGGGCGCTTTCCCTGGCCGCAACGACTTCCTCTAATCGTGACTGCAAACGTTTGTGCTCCTGTCGAAGGCCGCGGCCGTCTGCCGCGCGGTGTCCGTTTCCTCCCCGGATTGCAGAAAAGGCAGCCTCACTCTGGCCCGAACGTACCGAGGCCCGTCGACCGCCGGAAGAATCTGCCGCTGAGAGCGGGCATTCAGCAGCAGCAGGGCTGTCGTGAGCGTGGTAAACATGGCGAGGGTGACGATGGTCGCGGTCCCGAAGACGACCGTCGTCGCCCAGCCGGGCGTGGTGTGACTGGAGAACAGGCGCAGCACCGTGACGGTAACGGTCACCAGCAGACCGAGCAGGCCCACGGCGAAGGTTGCGATCAGAAGCCGCACCAGAATCGCGTCGGTATAGACGGAGTAAGCGCTCATGCCATGCAGCGAGAGCTGCACAAAGCCCATCTTCGAGGAGCCGGAGTACCGGTGTCCGCGATCGATGGGAACCAGCTTGATGGGGAGGCGCGAGCGCATCAGCGAAGCCGGCAGATTGTTCCAGAGGTCGGAGACCATGGAGATGCGGATCGCATGCTCGCGCGAGAGCAGGCTGAAGTTGCCGAAGCTGATCTCCCTGCCCGTCAGCAGCACGAATGCCGCCTTGTAGGCCTTGTAGAAGAGACGAAACGTAAGCTTCTCGCTTCTCCTCCGGCGTTGCGCCACGACGACGCTTACCGGAGACCGCTCCGAGGCATCGATCAGGGTTGCGATATCCTGAGGGCGGTCTTCGCCATCAGCGTCCATGAGGATGAAGCGTTCCGAAGCAGTCTCTTCCAGCGCGACGCAGAGACCCACGGCCAAGGCTCGTTGATGACCCAGGTTCACGGCCAGCTGCACCTTGAGAATGACGTCGACATGGGGAAGCGGACCGAGTTCGTACAGATTCGCGGGCGCAGGTTCGATCGATCCGTCATCCGCAGCGACGATGCTCAACCGGTAGTCGTTCTCGGCGGCGACGGCGTTCAGATCGCGCACCAGGGCACGGAACGAGTCCCAATCATTGAACACTGGAGTGACGATCGTCAGTGTTCTCATCGTGCTCACCCTTTTTGCCTTCGAAACCGATACGGTGTTTGCATCAGGGAGATGTGGTGAAGGGCTATCGACCGAATTATAGAGGAGCGGGTCCCGGGCCGCCGCCTGCGCGGTGTAGCGCACAGGGGCGGCAGCCGGATCCGCAGTTCGCGCGGCCGCCGCATTGAAGCGGGCTTGCTTCCCTGAGCTGCTCAGCCTCCCGCGTGCCCTGCGGCTTGTGGCCGATCTCCGGAGCGACAGCGGGGAGCGGCCAGTGCGGAGGATGGCTACATGCCCAGTTCCTTCACCAGAAAGGCATACATGTCCGCGGTGACGTCGAGCTGTTTGGAAAGCGGCATGCCGCCTCCGTGGCCCGCGCGGGTCTCGATGCGGATCAGCACCGGTTTCGCGTCGGGGGTCTTCCCGGCTGCGGCCTGCATCGCCGCCGCGAACTTGAACGAGTGCGCCGGGAAGACGCGGTCGTCGTGGTCCGCCGTGGTGATGAACGTCGCCGGATAGTGCGTCCCGGCGTGCACGTTGTGCACCGGCGAGAACTTGAGGTTGGAGCGGAATTCCGCCTCGTTGTCCGACGGGGAGCCGTAGTCGGGCTTCCAGGCGTAGCCGATGGTGAACTTATCGAAGCGCAGCATGTCCATGACGCCGACCTGGGCGAGCGCCGCGCCGAAGAGCTCCGGCCGCTGCAGCTCCACCGCGCCCACCAGCAGCCCGCCGTTCGAACCTCCGTTGATGGCGAGCTTCGCCGGGGAGGTGTACTTGTTCTGGATGAGGAACTCGGCGCACCCGATAAAGTCGTCGAAGACGTTCTGCTTGTGCAGTTTGGTGCCCGCCTCGTGCCACTTCTCGCCGTATTCGCCGCCCCCGCGCAGAATGGCCTCGGCGTAGATGCCGCCCATCTCCAGCCACGCCATGCGCGACGAGCTGTAGCCCGGGCCCAGCGAGATGCTGAATCCGCCGTAGCCGTACAGGATCGCCGGCGCCGTGCCGTCCAGCTTTGTACCTTTCCTGTAGGTGACGAACAAAGGGACGCGCGTGCCATCGTTACTCTTCGCAAAGACCTGCCGCGTCTCATATTGCGCCGGGTCGAAGGTCAGCTTCGGCTCCTTCCAGACGCTGGAGGTGAGGTTGGTCATGTCGAGGCGGTAGACGGTGGCGGGCGTGGTGTAGTTGGTGAAGGTGAAATAGGTCTCGGTGTCGGCCTTCTTGCCTCCGTTCACACCGACGGTTCCGATGGCCGGCAGCGCCAGCGTGCCCAGCTTCCGGCCGTCCAGCGCGTGGAACTGTACCTCGCTCTTCGCGTCCACCAGATAGGTGAGCACCAAGGTGTCGTGCACGCTGGTCGCGCTCTCGAGCGAGTTCTTCGTTTCCGGCACGATGACCTGCCAGTGGGCGCGCTCCGGATGCTCGACGTCGACCTTGACGATGCGGCTGTTGGGCGCGTCTTTGTTGGTCTTGATCCAGAAGAAGTGGCCGTCGTTATCGACAGGCGCGTAGGCGGCGTCCTCGGTAGCGGCGATCTTGATGACCGGTCCCGTCTCCGACTGCCAGCCGGGCCTGGTGAGGTCCTTGACGGCCAGGGCGTTCTTCTCGCCTTTGCCCTGATAGATCACCAGCCAGTGGCCGTCCTCGGTGACGCCGCCGTTGACGAGGACTTCCTTGTCATCGGGCCGCTCGAAGACGATGACGTCGTCGGTCTGGGGCGTGCCGAGTTTGTGGAAGTAGAGCTTGTGGAAGACGGCCGCGCTCTTGAGCGCCTCGGCCTTCTCGGCCTCGGTCTTCGGCACGCCGAAGCTGGAGTAGAAGAAGCCGGAGCCATCCTTCATCCAGCTCACGCCGGAGAACTTGACCCAGTCGACGATGTCGGGCAGATCCTGCCCCGTGTCGACCTGCTTGACGTGGATCTTCTGGATATCGGAGCCGGCCTCGGCGAGCGCGTAGGCCATCAGCCTGCCGTCCTCGGTGATGGACGTGCTCTGGAGGGCGACGGTGCCGTCCGCGCGCAGGGTGTTGGGATCCAGAAGCACCTTGGCCTCGCTGTGCGGGCCCTGCTGCCAGTAGAGAACGGCTTGGTTCTGCAGGCCGGAGTTGCGCGTGAAGAAGAGCCGCCCGTTCTCGAGCTCGGGTGCGGAAAAGCGCTCGAAGTTGACCAGTTCCATCAGCCGCGCGTGTATCTTTGCGCGGGCGGGCACGTCGGCCAGGAAGCTTTGCGTGACCTTATTTTCGGCATCGACCCAGGTCTTGACCTCCGGGGAGTCGACGTCCTCCATCCATCGGTACGGATCGGAGACGGTGGTGCCGAAGTAGACATCGGTGTGATCGCTGACGCGTGCCACCGGATAGTTAAGCGCCTGCGCACCCGCCACGTTACTGCTCATCAATACGACCCCCATCGCCGCCAGCCCTGCCGTCGCGGCCACTCTCTTCATCATCGTGCTTTACTCCTCGTACGCTCAAACCCGTGCCGCAAGGCTAACACCGGGGGAGCGTTGACTGCGCACCTGTGCCTGTTCTCCGTGGACGAAAGCGACGGCGAACGGGCAACGGGCAACCGGCAACGGAGAACGCCCCAGCCCGCTAGAATCGCTCCATGCGCATTCTGATTCTCGGGGCGGGCGGCGTTGGCGGCTTCTATGGCGCGCGTCTGCTTGCCGCCGGACGCGACGTCACCTTCCTCGTGCGGCCCGGTTCGGCGGCGCTGCTTGCGCGCGGCCTGGAGTTGCGGAGCCCGTTCGGCGATCTCACGCTGCCGCCGCCCGCGGTGGTGCTCGACGGAAAGGTTCATGAGGCGTACCACCTTATCCTGCTGAGCTGCAAGTCCTACGATCTGGAGAGCGCGATGGAGGCGATTGCCCCGGCGGTTGGCCCTGCAACCTTGATCCTGCCGCTGCTCAACGGTCTCGCGCACATGGACACGCTGGACCGGCGTTTCGGCCGCGAACGCGTCTTGGGGGGATGCACCAATGTCTCCGCTGTGCGCGACCCGCAGGGCCGGATTCTTCATTTGAACCGGCTCGACAACCTCCAGTTCGGCGATCGCGACCGGCCCGACAGCCCGCCGGTGATGGCGGTCGCGGGAGCGCTGGCGCACGCCGGCTTTCACGACGAACTCCGGCCTGAGATCCTGCGCGCGATGTGGGACAAGTGGGTCGGCATCTCCTCCGCCGCAGGCATTACGTCGCTGCTGCGATGCGCCATCGGCGATATGGTCGCGGCGGACGCGACGCCTGTCTACCACCGCCTGCTCGCGGAGTGCGCTGCGATCGCTGGAGCCGCCGGCTTCCCCCCTGCGCAGAGCTATCTCGAGACGGTGACCGCCAAGTTTACCGAACCCGGCTCGCTGTTTACGGCCTCCATGCTGCGGGATATCGAAGCCGGCAATCGGACGGAAGGACGACAGATTCTCGGGGAGCTTGCCTGTTTGGCCGCGAAGCATGGAGTCTATGCGCCTGCACTCGACCTGGCCTGGGCTCACCTGCGCTGTTACGAGGAACGCCGGAAGCGGGAACTCGCGGTGTGAGTCAGCGTTGCGCGAAGAAGAGGGCGGATCCCGTAGTCTTCGCCCTGATCCGCTGTTTTCCGTCCTGTCCGCGTCCAGCCTTGCCTGCTCTCACTGCACCACCGGCACAGTAACCTGTTGCCCGACCTGGATGTGGTCCGGGTTGGAGAGGCCGCTGGCTTTGGCAATCGCCTCGTAGTGATTGGGCGTGCCGTAGAAGAGCTTGCTCACCTTGCTGAGGTTGTCGCCGGCCGCGATGCTGTACTTCTGCTCCGCTCCGCCGGTGTTGGTGATCTCGTGCTTGAGATCGGCGAAGGTGGGGTCGCACTGCTTGATGACGTCCCACACGCGGTTGAGCACGACCTGGCTGGGCACGTGCGCGACGAAGTGAAGCTGCTCGCCCACGAGCTCGGAACCGTCGAACTTCGCGCCATAGGGCTCAAATTGCTTGACCGTCTGCTCGACCGGCTCGTACTTCGCCTTCAATGCTTCAAAATCTGCCACAGTAAAACCTGCTTTCTAAATCTCGAACTTTAAAGAAGCCGGAAGCTGGAAGCTAGAGAAACCGCCCGAGGATCTGGCCAGCCATGCCGCCGAAGCCGCTCTGCGGTGCGGGCTGCTGGCCGCCCTGTGTGTAGTGCGCCATCAGCACCGGAAGAAGAACCGCCATGGCCATCTTGGCCGTCTCCGGCGAGACACCCGCCTTGGCCGCCACGTTTTCGATCAGCCCCGTCCCGCCGACGCCCTGCTGGACCTGCTCGGGCGTTGCGGTCTGCTGCTGTCCGCTGGACCAGTTCTGCACGTGCTCGCTCATGCCATTCTGCTGGAAGTTCTGGAGCACGCCGGCCAGGCCGCCCGGGTGCTCGTCGAGCGCCTGCATCAGGCCGCCGGCGACGCGGGCGTTGGTCCCGCCGATTTGCTGCTGAGCGGCTTGCTGCCCGGGTTGCTGCTCGGGCTGTTCCTGCTGCATCGCGCCCTGAAGCATGTCCAAAAGTCCCATGTGGTTGATCCCCCGCGTCAGTACGATGCACGGTGTCGCGATCAACCTGTCGCCTGTGGACCATCTGTTCGGGGAAAGGTGGCGTTCACGGGCGTACCGCCCATGCCAGCCCGTCCGGCTCCGTTCCCGGCTCGATCTTTCCCACGACCTGCATCGAGTTCAGGTCAATGACCGCGACCCAGTTGTCGGGCGAACAGGAGACGTACGCGCGGCTGCCATCCGGCTGAATCCAGACGCCGGCAGCACCCGAACCCACGTGTATTTGCCGGATCACCTTCTGCGACGCCACATCCAGAACGGCGACCTCTCCGCTCTTCTCACGCGAAACGACAGCCCGCGCGTGATCGGGCGTGAACCGCAGCCGGTTTGCCGTCTGCAGGTGGGCATCGATCGTCGTCGTGACGGTATGGCTTGCGAAGTCGACCACGGAGATGGTTCCCTCGATCGCATTCGCAACCCAGATTGTCTGCGGATTGCCCTGTGCGTCGGCGATCACGTCGAAGCCCTCGGGAAAGCCGCCCACCTTCACCGGGAACTCGTCCCAGTCCGGCACCGGCGAGCCGCCCGGCCCGTGGGTGGTAATGCCGCCCTGCTTGGAGAGCAGCTTCGGCTCGAAATCTTCCGGACGCACCGAGCGCTGTATGTACATGGTCAATGTGCCCGAGCCGACGTTGGCGCTGACCATCTCTTTCCCGTTCGCAGAGACCCAAAGCATGTGGGTGCCGATCTGGCCGGTGCCCAGCTCCCAGTCGAGGGTTTCGGTCTGCGGATCGAGCCGCCCGATCACCTTGGCACGCTCTGCCGTGAAGTACGTCTTACCGCCCGAGATGGCGAGGCCGTGCGGCCCCCAGAGCGGACCAAGGTCGATAACCTTCTCGACCCGCTGGGCAACGAGATCGACGACGTGGATCTCGTGCGCGGAGCCGTTATCATAATTCGTCACCCACGCCGTGCGACCGTCGGCCGAGGCGATCACCTCATGCGGGTTGACGCCGACCGGCACTTTCGCCACCACCTGCAGCGTCGCCGGGTCGACGATCGCGAGTGCCTGATCCTTCTTGGCGAGCACGAGGAGCGCGGTAGCGGGTGTGCTGCTCTGCGCCTTGATGCCGCCACTGCTTAGAACCGCCGCCATCAACATGCCTGCCCACACCTGATTCATCCGCTCACCTCGCTGGTCTGATCGCAGCCTCGCCCGTCTGATGCAGACAGGACTGCACAAAGATTCGTGGAACGCGGTCGCGCGCGCCTGTTCCGGGGCATCACAGATTTCATGGCACATCCGTACGACGCGATTATCATCGGGAGCGGCGCGGGCGGCGGTCCGCTGGCGCTGCGTCTGGCACAGGCCGGCAAGCGCATCCTTATCCTCGAGCGCGGGCCGTTCCTTCCCCAGGAGAAGCTGAACTGGTCCACCTCGGCCGTCTTCCTGCAGAATCGCTATCACACGCGCGAGACTTGGCACGATAAGGATGGCAAGGATCTGCATCCGCAGCAGGCGTACTTCGTGGGCGGGCAGACCAAGGTGTACGGAGCCGCGATGTTCCGCATGCGCGCGGAGGATTTCGGCGTGATTCATCACAAGGGCGGTATCTCGCCTGCCTGGCCGATCTCCTACGCCGACCTCGAACCCTTCTATACGGAAGCGGAGGAGCTGTTTCATGTGCACGGCGATCTCGGCACGATGCCGTCCGTTCCCGGAGGGTATGGCAGCAGCTGGGATCCTACTGAGCCGTTTCACTCTAGGGCTTATCCTTATCCGGCCTTCACCAACGAGCCGCGCATGGCGGCGATCGAGGAAGGCGTGCGCAAATGCGGAGTCCATACCTTCCCGATCCCGCTGGGGCTGAAGCGCAACGAGAAGGATCCGCTGACCGCGCCGTGCGTCCGCTGCGACACCTGCGATGGCTATCCGTGTCTCGTTCACGCCAAGTCCGATGCGGACATCAACTGCGTGAGGCAGATCCTGCATCTGCCGAACGTTACCCTGATGACCAATACGCGTGCGCTGCGGCTGATCACCAATGCGGCGGGCACAGCGGTCGAGTCGGTGGAGGTGGAACACTCCGGCAGGCAGTTGCATGAGCCGGGCTCGGCTACGCCGGAGAAGGGGCGGGCGACTTACTCGGCCGATCTTTTCTGCCTGGCGGCCGGAGCGATCAACTCCGCGGTGCTGCTGCTGGCTTCGGCGAGCGACACGCATCCGACGGGACTGGCGAACGGGTCGGACCAGGTAGGGCGCAACTTTATGTACCACCAGGCGGACGCGCTGCTGGCGTTGTCGCTGCAGGAGAACGATGACTCGTATACGAAGACGTGGGGGACGAACGACTTCTACCTCAAGGATCCGGATCCGAGTTATCCGTTTCCGCTGGGTCAGGTGCAGCCTGTGGGCTCGTTCCACCACGAGATGATGAAGGGCGATGCTCCTCCGCTGACTCCGGGATTCGTGCTGGAGGGGATGAAGCACCGTGCGGTTCCGTGGTGGCTGACGACGGAGGATCTGCCGGCGGCGGAGAATCGGGTGACGCTCGAGAACACGACTCCGTCGCAGCTTGCGGAGGATGGTGTGGGCTCGGAGGAGAGCGGGACGCCTGATCCTTCGAGCGCACATCCCTCGGGAGATACGGATCCGACGGAGGCGAACAACCAGTGCGGAACGGTGACGATTGCGCCTGCGGGACGCATTCGGCTGTCGTATACGCCGAACAATGTGGAGTCGTTCGAGCGCCTGAAGGATCGCTGGGTGGATACGCTGAAGAAGGCCGGCCATGCGGACACGCAGGTTCCGCTGCATGCGTATTTCAAAAAGCGGATTCCGCTTGAAGGAGTCGGGCACCAGAACGGGACGTGCCGGATGGGGGCGGATCCTGCGAGCAGCGTGCTCGATGCGCAGTGCAAGGCGCATCAGCTCGACAATCTGTATCTGGTGGATGCGAGCTGTTTTGTTTCGGCTTCGGCGGTGAATCCTTCTCTGACAATCATCGCCAACTCGCTGCGGGTTGCGCGACATCTGCTGGCGACTCGACTTTTCTGAGGGTCTCCCCCCCCCCCCTCGGTTTTGGGGAAAGTGTCTGGAATGTGCGACTTAGCTGGGTAACAGTATAGCTGACTGACCAAGTTTGGTATGCTGTTCGGCATGGCCTCCATGCTGAGTGTTCACCAAAAGATGTATCGAGCTAGGGATCACTATATCGAGCTTAGGGAGGCTCTTATGCAGTACTACGAGAGCAAACCTATCGAGTTCATCGAGGGTCCGGACTCCACCTTCGAAACCCCAACCTTCATCATCGAAGAGAGACAGGAACTCCCCAAGCGTCTTGGGCTTATCTTTGGAGACTGCGTTCAATGTCAGCGCTCATGCTTGGATTACCTTGTCTACGAATTGGTAGAACTGTCTGGGAGCCCGCACCACAATCAGAATCAGTTTCCAGTGTCGCTTGTCCCTTAAGCCTATAAAGATAAACTGAGGGCGCACTACCTGGATGGGGTCGCTGCGGAGGCTGTCTCTATCATCGAGGGTTTACAGCCTCATCACTCGAATCAGGCAAGTGCTCATCCGCTAGCTGTGCTGGATAAGCTGGCGAATATTAACAAGCATCGCAGAGTCCTTCTGACAAACTTCTTGGGCACCAATGTTGCGCCCACTCAACCGCTTGCGTTCCCTCATATTCGCGGGATCGGCAAAGTTTACTCGATACCCGATGGGCGCGTCTTCGACGCGCCGGTTTGGGGTTATGTGACCATCAACGATGAGTTTTTGGCGAACGTAGAAATCATCACTGCCGTCGAAAAGCTTTCGGAATACCTCATTACGACGGTTTTCCCCATGTTCGAGCACTTCTTCGTCTAATGCTGTTCGGCAGTCGTGCATGAGACAGGCTCCTTCGATATGATGTCGGGATGTCTCCCTACATCGACCCCGACAACGCCCCGCTCAATTTCCACGCCGGTTTCAAGGTGGGTTGGGCAAAGCACCACCTTCGCCTCTTGGAGGCGGAGGTCAAGGGTTTCTTGGACAGCAAGCCATATGCTGTTTTTGCCCAAGATGACCTTGAAAGAGGAGAGTACATCCTCCATCTTCACGTCGCTCCACCTCCGCTCACTATGGCTCTCATGGTGGGTGACTGGGCCGCCTGTCTCCGAGGTTCCCTTGACCACCTCGCTACGGCGCTCACCAAGACTCCTCGTGGAACCTACAATGAGCGCGCCAGCTTTCCGATCATCGGCGTAAAGAATTCCAACACCCAGGGAAGTTCCATGAATGCTCTCAAGGGAGTTCCGGGGGCAGCTGTCGATATCATCGAGGCACTTCAGCCATATCACGCAGGGAACGCTTACAAGACCACGAAACTGTGGAGACTGCACAGGCTCTGGAATATCGATAAGCACAGGAATATCCCGCTCGATAAGACATCCTTGAATGTCAAGTTCGGCTACCCCGCCTACATCACTCCAATCTCTGGCGGGACGGATGGTAGCGGTATAGTGAGATTCCCGCTCTCCGCGAAAGGTCAAGTAAACCTGCAGCCAACGGTCGAGATTGGAATCCAGTTCGGTGACCCAGGAGAAGGGATCGTCATTCCCTACCGGGAGCTGATCGAGATACACGACTTTATCCGCAATGACCTGATGGCCAAGTTCCAGCGTTTCTTTTAGTACGGCGTAGCAGGACATCATTCCGTCAATCACATTCGGTGGGCGCACGTTGATCTTTCCGCCGCGCTATAATGCGGCTAGCGGATGAAGACCGAACCCAAAGCGAATGGCCTAGACTCTCTTGGCGGGGAAGCACAAGGCGATTTCGCGCAGTTCACGGATTTTTTGAGGCAGCTTGTACAGGTGCCGCGCTCAGTCATTCAGGCGAGACTTGCGGAAGAGAAGCGTTCTAAGTCTTCCTCTTCCCTCGTCCCTGCCGTCGATAAGCCATCCCGTTGACTTCCTGAACAGCCCTACCATTCTCGCTTTTACGCCTGCAACCCCCTACCAATGACCTCGGCGTAGGTCAGACGCTTGCCTACGATC
>CAXTVJ010000009.1:24830-55931 GCA_964247715.1 uncultured Acidobacteriaceae bacterium | reverse complement strand
GTTCATGAGCAGCCAAGCCATTCCAAAAAGCCTGATGGAGATGATTCGCTACTTCTCCGACGCGGACATCTGCATCGAGTTTGTCGCCTCGCTTCGCTGGCTGAATGGCGTGGTTTGCCCTCACTGTGAGAGCAAGAACGTCGGCTTTCTCAAAACCCGTCGCATTTGGAAGTGCCGTGGATGCCGCAAGCAGTTCTCTGTGAAGACTGGCACCATCTTCGAGGAATCCCCCATCGCTCTCGACAAGTGGCTCATGGCGATCTGGCTGGTGGTGAACTGCAAGAACGGCATCAGCAGCTATGAGATTGCCCGCGATTTGAAGGTCACTCAGAAGTCTGCGTGGTTCATGCTGCATCGCATCCGCCTCGCCCTCAAGACCGGATCATGGGAAAAGCTGGGTAGCACCGGCGGGCCGGTAGAGATTGACGAGACCTTCATCGGCGGCAAGCCTAAGAACATGCACCAGAGCCGCCGTCTGAAGATGAAGACTGCCGAGAACGGCTATGCGGAAAAGGCTATCGTTGTCGGAATGCTTGACCGCGATACCCGGCAGGTTCGGGCGAGCCTCGTGCCCAATGTGAAGCGCGAGACCTTGCAGAAAGAGGTTCTGGATCGCGTCGGCTTCGGATCGACGGTGTACACCGATGGATGGCCGGGATACGACGGCCTCAAACGTGCCGAGTTCGTCCATGAGACCGTGAACCACATGGAAGAGTACGTGCGGGGAAACGTCCACACTCAGGGGATCGAGAACTTCTGGAGCCTCCTAAAACGCGGGCTGAACGGCACTTACGTTGCCGTCGAGCCGTTCCACTTAGACGCCTATCTGGATGAGCAGATGTTTCGTTTCAACAATCGCACCACACGCGAGAATCCCGTCGATGACGCGGACCGCTTTATGCTGGCTGTATCGCAAATTTCAGGGAAGAGACTGACCTATGCAGAACTGACCGGCAAGGTGAAGGAAACGACGGCCTAGTCTGAAACTGAAGAGCGGAGCCGAGCGGATGCGGCAGGGGAGAGGGAGGAGGAAGAGCCCTTAGAAAGCCGCTTCCCGCTCTGCTTATGCTCTTCCATCCGAGTCTGCATCTCAGCCTTGGACACCTTGAGGATGTCACGCATCGCTTCGGTGAACTTGTCGAACTCTGGCGTTAAAGGAGGCGTCTTCATGAGTTGATCCAGATAGGCTTTGGCTGGACGTCGTGATCTGAGAGGACTTCCAGCAAGCCATCGATTTCTTCAGGGTAAGAGATAGCGTTCGAAAGGGTTCTCAATCTTTCGATATCCTCGATTCGTATCCCTTCTGAGGCGCTGTTGTAAATGGTTACGAACTGCTGCATCACCATCTGACCCGAGTCTTTTAGATCTCGCAACTTCGTTGCAATCTCTGTGGCAGAAGCGTGAGCGGCGGCCTCATTCATTGCGGCCAATATGTTTACGTAGGAACTCTTGTTGCCGCTTGTGACCTCAAAATCTATCCGTATCTCTCGTTTGCCGAAAACAGGGGGTAGCTTGATGTCGGCTCTATAGATGAGGTTATGAGACTCAAAAAATTCTTCCACGTCGTCCCTGAATGGGTTCGCAGACCGTAACCGCTGGTGAGTCGCAAGATCGGAGATTCGGACGCACGCTTGAGACAGTTCGAAGATGGCTTCGGATACCTCTTTAGGTGCCCTGCTTTGCGGCCAGATGATCAGTTGTGATCCTCGAAATTTGACGCCGCTACGGCTGAGAATGTCAGAAACAACCTCTTTTCGTCTCGCAGTGGTATCTAAAAGCACTTGTGCGTTACGAAGATAGACAGCGGTCTGGCCGTTGTCTGAGAGGTAAAAGTCTTTCCATAGGGTGTCTTCACTTTCAATGAAGATGTCGATTTGTTCCCCATTGGGATAGCGGAACGGGGTCGACATCCGAAGCGCGCCGTCCCGCATTTGATCGCAGCCTACCACCAGAGGCAGCCCTGCCACCATCTCGTCGATCTGTGAGCAGTTCATGGTCATACGCACAGCGCCTCTGGCGGGAAGAATCGACCCGTGAACGCAATGTTAGCCTCTCGGCACACGATCTGCCAGGATTCTTCGCTAGTCTTCTGCCTTAGATCATCTCGCTGCACAACAGAAGGCAGCTGCCTGCGAACGCAGTCTCCGTGTTGGATTTGATGCTGGTGAAAGCGTCCGGCGCCGCCGTGAATCGTAGACCCTAAGCAGTAGCGGTGAACCGCCCCGATGCCAGCACTGGTGAAGTTGCACACGAGGCTGCCAGCGCGGCAGTCAAACTGCATGTTGACGAACATGCCGAGGGGACCAAGTCCAAGTACCTCAACGTTGTCTACGGAGAATCCGTTCACAATCCCAAGGGTGGGGGTGAACGCGATGTCATCGATGATCGACTTCTCTGCGCTCCAAAGAGCTTCGAACTGGCTCCGAACCATGGAGAGAATAATCGCATCCCTCGCACCTATGGGGAAACCCTAATCAGTGTCGCAAGCTGTCCGTGGTGTGCCAAGTATATTTATTCCCGGGTAAAGTCTTCAATCGAGGGGACTTAGCGGTGCGGCGCCGGGTTGTCAAAGAAGAACGGCTGCCTGGAGCGTGGGGCCGGGCAGCCGTTTCATGTCTCTGCCTTAAATGTAGTGGGTGTGTCAAGGGCTTCCTAATTGACCGGCACAGCCGGTCGGGACCATTCATAGGGCCAAGCAAGATGTACCAGCTCGAGGATGCGATTGCGGCGATGGAGATCAAGCTGTCGGACGAGGAAGTGAAAAAACTGGAAGAGGGGTATGAACCTCATCCAGTCCTGGGTCACTCGTACTGAAGCTGTGTGAGCGAATGGGCGATTACCGGATGTTGAGGGGTGGGGGTCCCCCCTCTCTGGGCCTTTCTGGATTCTGTTTAGGATGAGCAGCTTAGCTGCCCGGAAACGCTAAAGCCGTGCAATGATTGGGTTTCCGGGAGCGACTTGCCCGTGGTTTGCTATGCAGCTCAATCGAGAAGACTTAGCGGTGCGGAGTTGTGTTGTCGAAGAAGAACGGCTGCTTTGGGCGCGGGCCCGGGCAGCCGTTCAGGTTCTCTGTGCCTGCTGTAGAGGGTTTTGCGATGAGGTCTGCGGTCGGGCTTAGTATACGGATAGTCACCTATCACTCACTCAACAACTGCTTGGCTTTTGTTACGAAGGCGTCTATCGATAGCGGCCTGACTACTCCGTTCTCAGGGTAGTGCTTATGCAGCGGCTCAGGGACTACTAGTGTTACATTTGCGGCCTCCATCTGATTCAGCTGAGTTGCTGTGACCCCTTGCTGAAGTGTGATCAGATGCTTGCGTGGAACCCTCAATCCTTCCTGCGTAACCTGTCGCCAGCGATCCTTGCACGTCGTCTTCAAGCCAACGACTATAAGCCGGTCTGGCGGGAATGCCGCATCAAGGTATGACGCTTGACTTGGGATCACAACGTCAGGAGTCCCATCAGTACCGAGGTCCGGTCTCATCGTATGCGGAACTCCGGCACCCAAAAGGACGGCGTGAACGTGGTTCTCGAAGGAACGGCCGGCCCTAGACTTGCGCCGATTCATGATACTACCCGCCACCTTCAGAAAGTCATCAATGTCTTTGAACAGCCGACCACTGACTTCGTTCTGACAGACGATCCGCTCTACTGCTCGGAACAACTCGTACTCAGTCTTGTACGCCTCTACTAACACCGTATCCAGAGGTTTCCCAGAGAAGCGTCTGGAACATGCTCGAAGGATTTCCAGCGTGGCAGCTGAGAAAACGTCGTTTGCCGGGAACGCTTTGAAGGCTGAAGAGAATTCTCTTATTCGTCGCTCGACGCAAGCGTCCTCGTTCTCTTCCGGCTGAGGTGCACCATCTATAAACACGCCCCAGCGACCAAACGCATCTACGCCGAGCGTCGTCTGGATTTCTTCGATATCCTCATCGAAGTCCAAGACGTAGGCCAACGCCGCTCCCGGTGCGGTCGAGACCAGTACCAATAAATCTCCCACCACGCCCTCATTCAGAAATGGAAAATCTTTTCCAAACCGGGTCAAGCGGTACTCTGATCGGGTCTTGTTGCCGTACCAAGTTATGACTGAATCAGTGACCCGACCGTCCTGCCAAGTAATGGCAAGCTCGTGCTTGCTGTTCGCGCCCTTTGCGGGTCCGTGAGGCGTGAACAGCCCGTGGACGACCTTCGGCAGATAGAAGCCACACTCGTGGCTTCCGGTGAGACCGACATTGTTTCTGGAGATGAACTTGAGGAGGGCATTACCGTATCTGAGCGCATCTTCAATTGCGCATTCACAATATGGACTGGTCAACGCTTCTCCTCTTCGAGACCCCTATACTCTCTGTTCCCGTCCGCTTCAAAAGACAGCCAGTCTCAATGATCTTGGCTTGCAAGACTTTCGAGATTTCCCTTCCAACCGCCTCTACAACCGGCGGCGAAACCGCATTTCCAAATTGGCGATATGCCTGGGTATCCGAAACGACGATGTTGTTCTGATATCTCTCATCGAAGCCCATGAGCCTCGCGCACTCCTTGGGTGTCAGGCGACGAGGCGGTTTGTTGTTCTCTTGGGGTATAAGAATCTCCGAGCCATCTTTGTAGTAACGGGCGCTCAGAGTCCGGGAAACACCTTGCACGTCCACTAGGCCAAAGCCGAAGCCATTGCCCTTGAGGCGGTGACCCTCTGCGTACTTCTGAAGGTATGACCAGAGGTGAGCGGTCAACGTATACCGTGGATCTGGGTCTTGCTCCAAGATGTCGACAAGCCTCTGCTTGCCCTCCGGGACGGCCGGGAAGCGAAAGTGTGGGACCTTGGGAAATGCTTTGCGCTTGTCAAAACAAACAATGTATACGCGCTCACGATGCTGCGGAACCCAGCCTGCCGCATCGATGACCCTGTGGAACACCCAATACCCAAGGTCTTCCAGCGTATTCTTAATGACTTCCCATGTTCGGCCCTTGTCATGAGACTGGAGGTTCTTGACATTTTCCAAGAACAGCACGGGCGGGCGTTTTGCGCTAATGACGGTGGCAAGCTGAAAGAACAAGTTTCCTTGGATCGCGCAATTGAAACCATGCGCAATCCCCAGGCTCTGGCGTTTAGAGACGCCTGCGATTGAGAATGGCTGACAGGGGAAGCCCGCCGCTAAAACGTCGTGGTCGGGTATATCAGCTGGCGCGACCTCACGGATATCCCCTTCGGGCTTTTCGCCATGCCAAGCCTTGTACGTCTTCTGCGAATACTTGTCCCACTCGCACGAAAAGACACACCGGCCGTTGATCTTCTCCAGAGCGCTACGGAAACCTCCTATGCCTGCGAAGAGGTCAATGAAGCTGAAGGGCGGGAGAAAACCATTTGTAACAGGCGCTGGGCTGGTGGGGAACTGAAGTGGCAAGTTAAGGCTTCTGCCACTCACTTTCTTGAGCGTGTCCAGCAGAAATTCGTTCTGAGACATGCTCCTCTCACGCCTTTCGCTCTCGATCCAGCCTGTGATCTCTTCTGGAACATTACGGATGAGCAACGGCTTGGGCAAAGTGGCACTCCTGGGACAACTTGATATCAGACGATATCACTCAATCCCAAGCCGCGCCAGAGTCTTCGCTATTTCTTCGTATCAGCGATTAGGAATAACTACACCGTTTGAGGACACCCATGCCAAGTGCTGCGCCAAGGTCCGAAGATCTCCGTGATTCATCATCAACGTGTCGACTGCCCAGCCAGCCGCAACGTCTGCTCCCTGCAAATGGGCAACGCTCTGCGAATTGGCTTCAATCACCAACGGTTCTCCCGAGGGTGCCATAAACACGTAGCGCAAGCCGGAGGCGTGAGCTATGCGTTCGATGAACTCGTTCAACACGGCAACGCTCTTGGGATGCTCGATGTCGAAAACTCTCGCCATCCGTTGGATAATTGTGAGCGTACGAGCAGGGCTTGCCAAGCTCTCTCCACTGCACATGCGAGTCAACTCTTGGTGTTCCGAGGGGCTGACCATGGCGTGAGCCCTAGCCGCGGTGAGGACCGCATGCTTGAGCTTGCCTCCAACTCTAGACTTGATAGCAGATGCCGAGAAGCGCCTTAGTGGCCGACCGAAGTGAGTGGAGTTGTCCGCGAAGAAATCATTTTCTGAGTAGGCAGCAGCATTCAGCGGGGAATCTTGCAGGATGGCGTTGCCTGCCAATTCCCGCACAACGTTGTCGTTGAAGTCGTGCCCGAACTCCGCACCTTCGGCTTCTAAGCCGTACCGCACTGCGGTTTCGTAAGAGACCGGGTCTACGATCGTGATCTCTGCAGCTCGGATTCCTGCTTCAACGCGCCGCCAGAGCTCTTTTTTGGAGCGAATCCGGTGCCGTTCAGGTTGGAAGTCTTTGTACTTGAGCTCGTCTTTCATGAGAGCGGCTCTCAGCTCTGACACCCACTCCATCGGCGTATCTGACCGAAACTGCGCGATGACGTACTTGTCGTCCCCAGAAACGCAAGCATCACCATAAACATAGTTCGGCACTCCCGAAGTCTAGCTCCCGCTTGGAACGACATCAATGTTGCGGAAGCTTTTGAAGATTCCTCAACTTATCCCGGACTTTACTTGCCGGACTGGGTGGAGTGGATGAAGCTGGCTACGTCGTCGTGGAACTGGTGGAGGACGTCTTCGTTGACGTAGATCATGTGGCCGGCGGGGTAGTAGTGGTAGGAGATGTTGGACTGGAGTTTTTCGGGGATGGGGAGGTGGTGCATCTCGTAGATGCCCTCGTAGAAGGGGGTGGCGAGGTCGTAGTAGCCGCCGGCGAGGAAGATTTTCATTTTTGGGTTGAGCTTCATGGAGACGGCGAGGTCGGGCATGACGTTGGTGCCGCCTTCGGAGAAGCCGATGCCGGGGGCGAGGTGCTTCATGTCCCAGGTGAAGGCGGGGTCGGTGTAGGCGCCGGGCTTGTAGGTCTGGTTGTCGCCGTAGTGGAGTTCGGCACGGAGGTAGTGATTGATTGCCGCGGTGTAGGCGGAGGAGATGGCGTTGGACTGGGGGTCGTATTCGGCTGCTTCGGAGAGGCGGTCGAGGTCGGGTCCCTGGTAGCGGGTGTCGAGGCGTCCGGTGGTGAGGCCTTCGGGGTCCTGGAGGGTTTTGGTGAAGGCTCCGCCGGGGACGCGGAGGTTGGATTTGAGGAGATAGTCGACGGGGAGGCCGGTGTAGGTGTGGAGCTTCTCGGCGATGGCGTGGCGCTGGGCTTCCGGCAAAGCCGATCCCTGTAGCAGCGCGGCTTCGTATTCGCCGAGGGCGAAGGCTTCGACTTCCTGGAGGAAGGGCTCGAGGGCGGCGGGCTGGGTGGGGAGTTTGTGGTGGTACCAGGCTGTCGCGGCGTAGGTGGGGAGGCCGATGGCGTAGGCCTGGTCGACGCCGGGGTCGCCTTTGGGGCCGTCGATGGAGTTATCAAAGGAGAGGATGGCGGAGAGGAGGACGATGCCGTTGAGGTCTACATTTTGGAGGTCGGCGGAGAGGACGGCGGAGCGGGGAGTGCCGTAGGACTCGCCGAAGAGGTATTTGGGGGAGTTCCAGCGGTCGTATCTGGTGAGGAAGCGGCGGATGAAGCGCTCGAAGGCGTGGGCGTCCTGGTCGACGCCCCAGAAGGCTTTGGCGGCGTCTTTGCCCTGGATGCGGGAGAAGCCGGTGCCGGGGGCGTCGATGAAGACGAGGTCGGTGGAATCGAGGAGGGAGTATGGGTTGTCGACGAGGGTGTAGGGGGCGGCGGTCTGGTGCTCGGTGTCGGGGGTGACGACGCGGCGGGGGCCGAAGGAGCCCATGTGGAGCCACATGGTGGCGGAGCCGGGGCCTCCGTTGTAGAGGAACATGACGGGGCGTGTGTTGGGGGCGGCGTCGGACTTGAAGTAGGCGGTGTAGAAGATGCGGGCGGTGGCGGGCCAATCCTCGGGTTTGTTGGGGTCGAGGGGGTTGATGCCGGCGTCGGGGAGGGGCTTGCCGTCGAGGCCGAGCTGGGCGTCGTAGGTGTCGGACCAGCCGACGGTAAGAGTGCCGGCGATGGCTTTGTAGGCGATGCGCTGGCCGGCGAGGGTGATGGTGTGGTCGGTGGTGGAGTCGGGGGGCGGGGTGGGGAGTTTGGTCTCGGGCTTGCCTTCGACGATGACTTTCTGGTCTTTGTCGTTGCTGGCGGCGGCGGCCTTGGCGGCGGCTTGCTGGGCGGGGACGCGGGGTGCGGCCAGGGTGAGGAGGAACAGGGCGGCGATTCCGGCGATCCGCTTGGGCATGCTGGGTGGTCTCCTGAGGTCTGGTGTGGGGAAAGTATAGCTTGCGGGGGATCTGCGGCCTTCGCTCAGGATGACAAAGCTATGGGGCTACTGGACGCGGGCGATGAGGCATTTGAGGTAGGCGGTTTCGGGGAGGGTGAGGATGGCGGGGTGGTCGGGGGCGGCTCCGCGGGTTTCGATTAGCTGGACGCGGCGGTGGGCGTCGGCGGCGGCGGAGGCGAGGATGGCGGTGAAGTCGGCGAGCGGGACGTGCTGGGAGCAGGAGCAGGTGACGAGGGTGCCGCGGGGGGAGAGCATGCGGAGGGCGCGGAGGTTGAGCTCCTTGTAGCCGCGCATGGCGCCTTCGAGGGCGCGTTTGGATTTGGCGAAGGCGGGCGGGTCGAGGACGATGGTGTCGAAGCGCTGATTGGCGGAGTCGAAGTCGCGCAACAGGTCGAAGGCGTCGGCTTCGATCCAGTCGTTCTTGGCTTTGATCTGGGCTGCGTTGCGGTCGAGGTTGGCGTCGGCTACCTCGAGGGCGGCTCGCGATGCGTCGACGCCGGTGACGCGGGCGCAGACGCGGGCGAGGTGGAGGGCGAAGCCGCCCTGGTAGGTGCAGATGTCGAGAGCTCTCGCGTTGGGGATGGACGCGGCGTGGGCGGCGGCCGCGGCGTAGTTGAGGCGCTGGTCGAGGAAGGCTCCGGTCTTCTGGCCGGCGGAGGCGTCGTAGGCGAAGGCGAGGCCGTTGAGGGTGAAGGTGGTGGTGAGCTTTGGTTCTTCGTGGGCGGTGTAGAGCGGCTGATCGGGTGCGGGGGCGAGCTCTTCGGCGATGCGGATTTTGGGGTCGGGGCGCTCGACGATGGTGGCGATGGTGTCGCCGAAGTGGGCGCGGAGGACGCGGGTGAGGGTTTCGCGGAGGTCGTCCTGCGCGGTGCCCTGGGTGAGGAGCTGGAGGAGGATGAGGTCGTGGTAGCGGTCGGCAATGATGCCGGGAAGCTGGTCGGCTTCCGAGAAGATGAGGCGGGCGGCGTTGTTGTCGGGCCCAGTGGGGGCGAGCTGGTCGCGGAGGGTGAGGGCGGCGGCGGTGCGGGTGGCTACCTCTTCGAGGTACTGCGCGCGGGTGAGGCCGGCGACTTCGGAGACGAGGCGCAGGGTGATCTGCGAGGCGGAGGAGAAGAGCGCGGAGCCGAGGGGGGTGCCGCGGCTGTCGAGGATGGTGACGAGCGCGCCGGCGGGGACTTCAGCGCGGCCGGGTGCGGGGCGGAGTTCGGTGACGTCGGTGCGGTAGACCCAGGGGTGGCCGGTGCGGAGGCGGTCGGCGGCGCGGCGGGAAATGAGGGCCGCGGGGCCTTGCGGGTGGGGTTCGCCGAGGCGCAGCGGAGCTGGTGCTGGGGTGATGGCCATCTGGTAATGGTCGCATGGGAGGGAGCAGGGAGCGTGGCAGAGGTCAGAGACAGAAGCAGCTTTCTCTCTCTGCTTCTCGGCGGAAGGAGAACAAAGAGGTGGCAGGCGGGAGAGACTATTGGCAGAGGAGTCTGACGTGCGCGGGTTTGAGGTGGTGGTGCTGGGGGCCGGGGCTGCGGGGTTGATGACGGCGATGGAGGCGGGGCGGCGCGGACGGCGGGTCCTGGTGGTGGATCATGCGGAGCGCGCGGGGAAGAAGATTCTGATCTCGGGCGGGGGGCGGTCGAACTTCACCAATCTGCATACGCGGGCGGAGAACTTTTTGAGCGAGAACCCGCATTTTGCGCGGTCGGCGCTGGCTCGGTATACGCCGGCGGATTTTGTCGCGATGGTGGAGCGGCACGGGATCGCGTATCACGAGAAGACGCTGGGGCAATTGTTCTGCGACCGGTCGGCGCATGACCTGGTGGGCATGCTGGTGCGGGAGTGCGCCGAGGCCGGCGTGGAGATGGCTTTGGGGACGCGGGTGGCGTCGGTGGCGCGGGGTGAGGACGGCGGGTTTGCGGTCGAGACTTCGACGGGGATGCTGCGGGCGAAGTCGATGGTGGTGGCTACGGGCGGGCTTTCGATTCCGAAGATTGGCGCGACGGGGTTTGGGTATGACCTTGCGCGGCAGTTCGGGCTGCGGGTGGTGGACCCGCGGCCTGCGCTGGTGCCGCTTACGTTTGGCGAGAAGGATGCGGCGGGTTGGTGCGATCTGGCGGGGGTGTCGGCGGAGGTGGTGGTGCGGGCTGAAGGAGAAGCACCGAAGACGGCGCGGCGCGGGGCGGGAGCTCCGGCGTTTCGGGAGAAGATGCTGATGACGCATCGCGGGCTGAGCGGGCCGGCGGTGCTGCAGGTGTCTTCTTACTGGCGGCCCGGGGGCGGGGTGGAGATGGATCTGGCGCCGGAGCGGGTGGTGTTTGCGGGTCTGCGCGAGGGTGGGGCGCGGCGGGATCGGGTGGCGGCAGCGGGTGCGGTGCGGGCGGTGCTTCCTGCGCGCCTGGCGGAGCGATGGATGGAGCGGTTCGTGCCGGCCGAGGCCGGGCGGGAGCTTTCGAACGCGGCGCTGGATGCGATGGAGGCGGCGCTGCACGGGTGGCGGGTGACGCCGAGTGGGACTGAGGGGTATGCAAAGGCGGAGGTGACGGCGGGCGGCGTAGCGACGGAGGCGTTGGATCCGCGGACGCTGGAGGCGCGGGCGGTGCCGGGGCTCTACTTTGTGGGTGAGGTGGTGGACGTGACGGGGTGGCTGGGCGGGTACAACTTTCAGTGGGCGTGGGCTTCGGGGTTCTGCGCGGGTCAGGTGGCTTAAGGCCGAAGAGCAAAGGACAGAGCGCAAAAGGGCGCGAAGGTTGCGCAATGGACGCGATCTTCGAACATTTAATGGACGGTAAGGGCGAGGTTGACGGAGCGGACGAGGCCTGCGCTGGAGGCGGCGACGGTAAGGGTGTAGGCGCCGCTGGGGGTGGGCGTGGGGGAGGTACTGCCGGAGGTGCTGCCGGAGCCTGCGCCGGGGATGGTGCGTCCGGTGCCGCAGCCGGAGGCGGCGAGAAGAAGCGTGAGCAGGGCGGCGAGGGTGCGGCGTCGCTTGCTGGGGAAGAGCAGAAGGCCGAGCGGGAGAAAGAGGGCGAGGAGCGGAGTCGCCAACAGCGGAGTGGGCGGGAGCGGAGTGGGCGGGCGCGCGAGGGCGGCGGTGCTCTGCTGGCCGGTGGCGACGCTGACGGTAACGACGGTGCCGTTGGGAGCTCCGAGCGGAGTCGTGCCGGGAGAGACGGTGCAGGATGCATTGACAGGGACGCCGGAGCAGGTGAAGACGGCGTTGCCGGGGAGACTGGCGGCGGCGTTGAGGAGGAGAAGATAGGTCGCGGTCTGGCTGCTGGAGATGGAGGCGGACGAGGGTCCGTCGCCGGTGAGGGTGAAGTCGATCGCTTCGCCGGTGAGGAGGGCGGATTGCGGGGAGTTGGCGGCGTTGTCGGCGATGGTGAGGACGCCGGAGCGCGGGCCGGCGGTGGTGGGGGTGAAGGCGATCTGGAGGGTGCAGACGGCGGCGGGTGCGAGCGCGGTGCCGCAGGTATTGGCGGCGAGGGTGAAGTCGCCGGCGAGGAGGGTGGAGGAGAGAGCGAGCGGGACGCCTCCGTTGTTGGTGAGGGTGAGGGTCTGGGTGGGGGAAGACTGGCCGACGCCCAGGGCGGCGAAGGTGAGGCTCGACGGGCTGAGGGAGACGCCGGGGGGTGCGAGGCCGGTGCCGTTGAGGGCGACGGTCTGGGAGCGGGAGACGTCGGCGATGGTGAGGACGCCGGATTCGCTGCCGATGTTTTTGGGGACGTACGCGACCGAGAAGGCGCAGGAGGAGTGGCCGGGGAGCGAGGCTCCGCAGGCGTTGACGACGGTGAAATCGCCGGTGACGGAGGAGGCGATGAGGATGAGGGTGTCGTCGCCGTTGTTGAAGAGGGTGACTTGCTGCGGGGAGCTGGCGGTGCCGATCTGTTGTGCGGGAAAGCTCAAGGCGACGGGGGCGAGGAGGTCGGTGGCGGGGGCGGTGCCGGAGCCGGAGAGGTTGGCGAGTTGGGTGCCGGCGTCGTCGATGACGGTGAGTGCGCCGGTGCGCGCGCCGGAGGCGGTGGGGGTAAAGGTGATGGAGAGGGTGCATCCGGTCTGCGGGGCGAGGGAGGGGCCGCAGGTGTTCTGGGCGATGGCGAAGTCGCCGGAGACGGTGATGGACTGGATGGAAGACGGTGTGCCGCCGAGGTTCGAGACGGTGATGTTCTGGACGGGGCTGGTGGTACCGACGTTGACCGCGCTGAAGGTGAGGGTGAGGGGCGTGAGCACGACGGAGGCGGGCGCGGTGCCGATCCCGGAGAGTTGCGCGGTGGCCTGGCCGCCGGGGACGTTGCCGTAGACGGTGAGGACGCCGGTGCGGGTCCCGGAGGCCGTGGGGGCGAAGCTGACGGAGACGGTGCAGGTGGCGTGGATGGCGACGGGCGTGCCGGTGCAGGTGTTGGAGACGGCGAAATCGCCGGTGGCGATGACACTTGTAACCGTCAATGTCGCGCTGCCGGAATTTGTGACCGTTATGGTTTGTGCGGGGCTTTCGGTCTGGGCCTGTTGGGCGGCGAAGGTGAGCGACGTGGGGCTGAGGGTGATGGCGGGAGATTGCGGGGTAATGGCGGTGAGGAGCGGGATCTGCCAGATGCCGCGGCCGCAGGTGGCGGCGCGAAGCTCGCCGGTGCGGCCGTCGCCGGTGGGCATGGCGGGGGCTGCCTCAAGCGAGATGACGGGGGAGTTGGGCAGGGCGGTGCCGAGGATGGACCAGCAGTTGGTGGCGGGGCAGGAGGTGATGGCGGAGGTGGCGTAGACGCCGGTGTCGAGGGCGATGTAGAGGGTGTTGGCGTCGTTGGGATCGACGAGTACGGCGCTGGCGGGGGCGTTGGGGAGGTTGGCGGCGAGGTTGAGCCAGTGCGCGCCGCCGTCGGTTGAGCCGTAGAGGTGGGGCGCGTTGAGGCCGGCTCCGGCGAAGCCGAGGATGGTGGCGTAGACGGTCTGGCCGGTGGGGTCGTGGGGGTCGACGAAGATCGAGGAGAGATCGAAGGAGCCGGGGTTGAAGGTCTGGTTGTCGGAGAAGTCGTTGGTGACGGGAGCGAGGGCGGCGTCGGTCCAGGCGGTGGAGGCGTTGTCGGACCGGGCGGCGGCGGAGGTGAAGAGATGGCCGAAGGGTGAGCCGCCGCCGGGGATGCCGGCGAGTCCGGCGTAGAGGACCTGGGCGCCGAGGTTAGGCGGGGTTGTGGAGGTGGAGGCCGGGCCCCCTGCGGCGAGTGAGCGGACGACGAGGTCGGTGGTGCCGCAGCCCGAGGCGAGCGGCGCGTAGAAGGGGCCGCTGAGGAGGTCGGACGAGGACCAGGCAGAGCCGCCGATGGCGGGGCCGCGCCAGATGCGGCAGGTGCCGAGGAGGAGCTGGGAGGCTGAGGAGGAAGATGCGGGGTCGAGCAGCCAGGGGGCGTCGATGAGGGCTTCGTCGCCGGCGACCTGGGTGGAACCGATGGTGGTCTGGGCGAAGTCGGTTGGGGTGCAGGCCGCGCCCAGCGGGCAGTTGGCGATGTTGATGCCGGGGCCGGTGGAGAGATACCAGTTGAGGGGAGCGGCCTGGTCAATGGCGACGGTTCCGCCTTCGCCGATGGAAAGCTGCGGCCAGGGCTGGGCAGTGGTGTTGGTGCCGGCGCTGCCGAGGGCTCCGAGGCCGGCGAGGAGGGTGGCGGGGTCGGTGGGATCCTGGGCGAAGGAGACGACTTCGGCGAGGGAGCCGAGGGCGGGGTTGAGATTGTCGAAGTGGGTGGCGTCGGAGGCGTTGCAGGGGCTGCCGGTTTCGGCTGCGCCGTCGAGCGAGCGCCAGAGGCCGCCGTCGTTGCCGAGAAAGAGCGCGCCGGAGGCGGAGACCGCGGCGAGGGCGTGCTGGGCGGGCGCGACGCTGGCAGGGGTGGCGCAGCCGTTCCGGGCGTTGGTGGTGTCGCGGAGGGTGCAGCCGGCGGCGAGCGAGCAGCGATAGAGGTCGATGGTGCCGACGTAGAGGAGGGTGTCTGCGCTGGACGCGAGACCGCCGGACGCGACGGGAGCCGAGGATACGGCGGCGAGGGCGAGGTTGTAATCGGCCTGGGGGATCACGGTGCTTCCGCTGCCCTGTTCGAGCGGCGAGGAGTCGAGGCGGGTGGCGAAGGCGGGCTCGGGGCTGGCGCAGAGGCGGGCGGTTCCGCTTTGGGGCGTGGTGAGGGCGCAGATGTCCTGCCAGAGGCCCTGGTCCTTGAGGTTGGCGTCGACGGTGAGGGCGAAGGTGTCGCCGGTGAGGGGCTGGACCGCGAGGGTGGCGCGGAAGAGGGGGCATTGCGGGTTGGGGACGGCGGCGCTGCCTTCGAGCGAGGGGCAGTTGGCGAGGGTGAGGCCGGTGCCGGGCTGATTCTGGAGGCGCGTCCAGGTGAGTCCGTCGAGGGACTCGTAGAAGCCATGCCAGCGGAGGGCGGCGAAGAAGCGCTGCCGGACGGGGTTCCAGACGACCGAGGTGGCGGGGACGCCGCCGGGGTTGCCGGACGAGGTGGAGGGCGACTGGACGATGGCTGCGCCGTCGAGGACGGTGGCGATCTGCCAGGTCTGGCCGCCGTCGGTGGAGGCGTAGAGTCCTTCGACGCTGGAGCCGTTGTCGGCGGCGTTGACCTGGTCGCCTTCGGCGGCGTCGGAAAGGGCGGCTACGGCGAGGGTGGGGGTGGTGGTGGAAAAAGCGAGGCCTGCTGCGGCGAGTCCGGCGAAGCTGTGGTGACCGGCGACGCCGTCGTCGGAGCCGACGGCGAGGGTCTAGGTGGATCCGCCGTCGGCGGAGCGGAGGATGCCTTCGCCGTAGTAGGAGTCGGTGGCGTCGCCAGGGTCGCCGGTGCCGGCGAGGAGGATGCCGCCTCCTGCACTCGGGGAGAGGGCAAGCGCGCCGATGCTGAGCGAAGGCGTGACGCTGGAGCCAGCGGAGGGGCTGAACACGGGGAGGGTGTCTGTGAGCGGGGCGAAGGTGACCTGGGCCGCGGGGCCGGATGCGTTGGTGGACTTCCAGACGCCGCCGCCGCTGGTGCCGAGATAGACGGTGTTGCCGGTGGAATCGGCGGGATCGATGACGAGGGCGGTGATGCGGCCGGTGACGGGGCCGAACGCGGGGGTGAGGACCTGGGCGGGACCGACTGGCTGCCAGGCGGCGCTGAGGCTGGTGGCGGCGCGGGGTTTGGCGAGTGTGGGAAGGGCCAGGTGCTGTGTGCGGGCGTGGTCGAGGGCGACGGCGGGCGAGGTGGCATCGCGGGTGGTGCGGCCGTGCAGGAAGCGGCGGGCGCGGGCGTGGGCGGCGTCGCGGGAGCCGAGAGCCGGCGATTGCGGGATGGTCTGGGCGCAGACGGGCGCGGCGAGGCTGAGGAGCAGCAGCGGCAGAGCGAGGGCTCGGCGGGCTTTGCTCGAGGGCGTACGAGGTGCTGCGTCAACTTGGTGGAGCTCGGCTCGTTGACTCATCGGGATGTTGCATCGTGCTGCCGCATGCACAAGAGCTATCGGCGGATCGGCCGAAGACTTGAGCGATGGGACAGGGACGCGGTGGCACAACGGTACCACCGGGCGGAGGTTTTGTCTCTCACTCCTTTACCCGTTGCTCCCGGGTGCGGGTTGCAGCGTCCGAGGGAGCGCGTTCCGGTAAGCCGCTTACGGGTGCCTGCCGGATGACCAGGCCGGCAGAGGGCTGCGCCCTCGATCAGCTTGCGAAGGTGCGGCGGAGAAGTACGGGCGAGAAGGTGGCGAGGAAGGCTGCGAGCTCCAGCAGGGCGAAGAGGGCGGGGGTGCGGTGGAAGGCGGAGAGCGTCCAGGTGAGGAGGATCCAGAAGGTCATGTTGGCGCTGGCGGCGAGGTAGACCCAGTCGGAGAACTTGTGCTGGTCGCGGAAGAAGTCCATCTCGCGCAGGGGCGGGTAGACGGTGGCGGGGGTGAGCGAGAGTCGCAGCAGCAGGACGGGCAGCAGGTTGAGGGTGAGGACGACGGCGACCCAGAGGCCCGCGAGGGCCGGGTGACGCGGTTCGGCATACCAGGTGATCGCCACGGTGACGAGGACGTTGAGGGTTGCGCCTGCGTTGACGAGGGCGGGGAAGTGCAGCATGTCGCCGAGGCGGTCCATCTGGTTGAGGCGCTTATCCGCGGGTCGCATGGCGGCCTCCTGAGTTGGGGGGGTTCTCAGTGCGAGTTTACAGAGAACGCCTGGACGGAAGAACGGGCGCAGGGCGCGCTGCGGAGGTTTCGCGGGCTTTGACGGCTGGTTGAACGGGAGATTAGAAGCTGTAGCGGAGGCCTCCCTCGATGCGGCGGCCGTTGTCGGCGGCGTAGGGGACGAGGAAGAGCGGGGAGCCGAGGACGCCGCCCTCGGCGGTGACGTTGGTGTGGTTGAGGAGGTTCGAGGAGCGGACGTTGGCGGTGAGCGTCTGCGGGTGGTCGGCTTTGGCGTTGCGGGTGAGGGGGAAGACGCGCTGGATGTTGGCGTCGACGTGGAAGTTCCAGGGGAGGCTGGCGATGTTGCGGGCGAGGGTGCCGGTGCCTCCGGTGGCGACGAGCGAGCCGAAGGGGGTGGCGACGGTGCCGGCACCGCCGGGCAAAGCGAACTGGGGGCGATCGTTGAAGTCGCCGTCACCGTTGTTGTCGAAGCCGGTGGTGAGGTTGAAGGGGGAGTTTCCGTTGCCGTAGTAGTCGCTGGTGACGACGACTTTGGCGGGGAGCTTGACGGTGACGTTGGCGAAGTTCTGCCAGAGGGAGTTGCCGGTTTCGAGGGCGTACTCGCCGGCGTTGGTGGAGGAGCTCTGCGGGGAAAAGAAGGCGCTGTCGTCGCCGTCCGAGAGGACGTGAATGCGGACGGCGCCGACGAAGAACTGGACGGCTTTGAGCTTCTGATTGCCGATGCCGGCGAACTCGATGTCGCCGGCCTCGTCGGCTGAGCTCTGGAGCTGGAGGATGTCGGTGTTGGCCGGGCCGGGGCGCGGGCCGGTGGGGGATCCGTTGAGCGGCGTATTGACGTTGAGGGTGCGCTCCTGGTGCCAGCCGCGGATGTAGATGAGGTTGGTGGAGAGGGTGAAGCCGAAGGGCAGGGTCTGGCTGGCGCCGATCTGCGCCATGAGGTTCTGGTTGCTGTTGTAGTTGGGTGCGACGGTGCGCAGGGCGTGGATGACGGAGCTGCCGGTGGTGGACGGTGCGCCGTAGACGGGGTTGTAGACCTCCGAGGTGATGCGGGCGGTGCCGTCTTCGCGGAGCAGCTCGGCCTGGGTGAAGGCGAGGCCGTTGGGGCTGTGGCCGCTGAAGAGGCCGATGTGGGCGTTGAGGCTGAGGGTTTTGCTGGCGCCGGGTGCCCAGGTGACGCCGGCGCGCGGAGTGAAGCCGTTGTTCTGGAAGGGATAGTTGGCGAGGAAGTAGCGCAGGCCGGCGGAGACGGTGAGATTGGGCAGGAGCTTGAGGTCGTCCTGGGCGAAGAAGACGGTGTAGACCTCTTTGAAGTCGACCTGCGGGGAGCCGGCGACGGAGGAGTACTGGGTTGGGGTTCCACCGGGCAGGGCGAGCAGGGCGCGGCGGTACTGCTCGAGGCCGGAGATGGTTTCGGTGGCGGCGGTGGGGTCGTTGGCTGTGTCGAGGACGGGTGCGGTGCCTCCGCCGAAGATGTAGGTGCCGTTGAAGTTGGTGGTGAGGGTCTGGTGCTCGACGTAGTCGAAGAGCTGGAGGCCGGCTTTGAGGGTGTGTTTGCCGCGGGTGAGGAGGAAGTCGTCGTCCCATTCGGTGCGGATCTGGCGGATGCGCTGGGGGCCGATGTCGGCTCCGCCGCCGGTAAAGGCGCCGGCGACCTGGACCTGCGGGGCGCTGGAGGTGGGGTTGTCGATCTCGCCGCGGAAGTCGATGCTGACGCGGCCTTCGTGCAGGAGATTGGGGGAGAAGGTGGTGGTGTTGCTGACGCGGAGGATATGGTCGTACGTCTGGGAGTCGTAGCCGGTGTCGATGAGGGAGGTTCCGCCGACGCCGACGTTGGCGAGGTGATCGACGTTCGCGGAGTAGCTGACGAAGGCGATGTTTTTGGGGCCGAGCTGGACGTCGAGGCGGGTGCTGGCGATCCAGAGGCGCTGCGGGGTGGGGACGTTCCCGACGGTGGCGGTCTGGTTGCCGGCGGAGTCGAGAGTGACGGCGTTGACGACGGCGAACTCGTCGATGGAACGGTGCTCGAGGGCGAGGGAGAAATTGGAGCCCTGCTTGCGGACGGGGCCGTTGAGGGTGAAGCCGTAGCGCTGCTTGCCGATGGCGGCGGGCGCGTTCGAGAAGGGGTCGCGGGCGTTCATCCACTGCGAGGAGTTGGTGGTGAAGAGGGTGCCGTGGAAGTGTTCGGCGCCGGGTTTGGTGTAGATCTGGATGTGTCCGCCTTCGAAGGGCGGCTGGCGGTTTTCGGCGGAGAAGAGGTCGGGGTTGACCTCGACGCGGGCGATGGAGGACTTGGGCGGGAGCGGGCTGTCGTCCTGGAAGCCGTCGACGGAGATGACGGTGCCGGAGGGTGGTCCGCCGGCGGCGGCGGCGAGCTGCTGGAGCTCGCGCTGTAGGTCGTCGGGGTCGTCGGCGAGGGTGTTGAGCTGATCGCCGGCGAGGGTCATTCCGTTGAGCCCGCCAAGGATGGGCTCGGAGGCTTCGGCCTGAACGTTGATGACGTTGGAGTCGGCAGGGACGAGGGTGAGGACGAGCTCGGCGGAGGGGTGCGCGGGCAGCTGCATCTGAAGCGGGGCGAAGCCGGGGGCGTTGATGGCCAGGCGGTGCGGGCCGGGGGAGATGCAGGGGAAGTGGAAACGGCCGTCGCTGCCGCTGGTCTGGACCTGGGGTTGGTTTGGGCTCTGGCCGTCGAGCTGGAGGGTGGCTCCGGGGATGACGGCGGCGGTGCTGTCCTCGACGGTGCCGGTAATGGAGCTGCCGGAGCAGGCGGCTTGCGCGCGGGCCTGAGAGGCGAGGGGAATCGCCAGCGCGGGCATGAGGGCCGCGGCGCGGAACAGACGGTGCATTTCGATTCTCCTCGAGGTTGATCGCGGCAGGTTGAGCTACGCAGAGTAGAGCAGTCGGGTTCCCGGTGGATTTCGCCGGAGATGAGGCACGGGGTTAATGGGGCGGGTTCGCGGCGGGGCGCTGACGGGCGGAGCCGCGCGTCTTGTTCTCGGGTTTCGCTTGCGGGCGGGCTGGGCGGAACTTGTGGCCGGGGCGTGCGTATGCGTGTTCAGGCTGCGGGGTTTCGTTAGTCTGAACGAGTGGGGTCGATGTGAGGCGGTTCGGGGTGGATGGAGGGTTGCGCTGCATTTTGTGGGCCTGGGTGTGTCTGTTGCCTGCAGGGATTGCGGCGGCGCAGGTGAGCAACCAGCAGGGGCAGTCGAAGCCGACGGTGGTTCCTGCGGCTCCGGAGAAGGAGCAGACGGTGGCTGCGGTGAAGGTGCCGCTGATCGGGCAGGCGCTGCGGCTGGAGGATTTTGCGGACATGAAGCCGCGGGCGGAGCTGCGCGACAAGCTGGGTCATGTGAGCGGGTTTATCCAGAACGCGCCGAGCGACGGGCAGCGCGCGACCGAAGCGACGGAGGTTTGGCTGGCGCATACGAAGACGACGTTTTATGCGGTGTTTCTATGCTTCGACAGCCATCCGGCGCTGATCCGGACGCATCTGGCGCGGCGGGAGAACATTCTGAACGACGACAACGTGACGGTGCTGCTGGACCCGTTTCAGGACCGGCGACGGGGGGTGTTGTTCCAGGTGAATCCGACCGGGGTGCAGGCGGATGCGGCGTGGGCGGAGGCTTCCGGCAGCGACTACAGCTATGACCAGGTGTGGGACTCGGAGGGACGGGTTACCGGCAAGGGGTGGATGGTGCTGGTGGCGATTCCGTTTCGCAGTCTTCGCTTCAGGCTGGACAGTTCGCAGTGGGGCGTGGTGTTTGAGAGGAACTTCCCGCGCAACAGTGAGACGGACACGTGGCCGCGGGTGGCGGCGAATGTGTCGGGGACGCTGAGCCAGGAAGGCACGATGAGCCTGACGAATCTGGAAGGCGTGGCGGGCTCGCACAATGTGCAGATCAATCCGTACGGGCTGGCGCAGAACGAACACATTCTGCAGACGGCGGATCCGTTCGAACCTTACTTCAGCTCGCGCAGGGTGGAAGGGACTGCCGGCGGCGAGGTGAAGGCGATCGTGAAGGATTCGATCGTGCTGGACGGGACGATCAATCCGGACTTCAGCGATGTGGAGTCGGACCAGCCGCAGTTCACGGTGAATCAGCGCTATCCGGTGTATTTTCCGGAGCTGCGTCCGTTTTTTCTGGAGAATGCCTCGTATTTCTCTACGCCGATGCAGCTGCTGTACACGCGCAACATCATCCGGCCGGATTATGGGATCCGGGTGACGGGCAAGCTGGACCATACGAACTTCGGGCTGCTGGCGATCGATGACCGCGAGCCGGGGCAGACGGTGCCGCAGGGCGATCCGCTCTACGACAGCAAGGCGGAGTTCTATGTGGGGCGGGTGTCGCAGGATCTGGGCAAGGGCTCGAATGTGGGGCTGATGTATACGGACGAAGAGTTTGGCGGCGGCTGGAACCGGATCGGCGGGGCGGATTTTACGTGGCGCGCGGACAATCACTGGACGCTGCTGGGGCAGGGGGTCGAGAGCTCGACGCATGGGAGCAATGGGCACAGCCAGGCGGCGGTATTTCCGGCGGGAGACTCCGGCGGAAACACCGCGGGGCCGGCGTTCTATCTGGAGGCGGACCGCAGCGGGCACGCGTTCAATCTACAGAGCGTGAGCCGCGATTACAGCACCGGGTTTCAGAGCCAGGCGGGGTTTATCCAGACGACGGATTACTACAACAACCAGACGCACTCGAATTACCAGTGGTTTCCGAAGAACAGTAAGCTGCAGAGCATCGGGCTCGAGGAAAACAACCAGATCGCGTACGACCATGCGGGGAACCGGGTGTACCACTACACGACGGTGGACGCCTTTCTGCAGCTGCCGCGCAATGTCGTGGTGGCTCCGATCGTGGGGGAGAATTCGGATACGGTAGGGCCGCAGGACGGATACGCGATGAACCATAACGAGAACTTTACGGAGAATCTGGGCGGGGTAGTGGCGCGCGGACAGCCGTGGGCGCAGATGAACTTCAACGTGCAGGGTTTTCGCAGCGGCAATGTGAACTACAACCCGCCGTCGGGTGCAATACCGTTCCTGATGAATGAAGAGACGGTGCAGGCGCTGGTCTCCGTGAATCCGCTGAAGCAGCTTACGGACGACAATACATACCTGCTGGACCGCGATCACTCGGTGAAGGACGGGCAGCTGGTGTATGAGTCGCAGACGTTTCGGACGAAGCTGAACTACCAGTTCACGAGGGCGTTTTCGGCGCGGGTGATTGTGGAATACGACACGACGCTGGCGAACCCGGCGGAGACCTCGCTGGCGCGTACGAAAGAGGTGCAGACGCAGGCTCTGCTGACGTGGCTCCCGCATCCGGGGACGGTGGTGTATGTGGGTTGGAATAACGATTTGCAGAACTACAGCCACACGCTGTGCGCGCGGCAGGGCGGCACGTGCGACCCGACGCAGGCGATCCTTCCGCGCGGCGCGGGTTATCTGAACGACGGGCGGCAGATCTTTGTGAAGTTTTCTTATCTGTTCCGGCTGTGAGGCGGGCGCGGCAAACGTCGGGTGAGCGTGAGTTCAGTGGGACTGGCGGGTGGCGGCTTTGGCCTGCGCGAGGTACCAGTCGACGGTGCGGGTGAGGCCTTCGCGGAAGGAGACGTGGGGCTTGTAACCGAAGGCGCCGGCGGCGGCGGAGATGTCGGCGAGGGAGTCGCGGACGTCGCCGCGGCGTTCGGGGCCGTACTCGGGGCCGAGGTCGAATTCGAGCAGTTCGGCGAGGATCTTGTACGTTTCGTTGAGGGTATGGCGCTGGCCGCAGGCGATGTTGAAGAGTTTGCCGGCGACCTTGTCGCGGTCGGCGTGGAGCGCGAGGAGGTTGGCCTGGACGGCGTTATCGACGTAGGTGAAGTCGCGTCCCTGTTCGCCGTCGCCGTAGATCATGGGGCGTTCGCCGCGCATCATCTGCAGGATGAATTTGGCCATGACGCCGGAGTAGGGGGAGTCCGGGACCTGGCGGGGGCCGAAGATGTTGAAGTAGCGGAGGGTGACGGTTTCGAGGCCGTAGACGCGCCAGTAGCTCTGCATGTAGAGCTCGCCCATGACCTTTTGCGCGGGGTAGGGAGCGATGGGTGCGGGGCAGAGGGATTCGGTGCGCGGGAAGCCGGGCTGGTTGCCGTAGGCGGAGCTGGAGCCGGCGAAGACGACGCGTTTGACGCCGGCGGCGCGGGCGCCTTCGAGCAGGTTGAAGGTGCCGTCGACGTTGGACTCGTGCGAGGTGCGGGGATCTTTGACGGAACGCGGGACGCTGGGCAGGGCGCCCTGATGGAGGATGTAGTCCATGCCCTCGCAGGCGGCGCAGACGGCCTCTTTGTCGCGGAGGTCGATCTCGTGGAGATCCATCTTGCCTTTGAGGCCGGCGAGGTTCTGGATCATGCCGGTGGAGAAATTGTCGAGGCCGCGGACGGTCTCGCCGCACTCCACCAGCGCGTGGGCGAGGTGGGAGCCGATGAAGCCTGCGACGCCGGTAATGAGGTATTTAGCCAAAGGGGTTGAACGCTCGCCCCTCAGCTTACCAATATGTGTGCAAAGGGGAAACGGCTATTTTGCCGGGTTCGGCGGTAGCGAGGCGGGTTCCCCGGGGAGACTGCGCCGTTGCCCGGAGCTTCGCTGCATGCGGGCGATGAGTGCGGCGGCGACAAGGGATGGGAGGGCGAGGGAGAGAAGTCCGCGCTGGTAGTTGCCGGTGAGGTCGCGGGCGCGGCCCATCCAGACGGGGCCGAGGAAGCCTCCGCCGATGCCGATGGCGGTCATGGCGGCGTAGCCGATGGCGGAGAGGCGTCCGGCGAAGAAGGCGGCGGGCAGCGTAAGGACCGGGCCCTGCATGCAGTTGTACGCGACGACGGCCACGGTGAAGGCGGCGACGCCGAGCAGGGGCTTGCGGGTGAGACCGCCGACCGCATAGGCCGCGGCCATGATGAGGCACGGGACGATGATGTGGAAGGTGCGTTCGTTGCTGCGGTCGGAGCTCCAGGCGGTCGCGAGCATGCCGACGGCACCGAGCAGGCCCATGATGGCGATGATCCAGCCGGCCTGGCCTACGGAGGCTCCGGTGAGGGCCATGAGGATGGACGGCGCGGAGAAAGACCAGCCGTAGAGGACGGTGAGGGTGCAGAGGAAGAAGAGGCCGAGCGACCAGAGGCGGGGGTCGGTGAGGACGGCGCGTAGATCGGCGAGAGTGTGGGTTTCCTGCGCTTTGCCGAGGCGGGCTGCCTGCAGTTCGGCTTCGAGCCAGGTGCATTCGCGATCGCTGAGCCAGGATGCGGTGGCGGGACTGTCGGGCAGGAGGCGGAGGAAGACGATGGAGAGGACGAGGGCGGGCAGGCCTTCGAGCAGGAAGAGCCACTGCCATCCGCGCAGGTGCAGGCGGCCTTCGAGCGAGAGCAGCGCGCCTGCGAGCGAGCCCATGACGGTGGAGCTCAAGGGAAGCGCGATGTAGAAGCGGCTGAGGACGCGGGCGCGGTGCGCGGGCGGAAACCACTCGGTGAGGTAGAAGACGACGCCGGGGAAGAAGCCGGCCTCGGCCATGCCGAGCAGGAAGCGCATGAGGAGGAACTGAGGCGGGGTGTGGACGAAGGCCATGCCCATGGCGAGCGCGCCCCAGGTGAGCATGATGCGGGCGAGCCAGCGGCGCGCGCCGAAGCGGACGAGCAGGAGGTTCGAGGGGATCTCGCAGAAGGCGTAGGAGACGAAGAAGAGGCCGGCGCCGAGGCCGTACATGGAGGCGGAGAAGCCGAGGTCGCGGTTCATGCCGGGGGCGGCGAAGGAGAGGTTGACGCGATCCATATAGGCTGTGCCGTAGCCGAGAGCGATGAGGGGGATGAGCCGCCAGGAGGCGCGGCGGAGGACGGCGGGACCGTCTACTTCTTCCAGGATCGCGGGGGCAGGCGGGTTGGGCATCGTCGGCTAAGAGTCTCGGGTGGTGTGTGGGTAGCATAGACGGAGATGGTTCACTCCCACCCATGCTGCGGATGGATGGGGCACCCGATCTGTGGTGGAGAGGTGCGGCGATGTGCGGACGGTATGTGCGGCGGTCGGATAAGCAGACGATCGCGGAGGCGTTTCGCATTGCGGGCGATGTGAGCGGGCTGGTGCTGCCGGCGTGGGACTATAACGTGGCGCCGACGACGTTTCAGCCGGTGGTTCGGCTGGAGGAGGAGCGCGGCGAACGCGAGCTGGTGCTGATGCGCTGGGGACTGGTGCCGTGGTTTGCGAAGTCGGCGAAGGACTCTGGCTATTCGACCATTAACGCGAAGGCGGAGACGGTGGCGGCGAGCCGGATGTATGCGGGTCCGCTCGAACGCAGGCGATGCCTGGTGCCGGCGGATGGGTTCTATGAGTGGAAGGTGGTGGGCGAGACTTCGGGCGACTCGGAGTCGCAGAGTGCGGGGTTGTTTGGTGATGCCGCGCCTGCTGCGAAGACGCGGGGGAGAAAGGCTGTCGTCGAGAAGCAGCCGTATGTGTTCACGCTGAGGACGGGCGAGGTGCTGGCGTTTGCGGGGCTGTGGGAGCGGTGGCGGGACCCGCTGCATCCGGAGTCTGTCCCACTTGAGAGCTATACGATTTTGACGACGGAGCCGAACGAGCTGATGGCCGCGGTGCATACACGGATGCCGGTGATTCTGGAGCCGAAGGACTGGGCTTCGTGGCTGGCGAGTAAGCCGGGAACGCGTGCGCCGGTGGAGCTGCTGAGGCCGCTGCCGGCGGAGCAGATGCGGGCGGCGAAGGCGCATCGCGGGGTCGGGAATGTGAAGAACAACGGGCCGGAGCTGATGGTGTGCGACGGGCCGGTAAGGTTGAACAGCCGGTAAATGCGCCCTGCGCGGGCGGCGGTCACTTCGTAACTTCCATACGCGTCGCGTGGTCCTCCCGCCGGTCTACCTGGGATCTATGGGATGGAGGTGTGCGTGGGAACGTTTGCTCGGGACTGGCGGCTCTACGTGTACGAAGCATTGGAGCTGGCGCTGTTCATGCTCTCGGCGTGTGTGTTTACCGTGATCTTGTTTCATCCAGGCTATGCGGCGCTGCGGTGGATACCGAGTGCGTGGGCGCGTCGCGGGCTGATGGGCGCAGCAATGGGGCTGACGGCGGTGGGGATCATTCATTCGCCGATGGGGAAGCTGTCGGGAGCGCACTTCAATCCGGCGATTACGCTGACGTATCTGCGGCTGGGCAAGATCCGGGTGGCGGATGCTTTGTTCTACGTGGTGGCGCAGTTTGCAGGCGGGGTGCTGGGGGTTGGCATATCGGCGCTGCTGCTGGGACCGCGACTGGCTGCGCCGGGGGTGGAGTATGCGGTGACGGTGCCGGGTGTGGGCGGAACGCCGGGAGCGTTCGCGGCGGAGCTGTTGATGGCGGCGCTGCTGATGGGAGTGGTGCTGTGGACGTCGAACCGGCCGAAGATTGCGCCGTATACGAGCTGGTGCGTGGGGGTGCTGATCGCGTGCTACATCGTGCTGTTCGCGCCGGTGTCGGGGTTCAGCATCAATCCGGCGCGGACGGTGGGGTCGGCGGTGTTTGCGCAGGTGTGGACGGCGCTTTGGGTGTATTTCGTTGCGCCGCTGGCGGGGATGCTGGGCGCGGCGGAGGTGTATGTGCGGACGTATGGGGAGGACCGGATTCTGTGCGCGAAGCTGCATCCGGATCCGGCGTATCCGTGCCCGTTCTTATGTGAGTTTCCGGGGCACCGGCATGTGCAGGAGCAAGGCGCAACAGGGACAAGGGGGATTGAGGCGGGAGAGGACGGGTGAGGCACGGGGAGAGTGTCGCGGGCAGAGCGGGCGCTGCAGGATGAGGAGGCGGAGCCACTCGCCGGACTTGCTGGCGGCGAGCGTGGGGATCACGGGACTTGGCGGGTATGCAAGAATTTCTTCGTCGGCGTTTCGCGAGGTCGACGGCGTGAGCGAGTCCGCAAGGGAGCCAGTGAGCATGTCCGACGAGCAGGTTGAGAACGCGTCCATGAACGAACGCGCGGAGCGTGTCCGCCGCAGCGAACTCGATGGCGTGGCGGGCCGTCTGAGTGCGCTTACGCTGCTGTCGCTGCTTCCGTTCGCGGGGGCTCAGGCTCCGGCCTCGGCTTCCCTGCAGATCGACGTGAGCCGGCCGGTGCATGCGGTGAGCCCGTCGCTGTACGGGCTGATGACGGAGGAGATCAACTACTCCTACGACGGCGGACTGTATGCGGAGCTGGTGCGCAACCGGACGTTTCGCGGGGACTGGACGGGTATTCCGCACTGGCGGCTGGTGGAGATGGGGAATGGGTCGGCGACGATCCAGGTGGACCAGCAGGACGGGCCGAGCGCGGCGCTGCCGACGAGCTTGAAGATGGAGGTGACGCACGCGGATGCGGCCAACCGGGCGGGTGTGCTGAACGACGGGTACTGGGGCGTGGCGGTGCGGCCGGACCGTACGTTTACGGGGTCGCTGTATGCGAAGACGGAGACGGCCGGCGAACTTCCGGTACGGATCGCGGTGGTTGCGGACCAGACGGGCCAGGAGCTGGCGTCGGCCACGGTGAAGGTGGGCGGGACGGGGTGGAAGCCTTATGAGTTTTCGATGAAGTTGGGGCAGGTGACGGCTTCGGCGGAGAACCATATCGAGGTGACGCTGGACCGGCCGGCGACGCTGCGGCTGCAGCTGGTCTCGCTGTTTCCGCCGACGTTTCACGATCGCGTGCATGGCAATCGGATCGATCTGATGGAGAAGATGGAGGCGATGCATCCGGCGTTTCTGCGCATGCCTGGCGGGAACTACGTGGAGGGCAACAAGATCGCGGAGCGGTTCGACTGGAAGAAGACGATCGGGCCGTGGGTGGACCGGCCGACGCATCCTTCGCCGTGGGGCTACCAGTCTTCGGACGGGATGGGGCTTCTGGAGTTTCTGGAGTGGTGCGAGGACTTGAAGATGGAGCCGGTGCTGGCGGTGTTCGCGGGCTACTCGCTGCAGGGCGAGCTGGTGAAGGCGGGGCCGGAGCTGGACCAGTACGTGCAGGACGCGCTGGATGAGATCGAGTATGTGACCGGCGGCCCGGAGACGAGGTGGGGCGCGCAGCGGGTGAAGGACGGGCATCCGGCCCCGTTTGCGCTGCGCTATGTGGAGATTGGGAACGAGGACAGCTTCGATAAGTCGGGTTCGTACAATGGGCGGTTTGCACAGTTCCAGAAGGCGATCAAGGCGAAGTATCCGAAGCTGCTGACGATTGCGACGACGCCGGTGAAGGGTACGGTTCCGGATGTGGTGGACGACCACTATTACCTGAGCGCGAAGGAGATGTTCGCAAAGCAGGCGTTCTACGATACGGCCGACCGGAATGGGCCGAAGATCTTCGTGGGCGAGTGGGCGACGCGGCAGGGCGCGCCGACGCCGAACTTCGGTGCGGCGCTGGGCGATGCGGCATTTATGACGGGGCTGGAGCGGAACAGCGATCTGGTGGTGATGGCCGCGTATGCGCCACTGCTGGTGAACATCAACCCGGGCGCTTCGCAGTGGGATACGGATTTGATCGGATATAACGCGCTGAGCAGCTATGGCTCGCCGAGCTACTATGCGCAGGTGATGTTTGCGGGGTGCGTGGGGGATCATACGCTGGCGTCGACGCTGAGCGGGGCGGGCGACAAGGTGTTTCATTCGGTCACTGCGTCCGCGCATCAGGTGTGCGTGAAGCTGGTGAATGCGTCGTCCGCCGCGCAGCCGCTGACGCTGCGGCTGGCGGGTGTGGGGGCGGGCAGCCATGCAGTGCGGGTGACGACGCTGCATGCGGAGAGCACGGAGGCGACGAACTCGATGGCGATGCCGGAGGCGATCAGGCCGGTGAGTTCTACGGCTGCGGTCGAGGGTGGGGTGCTGTCTACGGTGCTGCCGGGGTTTTCGATTCAGGTGATGCAGATTGAGCTGCCTTAGGAACAAGGCGTAACACGAATAAGACGGGTCGAGGCGGGATAAGGGCGGGTATGGCTTATACCTGGAGGTGCGGTGGCTTACTTTGATTTCTGAAGGATGACTTAGTTCTTGTTCTAGTGGCTTTGATCTCGCTCTGGTCGGCCTCGATCCGTGTTGCGCCTTTTGTCTTAGGCGAAGACGGGGCGAATATACTGCTGGTGTGGATGAGGCGGTCCAATCCGTGTCGCTGCCGGAAGCTCAGCCGGACCGGTTTGGGTTTTTGCATATCGACCTGAACAGTTTTTTTGCGTCGGTGGAGCAGGAGCTGCACCCGGAGTATCGCGGCAAGCCGGTGGGCGTGTGCGGGACGATGGCCGATACCGGAGCGCTGATCGCGGCGAGCTATGAGGCGAAGGCGCTCGGCATTAAGACGCTGACCAGGGTGGGCGAGGCGAAGCGGCTGTGTCCGGAGATCATTCTGGTGAACGGGTCGCACACGGTCTATGCGGAGTTCTCGCATAAGATCGCCGCGGCGGTGGAGCGGGTGTGTCCGGTGGCGCATACGCCTTCGATCGATGAAATGGTGTGTGAGTTGATGGGGCGGGAGCGCGAGCCGCCGGCGGCAAGGAAGATCGCGCTCGCGGTGAAGCAGGCGATCAAGGACGATGTGGGGTCGACGCTGCGGTGCTCGATCGGGATGGCGCCGAACCGGTATCTGGCGAAGATCGCGAGCGATATGCAGAAGCCGGACGGGCTGATCGGGCTGCTGCCGTCGCAGCTGCCGCGGGCGATCGCGCATCTGGAGCTGCGGGATCTGCCCGGCGTTGGGGCTCGTACGGAAGCTCGGCTGAATCGCAAGGGGATCCACACGATGGAGGAGCTGCTGGCGCTGGATCGGCCGGGCATGCACCGGCTGTGGGATTCCGTGTGGGGAGACCGGCTGTACCACTGGCTGCGGGGCGCGGAGACGGGGGACGATGGCGCGCCGGTGCCGGGAGATCTTCAGAAGTCGCTGGGCCACTCGCATGTGCTGGGGCCGGAGTTCCGCTCGGAAGACGGGGCGTGGAGTGTGGCGCACAAGCTGCTGCATAAGGCGGGAATGCGGCTGAGGATGGAGCATTTCTATACGGGGCAGATGGCGGTGACGGTGAAGTATGCGCTGAGCCGCGAGCAGGCCGCGAAGCGGGACGATGCGAAGCAGCATACGAGCGGGATCAAGCATACGGCGTGGGGGATGGAGGCGCGGTTTGCGGAGTGCCAGGATACGCTGTCGCTGCTCGACGTGCTGCGGAAGGTGTGGGCGAAGCGGCCGCGGGGCGCGGAGTATGAACGGCCGTTCTTTGTGGGGGTGACGCTGCGCGAGCTGACGCCCGCGAGTGAGCATCAGGAGACGCTGTTCGGGGACCAGGACCGGCGGGGCGAGCTGGCGGCGACGATGGATAAGCTGAACCTGAAGTATGGGCATACCACGCTGCATTTCGCGGGGATGCTGCCGGCGCGGGAGACGGCGCCGACGCGGATCGCGTTTACGCAGATCCCGGTGCAGTATGGCGTGGACTATATGTAACGACCCAGGTTCCCGCTGCGCGCGGGGCGGTCACTTCGTGACTTTTATACGCTTCGCGTGGGCCTTCCCGTTGGGCGGGGAATGATGGCGAATAGCGGGTGGGCTGGGCGAGAGTTTGAGAGGGTGTGCGAAAACGCCCGCCCCACCTTCGCAGACGCGGCTGGTTGGCCGAGGCGAGGGTGGGGTCTTTTGCTGCGCGTTTGAATTCGGTGGACACTCTTGCCGGTTTGACCCGGCCTTCAGTTGGAAGGATTGACCGAACGACTCTGTTGGCTTTATCGGCATGGCGCCGGATTGCTTGAGTTCGATAAGACCACGAGACGAACGGGCGGGCTATGCCACGGACGGGCGGGCTATGCCACGGACAGGTGACATCTGTCATGTGCGTTTACTGACAGGGGCCACTGCTGCCGGGAGGCGCGCGGGGCGAGACTCATTTCTGTAAGCGGGCCTGAGCGTTTCACAAGGCGAGGAGGAGGCGGCGATGGTGGCGGAGATGCAGGCGAATGAAGTGGCGGAGGCGCGCGGGGTGGAGTCTGGCGCAACGGTGGTGGCGGCGCTGCGCCGCGTGTCGAAGAGCTATGGCAAGGTGAAGGCGCTGGAAGGGCTTTCGCTGGAGCTGCGGCGGGGGGAGATTGTGGCGCTGCTGGGGCCGAATGGCGCGGGGAAGTCGACGGCGGTACGGCTGCTGCTGGGGCTTTCGCGGGCGACAAGCGGGACGGCACGGGTGTTTGGGCTGGATCCTCGAGAGGCGGCGACGCGCACGCGCATGGGCGCGATGCTGCAGGTGGCGAGCGTGCCGAAGACGCTGAAGGTGCGGGAGCATATCGATTTGTTCCGGGCCTATTATCCGCGGCCGCTTGCGGCGGCGGAGGTGGTGCGGATCGCGCAGCTGGAGGGGATTGAGGAACGGCTGTTCGAGCAGTTGAGCGGCGGTCAGAAGCAGCGGCTGCTGTTTGGGCTGGCGGTGTGCGGGGATCCGGAGATTGTGTTCCTGGACGAGCCGACGGTCGGGATGGATATCGAGGCGCGGCGGGGGTTGTGGGCGCAGATTCGGTCGCTGGCGGCGCGGGGCAAGACGGTGCTGCTGACGACGCACTATCTCGAAGAGGCGGACGCGCTGGCGCACCGGATTGTGGTGATGAATAAGGGCGAGGTGGTGTGCTCGGGGACGCCGGCGGAGGTGAAGAGCCTGGGGGCGAGCCGCAAAATTCTGTGCCGGACGCGGCT
>CAXTVJ010000009.1:2809-24730 GCA_964247715.1 uncultured Acidobacteriaceae bacterium | reverse complement strand
GGTGCGGCGCGGGGCGGCGGCTGCGCTGCGGCTGTATGGGAAGGAGACGCGGTACGAGTTTCTGAAGCTGTGGCGGGCGAAGTCGTTTTCGCTGGCGGTGATCGGGTTTCCGGTGATGTTTTATGCGCTGTTCGGCATTGCGAACCGCGGGAATACGTTTGCGGGCGGGATGGCGGTGTCGAAGTACATGCTGGCGGGGTACTGCTGCTTCGGGATGATCGGGGCGGCGCTGTTCGGGATCGGTGTGGGGCTGGGGAGCGAGCGCGCGGCGGGGTGGCTGGAGCTGAAGCGGGCGAGTCCGATGCCGCCGATGGCGTACCTGGTGGCGAAGTGCATTACGGCGCAGGCGTTCGGGATGATCATTACCGGGGTGCTGATCGCGATCGGGGTGGCGTTTGGCGGGGTGCGGCTGAGCGGGACGGAGCTGGCGCTGATGTTCGGGATGGCGTTTGCGGGGACGGTTCCGTTTGCGGCGATGGGGTTGCTGGTGGCGCTGCTGGTGCCTCCGGCGTCGGCTCCGGGGGTGGTGAACCTGATCTATCTGCCGATGTCGTTTGTGGGCGGGTTGTGGATTCCGCTGAGCGAGCTGCCGAAGTGGCTGCAGAAGATTGCGCCGGCGATGCCGACGTATCATCTGGCGCAGTTGATGCTGTCGATCTTCGGGTATCAGCAGCCGGGGAGCGTGGCGTGGGTGCACTGGGCGGGGCTGGCGGGCTTTACGCTGGTGATGCTCGGGCTGAGCTGGGCGATGTTTCAGCGGGCGGAGCAGAGTGCTTGAGGGCGACGGAGCAGGGAGGAGACGGCTGGAGACTAGACTGGGCGTGACTGCTATGGCGAATGAGAAGGTTGAGTTCTACAAGCCGACGTTCCATGACAACTTCTCGGGGTTGAAGGGGGTGCGGCGGCTGGGTGCGAACTACATCTGGCTGCTGTACTCGATCTTCTTCTTCATCGATCCGCTGCTGCGCAAGAGCTGGTGGTACTGGGGCGAGTGCCTGGGCGTGTACGCGGTGTTTCTGGCGCTGTATGTCGGGTATGTGGAGACGAAGCGGCCGGAGTGGCGGCTTCCGCTGGTGATTGCGATCTTTGCCATCGGCGTGGTGACGATCCAGTGGAACAGCGGCGCGAGCTTCTTCTTCATCTTCGGGGCGGCGCTGGTGCCGTTCGCGGTAAAGACGCTGCGGGAGGCGCTGCTGTGGATTGGCGGCGCGGTGGTGGTGGTGGCGGGGGAGTGGCTCTGCTATCGCGATCACGCGATCAATTACGGCAGCGCGGTTGGGTTCATCCTGATTGTGGGACTGGCGAACCTGTTTGTGGCGGAGCAACAGCGCTCGCAGTGCAGGCTGCGGAAGGCGCAGGAAGAGAACGCAGCGCTGGCGCAGGTAGCCGAGCGCGAGCGGATTGCGCGGGATCTGCATGATGTTCTGGGGCACACGCTGAGCGTGATCGTGCTGAAGGCGGAGCTGGCGGGGCGGCTGGTGGGCCGCGGCACGGCGGACGATGTGGCGCGGGCGGCGGCGGAGATCGGCGAGGTGGAACGGACGGCGCGGACGGCGCTGGCGGAGGTGCGCGAGGCGATCGGCGGGTATCGCGCGAAGGGGCTGCGGGCGGAGGTGGATTCGGCGCGCATGACGCTGGCGGCTGCGGGGGTGACGCTGGTGTGCGAGGGGATGCCGGAGACGCTGCGGGCGCGCGAGGAGACGGCGCTTTCGCTGTCGGTGCGGGAGGCGGTGACGAACATCGTGCGGCATGCGCGGGCGACGGCATGCGCGATGCGGTTCGCGACGGGAGCCGATGGGGCGACGACGCTGGAGGTGGAGGATAACGGGCAGGCTGCGGGGCTGCGCGAGGGGAATGGACTGCGCGGGATGCGGGCGCGGGTGGAGGAGCTGGGCGGGACGATGCGGATTGAGGGAGCGCCGGCGCGGGGGACGCGGGTGGTGATTGAGCTGCCGGGTGGGGCGGTTGTCGAGGCGAAGGCTTGATGAAGATCAGGGTGGTGCTGGCGGAGGATCAGGCGATGGTGCTGGGAGCGCTGGCGGCGCTGCTGGAGCTGGAGCCGGATATCGAGGTAGTCGGGCGCGCGGCGAACGGGCGGGATGCGCTGCGGGCGGCCGAGACGCTGAAGCCGGATGTGCTGGTGACGGATATCGAGATGCCGGGGATGACGGGGCTGGAGGTGGCGGCGGCGCTGAAGCTGAGCCGGCCGGGCGTGCGGACGGTGATCCTGACGACCTTTGCGCGGCCGGGATATCTGCGGCGGGCGCTGGACTCGGGGGCGCGCGGGTACCTGCTGAAGGACCGGCCGGCGGCGGAGCTGGCGGATGCGGTGCGGCGGGTGAGCAAGGGGTTGCGGGTGGTCGACCCGGCGCTGGCGGCGGAGGCGTGGAATGCGGAGGAGGATCCGCTGACGGATCGCGAACGGCAGATTCTGCAGCTGGCGGGAGACGGGCGGACGAGCGGCACGATCGCGCAGGAGCTGCGGCTGAGCGAGGGGACGGTGCGGAATTATCTGTCCGAGGCGATCACGAAGCTGGGGGCGGAGAACCGGGTGGACGCGGCACGGATCGCGCGGGCGAAGGGCTGGCTGTAGCGCGGAGGCGGAGGGACGCGAGATTTCGGCGTATTACTCGGCGGCCGGGGGTGGCGGGGGCTTCGGCTCGGCGGGTTTGCCGGCGCGCTTCATGGGCTTGACCAGCGAGGCGAGCAGGGCGCGCTGCTGGTCCTGCGAGTGGCCGCGGACGGACGGATCGGACCGCGGTTGTTGCAGAGCCGCGGCGGCTGCGGCGGCACGGCGTGCGCTGCGGGCCTCGCTGCGCATCTGGCTTAGCTTGCTGGGCATGCGTCGGTCTCCGGTGCCGGCCGTACAAGGCCGGCTGGATGGCGATCCAACTACGGCAAGAAGTCTACGCAAAGGCAGTGGACTTGCGCCAGCGCGGGCCGTGTGGATCGCACCATGACGATCAACAGGAGGGATAACGGGCCGGACCTGCGGGGCATCCCACGAGGAAGGATGGACGGGGGAACGACGATGCAGGCGAGACGATGGATGGCGGCGACGGCTCTGGCAGGAATGGTGTTCGCGGCGGGATGCAGGAAGACCAGCGACAACACGGTGAACTATACGAGCGCGCTGAACACGTACTATCAGGACCGTCCGCTGTGCCTGTGGACGGATCCGGTGAAGTTCCCGGTGCAGGTGGATCAATCGGACGGGTCGAAGACGGCGGGGTACGACGCGCTGGTGGATGCGGGTCTGCTGACGCGGACGGCGGCGGAGAAGAAGGTCTTCATCATTGCGACGAAGCAGGTGAACCTGTATGACCTTTCAGACAAGGGACATCAGGCGTGGAATGTGAACGACGCGCAGCCCGGGTATGTGGACTTCTGCTACGGGCGGTATAAGGTGCAGGCGATCGATAACGCGTCGCCGAACAGCGGGCAGCCGGGCGCGACGGCGACGGTGAACTATCACGCAGCGGTGGTGGATACGCCCTCGTGGGCGCAACAGGCCGAGGTGCTGCATGCCTTTCCGCAGATCCAGACCCAGACCTCCGCGCCGCTGGCGGCGACGGCTACGTTGAACGACACGAGCAGTGGCTGGGCGGTGACGCAGGCTCCGCCGGTGAAGTCGCCGGGAGTTGGGAGCACGACAGTGACTCCGGCGGATGGGAAGGTAGTGCAGTAGGACAGGGGATAGGGAGTAGGGGAGAAGCGAGAGGCTCGGCTTTGGCCGAGCCTCTTTCGGTTTGTTGCGGAAGTGACTGAGTCAGGAGTTATTGCGGGTCGGGGGCTCCGTTGAGGAGGTCGTCGGCCATGCTGGAGTCGCTGGGGCCGTTGGGGTTGTCGGGGCGATCGTGCGGGGTGGCCATCTTGTACTCGAAGGGGGGCGTGGCTCCGGCGAGGTAGCGGACGAAGTAGTCCCAGCGGCGGCGGGTCATGTAGCGGGACATGGGGCCGTAGCCGTGGTGGGCGTTGGGGAAGAGGACGAGGTCGAAGTCTTTGTTGGCCTTCTCGAGCGCGTCGACGACGAGGAGGGTCTCGGCGGGCGGGACGTTGTCGTCGGCGGTTCCGTGGGCGAGGAGGAGATGGCCTTTGAGATTCTTGGCGTCGTTCTGGTTGGCCTGGGAGTCGTAGTTGCTCTTGCCGTCGGGTCCGATGACTTCGAGGCCCATCCACTTCTCGGCCCAGTCGTCTTCGTAGAGGCGATTGTCGTGGTTGCCGGACTCGGAGATGCCGACTTTGAAGAAGTCGGGAAAGTGGAACATGGCGGCGGCAGTGGCGTTGCCTCCGCCGGAGTGTCCGTAGATGCCGACGCGGTCGAGGTCGATCCAGGGATATCGGTCGCTGAGCTGCTTCATGCCGGCGACCTGGTCGGGGATGGTGTTGTCGCCGAGGTCGTGCGCGTAGAACTCGTGGAAGGCTTTGGAGCGTGAGGGCGTGCCCTGGCCGTCGATGCAGACGACGATGAAGCCGAGCTCGGCAAGCGACTGCAGGTCGCCGTGCGCGGCGGTGAAGGCGCGTCCGCCGCAGGAGCCGATCTGCGGGCCGGGGTAGATGTAGTTCACGATGGGGTAGCGGCGCGCGGTGGAGAAGTTGGTGGGGCGGAAGAGGAAGCCGTAGAGGTCGGTCTGGTTGTCGCGGGCTTTGACCTGCATCTGCACGAGCGGGATCCAGCCGGTGGCTTTAAGGGCCTTGATGTCTTCGCGGGCGACGTCGGCGACGATGTCACCTCTGGCGTCGCGGAGGACAGTCTGGTGCGGCTCGATGGGGGTGGAGTACGCGTCGAGGAAGAAGCGGTTGTCCGGCGACTGCGTGATCTCGTGGTCGGCGCGCTCGGGGGTGAGCAGGGCGAGGTTCTGGCCGTCGAAGCCGACGCTGTAGTACATGGGGAAGTAGGGGTCGTTGCCGGCCTCTTTGCCGACGCCGAGGAAGAAGATGGTGCGGGTTTTTTCGTCGATGCCGAGGACCTGGGTGACGTTCCAGTCGCCGGAGGTGATCTGGTTTTTGAGCTGGCCGGTCTTCATGTCGTAGAGATACAGATGGCCCCAGCCGCTGCGTTCGGAGAACCAGAGGAGCTCGTTCGAGGCGGAGAGATAGTGCCAGTTGACCTTGTCGTTGCCGCTTTCGAAGAACTTGGCGGCGGTCTCGTCGAAGACGTCGTGGACGTCCCCGTTGCGGGAGTTGGCGATGCGGACCCACTCGTGGCGGTGGTCGCGCGAGGTGGAGACGAAGGCGAGGGACTGCGAGTCGGCTGACCACTGCACGTCTTCCCACTGGTCGTCGTAGCAGGAGATATCGTCGCAGAGGGTGCTGCGGTGCTGGTCGGGCGGCATCTTGAGGCGGACGGTTTTGGGGTGCTCGGGCTTGTCCGGATTCGAGCCCAGGTCGATGACGACGCGCTCGATCATGGTGACGTCTTTGTCGCCGACGAGCGGGTAGCGCCAGGCGTCGAGGGTGGCGTGGCGGTTGGTGACGCTGGTCAGGTACATCATGCCGGTCTTGCGCTGGTCCTGCTGGAAGGTGGCGATGCGTTTGGAGTCGGGGGACCAGACGAGAATGGCGTGGTCGGTGTGCTTCCATCCGGCGTTGTCGGTGGCGTAGCCGAAGTCGGGGACGCCGTCGGTGGTGAGCTGGGTTTCGCGGCCGGTTTTGAGCTCGCGCAGCCAGAGGTTCCAGTTGCGGATAAAGGCTTCTTTGTTGCCGTCGGGTGAGATGCGGCCGGGGCCGTCGGTCCTGGCGTTGTCCTTCGGGTTGGGTGTGCTGAGCGGGGCGCAGACTCCCTCGGTCTTGCCGGGGACATTCAGCTCGCAGCGGAAGCGCTGTTCGTGGAAGAGCGCGATGACGGTCTGGTCGTGGTCGGCGAGGCTCCAGTCGGCGAGGGTGAAGTGCTTCGGGTCGACTTTGCTGCCGGTGGCGGCGGCGAGGGCGGCGGCGAGCTTTGGCTGATCGAAGGCGGGTCGCTTCTGTTTCGTCGCGGGATCGAGGACGAGGTAGGTGACGCCGTCGGGGCCGCGGTCGGTGTAGCCGAGGCGGTCGTCCGAGAGCCAGACACCCTTGCGGACGCCGTGGAAGACGAGCGGATTGACGTTGTAGCCCATGAACTTTTCAGCCTGGGCATAGTCGGCGTCGGTGTAGACGCGGCCGGTGTCCTGGTCGCGCGGCGGCTTCGCGGTTTGCGCGAGGGCGAAGGTGGCAAGGGGGCAGAGCAGGAGGGCGGCGGCGAGCAGGAGCTTGCGGGGGGAAGGCATCAGGGGGCGGATCTCCGATCGAGAAGGCGGGGTGCTGCAAGTTTACCGCCGAGCCTGGCTGCGCGCCCCGGAATGAAGTCGTAAGGCAAAGGCTCAACACGGATAAAAGACATAAGACCGGGGGAAGGGCAACAGCCAGAACTGGAAGGGACTCGTCAGCCGCTTTCGCAGGCCCTCCTGTTCTTAGCCATGGCACGCATCCCCGCTTACCTTTCATCCGTGTTGATCTGCTTGTTCTTCACGAGCCAGCTCAGCGCGAATCGTGCGGTTTGTCGAGGGCGTGGAGAAGCTGGCGGAGGATGCCGGACCAGACGGCGGCGTCGTCGCGGGTGTTGCCCATGCGGCGGACGAGGCGGCGGGTGTTGTTGCCGCGGGCGTTGGCGGGGTGCTTGCGGGTGTAGCCGGAGCGGTCGAAGACCTCCTGCAGCATGGTGGTGAGGCGTTCGAGGTCGGCGGCGTTGGCCGGTTGTTCTTCGGGCGGCCGAGGCAGGGGGCGTGCGGTTTCGAGCGTCTGCGCGAGGGCGTAGAGGCAGACGGCGGCGGCCTGGCCCAGGTTCATGGAGAGATGGCGGGCGGGCTCGCCGGGCAGCGCGGGCGGCGCGTGCATGGGGATGGTGAGCAGCGCGTGGCAGTGGGCGAGCTCGTCGTTGGAGAGGCCGGTTTTTTCGGAGCCGAAGAGCAGGGCTACGCGGGCTTCGGGGTTGCTGAGGGTTGCGCGGATGAGGGCGGCGGCGGTGTGGAGGGAGTGGAGGGGATGCTCGAGGACGCGCTCGCCGACGGCGGTGGTGCCGAGGACGAGGGTGCAGTCTGCGATGGCTTCGGCGAGGGTGGTGTGCTGGGTGGCCTGTTCGAGCAGGTGGGCGGCGTGCACGGCGGCTTTGCCGGCCGCCTTGCCGGCTTCCTGCGCGGCTTCGAGGGGGACGGTGTACTCGTTAACGACGCGGAGGTGGGCGAAGCCGAAGTCGTGCATGGCGCGGGCGACGGCACCGATGTTGGAGGGGTTGCGGGCGCGGACGAGGACGACGATGAGGCGGGCTGAGGGCGCGGCCGGCAGCGAGTCCGAAGGCACGGAGGACATGGCTCCATGGTAGCGGGTGAGGCGCAAAGAAAAGCGGCCGGAGCTGGTGGGCTCCGGCCGCGAAGATGGTTCAGGCGGAAGAGTTATTTCTTCGGGTGGTCTTCCTTCGGGTGCGGCGCGTTGTTCTTCTCCACGTGCTGCGCCTGCTGGCGGACCTGCTGCGGGGCGCGTTGCTGACGGGCTGCGGCCGCGGCGTCATTGTTGGCGTTGTGATTGTCGCGGTTGATCGACTGGCTGACGTTGTTCTGACGCTGATTGATCTGGGCGCGCTGCTGCTGGTTGAGGGCTCCGCCGTTGGCTTGGCGATCGGCGGTGGCCTGACGGTTGATGCTGGAGTCCCGATTCTCGACGTTGCGGGCCTCGCCGGGCGTCATCTGGCCGTCGCGGACGCCGTTGTTGATGCGCGCCTGCTGATTGCCCTGCCGGTTATTGACCTGGTTGGCGCCGCCGAAGCCGTCACGCTGGGCCGGCGTGCCGAGATGGGCAGCCTGCTGGCGGAAGGCCTGCGGGTTTTGCGCGGCGGTGACGGCCGGACGTCCGCCGTTTGCGCTGAAGCGCTGTCCGGGGGTCGCGGCGGCGGTCTGGAAGTGCGCCTGCTGCGCGCCGGTCGGCTGAAAGTGCTGCTCATGCGAGAACTGCATGTCCTGCGCCGAGGGACGTGCCTGATAGCCGCCGGGGCCGTTGAAGCTGGCGTGGTTGAAGTTGTTGCCCGCCCCGAAGTTGCGGTTGACGTAGACGCTGGTGACGTGGACGCCGCCGAAGTTGTTCACGGCGGAGTTGTAGGAGAAGCGATTGCCGACCCAGAGGCCACCGCCGAAGCCGGAGCCGAAGTAGCCGAAGCCGTAGTTGACGCCGCCGTAATAGCCGACGTGGGGTCCCCAGTAGCCGGCGTGGAAGCCGTAGATGCCGCCGTCAAAGCCCCACCAGGGCGGGGTCCAGAGCACGCCGACGGTGGGCGGCTGCACCCAGACGCCGGGCACCCAGTAGTAGCCTGCGTCGTCGGTGTAGCCCCAATAGCCGGGGGTCCAGATATAGCCCTCGGCGGGCAGCGGCGGCTGCACGTAGACGGGGAGCGGCGGAGGCGCGGTGTGGACGGAGAGGGCGATGGCGAACTGCGCGAACGAGGCCGCGGGCACCGCGATGAGGGTCGCGGTGGCGAGGGCGAAGGAGCGAAGAAGCGTGCGAACGTTCATGGTGAAAACCTCTTGACTGATCACGGCTGGCGCAGGGTGAGTGCGTCCGCTCGTTTCGGGCGTTTCGGTTGCGGGCCCCGCAGTGTTGGAGACACGCGTTCGGAGGTGAAGTTCTCCCCGGGACGCAAATTAAGGCGTGAATCAGCAGCAGCGAAAACCTGCATCCGCCGCCGGGAGATTGTAACGGCGGATGCAGGCTCGGCGCAGCAGGGAAGGCGGCAGGGTCAGGGCTGCGGGGTGAAGTCACGCAGATCTTTCACGGTGTTCGCATCCATGTGGGTAAGCATGTCGACGAGGAGATCGACCATGCGGTCGAAGTCGTCGCGGTTGACGATGCCGTTGTGGGCGTGAGTGTACCGGACGGGGACCACGAGATTGATGGTGGGGGTGCCTCCGTTCTGGGTCTGCATCTCGGCGGAGTCGTCGCCGTACCCCTGGACGAGGTCGAGCTGCAGGGGAATGTTGTTGGCGGCGGCGGTTTTCTTTGTGAAGGCGACGAGCTTGCGGTTGGGGAGGGTGCTGGAGTCGTAGAGGAACAGGCCGGGGCCGGCGCCGAGTTTGGCCTGGGTCTCTTCGGGATGCGTGCCGGCGGTGTCTCCGGTGATGCCGCCTTCGATGGCGATGCCGATCTCGGGCTTGACGACCTGGACGGCGGTGCGGGCGCCGCGCAGGCCGATCTCCTCCTGGGTGGTGGCGACATACACGAGCGTGTTGGGGTGCGGCATGGAGGCGGTGCGGCGCATCGCTTCGAGGAGGACGGCGCATCCGATGCGATCGTCCCACGCCTTGCCGAGGTAGTTGCGGCTTCCGTTCATGACGAGAAAGGGCGAGTCGGGCACGACGGGGTCGCCGGGCTCAATGCCCATGGCGGCGGCTTCAGCGGGAGTCTTTGCACCGATATCGAGATAGAGCGCGTCGCGCGGAATGACGCGGGTGCGCTCGTCGGCGGGAACGACGTGGATGTCGCGGATGCCGGTGACGGCGTGGACGGGACCCTTGGAGCCGAGGACGATCCAGCGCTGGTCGGGCAGGGCCTGATCGAGCCAGCCGCCGAGCATCTGCATGGTGAGGAAGCCGCCGGGGGTGACGCGGCGGATCATGCCGCCGAGCTCGTCCATGTGCGCGTCGATCATGATGCGCGGGCCGGAGCTGCCCTGCTGCGCGATGACGGAACCCATGCCGTCGTAGGTGACGGGGGTGGAGATGAAGGGCTTCATCTCGCGCACCATGATGGCGCGCACGGGCTCTTCGGCGCCGGGAGGTCCGGGGGCATCGGCGAGCTGTTGCAGGAGGTGTTCGGTGCGGTCCGGCTGCTGGGCATGCAGTGCCGGGGCGAGGGTGATGGAAGCAAAGGCGAACGCGGAGAGAAGCAATGCAGGGAGGCGGTGGGGAAGCGCGGTCATGCGCGTCAGCATATCATCGGCGGGCGCCGCGGTCAGCGCCGTGGTCAGGGCCGCACGCACACCGATCCATGGCTCGGGCGAGCTCCCCGGAAGTGTTAGTGTGGCGCGCTCCGCCCGCGCATAGAGTGCACACAGGTGTCGTGAACGCACCCGGGCAGGATTCGCGAGAGCCGCCCGGTTTCCGGCACCAGCCTGAGACCCTATGGACACCCTGTCGCCGCCTTCCTCCGCCTTGATCGTTTTCGAGGCGGATCCTGTCTCTCTGGCATTTCGCGACAGTCTGACGCAGGCTTCGAACCGGCACTCCTTCGATCTCAATCTGCAGTGGCTCCTGACGGAGATCAAGGAGGGCAGCCTGAGTTCGGCGGCGCTGATTTTTCTCGATCTCGACCGTTTCAAGCAGGTGAACGATACGCTGGGTCATGCGGTTGGCGATGCTCTGCTGCGCATGGTGGTGGAGCGCATGCGCAGCGTGCTGCCGCCGGAGAGTACGCTGGCGCGGCTGGGCGGCGATGAGTTCGCGATCCTGCTCGAGACGGCGACGGAGTCGGATGCGGTGGAGCTGGCGACGAAGGTGCTGGAGCTGGTGCGGCGGGTGTATCTGATCGAAGGTCAGGTGATCCATATCGGGGTGAGCGCCGGGATCGCGCTGACGCCGCTGCATGCCGCGGATCGCGAGCTGCTGCTGCGCTTCGCCGATCTTGCGCTGTACCGCTCGAAGGCGAACGGCCGCGGCATCTGTACGGTCTTCCGGCCGGAGATGGCGGAAGAGGCGCAGCGCCGGCGCGAGCTGGAGCTTGAGCTGCGGCGTGCATTGATGCTGCGGCAGTTTGTGCTGCGGTACCAGCCGCAGGTCGATATTGAGACGGATGACATTCTGGCGCTTGAAGCGCTGCTGTTCTGGAAGCATCCACTGCGCGGACTGTTGCCGGCGGGCGAGTTTCTGCCGGTGGCGGAGGAGCTGAACATCGCGATGCCGATCGCCGAGTGGATGCTGAGGAGTGCGTGCCGCGAGGCGGTGCGCTGGCCCGGGGAGATGCGGGTCTCGTTGAACGTGGCCGCGCTGCACTTTGAGGCGGGCCGGCTGGGAACGACGGTGGAACAGGCGCTGAATGCGGCCGGGCTGGCGGGCTCGCGGCTGGAGATCGAGGTGACCGAGGACATTCTGCTGCGCGACGGCCCGAACGTGCTGGCGACGCTTGAACATCTGCGTTCGCTGGGCGTGTATGTAGCGATCGACAGCTTCGGCACGGGCCTGGCGTCGCTGAGCCAGCTGGTGAATTTTCCGTTCGACAAGATCAAGATCGATCCGGCGCTGACGGAGATCCAGCGCGACGATCCGAAGAGCCGCGCGGTGGTGCGGGCCATTGCCGCGCTGGGGCGCACGCTGGGGATCGCCACCATGGCTGAGGGCATTGAGAGCTCCGCGCACCTGCGCGATGTGCGGGCGGACGGATGCCATGCGCTGCGCGGTTTCTTTCTGCAGGCGCCACTGGGCGCGGCCGAACTTCCCCACCTCTTTACCGCCACGCACGTTGAGGCGCCACCCTTTATCCTCAGCCTCGGACAGGACCAGTGACCATGATGGAAACCAGCATGTCTGCAAACGCTTCGCTGCACAAACTCATATATTGCTCACGTAACTGCATGTCCGGTACGGAGACGATGCGCGAGAGCGAGATTCAGCAGATCCTCGACCGCTCGCGCGCAAACAACAGCAAGGCCAGTGTGACCGGCGCGCTGCTGTTCTCGTCGGGCTTCTTCGCGCAGGCGCTGGAAGGTCCGCGCGCGGAGATCGAACGCGTCTTCGAGCGCATTCAACGCGATACCCGGCACGGGGACGTGACCGTGCTCGAGAGCTCGACGTGCGACGCGCGCGACTTCGGCGAATGGTCGATGGCGTACGTGGAGCCGCCGACGGAAAGGCTGGGTACCCCGCTCGAAGAACTGCTCCGCGAGGCGATGGCGCACAACGCGGGTGCGGGTCAGGACGTAATCGAACTGCTGCGGACACTGGTGCTGCAGGAGGCGTAAGCAACGGCGAGCGGAGCTATGATAGTGGCAGCACAGGAGGTCTCTCGTGACTGCCACCACCTTGTCCATCGATGAGCTGCGCGCCGATCCGGAAGCGGCGCAGGAGGCGGCGCATCGCGGACCTGTGTTTATCCGGAGCGGCGATCGCGCAGGCAGCGTGCTGCTGAGCGTGGAAGAGTATCGGGCGCTGCAGGAAAGGGCTGAGACGCCGGCGATGGGCATGCCGGGTCATGTGTTAAGCCCGGAGGCTGCCGACTTTGAGGGGACCAGGCCGGATGGTGACGAGATGACGCTGGCGGAGGCGCTTGGCATGCCGGCGGATGCGGGCGATGCCATGGACTGGGAGATTCCGCAGCTTAGCGCGAACATGGGGTTCAAGATCCCGGACTTCGACTGATGTTCGTGCTGGACACGAACGTTTTGTCTGAGTTGAAGAAAGTGTCGTCGGCCCGCGCGGATGTTCACGTGCTGCATTCGTCGCGGGCGACGCTCGCAAGGAATCGTTGCGTATCCGTCGTCTCACTGTTTGCGATCAGGACAGGTTTCCTGCTGCTGGCGCGACGCGATCCGTTGCAGGCTGGGATCGTTCGAACATGGTACGAGAAGCAGGTGCTTGCAAACTTCGAGGGTGGCATTCTGTCGTTTGACAGGAGAGCGGCTGAGGTCTGCGCGGAGCTGCACGTGCCGAATCCGCGCCCCGACCGGGATTCGATGATTGCGGCTACCGCGCTTGCACATGGGTTTGTGCTGGTGACGGGAAACACGCGGGACTTTGCGGGAATCGGTCTGCATGTGCTCAATCCATGGCAGTACGAGGGTTGATGGCCGACAACTTTGCCCAGACCGTGAAGCAGCAGGTGGACATCGTCAAGATCATTGGCGAGTATGTGAAGCTGCGCAAGACGGGCGCGCAGAACTTCACCGGGCTTTGTCCTTTCCACAAGGAGAAGACCGGCTCGTTCTCGGTGAACGCGGCGCATGGCTACTTCTACTGCTTCGGCTGCCATGAGAAGGGCGACGTCTTCACGTTTGTGATGAAGATGGATGTGGTCAGCTTTCCGGAGGCAGTGCGGGCGGTGGCGGTGAAGGCGGGGATTCCGCTGCCGAAGCGCGAGTTTCATTCGGCCGAAGAGGCGCAGGAGGCCGGGCTGCGACGGCAGGTGACGGACCTGCATGAGGCCGCGACGCAGTACTTCGAGGCGATGCTGAAGGCGCCGGCGGCGGCGCGTGCGCGCGAATATCTTTCGGGCCGCGGGGTGACGCCGGAGACGATCGCGAAGTTCCGCATCGGGTTTGCGCCGGATGACTTCAACGACATGCGCGAGCGGCTGAAAACCCACTTCAATGATGAGACGATGCGCGCGAGCGGCCTGTTCAGCTCGAGCGAGAAGTCGGACGAGGGTGCGCCGACCGGGCCGCTGTATGCGCGGTTCCGCAAGCGCATCACGTTCCCGATCGCGAACGAGCAGGGCCGGACGATCGCGTTTACGGCGCGCGCGCTGGATGCGGTCGACGACAAGGGGAGGCCGGTGGCGAAATATCTGAACTCGCCCGAGACGCTGCTGTATACGAAAGGGAATGTGCTCTTCAATCTGGACAAGGCGAAGGCGGACATGCGTTCACTCGACTTTGCGCTGCTGGTGGAAGGGCAGATGGACTGCATCTCGGTGTACATGGCGGGGGTGCGCAACGTGCTCGCGACCTCCGGCACGGCGTTTACCGAGGCGCAGGTGCGGTTGCTGAGCCGGTTTACGAAGCGGGTGGTGGTGAACTTCGATCCGGATCAGGCGGGGGCGACGGCGGCGGAGAAGTCGATCTCGCTGCTGACCGAAGAGGGCTTCGAGGTGAAGGTGATCGCCCTCGAAGGCGGCATGGATCCGGACCGGTTTGTGCGCGAACGCGGCGTGCAGGAGTATATGGGCGCGCTGCGCGGGGCGAAGCGGCACTCGGAGTATCTGATCGACCGGGCCATGGCGTTGTTTCCGGCACGTACGGGCGAGGCGAAGGTGAAGGCGATGAACTTTCTTCTGCCGCACATCAAGCGCATGCCAAACGGCATTCAGCGCGACGAGTTCGCGGCGGACGCGGCGCAGAAGCTGGGCATCGACTCCGCGCGCATGCGCCAGGAGCTGAAGCAGGCGGCGGCGCAGCGTCTGGAGAGCGTCCCGCTGCGGCGAGTGGCGGAGCCGGCAAGCGAGGCGGAGCGCGTGCTGCTGCGGGCGCTGGTCGCGCCCGAGAACGATCCGGCGCATGTGGCCGCGGCGACGGAGCTGGCGGAGCATCCGGAGTATCTGGACGGGCTGCCGGCGGGCGCGCTGCTGGAGGCGCTGCTGGACGGGGCTGGACGGAGTAACACTCCGGGCAATGCGCCGGATGGTATGCCGGGCAATCCGCTGGATGCGGCGCCCGACGACATGAGCCGCGCGCTGCTGGCCGAGGTGCTGTCCGCGCAGGTGGATCCGCTGGCACCGCCCGCGAACCGGGGCGACCGGATACAGAACCCGGTGGAGCTGGTCGGGGGCGCGGTGCAGTCGCTGGCGATCCGGTATCTGGAGCGGCGGCAGCGTGAAATGCGCGGGGCGATCGCGGAGGCGGAACGCCGCGGCGATGCGGCCATGGCAGAGACGCTGACGCACGAGAAGATCAGGGTGGATCGCAGACTGCGCGAGCTGTAGACGGGGCTGCAGGTCGGCTGGCTGCGGCCAGGCCGCGAGCTTGTTACACTCTGGGCACATGCCTGCTTCTGGAGTCAGCTTCCCCGGAGATTCGTCGCGGGGGTCGAGTGATGTTGCCATCCGCGTGCTTGAACCGCAGATGGAGAGTGTGCATCACGCTCCGTTTAATGCGGCTCTTCTGCATGCGGTGGCGCTGGCGTACCCCGAGACGCCGCTTACCTTCCAAGGGTTTTCGCGGCATGTGGAGATCGTCCGCGCGACGCTTGCGCGGCATGACACAGGGGCTGCGGGACGGATCGCATGGGAGACGTTCGAGACTGCCGGCGGGTCGGGGATTGTGGCGCGCTGGCTGCACGGACGGACGCTGATCCGGGGAGCGCTGCGGACGCGTGAGCGGCTGCTGTTCTGCTCGATCAGCCGCATGCAACTGCTTCTGCTGAAGCAGGCAATGCGGCGCGGAGATGTAGCGCGCGCGGTGCTGCATGGAGATCTCGACCAGATCGAGCGGCCACCGCAGGAGCGGTTTCCGGCGAGTCTTTTTTCGCTGCGCCGGGTGCTGCTGCGGCCCAGTCCGCCCGGACTGCGATTGATCCTGCCTGGGCCTTCGATTCACGCGTCTCTTCCGGAGGAGTTTCGCGCTGCGTTCTCGAATGCCGGGGTCATCGATCATCCGTACCATTTTCCGGCGGAGGAGCCGCCGGCGTGGCGCGCGGGGGACCCGCTGGTCTTTGGGGTCTTCGGGAATACCGGCGACGGGCGTCTGCTTGAAGAGGTGGCGGGCGCGCTTCAAGAGACGGCTGCGAACGCGGAGATTCGGCTGGTCGGTTTTCTTTCGGGGGCGGAGGCGATGGCGCGGCTGGCTCCGCTCGTCTCCGACGTAACGGCCGAGCCGATCGCACGGGGAATCTTCGAGGAGCGCGCGCGGGCGCTGACGCATGCGCTTTGGCTGGCTGCGCCACGAGGTTTTCGGCTGCGGGCGAGCGGAACGTTTTTCGATGCGCTCGCTTTTCTGAAACCGCTGGTGTACACGGCGAATCCGTACATCGATTCTTATTTTGCCGAGGCGCCGGAGATCGGCTTGCGTTGTGAGCGCGTGAGCGATGTGCCTGAGGCCATCCTTACGCTGCTGCGGACGACGACTCCGGAGCGATACGCGGGGATGCGCACGGCGATGCTGCGGCTGCGCGAGCGGTTTACCCCGCAGGCGCTGGCCTTGCGTCTGCCGGAGCAACTGCAGTGGTGAGGCTCGCGGATGAGGGAGGCGGGCATTCACGGGAAGTCACGAAAGCTGCGCTACTATCGGGGAAACCTATGCGAGGTTTTCCGCGGACACAGGCGCGTTTGAGGACGGCGGCACATGGATAGCGGCACCAAACGCAGGCTGATTCTCGGCCTGATTTCGAACTGGATCTCGAAGATGGCGAGCAGCGTCATTCAGCTGGTGCAGGTACCGTTTTTTCTGCACTTCTGGTCGGAGCCGGTCTTCGGCGAGTGGCTGATCGTCAACTCGATCCCGAGCTATCTGAGTTTCTCGAATATTGGCTTCGGCAACGTCGCGGGTAATGAAATGACGATGGCGGAGGCGCGCGGTGACCGGGAGATGTCGCTGCGGGTGTTTCAGTCGTGCTGGTGGCTGATCGTCAGCGTAATGTGCATGGTGGCGGTTCTGGTTGCCACCGCGGTGGCGCTGGTGCCGATGGCGAAGCTGCTGAACGTGCATACGATCTCCGACCACGACACGCGCTGGATGATCGCGTTTCTCGGGTGCGCGGTGCTGCTGGGGCAATTGGAGCAGCTGTTGCAATCGGCGTATCGGTGCGTGGGTCGCTATCCGTACGGCTCGTTCATCAAGAGCTCGATGTCGCTTGGTGCGTTCGCGGCGATGCTGATCCCGGTGGGTCTGGGTTACGGGCCGCGGACGACGGCGATGGTCTTCGCAGGGGCGAACGTTGCGGGCACGGTGTTGCTGGGGATTCTGGTGCGGCGCGATATCCCGTGGATCCGGTTCGGCTTTAAGTACGCGCGGCTGGCCGAAATACGACGGCTTGCGCCCAGCGCGTTCGCCTTCATGGGCTTCCCGGTGGGCAACGCGCTCAATCTGCAAGGGACGCTGCAGGCGGTAAGCTACGCGCTCGGTCCGGTGGCGGTGGTTGTCTTCGCCACTGCGCGTACGGTCTCGCGGGTGGCGCTGCAGATGGTGCAGATGATCAACAGCACATTCGAGCCGGAGTTCTCGCGGTCGTTCGCGCAGAAGGACTCGGCGCTCATCCGGACGCTGCATCGGCGGGCATGTCAGATGGCGCTGATTATCTCGTTCGGGATCGTGCTGCTGATGGCCATTGGTGGCCCGGTGTTTCTGCACCACTGGACTCAGGGCAAGGTGCCGCCGAGCCGTCCGCTTCTGTCGATCCTGCTGGCGGTGGTGGTGCTGTATTCGCTCTGGTCGACGAGCTCCGGCGTGATGTATGCGACTAACCAGCACCGCAGGCTGGCTGCGATGTACCTGGGAGCGACAGGAGTAACGGTGCTGATCACGTTCGCGGCGGCGCGGCACTTCGGGCTGTACGGGGCGGCGGCCTCGCTGCTGATGTCGGAAGCGCTGATGAACCTGTACGTGCTTCCGGCGAGCCTGCGCATCGCGCACGATACGCTGCCGGCGTTCCTGCGCGGGTTGTTCGATGTGCCTCCGTCTCTGCATCCGCAGGCGTTGCTGCGACGGCTGCGGAGGTCGCGTCCGGCGCTCGAGAGCTAGCCGACCTGCTTTTCAATCCTGGGGCCTCTCGGGTCAGCTCTCCGAGCAGGGGAGAAAGAGGGTGAAGACGGTGCCGTGATGGCCTGGCTGCTCGGATGAGCGGACCGCGAGCCGGCCCTGATGGCGCTCGACGATGCCGGTCGAGATCCAGAGGCCGAGGCCGGTGCCGTTGAGGTCTTTGGTGGTGAAGAAGGGCTCGAAGATGCGGCGCATGGTGGCTTGACTCATGCCGTGGCCGGTATCGGCGACGGTAATGCGCACGCCCGCGCGCCGGCGGCCATGCAGCCGCAGGTGGACCTCCTGCGCGCGCAGCAGCAGACGTCCTCCGGTGCGCATGGCGTCGATGGCGTTGGCGATGAGGTTGTTGAGAACCTGGCGGATGTCATTCTCGAAGCAGAGCACGCGGGTGCGGGTGCGGTAGTCGATCTCGATTTTGATGTGCGAGTTGGCGAGACGGCCGGTGTAGAGGCGCACGACGGCGTCGACCAGTTCGCCGGGCTCGACCAGCGTGGGCGCGACGGCCTGGCGGTGGAACCGCAGGGTCTGGGTGGCGATCTGCGAGACGCGCGACAGCTCCGACTGCGCCATGTGCACGTAGACCTTCAGGCGCTCGGGCAGCCCCTCATCGAGCGAGATGAGGTAGAGCAGGTTGGTGATGGCTTCGAGCGGATTGTTGATTTCGTGCGAGATGGAGCTGGCGAGGCGGCCGACGGCGGCGAGCTTTTCGCTCTGGACGAGGGCGGCCTCGGCCTTCTTCTGGTTGGTGATCTCGACCGAAGCCGTGGCGATGGCTCGAACGGTGCCGTTCTCGTTGTAGAGCGGCGAGTAGCTGACGCTGAAGGCGCGCTTGTCCTCGGGGCGCGCGGCGAGGGCACCTTCGAGCAGGTGATCGCGGACGGCGTGACCTGTAGCGGCCGAGCGCATGAGATCGAAAAGTTGCGGCAGTCCTTCGGGCGGGGCGATCTCGCTCAGCCGGCGCCCGAGGATCTCAGCCTTCGGGTACCCCAGCATCTCAGCCTCGCGATCGTTCAGATTCAGGAAGCGGAACTCCACGGGGTCGAGCAGCGCGAGCGCGACCGGGGCGGTCTCGTAGACGGTCTCCAGCTCCGCCCGCCGCCGCTCGGTCTCCATCTGCTCGGCGCGCAGGGAAGCCGTATAGGTCTTGATCTCATGAATATCCTGCGCGACGCCGAGCCAGTGCAGCGTCTGGCCGGAGGCGTCGCGGACGGGCAGGGCGCGGAGATGCCAGTAGCGCTGCTCGCCGGTCCCGGCCTGGCGCAGCATGGTTTCGACATCGAAGTGGGTGCCGATGCGCACCGACTGCTCCCACTCGCGGGTCACCCGGGACCGGTCTGTGGGGACGATCGCCCGCGTCCAGCCGGAGGTGACAAGATCCTCCAGGCGGAGCCCGAGATAAGAGAGGAAGTTCTGGTTGGCGTAGGTGATGCGCCCGTTGGCGTCGCCCATCCAGATGGCCTGCGGGTTGAGGTCGGCGAGCACGCGGTAGCGCGCTTCGCTGGCGATCAGGTCGAGTTGGTCGAGGCGGCGCGCGGTGATGTCGATCAATACGCCGCGCAGCCGGTCGCTTTCTCCCGGTACCGCCTGGCCACGCAACTCGATCCAGAGGAGCTCGCCGGTCGGCGTGGAGACGGCGAACTCCGTGAGCATGGTCTCGCCGGTCACTGCGGCGCGGGCGATCTCATCTTCGGTCTGCTGGACGTGGGTGGGATGGAGGATCGCCCTGAGCTGGTCGAGCGTGGCCACCTGGGCATTCGGGCGGCCGAAGACGTCGAACGAGCCGGCTCCGTAACGGATCTCATTGCGAGTCAGGTCGATCTCCCATGTGGCGATGCGGGCGACGTGCTGCACCGCCTCGAGCAGCTCCTGCTGCTCGCGCACCAGGTCGTCTTTGCGGCGCTGTTCGGTGATGTCGCGGAAGAAGACGACGATGCCGTCGGGCGCGGGGCGGCATTGCACGGCGAGCCAGATGTCGAGCGGCGCGGGATAGAAGATCTCCGCATAGCCCGGCTCGCCATGATTCATGCTGCGGTGGTAGACGTCCCAGCCGGGTCCTCCGACGGCGAGCGGAAACTCCTCCCAGATATTTCTTCCGATGAGCCGGTTTTCCGGGTCGATGAGCGCGCCGGCTTTGCTGTTGAGAAAGGTGTATCGCCATTCGCGGTCGAGGGACGCGACGGCGTCTGAGGTGAGTTCGAGCACTTGGCTGAGCCGCTGTGCGGTCTCCTGTTCGCGCAGCTCGGCCTGCTTGCGGGCGGAGATATCGGAAAAGAAGATGATGATGCCGCTGTCGTAGGGCTTGGCCTGCACGCGAAACCAGGTGTTGAGCGGCGCGCCGTGCCAGGCCTCGAACTCGGCCGCACGGCGCTCCTCCATCGCGGTGCGATAGGCGGAGTGAAAGGGCTCCTCACGATTGCCGGGGAAGAGCTCGAAGATATCGTGCCCGAGGATATCGACGTTGCCGACCAGCTTGAGCGCCAGCGAGTTGGCGAAGGTGAAGCGCCAGTGCTTGTCGACGATGACGATGCCGTCCGGCGTCGCCTCGAAGATCTGCTGCAGAAAATGGGTCGGCTCCGGGCCGGCAGCGGTCTCGAGGGTGTCGTCGGGCGAGGTTGTCAGGTCGGGCCGCACGTAGGGAGAGTGACTCATGAGAAGGGGTCGCGCGGTCTCCCGATTCTACACGCGCCGGTCTGGAGGTGAGATCAGCTTTGCGGCGGGGTGGCTTCCTCCAGCGCGAGCACCCGGGCCTCAAGAGCCGCGATGCTGGCGCGCAGCTCGGCGAGCTCTTCGGCGTTCGCAGCCGGTGCAACGAAGGCTGACGCGTCGGTCCGGGTTGCCGGGTGCGCCGCGGTCTGGCCTGCCGGGTTGCCGCCGAGTCGATGCACCCAGCGCACCTCCCGCGAACCCGGCTGGCGGGCGAGTGCGACCACCAGCGGCTCCTCGCGCCCGGCCAAACGCTCGAGCGTGGACTGCACCTGGGCGAGGTCGTCGAAGCTGAACATGCGGTCCGACCGGCTGCGCAACTCACCGGGCGTCTGCGGCCCGCGCAGCAGCAGCAGGCAGAGCACGGCGTTCTCGTCGCGGCGCAGCTGCAGCACAGTGCGGATGCGGTGCTCGAAGCGCGCCACCCGCCCGGCCTCGCGCGCAGGCACGACGAGTTCCTGCGACTCCAGGAAGTCGAGGGCGGCGCGTACGTCCTCGTCGCTCAAGGTCATCACCGGCTCGCGGCTGGACCGCTGACTGGCGGCGGCGACCAGCGAGTTGACACTCAGCGGGTACAGATCGGGCGTGGTCATCTCCTTTTCCATCAGAGAGCCGAGCACGCGCAGGGAGACCGGGTCGAGTTCCATGACTCCAGCCTGACACAAAGCCCGACGCATGCGGAAGCGCGAGGTTTGCCGGAGTTACTGCTGTGACAAAAAGCTGACAAACGATCTACGACCTCCAGGGTAGACTGGGTTTACCAAATGAGGATTGCGAATTTCGATTCGACAACCCCATTCTGGAGATGCGGGCACCACGGCCGCGAATGACTGCAGAGACCCCGGGAGTGTGAATGCGGACGATGTTTGCGAAGCGGACCTTGTTGACGAAGCGGGCTGTGTTTACGAAAAACGTGGCGCTGGCGGGAGCCGTAGCGGCCTTGATGCTGGGCTCGAATCCGGCGATGAAGGCCGACACAAACAACCACGGCTCCGCCGGAAACGCGGCGTCTGCAGTCTCCGCCGCCGGACAGGTCTACACGCTGCACCTGCATCATCTGCACACCGGCGAAAACCTCGATATCGTTTATCGTGTCGGCGACACCTACCTGCCGGAGGCGATGGCAAAGCTCAATTACTTCCTGCGCGACCACCGGACCAACGACGTCAGCCATTACGATCCAAAAGAATTCGACGTGCTGCACAGCGTGCTGGCGAAGCTGGGCCGGCCGGATTCGGTGATCAACGTCGTCTGCGGCTATCGCACGCCCTGGAGCAACAACTTTCTGCGGACCCGCTCGAGCGTGACGGGCGTAGCGAAGAACAGCCAGCATATGCAGGCGAAGGCCATCGACATCCGCGTCCCGGGCGTGGCGACCTCGACCCTGCGCGACGCGGCGCTTTCGTTGCGCGCCGGCGGGGTAGGTTACTATCCGATCTCGCAGTTCGTGCATGTCGACGTGGGCCCGGTCCGCCAATGGACGTTTGGCGGCGTTGAGTAAGTCTCAGCAACTCATCCTTTACGAAGAAGGCCACCCGGATGGGTGGCCTTTCTAGTCTCGTGACGTCTTTTTCAGTAGATGAGGGCCTGTTCCCGCCGCCTTCGCATACGCTCGTCTTTCTCAAGCTGCTCCCGCTTGCGCTGTTCGCCGATGCGGATGGAGGCCATCTGCAGGACCTCGAGTTCGCTGGGATGAAAGACGTCCGTGCCGACCTTGCCCACCGCCACCACGCCGGGATTGTCGCCCATGGCGATCGAGATCTCGTTCCAGTGGTGATAGGGAGAGGTGGTGGGGATGAGGATCATTTTGCGCT
>CAXTVJ010000009.1:0-2709 GCA_964247715.1 uncultured Acidobacteriaceae bacterium | reverse complement strand
CCCGGGCCACAGGAAGGGACGGGCATGGCGCTCGGACGAGGAGCGACCACGGAAGTCGAGGAGGGGGTCTGGACAGACGCGTAGGCACCGGTGGCGACGAGCGAAACGACGAAAACGCGGATCAGGTTCTTCATGGCGGCTTCTCCTTGAGGTACGTCTTTTGTGGTAGGACTCTCGGTCTGCACTGGACAAACCCGACTTCCAAACCATAGGATCAAAGCAGACCAAACGCCATTCTTTTCATTGACATACGCATCTATTAACGTACGCGGGTGACTAACGTAACGCTTCTTAAGCGAGAGTTTCGTCTGATCTTTCGGGAACGATGGCCGACAGGAGGTTGCCCACACTTTTCCGGGTGGAAGCGGAGGTCAGGCTGGAGAAGCTATCAGGATCAGGTTCAGCACGATAATGACCGCGACTACAGCCCAGCCGGCGACGCGCACCTTCAAGCTGCTGACGAAGGTCTCCATCACCCCGCTTCGCCCGGTCAGCAGAAGCAGCGGCACCAGCGCGAACGGAAGCGTAAAGCTGAGCACGACCTGCGAAAGCACGAGGATTCGCAGAGGTTGCAGCCCCAGCGCAATTACCGCGAGGGCGGGCACGATGGTGATGAGCCGACGCAGGTAGATGGGGAAGGTCACGTTGAGGAAGCCCTCGATGATCACCTGCCCGGCCATGACGCCCACGGTTGAACTGGAAAGCCCGGAGCACAGCAGGGCCACGGCGAAGATGATGGCCGCGCCTCGTCCGAACAACGGTCCCAGGGTGCGGTAGGCATCCTGGATCTCGGGTTGCCGGTTTCCGAGATGCGCGAAGGCGACTGCCGCCACCACCACCATGGCGGAGTTGACGAGCCATGCTCCATTCATGGCGACAAAGACATCGACCAGTTCAAAACGCAGAAAGCGGCTCAGGATGGAGCGCCGTTTGCTCTCGGTGGTGTGTTCATGGTCCTGCTCGGTATGGAGCGAATCGTTCGCGGGCAAAAGCGCGCCTGTAAGTTGTTTGAGGCGCGGCTGGACCAGCGCGGAGTGCAGGTAGACCACGTGCGGCATCACGGTCGCACCCAGCATGCTGACGGCGGCGTAGATGCAGTCGCGAAAGTTTTCGGGGGAACTGCGGTCAAGCGCAGGCAGCAGTGTGTCGACAATGGAGAGGTGCCAGTCCGGGTGGACGAGAAAAACCTCGAAGGCATAGCAGCAGCCAATGACTCCGACCATGACGATGATGCCGCGCTCGAGCCAGAGATGGCCGGCCAGATCGAGCGCGAGAATCGCGAAAACCAGCACGGTCGAGATCAGCGCTGCAATGAGCAGACTGGCCCGGGGAGCAATGCCGTGTGCCTGCAGCAGCGGGCCGATGAGGAGATTCAGACCGATTGCGGCGCCGAGAAATTCGGCGAGGTCGGTCGCGATTGCGGCCACTTCCGCCGCGACCCACAGGAGCAGCGTGACTGGCCGGGAGAAATGACGACGGCAGTTTTGCGGCAGCGTGAGTCCGGTAACGATTCCAAGCTTGGCCGAGAGGTACTGGATCAGAATGGCCATGGCATTCGACCACAGCAGCACCCAGAGCAGCCTGTAGCCGAACTGCGCACCCGCGACGATGTTGGTGCCGAAATTTCCCGGGTCTATATACGCTACGGAGGCGACGAAAGCAGGGCCGAAGTAGGTCCAGATCTCGTGGCGACGGAAGCCTCGTCGTCGGGGGGGCGTGGGCGCACGCTGGCCTGCTTCGGAGCTGATTGCGTGGGCTTCGGACATCTTCTTGGAGGGTAGCACCGGGTGGTGAATGGCTGGGGGGCGGTGCTAGGTTGGAGGGATGAAGGTTCTGATGCTGGGGGGCGGAGGGCGCGAGCATGCGCTGGTGTGGGCGCTGAAGGGCTCGGAGGTGGTGTGCGCGCCCGGGAACGGCGGGATCGCCAGAGATGCGCGGTGTGTGGCGGTCGAGGTGGGGGATGTGGAGGCTGTGAGTGCGCTGGTGGCGCGGGAACGGCCGGAGCTGGTGGTGGTTGGGCCTGAGGTGCCGCTGGCTGCGGGTGTGGTGGACGCGCTGCGCGGGCGTGGCGTGAGGGTGTTCGGGCCGACGCAGGCTGCGGCGCAACTGGAGTCGTCGAAGGGGTTTGCCAAGGGGTTCATGGAGCGATGGGGGATTCCTACGGCGAAGTATGCGGTCTGCAGGTCCGTGGTGGAGGTGACTGCGGCGCTGCGCGGGTTCGGCGAGGGCGTGGTGCTGAAGGCGGATGGTCTGGCTGCGGGGAAGGGTGTGGTGTTGTGCGCGGACGAGCAGGAGGCGCTCGAGACGGCGGAGGCGATGTTCTCCGGCGAGCTGCTGGGGGCGAAGGTGGAGAGTCTGGTTGTGGAGGAGCTGCTGGTAGGGCCGGAGGTGAGCTACTTCGCGGTGTGCGACGGAAAGACGGCGAGGACGCTGGGGTTTGCGCAGGACCACAAGCGGATCGGCGAGGGAGATACGGGGCCGAACACGGGCGGAATGGGGGCTTACTCGACGGATTCGCTGGTCTCGGGCGAGATGGCGGAATGGCTGCTGGAGCGTGTGGCGCAGCGGGTTGTGGATGGAATGGCCGCGGAAGGGACTCCGTTTTCGGGGGTGCTGTTTACCGGGCTGATGATGACGGAGGATGGGCCGAAGGTGCTGGAGTTCAACACCAGGTTCGGGGATCCGGAGACGGAGGCGTTGCTGCTTCGG
>CAXTVJ010000008.1:57405-88772 GCA_964247715.1 uncultured Acidobacteriaceae bacterium | reverse complement strand
TGGTGGGCGAAGGACTGGTAGGCGGGGGATCCTTCAGAGGCTTCCTTCTTGAAGAGGCCTTCGTCGTTGTTGTGGATCTGCTTCATGTCGGAGACATAGAAGCTGTCGAACTGGGCGGTGGGGACGGCTTTGAGTTTGTTGAGGCGCTGGGTGAACTCGGGGTTGAGGCCGGGAGTGATGGTGACGCCGGTCTGGGCGGCGATGTGGTGGAGTTCGGCGTTTACGCCTTCGTGGTCGTGGGACTCGAGGGTGCCGAAGTCCTTGATGACGGGGACGGCGCCGTGCATGGCGGCGACTTTGCCGGCCTCGACTTCGTAGAGGCCGCCCTGGGAGACTTTGGCGACGAAGTCACGGTCGACCTGGGAGGCGGGCTGGGCGGCGTGAACAGTGAGGGCGAAGGTGGAGGCTGCGAGTACGGCGATGGCGGTGATGCTGATTGCGGGCTGGATCCTCATGCACTCTCCTTGCGAGCGGATGGGCTCGTCGGTGGTTGGATGCGGGTTCGTTGCTGAGTCAGGCGTAAGACTGCCTGGTCGTATTCCCACGTCAGGCGTAAGACTGCCTGGTCGTATTCCCACGTCAGGCGTAAGACAACCTGGTCGTATTCCCACGTCAGGCGTAAGACTGCCTGGTCGTATTCCCACGTCAGGCGTAAGACAACCTGACGTGGGGCACCCATTCGACTTGGACAACGACCACCGCGAATCTACCAGGCGCGGGAGAAGCCGGGGCCCTGGTGGCCTTCGTCGCGGAGTTTGGAGTCGTCGCCGGCGCGGAGTTCGATGAGGCGGCCGAAGAGCCAGATGAGGTCGGAGAGGCGGTTGAGCCAGGCGAGGACTTCAGGCTGGACCCAGACTTCGCCTTCAGGGGCCATCTCGGCCAGGCGGACGGCGGCGCGCTCGGCACGGCGGCAGACGGTGCGGGCGATCTCGTAGGCGGCGGACTCGCGGTTGGCGCCGGGGAGCGACCAGTCGTGGAGGATGCCGGGGGTGGCTTCAATGCCGTCGAGGATGGTGGTGAGTTCAGCGACGTCGGCGTCGGTCATGATGGACTTGCCTTTGCGGCTCTCGGGCGGCGTGGCGAGGGAGGCCCCGACGCGGAAGAGCGTCTTCTGGATGGCCTCGGTCCAGTCGCGGATGTCCTTCTGGGAGCAGAGGCTGCGGGCGAAGCCGAGGAAGCTGTTGAGCTCGTCGATGTCGCCGTAGCTGTCGACGCGAGGGTCGGATTTGAGGGTGCGGGTGCCGCCGATGAGGGCGGTGGTGCCGGCGTCGCCGTGTTTGGTTGCGATGGAAGACATGGAGGTGCGTACTCCGTTGTACGTGGACCGTTGTACGTGAAGGCTAGTGGAAGGTGAGAGAGCCGTGGGCGGAGGTCTGGGTGGCGCGGAGGGTGCAGGTGTAGTCGCGGGTGCGCTCCCAGGCGTGGTGCGGGGCGAAGTGGCCGAGTTCCTCAAGGAGAACACGGAGGACGGTGGAATGGGTGACGATGGCGAAGGTGTTCGCGCCGGAGTCGCAGGGTGAGACCGATATCTCCTGGCGGATGGAAGCGATCTCTTCGAGAACGCGATTGCGGAAGATGGGGATGGGTTCGCCGTCCGGTGGGGGCAGGGCGGGGAACTCGGCGACCCAGCGGGCGGCGAAGGCGGGGTCGGCGGCTTCGATCTGCTGCCAGGTGAGGGTTTCCCATTGGCCGAAGTGGATCTGGCGGAGACCGGGACGGGGGGTGATGGGAGTGTGGTGCGGTTCAGCGAGGGCGGCGGCGGTTTGGCGGGCTCGCTGGAGGTCGGAGGTGTAGATGGCGGTGAGGGGTTCCGCGCAGATGTGGGCCGTGAGGGCGGGGAGCTGGGTGAGGCCGCGGTCGCAAAGGGGTGGGTCGGTGGATCCGCAGAAGGTGCCGGCGAGGGCGGTTTCGGCGTGGCGGATGAACCAGAGGGTCGCGGGCATGGCGGAGATGATAGTCCAGCCGTGCTGCGATGCGCGAGGTCAGGACTTGGGGGTGGGTTTGGCGGAGTCGGCCTGGAGTTTCCAGGCGGCGCAGCGGTCCATGATGGAGCGCTCCATGCGCTGCTGGAGGTCCATGGGGAAGTCGTAGAGCTCGTGGTCGCGGTAGATATTGATGGTTTTGGTGGTGGAGTCGAGGACGACTTCGCAGTGATGGCACTCGGCGATGTGCTGTTCGACTTCGGCGAGGAGATCGGGCGGGACGGTGCCGTCGAAGAAGTCGGTGAGCTTGGCGAGGAAGTCGGTGCAGGTCATCGTGATTGACTCGGGAGGAGGGCTGCTTTGGCGAGGGCCGGGTTGGATTTGAAGTAGCGGCTGAGCCGTTCGCGGAGTTGCAGCCGCGCGCGGAGCAGTCTTGATTTGACGGCCGGAACACTCAATCCGAGAGCTTCGGCGGTCTCCTCGGTGGACAGGTTTTCGATGTCGCGAAGGGTGAAAACGGTGCGGAATCCCGGGGGCAGGCCCTGGATGGTTTTGCGAAGGATGTCGGAGAGCTCGGACTGGCCGTAGAGCTGCTCGGGATTGGGGCGCCATTCGGCGAAGTCGCGGGGGATGGCGCCTTCTTCGGTTTCGACGTCCTGGTCCATGGAGACGGTCTTGGAGTTCTTCCGTTTGCGGAGGCGCATGAGCGACTCGTTGACGGCGATGCGGACCAGCCAGGTGGAGAATTTTGAGTTTCCCTGGAACTGTTCGAGCTTCTGGTAGGCCTTGAAGAAGACATCCTGGGTGATGTCTTCGGCGTCCTCGCGGTTTTGGGTGATGTGCTGGGCGACGCGGAAGATCTGGCGATCGTACTGGCGGATGAGTTTTTCAAAGGCGGCGGTGTCGCCCTCTTTGGCGCGGGCCACCAGGGCTACGTCGGGGTGGATCTCTTCCGTCACTTGAGGCTGGGTTGCGGGCATATGGACAAGCTCATGTTAACAGACGCGGAATGCGCTCTTCGCGGGCGGCGGTCACTTGGTGACTTCTATACGCTTCGCGTGTCCTCCCGCTGGTCGGCCAATGATCTGCCAGGCGACCACGGGAGCCCCACGCGAAGCGTATGTGAGTCACGAAGTGACCTTCCGCCCGCGCAGGGCGTTCCTGGTATGGTTCCTTCGAGGGAGCCGGTGTGACGGATTTGCGGACGGAAACCTGAGCATTCGGGCTAGAGTCTATCGTGTGGGGGACGGTTTGGCGGGTTCGCCGACAGTCCTGTGGTGAGCGGAATGAGTTTGAAAATTTCGGTTTGGCTGGGTGCGGCGTCGGCCGCGCTGTTTTGCGTAAGTTCGGCGGCAGCGGCCCCGGCGCATCATGCGAAGAGCAGTGAGAAGACGGCGCACCATGGCGCGGCTTCCGGGAAAGGGAAAGGGAAGACGACTGCGGGGCGAGGTGCGGCGCGGGGGAAGACCGCTGCCGGACGCGGGGGACGGGCGGCGTCGCGGCCGGCGGCGATTTCGGCGGTATCGGTGCGGCTGAACAGCGCGTTTGTGGCTTCGGAGTCGCTGCGGCCGATGGCGCAGCAGCTGGCGTCGACGCGGTCTTCGGCTGGATTTTCGGCGGTGTCGAGTTATGCGGGGTCGCATGCGGGGGCGGGCGCGGAGACGGCGTACCTGGCGATGGGACATGCGTATGCGCTCGAGCGCGACTATGGGGATGCGGCGAATGCGTTTCGGCAGGCGGCGGCGATCGGGGATCCACTGGGGGACTATGCGGAGTACCTCGGGGCGCAGGCGCTGATCAACGAGCAGCATTACGGCGAGGCGGTTCCGCTGCTGACGAATTTTGCGCAGCGGCACCCGGACAGCGTATTCGACGCGGGGGCACCGGTGCTGCTGGCGGATACGTATCTGCAGGCGAAGGATGGGCCGAGCGCGGTGCGGATTCTGGAGCCGCTGCTGGGGATGCCGGAGGCGGAGCATGCGGATTTCAAGCTGGCGCTGGCACGGGCTTACCAGGCGAGCGGACAGCTGGCGAAGGGGATCGCGCTGTACAGGCAGGTCTTCGACAACCAGCCGCTGACGTATGAGGCGACGCAGGCGCGGACGGCGCTGATGGCGATCGGCGCGGGGCCGAGCGCGGCGGAGCGCAAGGTGCACGCGGATCAGCTGTATAACGCGAAGCGGTATACCGAGGCGGAGACGGAGTACGACTCGATCAAGAACGATCCGACGCTCTCGCAGGCGGACCGGGACGGGCTGGCGATCTATGCGGCGAACTGCGATCTGAAGCTGAAGCACTTGAGCCGGCATGATGTGGACAAGCTGCCGGTGACGAACGACGATACGGCGGCGCTGAAGATGTATCTGTACGCGGAGATCTCGCGCAATGAGAAGGACCGCGCGGGCCATGACGCGGAGATTGCGCAGATGGTGCAGCAGTTTCCGCACAGCCGGTGGACGGAGGAGGCGCTGTATTCGGGCGGCAACATGTATCTGCTGACGCACGATATGCCGCAGGCGATCTATCATTACAAGCTGCTCGTGGAGCGGTTTCCGAACAGCCTGTATGCGCCCTCGGCGCACTGGCGCGAGGCGTGGATGAACTACCGGCTGCGGAACTACAGCGAAGCAGCGCGGCTGATGGATGAGCAGGTGATGCGGTACGGCGCGGGGACCGAGGTGCCGGCGGCGCTCTACTGGCGCGGGCGCATGTACGAGGATGAGGAGCACGACTTCGCGCATGCGGCGGCGTATTACCGGTCGGTGGACGCGAACTATACGAACTATTACTACGGGCTGCTGGCGCGACAGCGGCTGGCGGTGCTGGGGCAGCAGCCGCAGGTGGGGGAGACGGCGGCGCTGGGGTCGGTGCGGCATCTGGGGGTGCCGGACTTGACGGATGTGGTGCCCGAGAACGATCCGCATGTGATCAAGGCGAAGCTGCTGGCGAATGCAGCGCTGAATGAGTACATTGCGCCGGAGATTGCGGCGGCTTCGGGTTCGGGCGAGTGGGGCGCGCTGGCGCAGGCTCAGATTTTTGCGTCGTATGGCGAGGTGACGCGGACGCTGCAGTCGATGAAGAAGTCGGGAATCCCGTTCTTCGCGCTGCCCGTGAAGGAGGTGCCGACGAGTTACTGGCGGCTGATCTTTCCGCAGCCGTACTGGAGCGACCTGGTGACGGACTCGGAGCGGAACGGGCTGGATCCGTATCTGGTGGCGTCGCTGATCCGGCAGGAGTCGGAGTTCAACGCGGGCGCGGTAAGCGGAGCGCATGCGTACGGGCTGATGCAGCTGATTCCATCGACCGGCAAGCAAAACGCGAAGAAGGAAGGAATGAAGCACTTCGACACGGCGGAGCTGCTGAATCCTTCGGTCAATCTGGAACTGGGGACGCGCAATCTGCGGTCGGTTCTGGACGAGTTCGGGGGCACTCCGGAGTATGCGCTCGCGGCGTACAACGCGGGCGAGACGCCGGTGCGGCAGTGGATGGCTTCGGGCGACTACAAGGATCTGCCGGAGTTTGTGGAGTCGATTCCGTATTCGGAGACGCGGGAGTATGTTCAGGCGATTCTGCGGAACCGGGAGATCTATCGGCAGGTGTACGGGCCGCCGAAGTCTTAGGGCGGATCGCTCGCTGGGATAGCATAGCGGGAGTGCGTGCAGGCTTGCCCGGGTGGTGGAATCGGCAGACACAGCGGACTTAAAATCCGTCGCCCTTTTGGGAATGGGGGTTCAAGTCCCCCCCCGGGCACCAATGAGAACAGTTGACTCAGCCATTGAGGGGAGGATTGCCGCACTTCTGCGCCGCCTCAGGAGTTCGCCAGCGCCGGAGATGGCCCGGAAGTTGTGTTGTGAAAGATCGGGTCGCGGCCGAAATTGTTGCTGAGGTGATGATGATGCAGGATCGCCAGTTCACTCACAGGCAAGACACGAGTCTCATGCCCTGGACGATTGCGGCTTCGGGCGATCTCCAGCGGCCCTGCATCCTCGTTGCGAAGATGGATGGCAACGAGATGGTCACCATTTCTCTCCATGTGATCGACCCTCCGAGCGCCGAATACGACTCCCGGTGAATGGTTGATTCGGCGGATCGCGCTTTCCCTGCCGTTCTGGTGCGAGCACGAGGGGAATGGACGGCGCCGCCGGGATGCCGGGCCGGATGCAGCCGGTGAGGGTGAGAGGCGCGTTTAGAAGAGCCTGCTCCGGCATCCGCTACAGGCGCGAGCGTCCTCGTCCGAAGAGCAGGTAGACGATGACGAGGCCGATGAGGATGTCGACGGTTCCACCGCCGTAGTAGCCGACGCCGGGACCCATATAGTAGCCCCCGCCAGCGACGAGCAGTAAGACGATCACGAGAATGAGAATGAGAGGCATGCGGGAGTTTAGCACGGCGATTCAGGAGCCGGGCAGCCTGCTCTCTGGCCTCTCCGACGGCGATCTTCTGTAGCTCGCCGCGCCGGCCCGGTATGTCACGCCATGGGCCAGCAAGCCCGCTGATCGCGGAAGCGGGCAGCCCGGCCGCGCGTCCTCTGCGCAGCGGGATGTACCGAGCGAAGAGCAGGACCGATGCAGGAGCTGTCGATTCGGGGAGCCCGTTTTCCCTCCCTTCCGCAGCTACCATGGATGTTGAACATGACTGACGTGAAGACACTTCCCCCGGAGATCCTTGCGCACCTGGCTGCGTCGATCGGCATCGCGCGCACGTCGCTGGTGGCGACGATCACTCTGCTCGATGAGGGCGGTACTGTGCCCTTTATCGCGCGTTACCGGAAGGAGGCGACCGGCGCGCTGGATGAGGTGCAGATCCGGCTGATCGAAGACAGGCTGGCATACTTTCGCGAGCTGCTGAGCCGTCGCGAGACCATCCTTGCGTCGATCGGCGAGCGGGGCAAGCTAAGCGATGAGCTGCGCGCGAAGATTGAGGCGACGCTCGACCGGGGCGAGCTTGAAGATCTGTATCTGCCGTATCGTCCGAAGCGGCGCACCAAGGCGACGATCGCGCGGGAGCGCGGTCTGGAGCCGCTGGCGGATCGGATCTGGTCGCAGCAGCCCGGGCCGGAGCCGCTGTTCCGTTATGCGGCTGGGTTTGTGGACGCTGAAAAGCAGGTGGCGTCGATCGAGGAGGCGCTGGAAGGCGCGCGGCACATTCTTGCCGAGCGGATCGCGGAGACGGCCGACCTGCGCAAGGCGCTGCGGCAGATGCTGCACGAGGAGGGCGTGGTCGTCAGCCACAAGACGATGGACGCGAACGATCCGCAGGAAAAGTTCAAGATGTACTACGACTTTCGCGAGCCGGTGAAGACGATTCCTTCGCATCGCATGCTGGCGATTCGGCGGGGCGAGGCGGAGTCTGTTCTGTACTTCCTGATCGAGTGCGATGCGGCGCGTGCGCATGGCATTCAGCGGAGACACATTCTGGGCCCCACGGGCGAGTGGACGCCGCAGCTGGAGCTTGCGATCGAAGACTCGTGGACGCGTCTGCTTTCGAGCAGCATCCAGGGAGAGCTGCGGCTGGAGCTGAAGAAGCGTTCGGATCTGGACGCGATCCAGGTGTTCCGCGACAACCTGAACAATCTGCTGCTGGCCGCGCCGGCGGGTCCGATCGCGGTACTGGGCATCGACCCCGGGCTGCGGACGGGATGCAAGGTGGCGGTGGTGGATGAGACCGGCAAGTTTCTGGCGCAGGACGTGATCTATCCTCACACCGGGCAGACGGCGAAGGCGGCCCAGACGCTGGCGCAGCTTGTCCGCGCGCATCGGGTGATGGCGATTGCGATCGGCAACGGGACCGCCTCGCGGGAGACGGACGCGTTTGTCCGCGACTTTCTGGCGGAGCAGAACCTGACGGGGATCTTCAAGGTGATGGTTTCGGAGTCGGGGGCGAGCGTGTACTCGGCGTCCGATGTGGCCCGCCAGGAGTTTCCGGATCTGGACCTTACGGTGCGCGGGGCGATCTCGATTGCGCGGCGTCTGCAGGATCCTTTATCGGAGCTGGTGAAGGTGGATCCGAAGGCGATCGGGGTAGGGCAGTATCAGCACGATGTAGATCAGCGGCAGCTGCAGCAGACGCTCGAGGCGACCATCGAGTCGTGCGTGAATAAGGTCGGGGTGGATCTGAACACGTCCTCGTGGACGCTGCTGCGGTATGTTGCGGGCATCACGGAACGGATGGCGTTGAACATCGTGCAGTTCCGCGATGAAAACGGGCGGTTTACTTCGCGTACGCAGTTGAAGAAGGTGAGCGGCGTAGGGGCGAAGACCTTCGAGCAGGTGGCGGGATTCCTGCGCATTCGCGGCGGCTCGCAGCCGCTGGATGCGACGGCGGTGCATCCGGAGAGCTATGCGCTGGTGGAGCAGATCGCCTCTACGCTGGGGACCTCGGTGGCGGAGGTGATCGCGAGGCCGGCGGTTCTGGATGGTTTGGATCGGAGCAGGTTTGCGGCTGGCGCGTTCACGGTAAACGACATTCTGGAGGAGCTGCGGAAACCGGGGCGCGACCCGCGCGACAAGTTCGTTGCGCCTGCGTTCCATGAAGGCGTTCGTGAGCTGGCGGATGTGCAGCCAGAGATGATTCTGGAAGGCGTGGTCACGAATGTGACCAAGTTTGGCGCGTTCGTCGACATCGGCGTTCACCAGGACGGGCTGGTGCATGTCTCGGAGCTTTCAAACCGCTTTATCAAGGACCCGAGCGAGGCGGTGAAGGCAGGGCAGATCGTGAAGGTGAAGGTTCTCTCGGTCGATGTGCAGACAAAGCGGATCGCGCTCTCGATGAAGGCTCTTCTGCCCGTCGCAACGGGTACGCCTCGGTCCACGTTCCGGCCCACACCTCGGGCGGACGTTCCTCGACGAGACCATGTGCAGAAGCCCAGTGCGCGGCCGCAGGTGGGACCGGCTCCGCGTGTGGCGGCTCCGCAGGCAAGCATGGACGACAAGCTGGCCGCTTTGTCCTCGCGCTGGAAGGTGAAAGCGGAAGTCAGGAAGAACGACGGCTAGTGTGTCACGCCGAATCTCCACGAGACGGATCCGCCGATCCACGAGACCATGCGGATGCCGACGGCGCGTTCTACGGTGCCGCAGTCGAAGTCGCCGGAAAGGCCGCTGGGGCCGGAGCCGGCGGCGCAGTAGGGAAGGCTGGTTGCGGCGGCGGCGACGCTCCATGCGGGGTCGAAGGTTTCGGTGGTCTGGCCGGTGTAGCCGCGGGCGACGAGGCCGTCGAGGCCGAGTTCGAGACGCTCATCGAGGAAGGAGCGGACGAAGGCGACACGGGTTTCGCCGACCGGGATGGCTTCGTACTGCCGAGGGTGGTCGGGGTTGCCGACATCGAGGAACTTGTGGCCGACGTACTCGTATTCGGCACGCGCGTGCAGGCCGAGGGGCAGCTTGTCGAGTGTGGTGAGGACGTCGAAGATGGTGCGCGGGGCTTCGGGGACCACGGTGCCCGGCACGCCATTGAAGGAGGCGAGACGCGCGTCGGCCTTCGAGAGAATAGCCTGGGCGGTGCCGAAGCTGAACTGATGACGGATGTTCGCCGTGAGGAACTTGATGGTGCCGGGGCCGAGGTCTTCGGCTGAGCCATTGTCGGGGTCGATCTTGGCGAGGGTCGCGGTGGTGGTGGTGCGACTGAGGGTGAGGCGGAACTCGGTGGCGTGGACGATCTTCTCGAGCGCAAGCTGCTCGGAGTGGGAGCGTTCGAGCGGGTCGAAGGGGACGGCGGCGCCGCCGGCCGAGGGTGCCACCCGGGTGCGCGGGTCTTCGGTGAAGAAGGCCTGCCCGAGGCTGAAGGAGGCGGACGGCAGCCCGTGGGATGGACCGCTTCCGGGGGACCATGCGAGGGTGGCTTTCGGGTTTTCGAAGGTCTTCCGGGTGTTGAAAGAGATGGCGATGTCGATCTTGTCGATGTTGAGGAACTGGATGTCATCGCTGCGCAGGCCGGCGTAGAGGTGAAGGTGTGTGCCGAGGTCGAAGTCGGCGGCGGCGTAAGGCGCGAGTTCGCGGAGGGTGATGTTGTTGGCGAGCACCTTGACGAAGGAACCGTAAACTTCAGGCGCGTCCGCAAGGAAGTGATCGAGATTATCGTTGCGCAGGTCGTCCTCGTTGTAGAGGACGCCGGCCATGGCGTGGAGCGATGCGGTGAAGGTGTGGGTTTCGCGGGCTTCTCCGCCCTCGACGGTGCGGAACTCGCTTTGCCGGATGAGACCTTCGCCGAAGTCGGAGAAGAGCGCGAGATTGTAGGTGCGGAAAAAGGCGGAGAGCGCGACCTCATCGCGGGTGGAGGGCTTCCATCGATCGTTGGCGGCGAGGATCAAGGTGTGGGTCTGGTCCATCTGGCGAGGGTCGACGGTGTCGCGGACCTGCACGCCGAAGCCGATGGGGACGAGATTGCCCTCGTGGGAGTGGCCGTAGTAGCCGTCGGTGAAGAGGGTGAGTTCATGGTTGCCGGCGTCGAGGACCCGCCAGCCGTTGAACTTGTACTGCCGGCGATGCTCGAGGGTGAGCATGAGGCCGTTGCCGTAGTTGGCTTCGAGGGCGAGCCACTCCTTTCTGGCCGGATCGGACGGAGCGAGGGCGAGGGTCGCGTCGAGGTCGCGGTAGTCGCCGGTGAGGGTGATGGAGCGATGGAGCAGAGGGCGCAGGCCGTAGGTTGCGGCGAGGTTGAGGGAGTGGTCGCCCTCGAGGACGTTGTAGGCGCCGCCCTCGGTGGAGACGCTGCCGAGAGCGGCCGAGACGAAGATGTTGGGGTCGGCGTAGCCGTTGCCGTGGGCGTTGGCGGAGAGATTGTTGGGCAGGAGGAAGCCGCCGACGGCGAGGTACTGGGCGATGGGTTCGCCGTGATCTCCGGCGACGCCGGGCGCGAAGTACTGCGGCGCCTTGATGCCGCCGGAGGCGGTCTCGATCGGAAGGCCGGGGATGGAGATGGGGGCTCCGGGACGGCCGGGATTGGCGTCGAGCAGCTCTTCGCGGACGAGCACCTCTTGCGACGGGTCGGGATTGCTGAGGTCGATCTGGCTGACGTCGGCGCTGACGACTACCTGCTGATCGACGGAGGACAGGCGCTCAAACCTGATGGTCAGGTTTGTGCTGCCTGCGCTGAGGACGACGCTGCGGGTTACGGGAGCAAGGCCGGTGGACTCCGCGTGGACGGTGTACTTTCCGGACGCGGGGACAGACAGCGCAAAACGGCCGTCCGGTCCGGAGAGGCCTGCGGCGTGCCGGCCGGGTGCATCCGCCTCGATGCGCGCGCCGGAGACTGGAGCGCCTGACGGGTCGAGGAGGACACCGACCACCAGGTGTGCGGCAACCTGTGCAGGCAGGGCGGAGCAAGGAAGCAACGCGATCAGCAGGGTGGCAATGGGCAGGATCGCTGTTCGGGTGGCGCCGCGAAACATCAGGAAACGACTCCAGGCCGTCGCGGGGGACGATTGCAGGTGCGCGGGCGCTCTGCGACGCGAGCGGCGCCTGGCGGCGGACTCCTCTACGCGTGGCGGTAATGCGATTCTACAGGCCGCGGTGCGCGCGCTTCCAAAGGCGCGGGGCTGGTCAGTTGGAAAGCCGGCCGACGAGATTGAGATCGATGTCGACGTCGTTCTCCGCTTTCCAGATCATGAAGCCCGGGTTCCTGAGGCCCCACTGGACGTAAGGAATGACGAAATGGGACTTGACGGTTGCCCTCGATCCTTCGATGTGGACCTGCATGGGGATCGTCATGTCATGGGGCGTGCCGAGGAGGGTGAAGACGCCGCTGACCTGAATCGTCGAGTCTCCCGCGGGAGCGATGGTTCCGGTGCGGGACTTCGGGGCGAAGGTGACGGTGGTGTACTGGTCGACCTTGAGGATGTCCTTGTCCATCTTCCTGTCGCGGCTGTCGTTGCCGGTCTTTCCGCTTGCGGCGCCGACGATTACGCTGCCCGCCATGCCTGGAGCACTCTGGCTGAAGTCGATCGAGCCGGATTGGACGTGGAAGGTGCCGTTAACGATCTCGTGGTTGGTCTTGAGGGTAATCCTGACCTCGCTGGTGTCCGGGTTGACGGCGAAGGATTGATGCTGGGCGTACGCGGTCTGGGCAAAGAGGAGTGCGAGGGCGGATGCGGCAAAGCGTTTCATCGGTTTTCTCCTGAGGGGTTGCTGATGCGGACGGTCTGGACTGGCGGAAGCACGGTCTGGTTGAGCCAGAGAGCGATGGAGGAGGTGTCCTCATCGGACAGGTACTCGTGGCCGGGCATGTTGGTTTCCGGGATGCCGAACTTGACGATGCGGGCGAGGCGCAGAAGACGATCCTCGCTGGTCTCAGGAGCGGAGGGCACGTCAAGCCAGGGACCGGTGCGCAGGTTTGGCGGAAGACGTTTGAACTGCGTCCGCCACGTGGTTCGGGTCGCGCCGGAGGCTTCGTGGCAGGTGGCGCAGTAGAGGCCGTAGAGGTGGGCACCTGCTTCCGGTCTGGCGGTGGCGAGGCCGGCTGCGGAGGGCTGCCAGCGCTGTTCGAGGGCGATGTGTTCCGCGTAGCGCGGGCTCTTGAGGCCGGCGAGGTATTGGACGAGATCGTTGCCGCGCTCCGAGCGGGAAAAGAGATAGCTGGAGGAGGGCATGAAGGAGGCGGGGCTCAGGCTGCGAGGGCTGATGAGATGAGCTTCGAGCCAGAGGGGGGAGCGGCGGCCGCCGATCTGGGAGAGGTCGGGCCCCTGTCTGCGGTTGCCGATGAGCGGGGGATGCTGAGAACGCAGCTCGGCGATGGTCTGGGTGGGTCCCCAAAGCAGGTCATCTCGGGAGCCTGGCCGGACGTACTGCGAGTGGCAGTGGATGCAGCCTTCCGCGATGTAGACCTGCCGTCCGCGTTCGGCGGCGGTGCCGGGTGGGTCGGGGCGACCCGCGGCTGAGGATGCGAGATCGATGGCGTACGCGACGGCGAGAGCCACGCCGAGGAACGCGGTTTGACGCTGGTGGCGGCGAATGGTCTGGAACGTGGCCGGCCCGAGGATCAGCAAGACGGCGAAGAGCACGAAGGCGACGGGAACCTGCCTGAGATGCTGGCCCATTCCAATGCCCATGGCGGAGCCGAACCAGCCGGCGACGGCGTAGAGGAGGCCGGCGTGGAAGGCTCGCTTTTGGGGCGAGGCCGACGGCGCGAGGAGCGAGGGCCAGGCCACCAGGGCGACGGAGTAGAGCGAGACGCCCACCGGGTAGACGAGCGAGGCGAGGAGGACCTGGTCCGGCTGCCGCAGGAGGAGGCAGGCGACCGCCAGCGCAAGCACGGCGAGGCCAAGCACGAAGGAGACTCCGCGACGGCGCAGGAGAAACGCGCCGGCGAGGGCAGCCGTAAGGTGGATGAGTCCGTTGGCCCAGAGATGAAGCGTTCCCTGCCAGGTGCCGGCCTTAAGGGAAGGCGTGTTCTGGATGATGAAGAAGGCCGCTGAATCGAGCCAAACGAGCGCCGTGAAGGCCACGAGGACAATGGCGAAGGAGGACGGCTTCGCCGGGATTGCGCGTGGCAGGACGGCCTCGGGCGAGGTGGTCTTCGAGGCGGCGAGGACGCCGAAGAGGCAGAGAAGGGCGGAGGTGAGTGCCTGCTCCGCGGGCGTAGCGGTGAACAGGGCGGGGACATTGCAGATGAAGTAGCCGATGCCGGTGCCGAGGCCGACTTTCCAGAGGCCATCGCCGGCACCGATCCAGAGACGCAGGTTGGCAACGAGGGTGACGGTGAGCAAACCGAGGCCGGCCCCGATGAGCAAGGCGAGCGCGATGGCGGCGGGCAGATCGAGCGGAAGCCGGGTGAGCGCGGCGGCCGCGGCGCAGAGGAGGAAGGAGATCTGCAGGCGCAGGCGGGGCAGGGCCTGGAAGGGTTTGAGCGAAGGAAGGAGGCTGAAGCCGATGCCGCCGAAGGCCATGGCGGCCATGACGATCTGCAGGTTGGCATCGGCGATGCCGAGTTGGCCGAGTCGATTGAGGAAGGCGAACTGCGCGAAGATCAGGAAGTAGACACAGGTCGTGGCGACGAGGCTGATGCCGCGCCACCCGGAGGCGAGGTGCCTGAGCTTAGTCGTGAACATGGCGCAGCCAGCCTCCTGCCAGACCCGCGCCTTGCAGCAGGGCGAAGGCTCCGTCGATGACGGCGACGGTGGACCAGGCGGGCTCAAGCGCTCCGGCGGCGACCTTGGCGAGAACGAAGAACGCGACGAGACCGCGGGTGATGGCGGTGAGCAGCCAGACGACTTCGAGCTTGTCCGGTGAGGTGTTCCGGAGGGCCAGCAAAGCTCCGTAGAGACAGGCGGCACCGACCGAGAGGACGAAGACCCCGATCCAGGAGAGGAAGGGAAGGGCGCAGACGGGGGTGTGGAGCTTCATCAAGCGGAGGGTGAGTTGCGGTGCGGCGATGAGGAGGAGACCGGTCGCGGTGTCGGAGAGTGCGGTGAGGAGCTGCCATTGGAGGAGGAGTGAGCGCTTCATCGGCTCACCGGATGGAGCTGCCGGGAGGAAGCGTCGATCTCGGCGAAGAGGGTGAAGGCGTCGCGGAACCATGCGAGGGAGGCGACCAGGAGGAAGATGCCGAGAAGCAGCCGGAGCGCGTAGATGCCGTTGCGCAGGAGCCCGGGCACGATGGAAAAGGCGGGGTCGATGCCCTCGCGCCAGCCGGCGAAGAACATGAGGGCGACGTAGGCCGCGACGCTGAACTGCCAGAGAGAGAACGACCAGGCGCGGTTGAAGATCCAGCCATCCTCTCCCATGATCTGGACGAGAACGAAGATGAGGAGGCTGGAGACGAAGCCAGCCATCGCGAGGAGCGAGTGGGCGACCAGGCCATCGGTGAATTTGAAGCGGTCGAGGACGCCGGGAAGGAAGAGCATCCATCCCGTAGGCACGAGCAGGGACCACCAGCCCAGGAAGGCGACGCGCCAGCGCCGGGTGTTTGCGTGCCAGAGGAAGGCGGCGTAGTAGGCGGGGGTGAGAGGGATCCAGATGAGCAGACTGCCGAGACTGATCCATTGCGTGGGCCGGCGATGACTGACGTCGGCTCTGCCGAGTGCGAGACAGAGGAGAGATTCCGCGAGGAAGACGATCCAGGCGGCGGGGATGGCTCGTGAGGCTGGAAGCTTGCGACGGCTGATGCCGAACGGGAGCAGCAGCAGGATGGCGAGGATGACGAGCGTGGACTCGAGCTGGCTGGCGCCGGTGGGGCCGCCGGTGTCGGGATTGATGGGCGGATAGAGCGCAGGGCTGGAGGCGATGTAGATGAGAGCCGGGACGAGGAGCAGCAGGACGAGGCCCGCAAGCTGGAGCGTGCGCGCGGCCGGGTGGAGGCTGGTGCCGGCGCGGAGGTCGGCTGCGAAGGTTGCGGTGAGCAGGCCCCACAGGCAGAACAGCGCGCAGGGGAAGAGCACGCGGGGATAGCCGGTCCAGTCGAGAAAGAGCTTGCCGCTGGAGTGGCCGCTGAGCCAGGTGAGGGCTCCCGCGCCGAGGGCGATGGACCAGAGCCAGAGAACAGGCGACGCCCAGCGTGCAAAGGGCTCGCGCCGGACTCCGTAGACGGCGAAGAGGAAGCCGACGAGCGGAAGACTGCACCAGCCGTAGAGCTGCAGGTTGAGGTGAACAGGCATCCAGCGGCCGTAGGTCCATGGACCGAGATACATGTCGATGCGGGGCATGAGCAGCATGGCCGCGAGCAGGACACCGATGCCGTTGGCGACTGTGAGCCAGAGCAGGCTGTGCCATGCGGCTGCGGCCATGACGCGTCTGCCGGCGATCGAAGGCGCGGACGGCGGAGCTGGACTTTGTCGGGCACCATCCGCCGCGCCGGCACGCAGGACGAACACGGGAGAGCTAGAGAGGCTCATGGATTCTCCCGTCGTGCATCTCGATGATGCGGCCGCAACGGGCGGCGAGGCCGCGATCGTGGGTGGCCATCACCAGGGTGACGGCTTCGCTGGCCACTACTTCCAGGAGCAGGTTGAAGACGACTGCGCTGGCGGCTTCGTCGAGCGAACCGGTGGGCTCGTCCGCCAGCAGGATGCGCGGCTTGTTCATCAGGGCGCGGCAGAGGGCGGTCCGCTGCCGCTCGCCTCCGGACAACTTCTGGATCTTCGAGCCGAGACGATGGCTGAGGCCGGTGCGGCGGGTGAGTTCGCGGAGCCTGGCGCCGGCGGCCCGGCGATCGAGGCCGGCAGCGACGGTGGGGATGAGGCAGTTTTCTTCAAGGGTGAGGTCGGGGATGAGATGATGCAGCTGGAAGACGAAGCCGACCTCATGCCGGAGCAGATTTAGGGGGCTGCGCTGGCGGCTCAGCTCGCGGCGGTTGACGGAGATGTGGCCGCGGTCCGGTTCGTCCAATCCGCCGAGCAGATGCAGCAGCGTGCTCTTCCCGCAGCCGGAAGGTCCGCAGAGGGCGATGGTTTCGCCCTCAAAGCCGGTGAAGTCGACGCCGCGCAGGACGGCGATCGCACCGTCGTCGTAGCTTTTCCAGACATCCTCCGCGTGGAGGACGACGGGCGGGGTCGCGATGGTGTTTGAAGGGATCATTCGAAGCGCAGTGCCTCCACCGCGCGGATGCGCATGGCGTAGATGGCGGGATAGAGGGCGCCGGCGACGCCGGTGAGCAGGGCGAGCAGCATGACGACGGCTATGACCAGCGGCTGCACGGAGGTTTCCACGTAGCCATGAAGCGCCGGGATGAGCTTGAGCGCGAAGAGGAAGAGGGTGCCGAGAAGCAGACCGACGACTGCCCCCGTGGTGGAGACAAAGGCGGATTCTCCGAGGATCATGGCGGCGATCTGGCCGTTTGAGAATCCGTTGACGCGCAGGATGGCGATCTCACGGATGCGGGTGAAGACGGACATGATCATGGTGTTGGCGACACCGAGGCCGCCCAGCAGGAGACCGCAGCCGCCGACTGCCCACGCGGTGGCTCTAAGGATTTTGAACTGTGAGTAGCTGCTCGTGAACTCGTCGTCTTCAAGGGCGACGAGGTTGGGAAACTGGCGGCGCACCATGGTCTTGAAATTGGCGACGTCCTCTTTGCGGTGGAGCCTGATGGTGATGACGGAGGAGGACTTCTCCTTGTGAAAGAAGGTCTGCGCCGCTGAGAGCGGCCTGAAGACGCCGCCATCCTCAAAGCCGTTAGCGGTCTGGATCACGCCGGCCACGTGAAAGGTGCCATGGCCGATCTGCACGGGATCGCCCTGGGCGGTGTGCATGAACTCCGCGGCGCGGCGGCCCAGCACGACGCCGTCCGGGTCTTTGCCGAAGGCGGATCGGTCGCCCTGTATCCAGGTGGCTTTGCGCAGCCGCGCGTCGGCCCCGGTGATGCCGAAGCAGGTGATGATGGGATGGTCGCTGCTGGAGACCATGCCGAAGAGGACGGGGTCGGCATGTTCGACGATCGGCCAGGAAGCGATGGTCTGGACGGCCAGCGCGGGAACGCTGCTGAAGAAGAGGTCCGAGACGTTGCGTTCAAAGACGATGATCTGGCTGTCGCTGGAGAGGATACCGGAGAACATGGCGACGGCTCCCTGGAGGATGGTGACGACGGTGAGCATGGCGGCTACGCTGAAGGCGATGCCGGCGATGCTGATGAGCGAACGTATGCGATGGCGCAGCAGATTGGTGACGATGAGCTTGAGGAAGATCATCGTGCGCCGCCGCATGCGGGAGCACAGACGGACTGGGTGAGCTGGGACGCTTCGTTCCCGAGTTCCGTGCGGAGTATGCGCAGGAACGCGACGTGAGGCCGAACGGCGACGAGACGATCCAGGGTTCGGTCGCCCAGGCGGATGAGGCGTACGAGTCGCTCGGAGGCGCGTTCGATACCGAGGGTGAGGGCGAGATTGGGGCGGCCGAGGGCAAGATCGCGTGAGGGTGTCTTCCCGCTTGCGCGCGCGCCCTGGCGAAGATCCTTGAGATCGTCGAGGATCTGATAGCTCAGTCCCCAGAAGAGAGCGAGGCGCTCGAGGAGATGCAACTGAATTTCGGAAGCACTGCCGAGCATGGCCGGCAGAACGAGGGTGAGGCGCATGAGGGAGACGGTCTTGCCCATGGCGATCCGTTCGGTGGTCCTTCGATTCTGGGGCAGGGAGGCGTAGTGGAGATCCATGCTTTGACCGTTGAGCAGACCGTTTAAGCCGAGATGGCCTTCGAGGTACTGCAGGGCGCGACGCTGGGTGTCCGGGGTTGCGGCTGCCGCGGCTCTCCAGGTGAGCGCATAGGCGCGGTTGATGAGCGCGAGCGCGGCGAGCATGGCGCCGGCATCGCCGAACTCGAGATGGATGCAGGGGGTGCCGCGACGTTCGAGCGCGTCATCCATGGCGGGAAGATCGTCGAAGAGGAGGGAGGCGGTGTGGAAGTATTCGAGAGCGATGGCCATCTCGGTGGCCGCGGTCTCGGGCACTCCGTAGCCGAGAGCGAGGTCGAGGACGATCTCGGGCCGGATCATGCTGCCGGGATTCTGGAGGACTCGTACGAGTGCCTGTTGCAGGTGCGCTTCGAGCGCGGCGGGGAGCGGCATGGAGTCCGTGAAGGCTTGTCTCAACCGGATTTTCCGTACGTTGTTCATACGCTGTGAGCGAGGCCGTTTCACTCTCTGATGAGACGAGAAGTTCAACTTGTTGATAGCACCCTGCGAAGGGGGAGAGCGTGACGATTCATTCATGCGCGCATTCGCGAGGCTGCGTGCCGGGTGTTTTGTCCGCGCATCGAGCGCGAGGCGTGTTGCGGGTTTCAAGGTACCCGCTTTGAATTCCGATGGACGCCTGAAGATGAACGAATCGTCATGCCTGTGGTTCTTTGGCAGCCGGAAGCAGAGCCCTGGACTGGCATACGATGTCCTATGCGACTTCTCCTGATCGAGGATGAACTCGAGATTCAAGGCTTCGTAAAGCAGTCGCTGCTCGAGGCCGGGTATGAGGTGGATACGGCTGAGGACGCGAAGACGGCCACGCAGCTTGTGTCCACGCATGTGTACCAGGGGATGATCGTGGATCTCGGGCTGCCGGACCAGGACGGAATCGATTTGATTCTGCAGATGCGGCGGTCGGGGGTGAGCAGCCCGGTGCTGATCCTTTCCGCGCGGCGCTCGGTCGATGATCGGGTGAAGGGGCTGGAACTCGGTGGGGACGACTATCTTACGAAGCCGTTTGCAGTGGCGGAGCTGCTGGCGCGGATGCGCAACCTGGTGCGACGCAACGGGACTGCGGCGGAAGACGCCCGTCTTCGCGTGAGCGACCTGGAACTGGACATGCTGAAACGGCGGGCGACGCGAGCCGGGGAAGTGATCAATCTGAGTCCGCAGGAGTTCGTTCTGCTGGAGTATCTGTGCCGCCATGCGGGCCGGGTGGTGACGCGCTCCATGCTGCTTGCGGAGGTGTGGGGGATGAGGATCCAGCCGGATACGAATGTAGTGGATGTGCACATCTACCGTCTGCGGGGGAAGATCGACACGGAAGGGCGGGAGCCGTTGATCAAGACATTGCGAGGTATCGGATATGTCCTCAACGGTAACTAGCCGGACGATGCGCAGCGCGGCGTGGCGGATCTCTCTGTGGGCGACGCTTGCCTTCGCGGTGGGCACGATGCTGGTGTTTGCGATGCTGCACCGGTTTGTGGCGAACGACATCCAGCGGCGAAGCGATGCGTGGTTGTCCGGGGAGGTGGAAACGCTGGGCGATGTCGCCGAGCGCACGCCGAAGGACACGCTGTACAGCCGTGTGGTGGGCGAGGTGGCGGAGCTTGCGAGCCGGGAGGTTCCCAACCGGCAACGGGAGACGACGGAGCAGGATGAGAACGATTCCGTGTTCTTTCTGCAGGCGGGCGACGAAGGCCGGGCGCGGCTGTGGGTGGGTGAAGGAGACGGTGCCGCGACGCTGGCTGTGATCCGGTCCACGAGGGCCGAGGAAGACGTTCCCGTGGATGTACGGGTGAAGGGTTTTGCTATTCCGTTCCGGGTCGCCTCGGTGCGGATCGCGGACGGAAGCAGGATCTATCTCGGCTTGTCCGAACGCGATGAGCTGCATGTGCTGCGGGATCTGCGGGTGCGGTTTCTGACGCTCTGGCTGGCGAGTGTGCTGCTGGGCTTCGTGATTGTCTTTTATGCGACGCGGCGGATGCTGGGCCATGTGCAGGAGATTACGGAAGCGGCGTCGCGGATCGGCCAGTCGGATTTGAGCAGCCGGGTTCCGACGACGAAGAGCAACGATGAGGTGGGACACCTCGCGCGGACGCTGAATCATATGCTGGACCGGATTGAGAACACGGTGACGCAGCTGCACACCATCACCGACTCGCTGGCGCACGATCTCCGCAGTCCTCTTACCGCAATACGCGGCAAGCTGGAGACGACGCTGACGGGCGGGCTGCGGGTGGAGGATGCCGAGCCGATCGTTTCGGCGATCGACGAGCTGGATCGGCTGACTGAATTTCTGAATACGTCGCTGGATGTGGCGGAGGCCAAGGCGGACGCGCTGCGTATGTCGCGGTCGAGCGTGGATCTGGACGGTCTGGTGCGCGCCATGGCGGCGCTTTATGAGCCTTCGATGAGCGAGCGAGGGATTCAGGTGCGGGTTCACAGCGCGGGCGCGGCGGAGGTTTCGGCCGATCCGGCGCTGCTGCATCGCGTGCTCGCCAACCTGCTGGAGAACGAACTGAAACATCTTCCCGCATCGTGTACGGTGTTTATCAAGATCGCATCCGGCGAGCGGGAGGCACGTCTGGTGGTCGAAGACGATGGTCCGGGTTTCGACACCGCGGTGGTGGGGAGAGTCTTCGAACAGCGGGTGAAAGGGAAGGATTCGCGCGGGCACGGCCTGGGTCTGGCATTCGTGCACGCGGTGGTGCGGGCGCATGGAGGCGAGGTGGAAGCGTCCAACCGCGGTCAGGGAGGTGCATGCATCACGCTGCACTGGCCGCTGCATGTGGCGGCCGGCCAGGAACGGGAGGAGTGGACGCGCGTGATCGCGCAGACCTAGAGGGGAGCGGGGTGGAGACAAACGTCTGCGATGCGTGTCTCTACCGGATCACAGCGGCTTTCACCGGCTCGATGACAATGCATTCATGCCGATACGTCGGCCGCCGAGGGTGCATCTGAGCGCGTAGACCATTCATGCTGTCTTTCATACATTCGGAACGGGCCCGTGGGTTTGGCGGCGCAGTGCGGTGCCGGCTGCGGGCGTGCGTTTTTCTTCTGCTGACTCCTGTCGCGGCGTGCTTTGCCGGAGCTCAGGCCGGAGCTCAGGCGAATGCGGGGTTGAGTCTGCACGAGGCGGTTGCCGAGGCGCTGCAGAGTCCGCGGGCGCAGGTGGCCGATGAGCAGACGACGGTGGCACAGGCGCAGGTGAGGCAGGCGGGGCTGGGGCTAAACCCGCGGCTGTATCTGCAGTCGGAGGATCTCCATCCGTGGGATAACGGCTTCTCGTTCGCGAACGACACGGAGGACTACGCCTATGTGAGTCAGACGTTCGAGCTGGACGGCAAGCGGGGGAAACGGGTGGCGCTGGCGAAGGCGAACGTGCGACGGTCGGAGGTGGAGCGCGATCTGCGGAAGCGGCAGATCGCGGCCGAGGTCGCCGCGGCGTACTGGACGGCGGTGGCGGACCGGAAGATCGCGGGGTTGCTGGAGGAGGACATGAGCGCGGTGGATGCGATGGTGACGTACCACCGGGAACGGGTGGACGCGGGGGCGATGCGCGGGGTGGATCTGATCCGGATGCAGATTGAGCGCGACCGGATCTTTGTCTCGCTGCAGGGCGCGCGGCGGGATGCGGCGGTGGCGGAGACGGAGCTCTACCGGCAGATTGGCCGGCCGACGCGGAAGGGTGTGGTGTTGACGGACGACATCCGCAGCACGGAGGCGTTGCCCGCGGTGGACCTGCAGGCGGCACTGGCGCAGCGGCTGGAGGTGACGGCGGCGCAGGATGCGGTGGCGGCGGCGGACGCGGATGTACGTCTGCAGCGGGCGAACGGGGTTCCGGACCCGGATTTTTTTGCCGGGTACAAGCGCGATGTGGGGGCGAATACGGCGTACGCGGCGCTGCAGGTTCCGCTGCCGTTCCGCAACCGGAACCAGGGCGAGATCGCGCGGGCCGAGGCGCAGGTGCGGGTCGCGCGGGCGTCGCTGGAGGCGACGCAGCTTGCAGTGCGGGCGGAGATCGAAGCGGCGGAGGAGAGCTACCGGCGGGAGACGGAGATCGTACGCGATACGCTGCCGGGGATGCGGGAGCGTGCGAAGCAGAATCTCGAGATCGAGACGCAGGCCTACCGGCTGGGAGGCGTGGATCTGCTGCGGTATCTTGATGCGGAACGGACGGAGCTGGACGTAGAGGTGATGGCGATTCGTACGCTGGGCGAGTTCCATCAATCGGCGGTGCGGCTGCAGATGGCGACGGGAGTGCAGCCATGAGGATGCGCGATGTTTTGTTGACAGGGCTGCTGTGCGTGGCGGGCTGCTCGAAGAAGCAGGGCGGGAATGCGCCGGATGCGAAGAGCTCTTCGCAGCAGGGCGGGTCTGGGTCGGGCGAGTCGGGGTCGGGCGGGTCGGGGTCAAGTGACGCGGGTGGATCGGGGGAGGGGAAGCAGGGACAGGCGGAGCCGGGGACGGTGCGGATCAAACGCGAGGATCAGCCGAAGGCGGGGATCACGGTGGCGGAGGTGGAGGCGCGGACGATGCCGCAGGTGCTGACGGTTCCGGCGCAGGTGGCGATGGATGACGCGCATACGTCGCATGTGGGGGCGATCGCGGCGGGCCGGGTGACGGCGGTGTATGTGCTGCCGGGGCAGAGTGTGCGGCGGGGTACGATGCTGGCGCAGCTCCACAGCGACAGCGTGCACGAGACCGTGGGAGCGCTGGCGAGGGCGTTCGCGGATGCGGACCGGCAGCGGAGCGCGGTGACCTTTGCGCAGCAGGCGGCGGACCGGTACGCGAAGCTGTATGCGCTGCAGGCGGCGTCGCTCGAAGAGAAGCAACGGGCGGAGCAGGAGTTGAAGCAGGCGCAGCAGGCGCTTACGGATGCGCAGGCGGATGTGCACATGGAACGCGAGCATCTGTCGGAGCTGCTGCAGGTTGCGCCGGACACGCTGACGGCGGGGACGCTCTACGATCGCGAGTTGATTCCGATCCGGTCTCCGATCGATGGGGTTGTGGTCGCGCGGAACATCACGGTGGGGCAGGTGATCGAGGCGGGTTTCGACGCCTTCGATGTCTCGAACCTTGCGACGGTATGGGTGATGGCGGCGGTGAACGAGAAGGATATCGGGCTGGTGCGGAATGGGGCGGAGGCACAGATCGTCACCCAGGCGTACGCGGAGACGGTGTTTCCGGCGCGGGTGGAACGGGTGGGCGATACGCTCGATCCGACGACGCGTTCGCTCCCGGTGCGGATTTCGGCGCGGAACCCGGCGACGAAGCTGCGGCCGGGGATGTTTGCGACGGCGCAGATCGACGGGCCGAAGACGCGGACGGCTCTGTTCGTTCCCGAGGATGCGCTGCAGGATGTGAACGGAAATCAGGTGGTCTTTACGACGGCGGACGGCACGACCTTCAAGGCGCAGATCGTGAAGCTGGGGACGCGCACGAAGGGGAAGGCGGAGGTAATCGAGGGGCTGAAGCCGGGCGATCATGTGGTGGTGAACGGTGCCTTCATGGTGAAGGGTGAGCTGCTGAAGGGCACGGTCGGTGACGGGTAGCGGCGCATGAAAAAAACGATCGACTTTCTCCTGGACAATCGCTGGCTGGTGGCGGGCATGCTGCTGGCAATCGTGGTGGCGGGCATCACCGTGATGCTGCATCTGCCGCTCGAGGCGTTCCCCGACCTGACGAACAATCAGGTGGTGGTGACGGTGCAGTGCCCGGGATTGTCGCCGGTCGAGGTGGAGCAACTGGTGACGTACCCGATCGAGACGACGTTGATGGGGATGCCCGATCTGCAGACGGTGCGTTCGACGTCGAAGCTGGATTTGTCGATGGTGACGGTCATCTTCGACGATTCGGCGAACCGTTATCTGGTGCGGCAGCTGGTGTCGGAGCGGCTGAACGCGATTCAGGGGCGCATTCCGGCGGGTCTGCATCCGGAGATCGGGCCGATGGCGACGGCGTTCGGCGAGGTGTATCAGTACACGGTGGATGCGCCGGGGATGTCGCTGATGCAGGTGAAGACGCTGCACGACTGGGTGATTCGGTATCAGCTGATGACGATTGAAGGCGTGAGCGAGGTGAACTCGTGGGGCGGGGAGACGAAGCAGTACACGGTGGTGGTCGATCCGGAGTCGCTGCGGCGTTACGACCTGACGCTGCATGAGGTTGAGATGGCGATCTCGAACAACAATGCGAACTTCGGCGGCAGCTACATCGAGCATGGGGAGCAGGAGTACACGATCCGCGGCATCGGGCGGACGGAATCGCTGGACGATCTGGGCAGGATCGTGGTGACGACGGTGAACGGGACGCCGGTGTACGTGAAGGACATCGCCGAGCTGAAGTATGAACCGATTCCGCGCTATGGGGCGATCATGCGCGACGGCAAGGGCGAGTCGGTCTCGGGCGAGGTGATCATTCTGCGCGGGTCGAACGGCGACCAGATCATCAAGGAGGTGAAGCGGAAGATTGCCGATCTGAAGCTGCCGCAGGGAGCGAAGCTGATTCCGTTTTACGACCAGTCGGAGGTGATCGACGCGACGACGCACACGCTGAAGAAGAACCTGGTGGAAGCGGCGGTGCTGGTGTTGGTGATCCTGCTGGTTTTTCTGGGCGACTGGCGCGCGGCGCTGGTGGTGGCGGCGACGATTCCGCTGGCGCTGCTGTTTGCATTTCTGGGGATGGAGGTGTTCGGGATCTCGGTGAACCTGATGAGCCTGGGCGCGCTGGACTTTGGCACCATTGTGGATGGTTCGGTGGTGATGGTGGAGAACTGCATGCACCGGCTGGAGCGGAGCGATGGCAAGACGCCGCTGATGGAGGTAATCCGGGATGCGGCGGCGGAGGTATCGCGTCCGATCATCTTCGGCGTGGCGATCATCATTGCGGTGTATCTGCCGATTCTCACGCTGCAGAGTTTGGAGGGCCGGATGTTCCGGCCGATGGCGCTGACGGTGATCTCGGCGCTGACGGGCTCGTTGTTTCTGGCGCTGTTTGTGGTGCCGACCCTGTGCACGTTCGCGTTGAAGCACCGTGCGCAGGTGCTGGCCGAGAGGAACAGCGGGAACGAGCGAAGGAAAGAGAAGCAGGGATGGTTCGACCGGCTGCGTGGACGGTATACGAAGTCGCTCGAAGGGGCGCGCCGGCATGAGCGGCTGATCGTTCTCGCTGCCGGGGTTGCGATCGTGATGGCACTGGGGTCGCTGAAGTTGATCGGCACGGAGTTTATGCCGAAGCTGGATGAAGGCTCGCTGGTGATTACGTCGAAGAAGCTGCCGGGGATTTCGCTGCATGAGTCGATCGCGATCCAGAATCAGATCGAGCGGATCATCATGGGGTTCCCGGAGGTGCAGAGCGTGGTGAGCAAGATGGGCCGGCCGGACCTTGCCACGGAGGCCATGGGGGTCTATGAGACGGACGCGTACCTGACGTTTACGTCGAAGGTGCAGAATGAGTCGATCGCCAAGCGGCAGCCGCTGTACGCGAAGCTGCAGGAGGAGCTGGGCAGGATTCCCGGGGTCTCGTATGAGTTCACGCAGCCGATGGAGATGCGCATGGACGAGACCATCACGGGTACGCGGGGCGATCTGGCGCTGAAGATCTTTGCGCCGGAGAATGGAGGGAGTCTGGAGACGCTGGAGCAGCTCGGGCATGAGGCGCAGACGATTATCGCGGGCGTGAAGGGCGCGAGCGAGACGCAGATGGAGCTGATCGAAGGCAGCGAGGAGCTGCAGATCCAGATCGACCGGGCGGAGATCGCGCGGTACGGCCTGAATGTGTCGGACATTCAGGAGGACATCCAGGCGCTGTACGGGGGACGTCAGGTGTCGGAGATGCTGCTGGGCGAGGAGCGGTTTCCGATCGCGATCCGGCTGCCGGAGGCGTATCGGAACGATCCCGACCATCTGCGTTCGCTCGAAATCAAGACGCCGCAGGGTGAGGTGGTGCGGCTGGACCAGATCGCCCGCATCGTGCAGGTGCGCGGGCCGGTGGTGATCAATCGCGAGCATGCGCGGCGGCGGGCGGTGGTGAACTCAAACGTGGAGGGAACCGACCTGGGGAGCTTCGTGACCGCGGCGAAGTCGGCGGTGATGTCGGGGATGCATCTGCCGGCGGGCTACCGGTTTGAGTGGGGCGGGCAGTTTGAGAATCAGCAGCGGGCGGAGAAGCGGCTGCTGATCGTGTTTCCGGTCTCGGTGCTGCTGATCTCGGCGCTGCTGTACGCGACGTTCCGGAACGCGAAGCAGATGGCCTTGATTCTGCTGATTGTCCCATTTGCGCTGGTGGGCGGGATCGCGGCGCTGTGGATTCGGGGGCTCGACATCAATCTCTCGGCGTGTGTCGGGTTTATCGCGCTGTTTGGGGTTGCGGTGCTGGACGGGATTGTGATGGTCTCGCACATCAACAGCCTGCGGGAGCAGGGGTGCGGGATGGACGACGCGGTGCGCGAGGGCGCGTCGGACCGGCTGCGCCCGGTGCTGATTACGGCGCTGGTGGCTTCGCTGGGATTTATTCCGATGGCGGTGGCGACCAGCCGCGGGGCCGAGGTGCAGCGTCCGCTGGCGACGGTGGTGATCGGCGGGCTGATCACGGCTACGGTGCTGACGCTCTATCTGCTGCCGCTGCTGTATCCCAGGTTCTCCGGCGACGGCGACCGGCGGGAAGCCGGGACCAGGTAGGACCGGGTGTTTCGGGCGGATGAACCTGCAATCCGGCCTGCGGGGCGGGCAGGCGCCTTGGGTCTAAAGGCGGATCGCAGCGTGAGAGGCGTCGCTGCGCACGGAGTGCTTGTGGCGCGGTTCGGCTTTTGACAGGGGGGCCGCGTCCATCAGAGACTGCCTTCAGAGCGCGGACGGCGGCGTGATGGAACGCGTGGGGGCGGACGGGCCGGATGAGTGAGATCAGGCTGCAGGTGAATGGCCGGGGCGAGACGGTGAACGTCGATCCGGAGACGCCGCTGCTGTATGTGCTGACCGATGATCTGGGGCTGCGCGGGCCGCGGTTTGGGTGTGGGATGGCGCAGTGCGGAGCCTGCACGGTGATCGTGGACGGGGTGCTGGTGCGGTCGTGCGTGAAGCCGGTGGGCGCGGTGGGAACGGGTGCGATTACGACGCTGGACGGGCTGGGAACGCCGGAGCGGCCGCATCCGATCCAGCAGGCGTTTGTGGACGAAGGCGCGGCGCAATGCGGCTTCTGCATGAGCGGGGTAATTCTGACAGCCAAGGCGGTGCTGGATGTGAATCCCGAGGCGACCGATGCGGAGATGCGGGATGCGCTGGGTGGGATTCTGTGCCGGTGCTTTACGCATACGCGGATAGTGCGGGCGATCCGTCGGTACGCGGAGACGAAGAGGACATGATGGTCTCGCGGCGGGGTTTTCTGAAGGGCGGCGGAGCGCTGGTGGTGAGCTTCAGCGCGATGCGGCTCGCGCCGCCTGTGGCGGCCGGGCAGGAGCGGCAGTTCGGGACGCGGGAGTCGCACATCGATCCGAAGAAGCTGGACTCGTGGCTGGCGATCGGCGCGGACGGTATGGTGACGGCGTACACGGGCAAGTGCGATCTGGGGCAGGGCATGCTGACCGCGCAGACGCAACTGGTGGCGGAGGAGCTGTGCGTGCCGCTGGTGCGGGTGAAGCTGATCGAGTGCGATACGTCGGTGACGCCGGACCAGGGGAGTACGTCGGGAAGCCAGTCGACGCCGACGAACTTCAACGAGCAGAATCTGGGGCTGGCGGCGGCGACGGCGCGGGAGTATCTTCTGGCGGCCGCGGCGGTGAAGCTGGGCGAGCCGGTGGAGCGGCTTACGGTGACGGACGGCGTGATTCGCTCAAGCAGCGGGCGCAGCGTGCGGTATGAGGAGCTGATCGGGGCGCGGCAGTTTGAGGTGCCGCTGAATGCGCAGGCGGAGCGGAAGCCGCGGGAGGCGTGGACGGTGCTGGGGAAGCCGGTGCCTTCGCTGGACCGCATGGCGATCATGACGGCACGGTTCGAGTACCTGCACTATGTGAAGGTGCCGGGGATGCTGCATGCGCGGGTGGTGCGTCCGACGGGGATGGGGGCGAGGCTGGCGCATGTGGATGAGAGCTCGGTGCGGGGAGTTGCGGGGCTGGTGAAGGTGGTGGTGCGGCAGGATTTTGTGGGGATTGTGGCGGAGACGCAGTACGGGGCGGAGGTGGCGGCGCGCAGGCTGCGGGTGACGTGGACGCCGGGCCCGGAGCTGCCGGCGCAGGCGACGTTCTTCGACTATCTGCAGCGGCAGCCGGCGAATACGGCGGTGGATCTGGATTCGGCGGATGTGGAGGCGAGGCTTGCGGCGGCTGGCGCGGTGGTGCGGGCGCGGTATGTGTATCCGTACCAGATGCATGGGTCGGTAGGGGCCTCGTGCGCGGTGGCGGATGTGCGCGGGGACGCGGCGACGGTGTGGTCGGCGACGCAGTCGGTGTATCCGACGCGGAGCATTGTGGCGAAGCTGCTGAGGCTGCCGGTGGACAGCGTGCGGGTGATCTATACGCGGGGGTCGGGGTGCTACGGGCTGAACGGGGCGGATGCGGTGTCGTTCGACGCGGCGGTGTTGTCGCAGGCGGTAGGTCGGCCGGTGCGTCTGCAGTTCTCGCGGCAGGACGAGATGATGTGGGAGAACCTGGGGGCGGCGTGCGTGGTGGAGCATCGCGCGGCGCTGGCGGCGGACGGGAGCATTGCGGTGTGGGACCGGGAGAACTGGGTGGCGTCACTGGGGAACCGGCCGGGGTACGACCAGCTGGGGAATGTGATCAGCGGGATGCTGCTGGGGTTTGAGGCGGAGCCGCTCGATCCGGCTTCGAGCAAGCCGAAGCCGGGTAAGCTGCGCAACCCGAGCAACACGGTTCCGCCGTATGTCGCGGGGTGTATCGAAGGGACCTGCAGCGGGCAGGGAACGATCAAGAGCGAGCGGGTGGTGACGCATACGGTGAGGTCGCCGTTCTTTACCGGGCCGCTGCGGGCGCCGCTGCGGATCCAGAATACGTTTGCGAATGAGAGCTTTATGGATGAGCTTTGCGCGCGGGCGAAGGCCGATCCGGTGGCGTTCCGGATGCGGCACCTGAAGGATGCGCGGACGCGCGGGGTGCTTGAGGCGGTGGCGAAGGCTGCGGGATGGCAGGCGGTGCACGGTTCAGTTGCGGGCGCTTCGGCGCGGGCCGGCGTGGTGAGTGGACGCGGGATCTCCTGCGTGGCGTATGAGGGGGAGAACGGGTACGCGGCGCTGGTGGCGGAGGTGGAGGTCGATCTGGCGAGCGGGGAGGTGCATCCACGGCGGTTTACGATTGCGCTCGACTGCGGGCCGGTGTCGAACCCGGACGGGCTGCGGAACCAGGTGGAGGGCGGGCTGCTGCAGGGGATGAGCCGGACGCTGGTGGAAGAGGTGACGTGGGACCGGCAGAGGATTACGTCGATGGACTGGACGACGTACAACAGCCTGCACCTGGACTACGAGATGCCGGCGATCGAGTGCGTGTTCGTGACGCCGCCGAATGTGGAGGCGACAGGTGCCGGAGAGACGGCGATCACGGTGGTGCCGGCGGCGATCGGGAATGCAATCTTCGCGGCGACCGGAGCGCGGCTGCGCAAGGTGCCGTTTACGCCGGAACGGGTGAAGGCGGCGCTCGGTGAGCGGGGGAAGGCGAGGGTCTCGGCGTGAGGAAGCGGGCGGGTCCGGGCGTGCTGAGCGCTGCGTTTTGTGCGTTGATGCTGCTGGCGTTGTGGGCTTCGCGGAGTGCGGCAACCGTGCAGGCGGCGGGGCCGGCTCCAGGACTGGCGCGCAAGGATGCGGAGGCAGCGGCGGCGTTCGAGGCGATCGTGCCGACGCTGCGCAACCCGCGCTGCATGAACTGCCACATGTCGGGCGACTATCCCCGTCAGGGAGACGACAGTCATGTGCACGTGATGGATGTGAAGCGCGGGCCGACGGGCGACGGAGTAAACGCGGTGCACTGCGGCACGTGCCATCAGGACCACAATACGGCTGGCCTGCATATGCCGCCGGGAGCGCCGGACTGGGAGCTGCCGCCGCCCTCGGTGCCGATGATCTGGGAGGGATTGTCGGACCGGCAGCTTTGCGAGCTGCTGAAGGATCCGAAGCGGAACGGGCATCGCACGCCGGAGCAGATTGTCGATCATATGCATACGCCGCTGGTGCTTTGGGGATGGCATCCGGGCGAGGGACGCACGCCGGTGCCGATGAGCCAGAGCGTTTTCGAGGCGAAGGTGAGCGAGTGGGCAGCGAAGGGTGCGGCGTGCCCGGTGGCGCACCCGCGGGCGCCGACGGGTGTGGCACGATGAGGGATGGCGAAGCGGAGTGCGGGGCTCTTGATGTACCGGCGTGTGATGTCCCGGCGCTTGGACGGGCGGGAGCTCGAGGTGTTTCTGGTGCATCCGGGCGGGCCGTTCTGGGCGAAGCGGGATCTGGGGGCGTGGTCGATTCCGAAGGGTGAGTACGGGGCCGGGGAAGAGGCGCTGGCGGCGGCGGAACGGGAGTTTCTGGAGGAGACGGGGAAGCGCGCGGAAGGGCCCTTCCGCCTCTTGGGCGCGGTGAAGCAGGCGGGCGGCAAGGTGGTGACGGCGTGGGCGTTTGCGGGGAAGTTTGAGGCTTCGCTGCTGAAGAGCAACACGTGCACGGTGGAATGGCCGCCGCGGTCGGGCCGTGAGATCGAGATTCCGGAGGTGGACCGGGGGGAATGGTTCTCGGTGGAGGAGGCGCGGGGCAGGATACTGACCGCGCAGTTGCCGCTGCTGGACCGGCTGGTGGAGTCGATGGGCCTGGAAGGTGCTGCACTGCCATCTCAGCTTCAATGAGACGGGCCACCCGCACCCGGACAGCTTCCGGACAGTGCCAACGATGTCCAGCCGGTGTTCTTCTGGACGAAGTCTCAGATTAGATATAGTCTAAGTGCATGGTGGTGGCCGAACAGATCCGTCAGGCGCTCGAGGAGCGCGGTTTGCGCTGCACGCCGCAGCGCTACGCGGTGATGGCGTTCTTGATGGAGCACAACAGCCACCCGACCGCGGTGGAGATCTTCGAAGCGGTGAACCAGTTGGACCCGCGTTCTTCGCGTGCGACCACCTACAACAATCTCCGCGATCTGGTGCAGGCGGGTATGGTGCGGGAGGTGGCGGCGGAAGGGCGGGCCGCGCGCTTCGACGCCATGGGTCTTCGCCACAACCACTTTATCTGCGATGACTGCGGCACGGTGGAGGACATCGCGTGGACGGAAATCCCCTTGCCCGCCCCTGCGTCGCTCGGCAAACGCGTGCTGCGCGAGTCGGAACTGATCTTTCGCGGTCTGTGCGTTGCTTGCGCGGAAACACGCGC